>CAKPMB010000007.1 GCA_934167885.1 uncultured Bacilli bacterium
AATTATTTATACAACCTACTCTAAGGGGAGAGTCAATAATTTTTAATGAAATTTTTTAAATTATTAAATTATAATTTAATCTTCAATTTTAATAATAATATCATAAGCAATGGAACATTCTTCTTTTGACAACTTTGTATCATTAACTAAATATTCTACTGTTTTTTTTATTTTCAAAACTCTTTAATATGTTCATCACTTCTTTAGATTTATCAATAATAGATTGAACATCCTTATCCATTTTTATCTCACATTCAAACTTGATTTATATTAGCGAGTTTGTTGCTTACAAATATTTCCATAACTATATGATATATAAATTGTATTAACAAATCCAATACCATCATTATTTATTCTATATTGAATTATCGTAAAATTTTTATTTTTATCATAATAATAGTTTTTATTATTACATTCTATTTTATCTAAAGTATTTAAATATCTATCTATCAAAATATTTACTTCATCGGGTTGTTTAATTGTTTTTAATTTAGTTGTATACGCTTCCATTCCTCCCGTCCCTCTGTAATAAGAATATCTGGGTATTGGAATACTTATATTATTCATATAATCTAATTCATAAGAATTTTTAAAAAATGTTTTATTAAAAGTCAAATTGATTACTATTAAAAATAGTCCAATTAAAGTAATTAATCCAATTGATAGAATAATTAATTTTTTCTTTTCTGTTTTCTTAATATATTCGCTGTAATCCAATAATTTATCTGCTGATAAATCCAAATTATTTTTACTTGTTGTTTCTCCACTTAATAAATCATTAATAGTAATACTTAATTCTTTACATAATGAATGAAACAAAGAAACATCAGGCATAGTTTTTCCATTCTCCCATCTACTTATCGATTTACTTGTTATACCTAATTTTTCAGCTAATTGTTCTTGAGTAAGTTTTTTATTTTTTCTACATGTTGCTATGTATTTTCCAATTTTTTCTTGATTCATACTAATTCCTCTTTTCAAAAACGATTATATATTATTTGGTTTAAAATTTACAGGACATAGTCTGAGAATTTAACAAATTACTATTTACCTATCACTTCTATATGTAATTATAACATGAATTTTAATTATTAAATTGTTATTCAAGAAATTATGCATAATTAGATGTAGAAATAAGTTGTATTTAAAACACTCCATTAAAGAATCTGCTCAAGCTTTTCAAGTTTTGATATATAACTAATCTAGGAATGGATTAGTTTTTTGTGTTTAAAGACCATTCTAAAAATATATGTATGATGATAATAACATGAATAATGACGTTTGAACAAAGGAAAAGATGACTTTGAGAAAAAATCTCATTGCCATCTTTAGTTATTTATTTTAATCAATTTATGTCTAATTGTTTCATTAACTGATGGAACATAATCAACTAAATAAAATTCATATGAATGCCCTTGTTTTTTCATTGTTTTTTTAACTCTACTTACATTTCCTGATTTATCAAATAAAACTGTGGATTCTACAAGTTTTTCAATACTATGCATTTCACTAGAATTCATAGCAGTTATTGAATACCTATTCTCATAATCATAATCAAAGGTAACATTAACGCCCGTTTTATTATCTTCAGCTATTTTAGAATTTAATTTTGTCATTAATCTATCATAAGTATAACAGTCTGCTCCTGCTTCTAATAAAACTACTATATTTAATGTTCCCTTACTATGTTTTGAATCTTGATAATTTGTTAAATAAATAGAATCTATATTATTGTCTTTGTATAATTCTCTAATAATTCCAGTTAATTCTTGTGATAAAAATGTGTGTTCTTCATCTGTAAGATTTATTTTTTCTTTTACAACCTTATCTAAATATAGTAAATCATTTCCTCTAGCAATTTTTAATATGTTCATAAATTCTGGAAATTGATTATCACCAGCATATATAGTTTTATCCCATTCATACCATATATCAAATGCATCTTTTGCTCCATCTTTTAACATTTGTTGAACTTTTGAACTATTGAAAACAACATTATTTTTTTGATCATCTAATGAGTGATGCATTCCCCTATCTTGATAAATTTTTGCTTGTAAATCGGCTTCAATCTTATCACAATAATGCGAACATTTTGCCTCTAGTGTTTCTTGCTCATCAAATTCATATAATAAAGTTAATAAACTATTTCTTTCTTTTAAATTGCCTAAAGCATCTTTCATAGCTTGATGTTCAATTTCTTTTTTCTTCTCTGGTGTTATACCATCAAATGGTGTAATATCACCAATTAATGTTTCACCAGTTTCATGTACAACTAACATTTTTAATTCTTTATCAGTATTAAAATTATATTCAAATTCAGAATTTAATATCATTGCTAAACTTAAAGTTCCAGTTACATGTTCAGAAACCGTTTCAATTCTGTCTGATTTAATATTCCAATGTTTACTATCCCATCCTGATCTTACTTTGTTTTTTAATTTAAAATTCAAATAATAGAATTTAAATATTTCTTCGCACTCATAAGGTAGCCTACTACATAATGAAGATATTATTTTACTCCCTTCATCAATTAAATCAGACAATAATACATAACCTTCTTTCTCTTTGATTAATTTAGTTAATAGATGGTCTAGCATTTTATACTTAAATACTAATTTACCATTTTCAGTATTCGTATCTTTTGCTTCTAATATTTCTTTAACATATTGCTTTCCTAGTTTTAAACTATTAAAATCATAATTTGGATATTGAATACTAAATTCAGAAAGAATTAACATTCTATATATTTTTGATAAATCATTTGTTTCTCTAAATTCAGAATCAATAGCAGTTGCTAGTATCATACTACCAAATAAATGATCAGCAACACTATAGTTATTTGGTTCATCAATAATCTTATTCTTTAATTTATTTGAACAAACATAAAAGCTTAATGATTTTCTTATTTCATCTAATTTTTCCATTTTATCCCCCAAAGATAAGTTATTCAGTAATACTATAGCATAAGCTTTGATTAAAATTACAATAAAATTATATTTTTATTAATAAAATTTAAACCTTAAAGTAATATTTTTAATAATTAGTTATTTTTCAACTTTTATTATTAGAATCAAATAACTTTTTTTGATTTTAATATTTACACACCTAAATACTAGTATGTGAGTTTTTTATACTTTATCATTCCTAACCTAACAAGTGTATAAAATTCTGTAAATAAGTTCATAGTATTTGATATTATGTTTTTTTATTGTAAAAGAAGAATAAAGTGTTACCAAAACAACAAATAAATTAATAATAAAAATGAAAGCTAAGAATAAGATTCAAAACAATATTAATATGAAAAAAGCACCAATTTTTACATAAGTGCATACCATTATCCCATATTCTGTTGAAATTAAATATGAAACAAAATCAAAGTTATAAATTAATCTTTTTATTATTTAATTTGATTTTTATCTCCTCAATTATATGTCCTATATTACCTTCTCCAGCATATTTGTTCATATCAAAAAAGTTATCATTTATATCAACCCATTCAAGTTTATTAACTTCTTCAACCAAGCATACATCTTTATTCAAGATACCATAATATACTTCAATTGATTTACCAAAAGTAATATATTCAATATTCATAAAATGTATTAAGGAAACATCATCACGATAAATATTTGTTTCTTCTCTCAACTCTCTACATGTTTCATTTAAACTATCGTTTTCCTTTTCAATTTTTCCACAAACCAAGTTAAGCATTCCTTTATAAGGTTCTTTGGTTCTTCTACACATCAAAATTTTATTTAAATCTTTACTAAAAACCGCTACCAAATTATATTTTTTCATTCTAACACCTTTATTTATTATAAAACATCAACAATTAAATTCAATACTTTTTATAATCTTTGTGTGATCTTTAAATTTTATTGATCAGAAACATTAAAATTAATATCAATTAAAGATAAAAAAAGTTATAAAAATATAAAAGAATTAATTAAGGCATAAAATTTTAAATTTTAATTTTAAAATATTAATATTATCATTTTATTACGTTATAATAAATACAAATGAATTTGTTTAAAAAGTGGCTTAACTTATTTGGCAACCGTTCCATAAGATAAAATCGTTGCACCAAAATGACGTTAGATTTAAGTCAATTAGTGATAGTTGATTTTTTATTAAAAAATTAAAAATAAAGAAAAAAAGACTAATTGTATTTCAAACTAATCTTGCAAGGAAATAATAATTTATAATTATCTATGTAATTTATTTTGATAATCTAAATAATTTCCAATTATATTTTCAACTGTTTTTTCTAATTCAATGGAATATTCACTAATACATTCATTATATTGTTCTTTAAAGCTCTTTTTTCTATCACTTGAATACACTTTATCCAACAGATCTTGAAAATATGTAGAAATAGTAACCCTTTCAAAAATATTTACAATTTGATTTATATTTACTATATCATTTTTTATTATATCTTCTAATTGCTGATACAATTTTTTTATTGGAAAGCCAAGCAATTTATCAAGTTGCAAGTAAGTATTATCTTGAATATTAATTTGGTTAACCTTACTATTATACATAGTCAAAATTTCATGATTAATATATTCAATTATTAATTCAACAAAAAAATCGTGTTCAACCAATCGTGTTCTCTTTAATTTATCATTTAAGAATGCATGAAGAATTTCATGCATTAATATTGCTATGAGCGTATCACTTGCACTATTGACAAAAATTGTTGGTGATTTAGTGTTCGACAAACAAAAGCCATCTAATTCTTCTTTAACAATATTATTCCAATTATTTTTTAAATATTTTTTTAATGAATTAGAATATTGATTTTCTTTATTGTCAAAAGTATATGTTATTTTACCATTATCATTTTTCCACAATATAATTGTTATATCATCAAATAAATTTTCAATTTCACTTATTTGATTATTACCAAAATAGTTGATAAATGATTCCTTTATTTTTGAAATTACACTCTTATCCATATTTTATTTCTCTCAATCTTTTTAAATTATATTAATTCAATCCTAATTCCTAAGACACCATATTTCTCTTGTTTTTCTTTCGTATAAAATTGTTCTAAAACTGAAATTAGTTCTTTCTTTGTCATTGATTTATCAGATAAAATTGAAATATCATAGTCTTTAAACATATCTTCAAATGAATTATATTTAAGCAATTCTACAACGCGAACTTCAAATGTTTCTTTTAAATCAGGTTCTTTTAAAAACTTAATTCTATCACCAAATTTAATGTTTCTTCTTTTTTCATCATTTAACCTTATTTCAATTCTCTTCGTCCCATTTAATATAAAATTAAAATATTCGGGTTGTAGTTTCATTTCATGTATCATTTTCTTTCGCCACTTTCTTAAATAATTATATTATAAATTCATTATCCAGACAATAATTATCTTATTTATAAAAAAATACCATTGTAGAGTTACAATTGATGTGACACCATGTCTGTACAAAAAAAAGCAAAAAATCCAATAAAATATTAATTGAACATAAAAATATTTATCGAAAGGACTTTTTGCTATGAATACTATATCACAAAATATACGTTATTATCCACATGATTTGAACACAAAATTTTATTCTGTCAAATTATATTCTAAAGGATATCCCTTATCATTGGTGTGTAGAAGATACCATGTTTCTAAATCTTCTCTTCTTAGATAGATGAAAAGATTTGACGGTACAAAAGAATCTCTTATTAATAAATCACACAAACCTCTATCTAAACACCATAATGCTCATACAGATGAAGAAATTAAATGGATTAAGGATTATACTAAAAGAAATCCTCATGTTACTCTACCTGAATTATATGGCAAACTAAGAGTAGAAAAAGGATATTCAAGGCACGCCTGTTCTTTATTTAGAGTTATTAGAAAAATGAACTTATCCGTTGATAAACAAAAACATGAAAAGTATATTTCTAAAAAATATGATACGCCTAAAACGATTGGTATTAAATGGCAGATGGATGTTAAATACGTACCTAAAAAATGTTATGTTGGCAATGATGGAGAGAGATTTTATCAATATACAGTTATTGATAAAGCATCTAGAGAAAGATTTATCTATCCTTATAGCAAACAATCTATTTATTCAACCATCGACTTTGTAAAAAGAACTATTGTTTATTTTGGATATAAGCCTCAAATCATTCAAACTGATAATGGTTCTGAATTCACTCATACCCATAATACAAAAAAAATTCATTCATTAGATATTTTGTGTGAAGAGCTAAAAATAACTCATAAACTAATTAAACATAGAACTCCAAGACATAATGGAAAAGTTGAAAGAAGTCATTATTATAAATGATCAGCAAAGATTTCCTACTTATCTTTTTATTCATATGATAATTTATTAAAACAAATGAAAGCATATTTGAAACGTTCTAACAACATACCAATGCAAATACTAAATTGGATGACTCCTATTGAAAAAAGAGAACAATTGAAAAGTGATGCTAACGCACAACTTTCAAATTAATATTTTTTCTGATTTTTTGGTATCACATCATTTACAATTATACACTTCTTTCTTTATTTAATTTTTCTAACAATGAAAAATCCTTTTTATTATACAGGCTTTGATTATTTAATATCTTTTTTATTTTGGCATTTATATCTAGGTATGACAATAACATCAAGAATAAAATAAACCAATTATCCATTAGTTTGCCTTTTTTATATTCAACTTTTATAAAACTATTATTAACATCCAAAACTTTAACTATTGTATTTTAATCTATATAATAATCTGTATAAATATCAGAATAGGCTTCATTAATAACTAATAAGCAATCCTTTCCTACAATGTCTTGTAAAATACTATTAGAATTATCCTTGAATTCAAGCTCTAATTTATTATCGGTTAGATCATCCTAACTTATTTTAAAGATTTTTGATAGTTGCTTCGCTTGTAATATGTCGGGTGTTGTTTGACCAGATTCCCAATTAGAGATTGTTTGTCTAGTAACATTTAATTTTTCGGCAAGATTTTCCTGGGATAAACCATCTTTTTTACGTAATAACAAAATTTTTTCATTTATATTCATAATATCTTCCTTTCACTTTCGAGTATATCAGAATATTTAAAATTGTCTATCAAATATTTTTGGAAATTTGTAAAGTTTTTTTTACATTCTAAATATTATCAAATTATGGTGTTTAAAGAATAAAAAAATGAGCAAATATATATGCCCATTAAATATTATTTATCTTTATATTTCTTACCATAATCACGCATCAAATCAATTATAGGTTTTAACTCATTGCCTTTTTCAGTCATTGAATATTCAACTTTGGGAGGAATAACTGGATATACTTTTCTTTTTATTATACCATCACTTTCGAGTTCTTTTAAGTTTTCGGTAAGCACTTTGGCACTTATTCCTGCAACTGTTCTTATAAGTTCATTGTATCTTTTCGTGCCATCAATTAGATCTCTTAATATCAAAATTTTCCATTTGTTAGCAATCATTGACGCCGTATATTCTACTGGGCAGTCAGTGTAAATTTTCCTCATAAGCTCACTTCCCACAATTTATTATAGCATGATATTTTTTTTATAAATATCTTTTTAATATAAATTACGAAATAATAGCATCATTTTCAGTGTATTTATCTAAAGAATTTTCTTTAACTTGAATGCAAACATATGACATTCCATTCTCTAAAGATGTCTTAAATTGTCTTTTACCATTAGGAGCTATTTTGATAACATCACCTTTTTGAACGTCAATTGTTTCGTCATCAACATTTAAAGTGCCACAACCATCCGTAATAATATAAATTTCTTCATTCTCTTTATGTGAATGAACAAATGGCACACTCATTCCCTTCTCTAAATAATTAACACTAACTTCCGCTCCTGTTAATCCTAATTTTTGATGGAATTCACTTCTTTCTCCATCAGCATGTCCTATTGCATAATTTTTCATATTTTATTTCTCCTTTCACAACATATTCATCTTATACCATAATAAGATAAAAAGTAAGTATGCACTTTTTAGTTAGATACTTACCTTTTGGTATAAATTGGAATAAATTGATAATTTTTATATTTCTAATAATTAAAATTAACTTGTATTTTATACGAAAAAGTATATAATAAAATCGATTTTAAGCCCAAAAATTAGAAAGGAACAATTAATTATGATCATTAATATGACAGAAACTGTATTCAATAAATTAATTTGCTTATGTCAAAGTTCTAAAAGAGAATTAAGTGGGGTTATTAATACCATAGTTGATGATGAAGAAATATATGTACTAGATTTTAAATTAGATGATAATCTTCTCATTAAAAGTTCAAATTCTCATGAAATTGTATTTAATAAATCAGAATATATAACTAAAATTATTTATGAGCTTATGCTTACAAATAATCAAATATATATTAGATTTCATACGCATCCTATGTTTAATAAGGCATCCACTTTAAGTAAAGCCGATATTGATTCTTTAAAATATATTCAATGTTTAAGCAAAAAGATAACAAAGAACGATCATAAAAATTACACTAAAATAATTGAAGGAATCATATCAAACTCAGAAATAGCATTTTATACATATGATTTAGACTCTAATAGTATAGTTAGATTACCACTTTTTTGCGATGGAATGGAAATTATCCCATCAAGTGAAAAAAATATATTTCAAATTTTTAATGAAGCCTTTTCAAAAGGTATAAAATTGACAAAAAAACTTTAAACAATTATAAAAAAATTAATGAAAATTTCTAATCATTAATTTTATACATAAAGCAATCTTTTTCATGTGAATAAATTACACCAATCGCCTGTAAATATGAATAAATAATGGTTGAACCTACAAATTTCATGCCTCTTTTTTGTAGATCAGCAGAAATATTATCAGATAAACTAGATGAAGTAAGGCCAACTTCATAATAAATCTTGCCATTTGTCCACTTTTTTAAATAATTATAGAAAGAACAATATTCGTTTTGAATATTTTTAAATATCTTTGCATTGTTAATGCTTGCTTTTATCTTTAACTTATTTCTTATAATATGCTTATTATTAATTAATTCTGCTATTTTCTCGTCATCATATAAACATATTTTATTTATATCAAAATTATCATATGCTAATTTAAAATCATCACGTTTATTTAAAACACATTCCCATGACAAACCAGCTTGAAATGATTCTAAGATGAGCATTTCCAATAAGTAATCATCCGATGAGTTGAAAATTCCCCATTCTTTATCATGATATTCAATATATTTATCATTATTTAAATTACACCAACGACATCTATTCATTTTTAACCCTTTCCTTAGGAATGGTATATTGGCTGGTATCAATTTCTTCTAATTCTAACAATTTAATTTTATTTTGAATGCCACCACCATAACCGGTTAAGTTGCCGTTTTTACCTATTACTCTATATGCATATTGGATTAAAACCAACAGCGCCTCCCACTGCTTGAGCCGACATCTTCTTAATATTCTTTATTTTAGCAATTTCACGAGCAATATCATCATATGTTATTAAACTTCCATAAGAAATTTTATTCATAATATCAAGGACCATTCTTCTAAAAGGTGTTTCTCCTATAACTTTATATTTAGGACAAAAATCTGGCTCTTTTCCATCAAAATAAATATCTAACCACTTTTCGGTTTCCTTAAAAATTTCTAAATCACCAGTAATATAATCCTTATTATGCTTTTTATCATCATGGGATGAATCAAACCATAAACCGGTTAAATATTCACCATCACTTCGTAAATTGATTACCCCAAGTGGTGAATTATATATCTTTCCATAATTCATAAATACTCCAAATTATTAATTATCCTAATAATTTAATCCTTTAAAAGCCATTCGATAGAATGTTCAATCTTCTTATGACAATACTCACATTCACCTTTTAATAAATCCATCGACGCTCCACAACTTGGACATTTTATAATATTAGGATAACCTTTATAAGCATTTATATTATCACCGATATGCATTAATGTCCATTCATCATCAACATATTTGCTAGTAATTTTTTGACCAGTATAATATACTATTCTAACAAAAGCCTTTACTATAACACTTTCTATTCCATCAATATTTACAATATTAAATTCATTGTAATCAATAATATCATAATCGATAATATTCTCATTACAATAATACTTTCTTCTAATTTCAAAATTTAGGTTGTTAAAAAACTTTTTTTTATCATAACCAAAATTTTGCCAAAAAGCTTTTATTTTATCATTCTGCTTTTCCTTATATCTTCTTATTGGGGGCAAAATTAAATAAGCATCAGCAAGATAGAAAAAATAGTATAAGCACAAAGACATAATTAAAGTATAAACAAAAATTTTAGCAATATCATATGAATTAAATGTTCGTGAAGTATATTTTATAAAAATAAACGATAAAATAAATGAAACTAAAACATCAAAAAACAATGTGATCACTCGATAAGTTTTATTCATTAAAACTAAGTCATAATGATATTTACTTCCTAAATCTTTATCAACATAATCCATATTATAATGTGTCTTACAATATGGGCAACCGTTAATAAAATCACTAGTTTTTAAAATGACACCACAATTGGGACATTGATAAGTATTATTTGAAAATTCTTTACTAATAAAAGTATACTCAATGCGTGAATCAAAAAAATGTTCATCATAAAACAATTTATCATTAACGTAATATTTTTTCTCACAAATAATGCCATTAATAACATCATCACTTGTTGGATTATTGCTGTTAATTGTTACAACTTTACCATTTGTTAAATACTTTGTTTCAATAGAAATATTGAATTTTTTTAAATTTTTTTCTTGAAAATCATTTGATATTAAAACCATAAATATATCCCTATCTATTATTATTGTTATTATTGTTGTTATTGTTATTAGAAGATGATCCTCCTGATGACCAAGACGATGATGAAGATGGTTCAAAATGAGGGATTACCTTAAAGGAAAAATTAGAAACCTCACAACCATCTACTTTAGGATCAATACATGGTGTATTAATAAAGTTATTAAAATCATTAGTGCTTGATTGCATATTATTTAAATATAAATTATCTTTATTACCATATATCTTGCCATTTTTATATGTTTCAAGGAAAGTATAGATTCTTTCTAAATCATCCATTGTTAAATTGTAATATTTTGTTAAATCAATACATCTTTTTTGTCTTAATAATTCTTCATATGTTTCTGGTTCTTTATTCATTATTTTAACTCCTTATCTATATAATAAAATTCTATATTTTGAAATGGTAAATTAATAGCCTGAATATGATAATAAGCATTATCTTTTTGTTTTGAATAATGATAGTCACGAAGAGATGTTGTTGTAAAGAAAAGATTATTAGCATTTATATCTGAATAAGCATCGTGATATTCTTTAATAAAGTTTGTTATATCATATTGATAATAACCATCCATTTCAGAATTACGATTATCTAGTATACCTTTATACACTTGCATATTAGCAAGATGACGTTGCTTAATGCGTTGTTCATCACCATATTTAACTAGGTTTCCTGATAAAAGCATTATATAAAGGGCATTATTTTCAGGATAATCACATAAAGCATTAATTGTATCCTTTTTCATAAATATTTGCACATTACTCATCTTAGTTATATATACAATATCTCGTGTTTTCTTGGTAATTTGAGAACTTAATTTATACAAAACATCATCTATTTTTAAGATAAATGCTTCACTATCATAAACATACTGTAATTTATTGTCACTTAAAATGATTTCTGAAAGGCTTGGATATTCTTTTTTCGCATTTGGCACATATTCAGCGATACTATCTAAATGCATTTTACTAACATAGTTATAAACAAATTCATCATTTAGTGGATCTTTTTCATAGCCTCTATCTTTATACAATTCTTGTTGAAGAAGGCATGTATAACTTTTATTAGTGTTATAAGTATTCTTAACAAAAGGACACCCTGTCTTACATAGATATAAATATCCACATGATGCACATTCTTTATTGAACGGTAACTTGTTGTGATTTAAAAAGATTTTACGAAAAGCATTATTTAATATTTGTTCAACACTATCTTTATAGATATTACCATAGTAATAATCTTCTACTTTTTGACCTCTAACGCATGAATAAATATCGCCATTTCGTTCAAGCAAGAAAAACTTTTCCCCACAATTATCACAGTTTGAACAATACTCTGGTCCAAACTCATCAAACCAAGCACCATTAACACCTTCGTCTAAGGAAGTTTTAGCGAACTCTTTTAACATTCTTTTATAAAATATAACCTGCTCTTCTTCTGTCATATGATGTAATAGACCATTAGAATTATAATCAAAGCCTATCATAAAATTAAAATCATTCATATCTAAACAAGTATTATTATGTAAAAACCATATATCATTAATTATTTCATCGATATGTTCAAAGTGTTCTTTAAAAATAGTTGCTGAGACTTTTTTCTTATTAGGAAGATCTTCTAATAGTTTTATATTATCCAAAATTTTTGATAAAGTTTTTTTATTTCCTTTTGTAACCCGATACTCATCATGAAGTGATAATGGCAAATCTAAACTACCTGAAATAGATACATTAAACTCCTTGATAGTATCGATATGTTTAGCTAAATCATATAAATTAGTCTTTATGTGAGGACTTGAAATTTTAAAACCAAACCTTGTTATTAATTCCTTATTTTCTTGATAATAATTATCAATATACTCAATGATATCGTGAAAATCTTTTGGTGATAGGGTTGTTACTTCCCCACCATGCAAGGAAATATTAAAAGGAATGACTTCAGCTTTTCTAAATTTATTAACAGCATAACGAAGAGTATCTAAAACACCATATTCTGTTTTCACAGAAACCGTATTATCTTCTAAATAACAATACTTACACATCATATTACATTGCATTGTTGGCACGTATAATAAGTGAATAAACTTCATTTTTTCCTCCTAATTGTAATAATAATATACAGATTTTCCTGTTTCTTCATAAGAAGTATTATTATAGTCACTTTCATATTTTATTGTTATGATTAAATCATTGTTAACCTCATAATATGGATGAAATCTATCTAGTGTAAATGATACCTTACCATCACTATTTTCAAAGACAATATCAAATTTTCGATACTCATCATCAACCTTTATTTTTTTAACAGTTATTTTGCCTTCTTTTGGAATATTAACAGCACCATAAAGACTAATATCAGAGGTTTCGTTATAAGGCGCATTTTTAAGTGTCCATTGCTTAAATTTAGACTCATCAAATAAATTGCTAAAATCTACATCATCAATATTTTTGATAATTGTTGGACTATTCTTGAAAGCTCTTTCATTAACCGATACATTATAAGGCAGAAAGATCTTATTTAGCGATGAACAATTTCTAAAAGCAGATGAACCAATTTCTCTTAAACGACTATTCTTGGTGAATTTAACACTTGATAAACTGGTCGCATAATAAAAGGCATGACCTCCAATACGTTCAACACTATCAGGAATTTCAATCTTTTCTAGGGATGAACAGTAAGCAAAACTATCTCCTCTTATTTCTTGAATTTTGCTTGGTAAAGTGATTTCTTTTAAATTTTTAGCTTTGTAAAATACTTCACCACCAATATAAGTTATTGAGTCTGGTAATGAAACATGTGTAAGGGATGCACAATTGTAAAAAGAACCACCACCTAAATATTCCAATTTACTAGGAAGTTTAACGTCTTCTAATAAATAATCATTTTTAAAAGCTTGACCTCTTATTTCTACAATAGAATCTGGTAAAGTTACAGACTTAAGAAAAAACATGTTAGAAAAGGCATTACCACGCATACTAACGACCGGTTCACCTTTATATGTTGCAGGAATAGTTGCAGTCTTAAAATTAGTTAAGCCAAAAGTATAAAATCTAACTGCATAACCCGATGCAACTTTTTCATACATTATATGAGGATTAAAAAATATAACCATTGGTAATAAAATAGCTGCAATTAATCCTATAGGATAAAGACCACGTAAAGGATCAGTTGTTAAATTATTGCATTTATTAAAAATAATATTCTTCATTTTTTCATTTGGACGTTCTTTAATTTCTTTTGCTAAAGCAGCATTTAAATTATATTTTCGACGTTTTTTATTGCAGAAAAACAAAATAATTAAACCAATAATATACGTATATATTGGAAAATGAAAGAATATTAAACAAACGAACAAAAAGATTAATACTAAGATAGCAATATTTAAAAATTGCACTTGTTTTAAACTATCATATGGTATTTTCTTAGATTTTGAATCAATATTTAACTTACTTAGTTCCCTTTGAATATACAATTCAAGCATTTTATTATCTATGTTATTATAAATTGCATCAAAATTATTAATTTTAACAAACATTAAAGGAAATTTATTTCCACAATTTGGACAAAACTTACTACTTTGTAAAACATTGTTGTTGCATTTAGGACAAATTTTATAATTACTATTATTCATTAAAACACCTCATACCATCAATTACATTATAACATAATTTCTATATTATTAAAAAATCCCTTAAAAAATTAAGGAACTATTTTTTTGTCCAAACGGCTTTTAAGGTTATATCATTTTGAATAATATCACCATTTTTTATTTCGTTTTCATCTTCTCCTATCCATTTTATAAATTGATAACCATCTTTAGAAGGTGGATTTGGAAGAATAATAGCCTTTCCTTTGACCATAACAATATCTGTTAATTTGGTGCCACCTTGAGTATCAAACTTAATAGTAACAGTTTCTAAATTATTATTATAGATAGCTTTTATAGTAATATTATGCGTAATTTTAGTGTTAAAATCAAATTTAGCTAGTGATAAAACTAGGCCTTTATTATTTTTATCGACTAGATACCAATCCATAAAATTATTTGATAACTTAGTTTTATCAATGCTATCAACATTAATTTTTTCATTATATTTAACATAAATAATTGTCTTTGGACAATTATTGTTATAATCAATAACCACTTTAAGTGATCTATTAAAATACCAATATATTAGACTAATAATTATTCCTATTAGCAATAATATAGTAACTATAATAAAACTTTTTTGATTTGGTTTATTTATTTTTTTCTTTCCTTTACTTTTCTTTTTCATAGCATTAACTTTCCTTACAATTTAGTATTTCTTTCTTTTGACATGTATTATTGACTTTAGAATAACCACTTGGACATGTTGATTTTTTAGAAACTGAAGTTGTAGGCACACACCACATAAAGGCTCCACCATTACCATCTTCTTCTGTATACATATAATGACTTTGATTTTGACACTTCCAAGAAGATGATGTATTATCTGCATGATATTTTTTAGCATAATTTAGGCATTTATTGTTTTTCAAAGTATAACCTGTTGGACATGTATTGGCACTAACTAAATTAGTAGTAGTGGTCTTCTCGCATGTTAAACCATCACCACTTGGAAGACAATCACTTGGACACACATACTGTTTTTTCCACTTAGGTTTAATGATAATATTGGAGGAAATTTTAAAGTCTGTATCAAATGTTTGACCATCCGTTGTAAGCCAACCATCAAAAACATAACCTTTTTTAATAGGCGTGATTGGTAAAATATCAATAGTGCCTTTTTCGACATAATATGAAAATTCATAATCATCCATAACAACTTTAACCGTTATATTATCACGCTTAACCCATCTTGCCTTTAAATTAATATCATTATTAACCAAAGTATTACTATCAAACAAACTACCATCTAGTATCCAACCACCAAATACATACCCTTTTTTAATAGGCGTGATAATAGGTGTTATTTTCTCATTTTTAGGAGATTTAATACTAAATTTATTACCATCAATATCATAGGTAATAGAAATTGTTACAGTATTATTTGGAATCCATTTAATGCTTAAATTCATATCTTCACTAATCTTAAGGCCATTGTAAACTAACTCTCCATTACTATTAACAAATCCTCCAAAAATATAATTTTCCTTACTAGGTTCACCCTTAATTTCTAAAACATTACCTTTAGAAACAATATTATTTGAAATATTACCATCACCTGTAACCAAAACACGATATTCCTTATGACAACTCTTTAATAAAAAAATCATCAATAATACTAAAATAATTCCCCCTAAACAAAACCACTTCCTTCCTCCCTATTTTCAAGAACATTATAACAAAATAAAAAGACAATTACAAATAATCATCTTTTAAAATAATTTTTTATTTTTAACATTTTACTCCGAACTTTATATATTTTTAATTCATTTTCATATTCGTTCTCTTCATCTTCAATTAATAAACTTCGTAATTTTGTTAAATCTTCATGTTCAAACTGTGGTAAATCAGCAATTCTAACATAAATATTTTTCAATAAATTATCAAGTGAATCTTCAATTAATGTAAGAGCATTTAAAGAATTGACATTAATAGTTTGATTATTATTATAAAATGATAAGAAAATATCAAGTGGTTTCATTAAATCATTATTATCTAAATATAATTTAATACCGTAATTTAGAATTTCAATGACAAATGGTGTATTAATTGATCTAATTGTTTTATTCAATTCTTTTTTTATTTCTTCTTGATAAATATAAAAGTCATATAACCTTCTAATATCATACTCTAAAAACCTTAATAATTCATCGCTTAAACTAATACCTTCGTCTTGATATATTAAATGCATCTTTCCATTCTTTTTTTCAAAAGAGACTTTAATATATGGCGTATTAACACCATTATAGAATGATATGTTTAATTTACCATCATTATAAGAATGTTCTACAACATAATTTTCAGCATTATTTTCACTTTCTAAAATATAATTTATATTTCTTTCTATTCTCTTTTTATACGTATCGCAATTGTTATTTAATTGACGATGAAAATTCAAAACATCACTTAATGATATCACATCATTTGATAATTCACTACTAAGTCCTAAAGTTTTTTTAATAACATTTAAAACATCAATCACACTGCTCTTATCAAACAAATTAATGTTATTTTGAACACTATCTAACTTTAAATTACTATCAACATAGAAATACAAAATATTATTTTTTTTAGAAAACTGAATATTATAAAATAATACATTTTGATTATCTTTTAATAAAGTCTTAATATATTGTTCTAATTGATATTCATAAACATTATTTATTTTATAAATTTTGCATTTATTTCCAAATTTATTTGGTGATATGACGCCATCATTGTAATCAATAACTTTATTTAAAACTTTAGCATTGATACCTAAACTTGGAATATATAATATATTCATTATTGTCTCCTTATTGCCTTTATTATACGCTTATTGCTAATAATCGCAAATTTATTTTAATGAGAAACTATTATTTATTAAAATAACACTATACATAAATAAGATATCTTTATCAGTAAAGGTAATGTAATTTGATAGTATTTTGGGTGATATATATCTTGTATCAACCACTGTAATTTTACTATATCCAGCGATTAATAAAGGAACCAAACTACTACCATAAGAGTCTCTAAATACTACTAATTCTCTATCATTAGTAGACACCTGATTACTTATAGTTATTAGAGGCACGCTACCTCCTAAATAAATATCATATTTATCTAGAGAACTTTTCTTAGTTAAATCATAAACATTCATTTCTTTCATTGTTTGATAATTATAAACTACACTTTTTTCAATAGTTTCATTAGTTAAAATAGTAATAACATCTTCTTTGGTTTTAAGTGGCAATTGATAAGCATATTGACCTTTAAAATTAGTAATATTCTTTTTTTGATATGTAGTATCACAATTTGTTTTTAAATTACTACAAACTTTATGCGCAACTCCTTCAAGATTTTCCTCTTTCCAATGCGTATCAGTCATATAATAATCATTAATAGTTAAATCATTAAATAAATCAATATAATTCATTCCTTGCAAATTATCTTTCATTATTCTCTCTAATGATGAATAATCCATTTTTAAATGATTATCATTAATAAAATAATTTTTATCAGGAATTATTGTGTAATAAATATTATTAGTATCATTTAAATATAATTCTTTAATACTATTAATTTTATTAGTAAGATTCAAAACAGAATTTTTATTCAAAGGATATGTTTGTTCTATTAAATAATCATTATATTGATATAAATTATTATAATCATTGCCTATTTTAAGTGATATTTTAGCTTTAATACCACGAAATTCATCACGTTTATAGAATTGATCACTTGTCCAAGATGAAAACTTTTCAAAAAAACTTCCATCAAAAACATCTTTGGACAATACATCTTTAAATTGTGTTAATTTTCTACGTTCAGACATTGATATCTCACTATCTTTTTTAAAGACATTGATAACAAAAAATGACATTAACAATCCATAAAAAACAACTATAACAACAATATTTTTGGTCTTATCTTTCATCTTTCCTCCTAAAATCTAAAATATAAAAATGGATTATATGAATTATCTATTAAATAAGCGGTAACTATAACTAACAACAAAACAATACAAATTGGTTCTAATACGTTGATTATTTTATTGAATGTCGTTTTTTGTTTTAGTTTATTAATAATGCTTTTAACAAGTGGTGTGCATGATATTAATGATAGAATAATAACAACCAAATAATTTTTCAAATAATAAATCGTATAACTATTAATAAAGTCTTCACCATTCGCTCCAAACAATCCTATTATATTGTGCCATGCTTCTTGTAAATTGTTTGTTGAAAAGATTATAAAACTAACCATAACTAGAAATAAAACATAAATCATTTTAATAAAATTAGGCCATTTTTCCATATATTTTAATAAGAAATACTTTTCAATAATAAGGATAATTCCAAAATATAAGCCCCAGATAATAAAATTAAAACTTGCACCATGCCATAAGCCTGTTAGAAACCATACTACAAAAATATTAAAAATATGCCTTAATGTCTTAACACGATTACCTCCTAATGGAATATAAACATAATCTCTAAACCATGAACCCAAACTTATATGCCATCTACGCCAAAACTCAGTCACACTCTTAGATATAAAAGGATAATTGAAGTTTTCTAAAAAATGAAAACCAAATATTCTTCCTAAGCCAATAGCCATATCTGAATAAGCTGAAAAATCTAAATATAATTGCATCATATAACTAATAGCATTAAGCCAATAGAACATAACACTTCGTGATTCGACCAAAGAAAACTTTGTACACAACTCACCGAACATGTTAGCAAGTAATACTTTCTTAGTTAAACCAATAATAAATCGCCATATACCCTCTTCAATATCTTTAATATTTTCCTTGCGATTATCAAGTTCTGAGCAAACTGTTTCATAACGCACAATAGGACCAGCAATAAGTTGAGGAAATAATGATACATATGTAGCCAATTTAAAAAAGTTTCTTTGAGCCTTAACATTTTGACGATAAACATCTATTTCATAACTAATAACTTGAAAAGTCCAAAAACTAATCCCTATTGGCAAAGCCAAATTTAATGGACTTAAATTTGTTTTTAAGATACCATTAACAATGCTTATTAGAAAATCAGTGTATTTAAAAACACCAAGCAATATAATATGAATTACTACAGCGAATATTAAAAGAGACTTACTATGATACTTTTCAATTAATAAACCTCCAATGTATGCAATAAAAATCCCTAAAAGCATCAAAAATACATATTTAGGTTCACCATAAAAATAGAATATTAATGACGACAATAATAATACTATATTACGATATTTTTTGGGACATAAAAAATAAATAGTTAATACTACAGGTAGAAAATAATATAAAAAACTTATACTTGTAAATAACATTTTAATCTCCTTTTTAATAAAACTTCCTAAAAGGAAGTTTTAAATAATTATTCTACTTTCATCTCTGGTGGAAGTTCAACATCATCTTCCCCAGTCTTTTCTAATTCTTTACCAATATCATTATTTACATATTTTTTAAAGCCATCATATACAGGTTTTGCCCAATCATCTGATGACATAACGGCAAAAATAACATTACCATTATTAGTAATATAAAGTTTAGATGCACCAACACATACCCATTTACGCATGTCCATATTATCAAGCATTTCTTGTTTTACTTTTTCAACATTCTTGCCATCTTTAACTTTAACCATCAAAGCTGAATATGCTTGAGCATTCATTAATGGTTCTGAAACTACTAACACTTCAATATCATCATTACTACTTAATCCAGTGAAAGCTTTAACCATGTCTTTATCATTGACACTAATAGAACTAGTCTCTAAGCTTGGTAAATCATCTTTTAAATCACTATATATTTTTTTAAAAGCTTTTTTCATATCACTTCCTGTTTTAATCGTTGATGTGCTACCACTACCTTTAAGATTAAGCACAACAATTAAACCAATTACTACAAAAACTAATACCAAAGATGCTAAAACTGCTATTTTTTTCTTTTCCATATATCCTCCTATCAACATCCTGTTTGATAATATCAATAATATCATAAATAAAAAATTAAAGCAAAAAAATTGTCACTTTATTAAATCTCTTGACACTTAGTTCGTTAACTAATAATAAAAAAATAAGCAAATATCTTTAATATAAACATACTTACTTAAATCTTTTTACTAACTTTTTTTCATTAATAACTTCTATCTTTTTATTTGCACATTCCTTAAAACCATAAATAAATTTTAAGAATGACTCAAATTGCAGATGATTTAGATTAGTTGTATTACCTTTTTTCTCAATAACACTTATTAATCTATCTAATTCATCCATATAATATTGTTGTTCTTCGATAATAGCATCTTCTGTTTTGACACTATCAATATAATTAGATGCAATAAAATCTCTTCTTTTACGAAGTTCTTCATAAGAATCCATTAAATTATTATAAGAGGCCAAAACATCATTATGACAATTATAAATAGATACTTTTTTTAATTCATTTACTAATTTATATGCTTCTTGATAATCAATTCTCCTCGTCATAAAATCATTTAAATAATGACTTCTAACTATTTTTTTAACGAATGATAAAACGTCCACTGACCAAATTAATTTTACAACTTCTTCTATTGAATGACTAAAATCTTCCGTGCTAGTTTTAACAAATTCTAAAACATCACTATTAGGGTATTGATAATAAAATGATTCACGATATAAAGGAACATATGATAAGTAATCACACAACATATCATTATCAATACAATCAGTTTGTAAATATTTTAATAATATTTGATAATAACCATTAGGATTATCTCGTAAACTTTTTACAGCATCTTGAATATTACTATTTATGGTATGACTTCTTAATTTAATTTCTAAACCATTATCACGATTATCATATGAACCATTATACAAATCTTTCCAAAAATACTTTGTTAATATATACATATATGACATAAAAATCCTCCTTATTAAATTCTACTACTTTTAATAACCTCCCCTAAAAGAGTGGCCTTTTGTGTTGCTTTTAAAATAAATATATCTATAAACTCTAGATATATCCTTATAACTTCATCACTTAATTTAGTTATATTACCTTTAGTTAAAATAATTTCTTTTAATGCCGTTAATTCATCAATATAATACTTTTGTTGTTTTAAAACATCTTTTTTAAATTCATTACTATCAATTAATTCACTTGCTTTATCAAATAAAACTAATTCACTTGCTGATATGGCATCAATTACTTCTTCATATGTCTTTGGCTTTTGAATTTCAGTTGTTCTATTTACAATAAAACTAAAACTATTATATAAATTACGCATTTTTATATAGGTTTCATCATTAAATTTAGCCGTAAATAAATCATTTTTATAATAACGACGCATTATATTAATAAAACGATTCATCATCTTTCTTGCAATATAAGCGTCCTTAAGACCATACAATAATGATATGTTTTTATGCTCAAAATAATGTTCATAAATATCACGTGAACCTTGTTTTAAACGCACATGCGGATTTATATATATACCAATTTCAAGCCCATCTGCGTAATAATCATAATCATAAAAATTATTAATAAATGATTTACCAAAGATATTATAAAAATTATTTACACCATGCACAATTTCAAACCAAATATTAGCGATTTCATTATGTATCTGATTTTTACCAGTTAACGTGCAAAATTCATCATTATTTTTTTCATAATACTCTGTTAGTTTATTATATAAATCATTAACAATTTCAAATAAATAAGACATATCCTACCTCAACCAAACACTGTTTAGAAATTATACCATAAATGTCAAAAAAAGTAAAGTTTTTATTCTTTACTCGCTATATTTAGATTCATATAAATCAACATCATCAATTATTTCTTCATCCTGCATATCAATCTTAGGTAAATCATCAAGGGAATTTATACCAAAGTAATCTAAAAATTCACTTGTTGTTTTATAAAGAATTGGACGACCTGGCATATTACTACGACCGGCTTCTTTTAAAAGACCTTTGGCTACTAATTTACGAATTAATTGCCCAGTTTGAACACCCCGTATTTCATCAATTCTAATTCTTGTTATTGGTTCATTATAAGCAACAATTGCCAATGTTTCTAAAGCACTATTTGATAATTTATTAGCATCATCATTAACCAATAATTTTTCATAAAACTCACGATGTTCACTTTTAGTTGTTAACTTAAATGTATTACCTAAAAAATTAATACGAATACCTCGATTTTCCTTTTCATATTCTTGCATTAACGATTTAATAATTTCTTTGGCTTCATCCTTATCAACTGACAAAATGTCCATAATTTGTTCAATAGATAGTCCATCATCACCAACAACAAACAATAAACCTTCTAAGACTGCACACTTGTTATACTTCATTTATACCCTCACAAATAATTTCTCCAAAATTATTTTCCTGTTTTATAATTAATTCTTGTTTTTTAGCTAATTCTAAAATAGCTAGAAAAGTAACCACAATATATTCTTTAGTTTTTATTTCAAATAAATCAAAGAAAGGAATAGCATGATTATACTTAATTCTTTCTCTTATATCATTTATTCTATCATCAACACTTAATTCTTTTTTTGTTACTTTTGTATTTATAGGCTTATCTTCCCGCGAACGTTCGAGGAAACTTTCAAAAGCTTTAACCAAATCATCCACATCCATCGTATGTGATAACGTATCAGTATTACTGCGATATTCTTCGATAGATGATGGTAGCTTTGTAAAATAAGTATTTCTTTCTTCTTCTAAATTTTTAAAACTATCAATTTGGTCCTTATACTTTTGATATTCTACAAGGCGTCTTATTAAAGCATCTTTAGGATCTTCCTCTTCTTTTTCCTCTTGATAACTTGGCAAAAGCATTCTTGATTTAATTTCAAGAAGTTCACATGACATAACTAAATAACTACTTGCAATATCTAAATTTCTTCCTTGCATTTCTTCTATATATTTAAGATATTCATCAATTATAACCTCTAACTTGACATTAAAAATATCCATTTGGGACTTTTTAATTAAATGTAATAATAAATCAAGAGGTCCTTGAAAATTATCTATTGTTATTTCAATCATCTTACCACCACCCTCATTATATCAACAAAAGAAAAAAAGATAAAGAAACCTTTATCAATCTATAAAAGAATTGCGCCTATTATAATAGCAAGTAAGGCTACAACTGATATCAAAATATAAAACCATGAACCTGTAAATTTTTTTATTTTAATCTTTGATATATGTAAATAACCAACGATTGGAAGTAATATTGTTAATATAATTACTTGATTACTATCAACAAAAGGTATGAATTTGGCTAACATCCAAACAATACCAAATATCAAAACTGATACGGGAACTGGAAGTCCTGTATATATTTTTATAGCTTTATCCTTATCACTCATCGCAACATTAAAATATGCAAGACGAATTACACCACATACAACATAAAGTGAAATTAAAATCAATTGATAAACTTGATTTAAGCCTAATCCATAAAGTGTTAGTGAAGGAATAACTATAAAAGCTACAATATCTGCTAATGAATCAATTTGCACTCCAAATTCTTTTTCTTGTTCAGTTCTATTTTTTATTTTGCGAGCAACCTTACCATCAAACATATCGCAAACAACAGCTAAGATCATACCAGCAAAAGCCCAATCAGGATCAGCTGTTTTACAAAACATTAAATATCCTAAAACGGAAACCATAGCCCCTAAATATGTAATATAAACTGATTTATTCCAATATCCTATCATAATTACACACTCATATTATGATAAACATTTTGAACATCATCAATATCTTCTAATGCTTCAACAAGATCTAAAACTTTTTCTTTTTTCTCATCGTCTGATTCAATTAAATTATCAGCCACATACGTAACTTCGCTTGTTATAAAATCGGTAATGCCACCTTGTTCCAATGCTTCCTTAACTTTTATAAAATCACTTGGATTAGTTAGAATAGTATATACATCACCATCATCTGTAATATCTAAAGCATCATTAGTTATAGCAATATCCATAACTTTATCAAAATCATATTTATTTTCAATAACAATAACACCCTTACGACTAAACATATAACTAACTGAACCATCAGTTCCTAAATTACCACCACGTTTAGTTAAAGTTGAACGAACAAGCATTGCAGCACGATTTCTATTATCAGTTAAACAATCAACCATAATAGCCACACCACCTGATGCATATCCTTCATAACGAATAGCTTCATAATTTTCACCATCCGTTGCACCTACAGCCTTTTGAATAGCCTTTTCAATATTATCCTTAGGCATATTGTTACTTCTTGCTTTTTCAACAACGGCTCTTAAAGATGGATTCATATCAATATCGCCATTAGTTCCACGAGCTGCTACATATATTTCTTTAGCTATCTTTTGAAAAACTTTTCCCCTTTCTGCATCTATTAATCCTTTTTTTCGATGAATAGTTGCCCATTTACTATGTCCACTCACAATAATCACTCCTAACTTAAATATTCAATTAATACTGGACCTAAAATTAATAACAACAATAGTGGTATAAAAAAGATAACTGATATAATACTAATTTTAAGAGGCATTTTTGCTATCTGTGCTCTTGTTTTTAATATTTTCTTATCACGTAGATAATCCACTTGATTATTTAAAGTATCAACAATACTATTTCCAAAGGAAACTGATTCAGAAATATTTAAAATAATATTATTAATAATATTACTTGGTATTCGCTCTTTAAGACGAGTTAGAGACTCATTCAAAGACTTACCATAAGAAACCTCTTCCATTACCTTTTGAAACTCCCTCGATAAATCACTATCAATACTTGAAGAAGTTATCATAATTGCATTATGTAAGTTATTACCAGATTCAACCGATAAAGACAAAACTTCAAAAAAGAACATTGCTTCATTTTCGAGTTTATTTTTACGCTTCTTTATCTTAGAATCAAGTATAATTTTTGGTAATAAATAATAATACAAACCAACAATTATTGGACTTAATATATATCCCAAGTCATTAGTATACAATATTACAAAAAATATTACAATACTAGTTACAAGGCGCATATTTAAAAATTTTAAAACACTATTAAAGTCTTCATCGCCAAGTAACCTAAAACGTTTTTCAATATCACTTATCGAGTATTTACTATATATTTTCTTAGTAATTTTAATTGTTCTATCATTCATATGCTACTCCTTTATCTTTACAATTTTTTTAACTGTTACAATATACATACAATAAATAAATATAATAACAAATACAATTAAATAGCCTAATACACTACTAAATAAAGGAGCGAAATAACTAGGATCTAGTAAGTAAATTATAAATATGAAAATTACAGGAACACACATTAAAACTTTATATAAGAATTTAGATGCAGCCGTTAAATTTTTTAATTCTTTATCTAACTTACGATTACTAAACATTGTTTTTTCAATAGATGAAAATACTTTAACAATATTGCCACCCGTTTTGTTTAAAATAGTAAGCGAGGTGCTTATATATTTTAATTCATCTAGTTGAACGCGTTCTAACAATCTATCAAAGACTTCCTCAATTGTTAGACCATATTTTAAATCAATTAACATTTTTTGAAATTCTTCTTTTAATGGACCATCTATTTCTTCACTCACAATTTTCATTGTTTGCATTATACTTCTTCCAGACTTAAAGCAATTATTCATAATTGTTATCGATTGAAATAAATCATTTTCCATTTCATTTCGAATAATCATTTTACGACTTAATAAAAGCACATCTGGTGTGAAAAAGCCTACAATAAATGTTAATAAAACACTTAGAAAACTAATTGAACTTGATTGTAAAATATCAGATAAAATAACTAAGATTAGTAATAGAAAGATGGCTAAGAATTTAGCAACCACATAATTCATTTCATTAGAATTTGGTTTTTTCTTTTTATCAACATATTTTATATATTTCTTAGAATAATCGGTTAAAACTTTAGATTTACTCAATATCTTTGCCAATCTTTCTTGAATTTTATAATAAGTTAAAACAACGTTATCAAAAATACTATGTTCTACTTTAAGAGATTCAATCGAATATTTACCTAACCTTTTATTTAATTTATCTATTTTCTTTTCTTCAACAAACCATTTAATAATTATGCCAATAATTAAAATTAAGGCGATATTTACAATTATTTTAATACTATTATATATTGACATAACTTAATTCCTCTTTTCTATTTTTTAATACTTTTATGAGATTTAAAGATATCTATAATATCTTCATAAAACCCACGGCTTTCAATTTTTTTTAAAACTGTTGGGGTATAATTATCTTTATAAAATTCACCATCAACTTCTCCCGATCCGGTTAAGCCTATTTGTTTAAAGCCAAATATTTGTTTTATATTTAATTCACCATCTTGAAGACCAACTACTTCATTAATAGAGGTTATTTTACGGCGACCATCGGTTAATCTATCAATATGCACAATAATATCAATAGCACTGGCTATATAGTCTCTTATGGCCCGAATTGGAATATTCATCTCCCCCATTAAAACCATGGTTTCCAAACGATTCATAGCATCAAGAGGACTATTTGCATGGAGTGTTGTCAAGCTTCCTTCATGACCAGTATTCATAGCTTGTAACATATCAAAAGCTTCCGCACCACGAACTTCACCAACAATAATACGATCAGGTCGCATTCTCAAAGAGTTACGCACCAAGTCACGAATTGTAACTAAACCTTTAGCATCATAATTTGTTTGTCTTGTTTCAAGTGATATAACATGATTTTGTTTTAAACGTAATTCAGCCGCATCTTCAATGGTGATAATACGTTCATCATGTGAAATAAAACTTGATAAAATATTTAATACCGTTGTTTTACCACTACCAGTTCCACCACAAACAATAATATTTAACTTTGACTTAACACTAGTTTCTAGAAATCTAGCCATATCAATAGTTAATGTGCCATTTCTAATTAAATCATCTATACTATTTAAATTATCACGAAACTTTCTAATTGTTAAAACAGGCCCTTTTAGAGATAATGGTGGAATAATAGCATTAATTCTTGAACCATCAGGAAGACGTGAATCAACCATTGGATTTATAGTATCAATAGTTTTACCAAGTGGTTGCACCATTTTTTGAATAATACGCAAAATATGTTCTTCATTTATGAAACTAACCGTATCATCACGAACAATCTTACCATCTATTTCAACATAAACTTCCGAAGGTCCATTAACCATTATTTCTGTAATATTTTTATCATTTAAAAGTTCATTTATTGGACCATATCCATTAATCTCATTATCAATAAGATTAAATATATGGCTTCTTTCTAAGTTAGTTAAATCATACCCTTTTAAAGCCGCATCAATCTCATCATTTATATACTCTTCAAGATTTTTAGAGTTGGGCGTTGTATTATCAATAATATTTTGAATTATCTTTTGTCTTAAATTATCAAGCAAAACTTTATCATTAAAAATACCATAATCTTTTACAGCCTCCATATTAAGACTTTCAAAAGATACATTAAATTCCTCAGCTAAGGTTTTCTTATTCATCTACTCCTCCTACTAAGTCTTTAGCAATTAATAATAATCGTTCATAATCCTTTTTATTATTAAAAGACAACTTCTTATTTAATATTAAAATATCACCATCCATAATATAACGATCAATATTTTTGATATAAAAACTTTTATTTAATGTATAATCAATATTTCTATTTATAACACTCTTAATATCAAATAACGAAAAATAGCCTTTATCTAAAGAGAAAGAATTATTTAAAATTATTTTAACATTATCTTTTTTTATATCATCAAAAATGGCCATCATACTTTTGGTATTCGCTAAATCAATTGGATCATTACTAATCATATAAGCAATAACATCTGAGTTATCTAAAGCTACAATTTTAGTATCAGCTAAAACATGGGTTGTATCTAGTAAAATAACATCAAAACGTGATTTATATATATTAATAATTTGTTCAATAAAACGATTCTCAATCTTACTACCTTGTCTTGGATCTTTACATGATGGTAAAATATAAACATTCTCATTATACTGGCATAAATAGTCATAGGCATCATGATAACGATTGTTCATAATGTCATCAACTAAATTATAAATTGTTTTACCTTCTTTTAAATTAAGCGAAACAGCAACTCCACCTGCATAAAGGTCCATATCAATAACAAGCGTCTTAAGTCCCATTAAATGATACATACCAGCTAAATTAAGCGTAAATACTGTTTTGCCAATACCACCCTTACTAGAAGTAACAGTGATAACTTTTCCCATTTTTATCTTCATAATGACCTCTATTCTACTAAATCATATCTTGTCTTTTTAGAACTTAATAAGACATTCTTCTTAGTATCAATTAATAAATAACTACGTGTTTTTCTTTTGCCATAAAGCATAACAACCACTACTTCTGTATCTTTTTTAATTTTTTTATAAACAGGATATTTAACATCTAAAAAATTATTATCAAGACCTTCAATCATAACATCATAATAATATAAATCAGATGGTTCACATGATAATACTTTACTTTCAAAGCATGTTATAGAACCAGTTTGCAAATAATTATGATATATAAGCGGATATATAACAACGACAAAGACTAAAATGATTAAACCAATCATAAATATATACAAATAGGCAAAATCACCTGTTATAATCATACATGTTAAAAATGGTAACAAAATACCAAAAACATAAAACATTTCCAAAAGTGGAAAAGGTCCACGCAAATGTCCTTTTAATAGGATATCACGTTCATTATCATTAATTTTTCTTATTTTTTTCATCCTAACCTCATTCTTTCGTTATCTTCTTGTCAACATAATTGCCAACAAATTGAGTTTTAACTCTATAATAACTATTATTTAATATTTTGCCAAATATACTTTTAAAAGAAATATCAACCGATATAGTTATCGTTTCTTCATCTATACTAATACTTTTACATACAATGTCATTCTTTTTAAAAACATCTTCAATTTCACTTTCATTACGAATTTCTTTATCCAAAATAATCATCAAATTACTTTCAACGATATTTAAAACATGACTTTTTTGATAATTAACATATGCCGTATCAATAAAATATGCAATAAAGCCAACAATTAAAGGCAAAATCAAAACAAATAATACAAGACTTTGTCCTTTATTATTCATAAATGACACTTCTTTCAACAACAACATTCTCACTAATAACCCTTTTAATACCAGGTGTTACTAAATCTAATTTAGTATTTAATTTAACATGAGCGTATTTATCATAAGTTATTGATATATCAATTTTATAGCTGTCATCTTTAATAAATTCTTTAATCTCATCAATATTTTTCTCTTCTTTAACCATCATTGAAACATCATTCATCATACCTTCTAAATGATTCTTGCATAAAATTACACGCCCTACATCAAGGGATGCAAATACCAAGTAAATAAATACTGGCAATATTAATACAAATTCAACTAAAGCTTGTCCTTTTCTATTCACTATGCCACCCCTATTATAGATAAAGTATACCACATAACTTCAAAGAAAAAAAGTATTCCATAAAAATTAATAAATAATCTTGTATAATAAAAATGTAAACAAAAAAGAACTAAAATTCTTAGTCCTTTCAACAAATCAAAATTATTTTATATAATCTTTTAACGAAATTTCTGTTCCATCTTTAGTAATGGCGTATGGAATATTTTTGTAATTATTTTCAACAACAGATACTATATCCTTAAGGTTATTAACATTCTTTATATTGACTTCACCCTTTTTATATAAATCACTTACATAAAAATATGATAAAGTTCTATCATCTTTTATGAAGACAAAAATATCAGTTTTTCCAGAAGTAGAAGCATAATCATGAATGTAATAAGCTGTCATAATATGATCAAATTTATATGCACTTATTGTAAAATCACCGCCATCGCGAAATGATTCTCCCTTTAACGTATAACTTTTACATCTACTTTGAAATTTTAAAAGACTATTTTTTGTAGCATTGTCATTATACACATTTTCAGGATATACAGTTACATAAGCATTTCCATCCACATCAACATATACCCTCGAATATTGTCCTGCACCATAAACCCATTGAAGTTGTTGCCTTTTTATTAAATTATTTTTTATGGCACTATTATCATTATTTGTGTTATTGTTTTTATTATCAACGATTTCATTATTTTTCTTATTCAAACATTTATCATAAACAATAAAACCGCCTAGACCAAGAACTAAAATAAATAAGATTATTACTAAAACAATTAAACCAGTATTTTTCTTTTCCATTTTTTTACTCCCTTTAACAATTATTTTTATATTAAGTTATAAGCACTAATTTTAATATTCAGTTATATATTTTTCTAAAAGTATCTCAGTTCCATCTGAAGTAATAGCATATGGTTCACTATAGTTTCTAACAATTGATACCACATTTTTTAAGCCATCAAGCTCTTTATAAAATATCTCACCACCAAAATATATGTGATTAGGCATAAAGAACGAAACAGTTCCATTTTCTTTAACAAAGGCAACCATCTCATAATTATCAACATCGCCTATATCTACAGAATATGCTGTTAAAACTTTATCAGTTAACTTATAAGCATTTATAGTTACCTTTTCATCAGATTTAGAATTATTACCATAAACTTTAAAAGAATAATTTTGAGTCATTTTCTTAAACTTTGCAACCATTTCTTTCTGATGTTCTGCACCAGCATTACCATTAAAATTGGCATCAGATTTCAAAGAAACGTAAGCATTTCCTTCAACATCCACCCAAATATTAAAATATTCTATATCACTAATAAGTTGAACTTCCTTGCGGTTGGCTAAACTATATTTATAAATAGTATCATCATTAGTAGAGCTATTGTTATTTTGATTATTATCATCTTTTTCAGTAATATTATCATTTTTATTATTTAAAACTCTATCATAAATAACAATACCACCTAAACCTAAAACTAAAAGCAATAAAATTACTATAAATACAATTAACCCAGTATTTTTCTTTTCCATTTTTCTAACTCCTTTCAACAAATCATAATTATTTTATATAATCTTTTAACGAAATTTCTGTTCCATCTTTAGTAATGGCATATGGCGAATACAAAAAGTTGCTTCCAGATACAGAAACAGCATCTTTAACATTAGAAATATTTTTTAATTTTAAAAATTCTTCACTTGCTATGTCATCATAAAAATATGATAAAGTGCCATCTTTCTTCAAAAAGATGAAGTGATGACCTGAATTATAAACGCTTAATACATTACTAACATTTAACTTATACCCAGTAATTGTATTTTCATTATTACTATTGACATAACCATTAATGTTATATTTCATAGAATTTTTTTCAAATTGAAGCAAATTACTTTTTATAACTTTTGCATCATAATTATTATCATCTATATTTGGTTTTTTAGGCATCAAAACATAAGCATTTCCAAGTGTATCAACAAGAACATTCACATCATCACCATTAACAATTTGAACATCCTTCATTTCTTTTAATTCTACTTTTACATTATTATTTTCATTATCATTGTTATTTTTGTTATTTTTTTCTTTAAAAACTTTATCATACGTAATAAAACCACCTAAACCTAAAACTAAAAGTGATAAAATTACTATAAAGACAATTAAACTAGTATTTTTCTTTTCCATTTTTCTAACTCCTTATCATTTATTTTACAAAAGAATTTATTTTATATAATCATTTAATGCAATCTTTTTTCCATCAAATGTAATAGCAAATGGCATACCAGTATATTGGTTATCACCAATAGATATAACATTTTTTACGTTATCAATATTTTTTAAATTGAATTCGCCTTTATAATATATATCGTAAGTAGAAAAATATGATAAAGTACCATCTTTTCGTATTAATATGCAATACTCTTTATTATCATTTTTACTATGAACAAAGTATGAAGCTAAAAAGTCATCACCTTGTATTTTATAAGCGTTTAAAGTATTTTCATCTTCAAAACTATCATCTGATGCTTTAAGTGGCGTTTTCACATATGGAGATAAAGCTTTATCTAAATTATCTAAAATCTCTTTATCTATATGTTCTGTAGGTCCCCATTGAAGAATATAAGCACCACCATTTGTATCAACCATAGTAAGCAAGCAGTTATTGTCCGCACTTTGTTGAACATACTTTCTATTTAACAAACTATACTTGTATAAAACATCGTTAGTGCCATCTTTATTATTATTTGTAATTGGCTTATCATCGTTTTTATTTTTTAAACATTTATCATAAACAATAAAACCACCCAAACCTAAAACTAAAATAGATAGTATTACTGTTATAATAATCAATCCAGTATTTTTCTTTTCCATTTTCTAACTCCTTTTACCTTTTATTATTAATTTTTAATATAATCATATAACTCTACTTCTTCACCATCTAAAGTAATAGCGTATAATCCTGAGCCTCCTCTATTGCGTGGAATAGATACAACATTCTTTAATCCATTAACATCTTTAACTTCTATATTTCCTGTAGCCATTATTTCTGATACAAAGAAATAAGATAATGTTCCATCTTCTTTTAAGAATATAAAGCAATTAGCAATACCATTACCATAATCAACAAAGTAAGCAGTTAAAACATTTTTAATATTTAATTTATATGAACTTAATGAATATGGGCCTGGCCCAGGAGTTGTATAACCCTTAGGATAATAGTCTTTGAATGTTTTGACAAATTTAATTAAATTATTCTTTTTATCAACATCATCAATATTATTGCCAATATCTTCAGGATTGCCAAAAACAGTAACGAAAGCCTCACCATTAGTATCAACAACAACAGATAAAGGATCATATGAATCAATTACTTGAATATATTTTCTCTTTGATACATTGTATTTATATTGATTTCCGGTTGGACAATCTTTATTAGTTTGTCCTCCAGTATTTTTGTCATCCTTTGTATTATCATCTTGTTTGTCATCATTATCAGTTTTGTTATCATTATTATTTTTGTTATCAATAGTTTTATCATTGTTACTTAAAACCTTATCATAAACAATAAAGCCACTCAAACCTAAAACAAGAATAGATAAAATTATAGCAAGCATTATAGCAAGCACAATCAAAGCTTTGTTATTTTGATTATCTTTTTTGTTTTCTTTTTTTACTTCTTCTTTAGTTTCAACTCTAGTTTCATTTACTTTAGTTTCATTAACTTCTTTTTTGTTTTCTTTTTCCATTTCTAACTCCTTTTACTATATAAGTATAACATATTAAAATTTGTATGAACCAATAATTTGATTATTATCATTATTTTTTTTAATATTTACATTTTAATTGGGCATTTTATTCATTTATATCATTGTCATTTAAGTATTTGATAAGGTTAATTGAAACATCATGTGGTAAATACTTATCAAGTTCTTCAACACTTGCTTCTTTTATCTTTTTAAGGGATGAGAAGTTTTTTAATAATTCCACTCTTCTTTTATCACCAATACCTGGAACCATGGATAAAACGCTTGATAACATGCCTTTATTTTTTATATTACGATGGTATGTTATAGCGAATCTATGAACTTCTTCTTGAATATTAGCGAGAAATAAGAACAAATTGCTTTTTGAATCAATTTTTATTTCTTCATAATTAGCATTAATAATGGAACTTGTATTATGTTTTTTATTCTTTTTTAAACCAATAATGGCGATTGGTAAATTAAGTTCATTTATAATTTCACTAACAGCTTTTACTTGGATTTCACCACCATCCACAACAATTAAATCTGGTAAGGATGCTTCTTCCATCATTAAACGATAATATCTTCGATAAACTACTTCTTTCATAGCATGATAATCATCTTTTATGGAAACATCAATCTTAAATTTACGATATAAATCTCGACAAGGTAAAAAGTCTTTAAAAACAACCATACCACCTACATAATAACTTCCAAATAAATGTGAATTATCAAATGATTCAATATAAGATGCACTTTTAATATTTAATAATTCTTCTAGTTCTTTTACACAAGCAAGACGCTTTTCTTCATTTTTATTAAGTTCTTCTAATCTTTCGTGTAGTAGTATTTTACTATTTTCATAGGCTAAATCTAGAAGTTTCTTAACGTCTCCTCTTACTCTTGTATTAACCTTAACATTTAAATATTCTCTTAATAAGTTACAATCAATAAAATCGGGAACAATTATTTCTTTAGGAAGGAGATTTTTTTCATAAAATTTAATTATATATTCCATCAAAGCCTCTTCTTTAGGAATAATTGTATTAATTATTTTCTTCTCTCTTCCAAATAGAACACCATGCCTTATAAAGAAGATTTGAATTGATAAATAATTGTTAAATTGATAACAATTAAATAAATCAAAGTTATCATCATTATTCATAATAATTTTTTGATCTCTTAAAATAATATCAATATCGGCTAGCATATTTTTAAATTCTAGTGCTCTTTCAAAATTTAGTTTTTCACTAGCTTTATTCATTTCATCAATAATTTTATTTTTAATAACCTGAGCATTACCATTTAAAAAACTTTTTATATCATCAACCATACTTTTAGTATCATCTTTGGATACTTCCTTAACACAATAACCTAAACATTCACCTAAATGGTAATATAGGCAAACATCCTTTCCTAAGCGTTCACATTTTCTTAAAGGATATATTCTATTTAGCATATTAACAATCCTTTTAGCACTACTAGCATTCGGAAATGGTCCATATAAATTGTTTTTATTCTTTTTAATTTTAGCATTACGAACAATCTTTAACATAGGATATTTATCGTATGTAAATTCAATATATGGATAGCTTTTATCATCCTTTAATAGGATGTTATATTTAGGATTATATTTTTTAATAAGCGTTATTTCAAGAATAAGACTTTCAAGTTCAGAATCGGTTACAATGTATTCAAAATCATTTATATTTTCAACCAAAACTTTGGTTTTACCAGTTACATTACCTCTAAAATAGCTTTGCAAGCGTTTACGAAGATTTTTAGCTTTACCAACATATATAATAGTTCCATTCTTATCACGCATTTGATAACTTCCAGGCAATTCAGGAACTAAACTTAGTTTTTCTTTAAACATATAATCACCAAAATAATTATATAATAAAAAAGAGTCTTTAGAAAGACTCAATCCATAAAATCTAATTGCTTTTTCTTATTTAATCTACTATATATTAAAAGCATAACATTTGTAAATGATAAACCATATAACATCGCTTTAATTTGGAATATTTGATCAGCGAAATAATCAAAATTTATATTATATGATGTCTTATATTTTAAAATCATGTTAGGATCTTTAAATGCTCGATAAATCATAAATAGAATAGCACAACTAACAAGTGTGCACGTTACATTATAGAATATATCATCATTAATCTCCTTGCGTTTTAAAATAATATCAACCACGTATAAAATAATTAAAATTATAAATGGTATTAATACTTGGAAAAACTCCCAAAAATCTTTACCAAGTGGTTGTTTTTGTAAATAATCATACATATAAAGTAAGATAAATAAAGTTAAAATAAACGATACAATATGTAAGATAAATTTTAATACATAAAAGAATTTATTAAATATTTTAGTCATTATTTATCACCTTCTACTAAATAATTTGAGATATCTAAGATCATCTTAGAGAATTCATAATAATTACGAATAACCATTTGATAAGAACTGTTTAAATTATTACGAATCATGGCATTAGATATAGCTGTATTATAATAATAACTACTATTATCATTTAATTCTTGTTTTATATATAAAGCATTATTAACTAATATTTTATTAGTGCCATCATATTGTTCAACGGATTTAATAAAGTTAGTTTTATTTTTTCTATCAATATAAAGCCATGAAATATTTGATGTCCAACATTTATCATTGAAATTATCAATAAAATTATTATTTACTTTATAAACATCATAATATGAGAATATTTCTTTAGAATTATCTAAAATAGTAGTATTTTCACTCATATATTCTGAACATATTTTTAAATTAATATAAATTTTTTCAACCATATCCATTGATAAAGCGAACTTTTTGTTATCATAAGTATAGTTTTTAATATTTTCATTTATTTGATTAAGATTTTCTTTATATCCTAGATAATAAATACTATCAGGATGAGCTGCTACTTTCTTATTAATTGATGATGCATGAAATGCATTTAATAATATGTAAAAAAAGGCAACTGAAAATAATAAGGTTGTAATAATACTTATAATAATCTTCAAATATTCCTTAAAAAAATCTTTCATTACTTAGCCTCCTTTAATTCTACTTTGTAATGGTAATGTTTGCCGTTAAAATCTTTAGCTTCTTCATTAATCCATATTTTTAACTCATAATTATTGGTTGTATCAATATTAATACTTCTTGTATCTAGAGTATCATCTAAAATAGTATCCAAACGTCCTTCTTGGATGACCTCACCATTGAGTTTTAATGAATAATTTAATTCTTCTCTTTTAAGAAGTGTTGTATCACTACAACCATCATTTATTTTATTAGGTGAAACTTCAACTAATTTAATACGATATTTATTGGATTGATTGGTGCTTATAACCTTAAAACGATAAGCAATAACATCATCACCATTACTCATACCTTCCTTGAAAGTTTCATATACCTTGTTTTCATCTTCAATCTTTAAACCATTAATGATATTTGGTCCTTTTATTAAAGTGCCATCACTTCCTAAATCAAGAAAATATCTAAACCATAGAAAAGATGCTAAAGAGATGAAAATTAACATAAGAAATAATCCTATTAAAAGACGAGATTTTTTCATTCTGCACGTCTCCCCTCTCTACGCTTTTCATTACGTTTTCTTTTTTGAATATTTTTAATAAGTTTGATAACATCATAGATAATAATACCCAAACATGGTATAACAATCACTACTAACCATCCAATAGATGTTGCAATGAAAGCTTGTAGGTAACCTATCTTAGGAATAACCATAACAACTTTACCATATATCTGTGATGGTTTTACTTTTAATCTATCACTTGTATTGTTGTTATCACCCTTAGTAACATATAATTTATTACCATTTTCATCTTCGACAATATCAATAATTCGATGGGTTATCATAATTCCATAAAAGTAAGGATCTTCTGATTTGTAAGTAACAATATCATTAACTTTTAAATCCTCAGTTTCAATACGTTTAGTAATAATAGCATCTTTTGTCATAATAGTTGTTTCCATACTATTTGATACAATAACATAAGCTCCATATAATGGTGCATGCCATTCTGTGCTATTTTTATTTTTCATAACATCAATATAGTATAACAATAAAACAACACCAATCATTAGTAAAATAGCGATTATTGAATACATAAAGACTGATGCCATATAGTTTAGTAACCACTTAATATCCTGCCAAACACTCTTTTTAACTTTTTCTTCCATTTTAATTACCCTCACTTAGCATACACATTAACTTTTACCACATAAGTTTTATCCATGGTTTCAGCATTTATTGGTGCATCTTCTGCTAGCCACATTTTTAACACGAATGATTTATATCCCTTTTTTATATCATCTTTCGTTATTGTATGACTATATACCATGCGCATATTATCATTATTTGGATCAATTGATGCCGAAGGATAATCGGTAAAATGTTTTATACGACCATTATTATTAATAACTGTTGGCAAAACTTTATCATCACTTTCTAGATAAATTTTTACATATTTAGAATCTAAATTACTAATAGGTTGTTTTTCAACAACAATTTCATAATATTTACCAACCGTTTTTTTACCAAAACGCACTTTAAATTCAAAGGTCATATTTACACCTTTAAAAGCACTACCAATTTCATCTTTCGTTGGTGACATATTTTTTATATAAATTCCATTACTAGCTTTATCAACTTCTTCATACTTAAAATAAAAACTATCAGGTTTAGGATCATCATCATCTGGTCCAGATGGAACAATGGCAATAATTGAATTATAATTTAAATTCTTACCTAAACTCATCATTTGAATAGCTGAGAATGATAATGCTAAAGATGCTAAAACCATAATAACTGTTAATAATACAATCAAAACAATTTGTTTATATTGTAATTTATCTGGTTCATTTTCATTTTTTATTTCTAGTTCTTTATCCTCATCCATAAGAACCTCCGTATAATAAAATATTATCACACTAAGGAACTTTTTACAATTATTAGTGTAACTTTTTTTAACAAAAAAATTCATTAGACAAAAAAAGAAATATTTCTATTTCTCTACTTCTTAAGTTTTTCCATATACCTTGATACTTTATAAGACCAAGTTATATTTTTATTATACGATTTATATATAGCATTAGGCGTTTTTAAATCTTTACCATAAAAATTATTTAGGATATAATCTACTAAATCTTTAATACCATCTTCTAGGGTATTATATTTACGATATGCTCCGCCAAAGCAACCACCAGAACTACCGGTTAAATCGCCAACATTGTTGCATACTTCAACAATCGCTGTGCACTGAACATCACAGTTAGAATTAACAATAATGATAGCCCCAACTAAATATGGATTAACATTCTTGCTAACCGAATACTTAGCAATAAATTCACCATATCCTTCTAACTTTGTCTTCTTTAAATATTTTTCAATTTTTTTGCCTATTTCTTCAAAACTTTCACCATCATAATCCAAAACATTATCATCATTTTTAGAATCATCTTTACTAGAATTATGATTATGTTTATTTAAATTGATTACTAAGTTATGACTTAATAAAAAACGGTTTGTATATGAAATACTATATAACCAACAAACATTAAGTGTAAAAACTATGACAATTAAAATAATATTTCTTTTCATATACTCACCACTTTCTTTTTTAATCTTTTTTTGTTTCAATCTCGGCTTCAATAACTTTAACCGAAGTTTGTTCATATGGTTTCATTCTTAAAAAATTAATCATTTCAAACAAGCCATCTAACATTAAGACTGCCCCAATTAATTTAACAATTAAATAACTAGTTTCTTTAGCATTTATAATTACAAAAATTGCAAATGATAAAAATAATACCCCAACTAAAATATTGATATACCATGTTTTATTACCACACTTTTTTAATTTAAAACCTGAACTTATTTGTGATAAAGCATCAATTAAAATAATAATGCCAGTTGCAAGAGGTAGAATTGAAACTAAAAGGTTAGAATTTATAATTAAGAAAATGCCAAAACCAATAGCAAAGAAACCAATTAGTAATTCCAATTTACTAAATTCACGAATATTTTTATCTTGCAATAATTTAAATAAATAAGTTAAGCCTACAATAATAATAAATGCTCCTATAATGTAGTTTACGGCATCACATATAAATTTAGGACGAACAAGCATTAATATGCCAATAACCACATAAATAATTGCCATTGACACAGCATAAAAACTATTTTCTTTTATCATAACATCACCATATTAAATATACTACAAATTAAACTTTAAATCTATACGAAAAGTTAAATATTTTTTTAACGTTGTAAATAATTAAATCCCGCACTTCGTAGTAGTCTATTCATAATAGCTAAACCTAATCCTTCCATCTTAACACCTTCAATAATAATAAGACTTGGATTATATTTATCCGCTTCTCTTAATAGGGCATAAATATTATGAGCAATTTCTTCATAAGAATTGCCATAATGCAAGAATTTATAACATGGAATATCTTTTACATTATCACTACCAATAATCAAAGTTTTATCAGTAAGATTATCTGTAATTAAACCCTCTAATTTTTTGGAATCATTACTATATACTAATAGACAAGGACTTTTAGGAGCATAATGCTTAAATAAAACTCCAGGTGACTCAACTTTATCTGTCTTAGGAGGATTTAATACCTCATTAATAACATTACATTTTAAGCAGACTTTCTCAATCTCTTCTTTAGTAACAAAACCTGGTCTTAAAATAGTTGGCACCCCATCAATAACTTTAACAACCGTTGATTCAAGTCCAACTAAAGTGTCACCACCATCAATAATATAAGGAACAAGGCCATCAAAGTCTTTGATAATATCCGAAACTTTGGTGCCACTTGGCTTAGTAGATAAATTAGCAGATGGCGCAGCAATAGGAACATCACTTAAACACAATAATTGATTGGCAATTTTATTATTAGGAACTCTTATGCCAACAGTATCCATAGAACAAGTTACATTAGAAGGAATACAATCACGTTTTTTTAAAATAATGGTAAAAGGACCAGGCATAAAGGTATCAATTAATTTTTTTTCAACATCGTTTTGAATATATGCATACTTTGTAATTTCATCAACACTTTTTAAATGAACAATTAATGGATTATTACTAGGACGTCCCTTGGCCTTGAATATTTTAGAAACAGCCTCTTGTGATAGCGCATTCGCTCCAAGACCATATACGGTCTCGGTTGGAAATAATACTAAACCATTCATTTGTAATTCACGAGCAGCTTCGTGAATATCATCTTTTAATATTTTCATTTCTTATCACCTTGACCGGTTGTTTTAACACTTAAAAAGTCTTTATCACCATAATAATCTTTAATAAATTTATCACGATATTCTAAAATATTATCATTTTTTATACATTCTCGTAAATCTTCGGTTAAACGTGTAAGAAAACGCAAATTATGAATTGATAAAAGACGTGATCCTAGCATTTCATCTAAAGAGACAAGATGACGAATATAAGCTTTGGTATAATTACGACAAGCATAACAATCGCATCCTTCTTCAATTGGTGTAAAATCTTCTTTGTATTTAGCATTTTTCAAATTAATACGGCCATGACGAGTAAAAGCATTCGCATGTCTTGCAATTCTTGTTGGTAAAACACAATCAAAAATATCAACGCCACGAATAACACCTTCAATGATATCAATAGGATCACCTACTCCCATCAAATAACGAACTTTGTCTACGGGTAAGTATGGGGTTGTATATTCAATCATCTTATACATAACTTCTTTGGTTTCACCAACAGAGGTTCCTCCAATACTATAACCATCAAAATCCATTTTAACCGTTTCTTGAGCACTATATTTTCGTAAATCTGGAAATTCTCCACCTTGAATAATACCAAACAAACTTTGATTTGGATTATTAAAAACAGCTTTACCACGACGAGCCCAACGTAGTGTTCTTTCAATACTTTGTTTCATATAATCATATGTTGCCGGATAACTTGGACATTCATCAAAACTCATTGCAATATCACTATCTAATTTATTTTGAATCATAATTGATTTTTCGGGTGTTAAAAATAATTTAGAGCCATCTATATGACTTTTAAAATGAACTCCTTCTTCAGTTATATCACGAGGTCTGGCAAGGCTAAAAACTTGAAAACCACCACTATCAGTTAAAATAGGCCCATGATAATTCATAAACTTATGCAAGCCACCTGCTTTAGCAATTAAATCTTCACCTGGTCTTAACCATAAATGATAAGTATTAGCTAGAATAATGCCACTTTTTATCTCATATATTTCCTCAGGCGTTACTCCTTTAACAGTCGCTCTTGTTCCTACAGGCATAAACATTGGAGTATCAAAGGTTCCATAATTAGTAGCAAGACGACCAAGTCGTGCTTTAGTATTGCCTTCTTCTTTAATTAAATCATATTTTACTTTCACATCCATCACTCCAAACTTGTTATATTATAGCAAAAATATAAAAAAACGTCCATTAAAAAGACGTATTTTTACTTAAAATGGTAATTGCATATTACCAGATGAAAATTGTTTCATCATTTTTTTATATTGAATAAATTGTTCTAATAACTTATTAACTTCATGTACACTTAAGCCACAACCACTAGCAATGCGTTGTTTACGACTAGATTTAATTATGTCAGGATTTTTTCTTTCTTCAAGTGTCATTGACAAAATAATAGCTTCAATATGGGCTAATTGCTTAGGATCTATTTGCACGTTAGCAAGGCCCATTTTTTTAGCACCAGGTAACATTTTCAAAAGATTTTCAAGAGGACCTAACTTTCTTATTTGTTTCATTTGTTTTAAAAAATCATTTAGGTCATAATTACCTTTCTGCATCTTTTTTAAAGTATCCTTAGCGTCATCTTCTGAAATAACGTCTGATGCTTTTTCAACAAGCGATACAATATCTCCCATTCCTAAAATACGATCAGCCATTCTCTTTGGATCAAAAACATCCAAGCCATCCATCTTTTCACTAACACCTATAAACTTTATAGGAATATTAGTAAGATGTCTTACTGATAAGGCAACACCACCTCGTGTATCACCATCCAATTTTGTTAAAACAACTCCTGTTAAAGCTAATTTATCATTAAAACCATTAATAACGTTAATTGCATCTTGACCCATCATTGAATCTAGGACAAGCATTACTTCTTGTGGATGAACATTATCCTTAATATTATTCAATTCATCCATTAATTTTTCATCAATATGTAATCGTCCTGCGGTATCAATTAATACATAGTCATAACCTTTTTCTTTAGCATAAGAAATAGCATTCACACTTGTTTCAACGGGATCATTTAAACCATTTTCATATACTTCAATGCCAAGTTCACGTCCAATAGTTTTAAGTTGGTCAATAGCAGCTGGTCTATATATATCACACGCAACTAATAAAGGACGTTTAGCATGTTTTTTTCTTAAATAAAGGGCTAACTTACCAATCGTTGTTGTCTTACCACTACCTTGCAAACCTACTAACATTAAAACAGCAGGATTACCTTCTAAATTAAGAGGAACATAATCCCCTCCTAATAGGGAAACTAATTCATCATTAACGATTTTTACAAAAACTTCCCCAGGTTTTAAACTCTTACTAACCTCTTCACCCAAAGCTTTTTCTTTAACATTATTGGTAAACTCCTTAACAACTTTATAGTTAACATCCGCTTCTAATAAAGCAAGACGAACTTCCCTTACCATTTCACTAATATTCTCTTCAGTAATCTTTCCGTAACCACGAACTTTGTGGATGATTCCTTCTAATCTATCTTGTAAACCTTCAAACATATGTCCTCCAAACTAACACTAATTATATCATAACTACCTAAATAATTAGTTAAATTCTTAAATATTTAACATTAATTAACAATAAACAAAGAAACATTTCAACTATTTCAAATGTTTCTTTATCATTAAAATATATATAATTGATGAGATAAAAGCCATTAAGCCAATAGAAAAAATGATATAACATAATAAATCTATCGATAAAAAGCCTAATATTTTATCATTATCATCTTTAATAATATTTATTGTCCAAAGATAAGTGCCCGCAGAATCACGAGCATTAATGGTAATAACACTACCATTTTTTAAATTATTATTACCAATTATTGAGTATAATATTTCATCATCTTCTGGTAATACTTTAATATTCAAAGACTTAGTGTCCCTACTTACTTTTAAGTTATAACTACTTATTGCTTTAGAAAAGTTTAAATCATACCCTAAAATTTCAATATTCTCAATATATACCATACTTGCTTCTAATGATAAACGCTCTATTTTAATGGTATATTCCTTAACGGTTTCTTTTTCACTAATAACTTTAATTTTAAACTCATTTATACCAACTTCTAATCTAATATCTTCATACTCTATACGTGAATTAGCACTGGATGATGCTTGAATATTAGTTTTAGCATATTTATAATTTAAGGAAACACTATATTCATACACATTATCTTGTAGGGGTATTTCTTTATTATTGATAATAAGTTTAGTTAATTCACCAATACTACTTCGATTGTCTTCACGCGTAACATTTATTGTATATACTTTTTCAGTAAGTTTTTCAGATTTAACTTTAATTAAAATTTCATTCTTACCATAAGCAAGATCAACCATTCTACTTCCATAACCTTCAACAAAACTTGCTTTAGCATCACTTAAAGTAGCATTAATTCTAAGCGATGTTATGTTAGATGACACATTAAAGGAATACTCTGTTTTAAGTTTATCAAAGTTAAAGTCAATTTCCTCAATAGTTAAATCACTTAGAGTATTGTCATTGCTTCGATTATCTTCTCTAGTGAAATTGATAGTATATGTTAACTTCGTGCCTTTTTCACTTGTTACTAACAGATTAAAAGATGATTTGTCATAATCAATCGTTTTATCACCATTTCCTAAAATGGTTGCTTTACTATCACTTAAAATACCTTCTATTTTGACATTTCGTTTGGTAGTTGTGATATTATAAGTTTGTTTAGATGGTGAGAAATCTTTAAGGGATTCACCATCTATTTTAATATCACTTAAAGTATTAACATCTGATAAAACTTTAATTGTTGTATTAACATCACTTGCATAATAGACATCGGCACTAGGAGTGAATTGAATACTTTTAAAATTCAAACGTTTATCATCAAAAGTAGCATTTTTAAATACTTTAACTTTTAATACTCCAAATGAGATGTTGCCATTTTTAGAAGATGTGCACGATAAAACTAATCTTTTACCATTCAAACTACCCGTCCAAGGTGATTTAGTTGTCCATTCAAGTTCTAAATCACTATCTGCATCAATATTTAAAGACATGCCTTCAATCCCAACACTTTTATTAATATTTCCAGAGACATCACAAGTTGTTTCTTCATCTTTGGATAAAACCGTATTATTGCATTTAACGACCAATGATACATCATTATCAGCATAAACATTTATTACAAAGATTAAAGGCAAAAGAATAAGTAAAAACTTTTTCATAACTATGCCCTATTCATTGACCATTCTTTAATGACATTAACATTAGAACTATTAGGCGCTGGATTTGGTAAATCCATTTTAATAATTATTGGAACCTTAAAGGCCGAACCAAAAGCAAGGCAATAACCCGGTTGCAAGCCTTTTTGCTTTTCAATAATCTCTTCCGTAATATAAGGAACCATTCGTGTGATATAATCAATGTCCCGTGGATGAGTTGTTTTAAAGATTAAGAAATTAGCACATTGTGACATAACTGTTTCAGATAATTCAACTGGTCTTTGAGAAATTAAGGTAAGTAAAACACCATACTTTCTTCCTTCTTTGCTAATTCGATCAAAGATGTTATAACCTAAAAGATTAATATCCTCTCCCATTTTAACATAACGATGAGCTTCTTCTACTAATATATTAAAAGGCACACTACCACGTTCAGGTAATTTTTTGGCATATTCAAAAATTAATCGTGAATAAATTTTAACAATAACTTTAGCAATACTATCATCCACATCTTCTAAATTAATATTAACAATCTGATACTTACGACCATCTTTTATTAACAAGGACGCTAAATATTGTTCAATATTAATAAAATTAGGATAAGAAAAGAATTTAGCATTAGAAGAAATAATAAGCGAATGTAAACGGACTTTAATTGTAATAGCATCACTATAAGTTTGACGATTATCTAACCAATTATCAGCAATCAAAGCGAATGATAAAGCTTTTTCTACATCATTTAAAGTATACATGTTATATTGTTGATTTTCATAACCATCGAATCGTTCATCAATGAAACTAGCAATATACTCTGTAACTAAAATACTTTCAGTAAAACTACCATTCGCATCAATATGGAAACAATCTCTAAATTTACGTTGATAACCAGCACCTTGCACTACTGCTTCCATGTTAAAAGCGCTAGTTGTGCAAGTATTAAAAATATTAAAGATTTTATTTCTTTTCGTTGTAGCTAAATCATTTGAATACATAATACTCATCATCGCTTTCGCTATCAAATGATTTTGAAATCTTGTTGATGTTTCATCATTTAATGAAAAAGTTTTAGCAAGCTTTATCATACTATCAATCAAAGTTAATTGATTAAAATTATTCGCTGATAGTAAAAGAGCCCAATCATCAACAGATAACAACCATACAGGGATTTGAACTTTCTCATATGGATAAGAATTATTAGTTGTAATTACTTTAAAGTTATAATTAGGGTTTATTTGATTCATATTACGAAAAGCACTTATATATTCACCATTATTATCAAATAATATGAAACTAGCCTTATAAGGTTGAAAACGAGCATTTTCAAAAACACTTTGAATAACACGCGTTGTTCCATAACTTTTACCACATCCTGAATTACCTAAAATGGTAAAATGATTACTAAATAAATTATTAATATCAACATAAACACGGCGATTATTATAAAAAGGACTTATACCAAAACTCATATTAGTATCCTTTTCTTCACCCGTTATCAGAGTTATTTCACTATCATCTAATAATCTTATTTGTGCATTAAAAGATGGTTTGGCAATAATTCCACCATAAAATTTATTGTTAATAATCTCCCCAATAAATCTTGCTTCAACCATATCATCTTTTATATATTCAACCTCACATACAATACTTCTTTCACCATCTGCTAAAACAATATGCATATTCATTATGTTAGCAGATAATACACCCTTTAATTTAATATGAACCCCATGATCACTTATATAAGTAATTCTATCAAACATAATTCCTCCTAGAAAACCCTTTTAAGCATATCTTTTATTCTTTCATCATCTATTAACTCAATTATATCATTAATTTTATTCTTTTTAGATAATATCTTTAATTTTTCCTCATAAAAAGTTAACTTATCTTCAATTATCTTTAATTGTTTAAAGATAGCATTTCTACTAATATTATATTTACTAGCGATTTCTCCAAAAGATAGATTATCAAAATAATAATCTTTAAAATACATGCGTTGCTTTTCAGTTAATAAATCGCTATATATATCAAACAAATCATTTAAATATACAAGTTTATCCATCATGCTATCATATCCTTAAATAAACCATAAATATAGTTTTCAATATCAAATGGTATTAAATCATCAATACCTTCACCTAAACCTACAAATTTAACCGGAATACCTAATGACTCTTTTATTGCTAAAACAATTCCACCTTTAGCTGTGCCATCCAATTTTGATAAAACAATACCTGTTATATTAGTTATTTCTTTAAAATTCTTCGCTTGACTTATACCATTTTGTCCAGTTGTTGCATCAATTACTAAAAGAGTTTCACTAGGCCCATTAGGAACTAAGTTACCAATAACTTTATTTATTTTTTCTAACTCATGCATTAAATTAACTTTATTTTGCAGTCTTCCAGCAGTATCTACTAAAACAACATCATAATTATCTTCTAGCGCTTCGCTTATTCCTTCATAAACCACACTAGCTGGATCACTTCCAATATCTTTGGTATAAGTTTTGCAATCAACTCTTTTTCCCCACTCTTTCAATTGTTCAACCGCTCCTGCTCTAAAAGTATCAGCCGCAACAAGCATAACCTTTTTACCTTCTGCTTTAATTCTTTTGGCAAGTTTACCAATCGTTGTAGTCTTACCTGCACCATTCACACCAACAAATAAAATAACAGTTAGTCCATCTTTATTATAATTAATCTTGGTGCTTAAAATATTATCATTAACATAAATAATAAATAATTCATCAACAATAACTTCCTTTAAATAATTTAAATCTGTAATATTTTCCTTTTTAACGCGATCTCTTAATCTATCCATAAAAGATACAACGGTATCAACACCAATATCTGCACAAATTAAAATATCTTCTAATTCTTCAAAATATTCTTCAGTTATTTTATGATACTTATTAGTTAAATTCATTAATTTAGAAACAAAATTATCTCTTGATTTAGTTAATCCTTCATCATATTTTAAAGTAATTTTTTCCTCTTCTTCACTTTTTACTTCTTCATTATTTTTTTTAAATAAATTCTTTATATTATTAAATAATCCCATAAATCCTCCTTTTAAATTATAGCATGTATTATAGTAATTAGTAAATGTATGGTCAAAATAGTTTTTTAACAACAATAAAAAAAGAAATATAAACTAATAATTCTTAGTAACATAGTCTATTAATTCTTCTTTCACATTATTTAACTCATTATCTAATATCTTCTGTTCTAAATCTTTATATATATCATTTATAAAACTACCCGGCTTGCGCTTTATGGCATGACATATATCAAGAGCACTTAATAAAATATCACTACGTGCATGAATCGGCATATTTTGATATGTTTCAATAATCATTTTTTTAGATATACCTTTATTAAGACCTGCTAAAACATTAACATAAAGACCATACTCATATAATACTTTTTTATTTAAATTATCCATATTATAGACAATATTAATCTTCTTAATAAGTTCCTTCTCAGAATTAGTAAAGTTATAACCACTAGGATTAATCATTGCCCATATGCCTATTAAATCACTATAATCTTGAATTCTTTTATCGTTTATATTTAAAACCGATAAGAGATCTAATTCTTTTAAAAGCGCAATACCCTTCTTAGCATTATGACTAGCGAAGATATGATCAAGTTCATATTTTTTACGATTCCATGAAAGTTTCTTTAATAATTCTTTCTTCTTTCCTATCGCTTTAATAATTTCATCACTCAGTTTAAAATCAAGGGTAACCGCAAATCTTACTGCTCGCAATATTCTAAGTGCATCTGTTTCAAAAGATGTTTCACTATTTATAATTGTTCTAATTAAATGATTATTAAGATCATCAATACCATTTAAAAGATCAACAATTTGACCAGTTCTGTCTAAACATATTGTATTAATAGTAAAATCTCTTCTTGTTAAATCCGTTTTTAAATCATTAACATATTTAATAGTAGTTGGATGTCTATTATCCAAATAATCAATTTCAATGCGATATGTTGTTATTTCAAAACGCACTCCCTTATAATAAAGAGTAACTGAACCATAATTTTCTTTAGGAATTTTAATAGTTGGAAAAATATTTTTTAATTCCATAGGAGTTGCATTTGTTGTTATATCAATATCATTAGAAGGAATATCAAGTAATTTATCACGAACAAAACCACCAACAGCATATGCTTCGTAGCCATAATCATATATTTTGTTAAGAATTTCCAGTGTTTCGTCTTCCATACATCCTCCACTATCATAATATTAAAAGATATGAAACAAGTCAAGTAGTGATATGAAAAAAAGAATCATACGATTCTTTTAGTTAACAGATTCTTTTAATTGAGTTCCAGCCTTGAAAGTAACTGCTTTTCTTGCAGGAATCTTAACTGTTGCACCAGTTTGTGGATTACGTCCTTCACGTGCAGCTCTTTCTGATACTGCAAATGTTCCAAATCCAACTAGTGGTACTTTATCTCCACCTTTTAGAGCATTAGTAATTGTTTCAAATGTAGCATCAATTGCTCTTGTAGCATCAGCTTTAGTTAAACCTGCTTTTGTAGCAACTGCTTCTACTAATTCAACTTTCTTCATTGTATCCTCCTTCTAGTAATTTATTAAGCACATTGGCTTACATATAAAGGTTAGCACAAATAATGCAATAAAATCAACCTTTTTAACACATTTTTTACTTTTTAACACTAAATGTCAAGGTATTATTTTAGCATTAATTCATATGGACTTTCCAAGGTTCCATCACCTGATGATATTAAGATGTCAGAACGGATATTAATTACTGGTCGTAACCCTAAAGAATTTTCAATATTAGCATACTGGTCAAAAGCACCACTTTCAAACATAACACTATTTCCAAAAGAAACATAAAATCGATAATAATTATATGGTGTCATCGTCCAATAACTAGTTAAGTTCTTAGCAAGATACATCTCTTTATTAATAACACGATTTATACCACCAGCATACATTATTTCATCAGTTGTTATTAAAGCAATGGGATATTTTAAGTGAGCATTACCATACTTGGTTGTGACACTAAATCGTTCATAATCATGTGTGCATTTAAAGGTAATAGTTTTAGAGTTTATTTTATTATATCCTAAAAAATTAATTGGTTTACCTAAGTTAATACCATCAGAACTAACAATACTTCTAGCGTTACAAAAGGTGCCATCAGTAATGTAATTACTTAAAGGATTACCACTAGAATCTTGTTTATTTAAAATGTTCTCTTCATACCATGAATCTATTATTGTTTTAGCATTACTGGATATTGTATCCGTATACATATCATTAATGTTATAACTAGAATACATAATGTAAGATCCTATAGCATAAGTGTTTGTTCTATACTCAGAAATGCTTGCTAAAACCTTACAACCATTATTACTAGATGAGCGACACGTATACTTATAAGAATTATTATTTTCTTTTTGATTTAAATATGTTGAAGTAATAATATTTCCACTTAAATAAAACTTTTCCGTATCTTCATCAAAATAATAATCATCCGACCACTGCATTTCAGAACTATTACTATCAAAACCTATGTAAGTATTATCAAATGTTTGTCTTTTAAAATTTTTACCATACATATATCCTACATAAACAGGATCATTTGCATCCATATTATAAGAATAATATTTATTATTTATTGAGGCATTATATCCCTTAGCATCTTTGGTTTCACCAGCATATATTAAGCGAATACTTCCATCACCATTCGTTCTTATTATTTTAAAGTAATAACCACCAAAATAGACATTATTATTTTGAACATCACCACGGTAATAATATGTATCACCATAATCATCAACATCCTTGTAAAGACCATTTTCAGAACAAATAATACTAGTAACAACTGGATTAATAACATCAGCCATAGTGATAACTACTTTATTTTGACTATTATTATATGATGTTATTTTATATAACTTATTACACACATCTCCAATTATTGATGTGCCACATGTATAATAGCCTATGTAATTATCGTTTAAAGTATCTTCAATAGGATTATTTAAAGTAAATCTGCCTGTTTTATTGTTAAAAGTATATGACGTAGCAAGGGTGAATGTATTAGCATTTGTATAAGTATAGGCATTTTTGACATCTTTGGTAATGCTTTCGACATATGTATAAGTTGGGGCTGTATCATTTAAGTTTGGTTCCCCCTTATTAGCAATGTTGTTTTTAGCAACATCCACGGATTCACTTAAACTATCACTTACTAACATACAATCAACTAGTTTATTAAAGCCGTTGTTCAAGCAATAGTTATTGCCTTTAACTTCTACTCTTTTAATAAAACTTTGGATTAATTTTTTGTTTTTGTATATTTCTAATAAAACGTTGGTTTTTCCATTCGCATCATTATTGGGATGGACAAAGACTTGGATTTCAACTGTTTTATTTTTAGTAAATAGATAGGTTAAATCTAATGTGTCACTCTTTTCTTCAACAGTGTTTCCTTCACTATCTTTATAACTAAATTTTATATCGCTATTTGTGCCACTTATTTTTAGATTCATGGTATCATTGCTATCTTTACCCAGATCTTCTATATTTATAAAATTACTTATCTTAGCGATAAAATAAGCTTTATTATTTTCAACGTAGGTATCACTGGTTTCCATCGATAAAGGCATATTCATAGTTTCCAAACCAGCATCGACATTAACTTTAAAATTTAAATAACTATTAGCCCATTCCGTTGCTTTATAACTAACATTACTGTCCGTATCACTTATTGTCGTCTCTTCATCTACCCAGAATCTTAGAGTATAATTTTTTGTTGTTTCGGTATACGTTTTGGCATCTATTTTATCTACATAAATTCTTCGATTATTAAAGTCACTATACCTTATACCATCTATTAAGACTTTACCATCACACTCTAGATAGATCATAATGTATTTAGCATCTATTCTTATTTTATTACTTACTTCTTCACCATAATTCAAAGTAATACCATAATAGATGTCTTTATCACTCGTGTTCTTACTTAATACTTTAAAACTTATAGTGTTATCATTTTTCTTTAAAGCTTCTTCCTTTGTCTCTGGAAATATGCTACTTATATGAACTTCATTATCTTCTAAATAATTTAGATAAATTTCCCCATTCAAAAGATTCTGCATACCACTATACTTTTGATAAATATAAAAAGCATAACTTCCGCCTAACAATAAGACTAGGCCTAATACCATTAATATATTCTTCCTAGTCTTCATATTTCACTCCACATAAAAGAACAAGACATAATCTTGTTCTACCACATTTACACTCTAAATTAGGTCTGTTACTTAATAAAGTAACCCCCCCCCATGTTGACACTATTTGACACTATGTTTTTGACATTATTTAACACTGTTATCACTCCTACTTTTAACTTTTTTTGATGGCTTTTTCTTACTGTTTTTTTTGTTTTTCTTTTTATCTTTATCAATTATTTGAATAACCTCATCGATTGGTTTATCTTGCATATTTTGAGGTATTGATATATTAACACTTTGAATAAATATTTTATTTTCAGATGATGGATATTCTTTGTCTTTTAATAAATAAAATAAAAGAACAATTAAACTTGTCATAACTATCGTTACAAACAAATAACAAAGCATAATATTAATAATTATTTCTACTCCAAAACCATAATTAATAATTGGAATAGTAATACCACCATATAAAATTAGGGCCGACAAAGTAGATAAAACTACTCCAATAAATTGATATTTTATCATTTTAAAGTATTCATATATATACTGTAAAACATAAGAACTAATTAATAAAGCAATAGATGATGATAAAATATTAATAGCATCTATGTTAAAAACTTCATTAATAGAATTAGCATGATCTGGAATTAGTGATTGCATCCCTAGTTTAACAACTAACAAATAAATCAAAAACATAATAATTTGAATTGTTAAAGCAGATAAAACGGCATTATTCGCTTCTTTCTTATTACATATATTATCAAGAAGCAAAATCATAAGAAATATGAATGGTATTGTTATAAAATTAACCGATAAAATCATACTTCCAAAATTAGTATACTTCAAACCTATTAAATTAGAAATAATAAACAAAACACTAAGCATTGAACCATAAAATGTTCTTCTAAAATTACCACTCATATCTATCACCATATCCTCTAATAGTATTTTAACATAATATTAACCACTAGTAAATTAGAATTATAATAAATTAATTATAGTTTTAAGCAATATTAGTTCTTGAATTAACAACCTATTTTTGATAAAATTTTAATATAGGTGGTGTTATGTATATAGATGTAATAATAATTTTAGTTATAATTCTTCTTATTGCCATTATTTTTAAACGTGTAAGTAATACAATTATTTTTACAGGTTTAATTGATATTATATTAAGAATTCTTAATTTCATTGGTAATAATACAACTAAGTCCATCAATAATTTTATTGATAGATACTTTCCAGCTTCACTTGAAAGTATCATCATAAAATATAGTAGTGGTATCATTGAAACAATTCTTCTTTGGGGATATGTCATCTTAATGATAATGTTTGTTTATTATGTATTTAAAATACTATTAAGAAGAATATAAAAAACATGCTTAAAATCGCATGTTTTATTTTATTCATAAAAATCATCATAATATTCGTCATCACTGTTGTTTACATTGTCAATTTTATTATCATCTTTAGTTTCATCTATTTGTTCAACTAATTCACTAATATTACCATTATTAGTTTTTCTTGCATCTTCGTCTTCAATTATTTCAGCCATTTGGCTCTTATTTTCAGAAGCTTCATCCTTATCGAAAATATTAGGAATTTTTTTATCTAAAGAATTATCATTATTTTCTAATTCACTCTTTTCAAGTTCCGCTATCTTGGCATCAATTTTACTTATGATATCCTCCATATCTAATTTAGGCATAGACGTATCATCATCCTTCAATAAATCGTTTAAAGGTTGAGAATTTGGACGATTATTACTTACCGAATTAAATAAATTATCAAAATTTTGAGCTTCACCAAATGGTAGTGAACCGTTAAATGCTCCCCTACCAGAATATGGAAGAGCACCACCAACTCCATTACCACTTTGACCAAATGCTAACATATTTCTTTCTTTTCTCTTTTTATCGACAAATTCTTTAACGTTAAAAACTTGAACTTCACGTTTTTTTCTAAAAGGAATATTAAATAAATCAACCTTAGGATATGTTTTTCCCCAATTCATCTTAAAGTTAGGGGTTAATTTTGTTCTATATGGTGGCATACGTAATCTTCTTACAATTACTTCAAACATTTTTAATTTTTGTAAGTCTGAAATAGTAATTAATGGTGTTGATACAGTTTTATCATCTTTTTTAGACTTAACTTCACCACACATCTTACTAATTTCTTCAAGAGCTTTTAACTCTGTACTAATCAAATAAATTGTATTACCACAGTTACCCTTTATAGTTTCAGCATTTTGTTCACCATATACTTCGTTAAGCTGTGCAAAGTTTTGAATAATCATCGTAAAACGCATTGCTCTACTACGAGCAGCTGTAATCATAGTTGTAACATCTTTTAAAGGTGGCATATTGGCAAACTCATCCAACAAGAAATTAGTTCTAATTGGCAGTTTTCCACCATGACTTTGAGCAACATCAATTAAAGTTTCATAAAATTGCTTAATTAAAATGGTTGCAAGTGAATGGTATGTTTTCTTTTCATCTTGAATAACAATAAACACAGCTGTTTTCTTACGACCAATATCTTCAATAGAAAAATCACTATATGAAAGCATTTCTGATAAATTAATACGGGATGCAAATAGTTTAATTTTTTGTTTAAATACTGCTATAATACCACCCTTAGTATCACTTGGTGCAAGAATAGTGCTGGATGCATTTGTATAAGCAGCTCCTGTTGGATCTTTAGTATTAAAATATTCCTTAATATAAGTGCTACCACCAATAACTTTATCTTCACCCACAGTCGTCATTAAACTTATACTATTAATATTAATTTGTTCTTCGGGCGCATCTTCAAACAAACCTAAAGCAAGACCAGAGAAATAATCTGCACTGGTTTTTTCCCAGAATGGATCAGAATTTTTACTACTTTCATCATACAAAATATTTAAAGCAAGGTCATCCAATAACTCAATCGCTTTATCTTGATTACCACTTTTCCACAATCTATATGGAAGAGTTAATGGATTCCAAGCATTACCTTGACCTGGATTACGAAAATTAAGTAAGACAATATTATAACCTTTACGGCGTAACATTTCACTTGTTTGTTCGTAAATTTCACCTTTAGGATCGGTTATAATCATTGACTCGCCATGTTTAGATAACGTATGAACCATTGGAAAGATAACTGTTTGTGTTTTACCACTACCAGTTGAACCAATAATTAAATTATGATACATACCATCATCAACCCATAATTGACGTCCATTATTTATTAAAACAATACCGCCAGCATCGGTCTTTAAATCGGTTGCATTAATCATTTTTAATTCTTTTTTCATATCACGGTCGCTACACCAATGACTATATCCATCACTTTTCTTTTCAGTTGTAAAGCCAAAACCTTTATCAAATTCAAAGAAATAATCTTTGCAACTTGCAACTAAACAAATTAATGCAATAACAAAAAGTCCAAGTGTTTCTTTAAAATATCCACCAAATAAAGCAAGACGAGGACTAAATCCATAAAGAGCCCCTTCTTTACCTAAGTAAACAATATTAGATACTGCAATAGCAACTAAGAAAAAAAGCACAACCGCAAATATACAAAATTTAATCATATCCTTTTGTTCAAAACGTATCTTTAATTTCATAATTCATCTCCTAAGTCATTATAACATATTTCTAGTTCTTTTCTTTAACTTTTTTATATATAAAGTAACCACTCCACATAATAACAATAAATAATATTGATAATATCAAATATAAGACATTATTTTGAGTTTTATCATTTGCTAAAGAACGTGAATCAATTGTAAAATTCATTGAATAATCTTCTTTAGTATTATCAATATACCAACTATAAACATTCTTCTTAGCAACATCAGCATTACTTTCAACATTATAATCTGTTTTTAAATTAATAACTAAATTCTTTATATCAAATCTTTCAGGATCATCTTCAACTTGATGAAACCCTATAGTTTTGAAAGTTAAAACGCCATCATTAACACTACATTCTACTTTATCAAAATATTGTTTATAAAAAATAGTATTATTACAATATTCTTCTAAATTATCATAGGTCTTACTTGCCTTAACATATGGTGTTGCATCGTCAACTATTTCATATTTATAATCATTTTTATCCAAAATACTTTTATTATCTTCTAAAAGCATTGACACTACCGATAATTTAGAATCTTTATAATAAATATCGAAAAAGTCTTTTGTCCCTGTCATTTCAAGTTCTTCAATGGCTTTTAAATTTTTATCAATTGTTAAATTGTATTCAACACTACACCCCGTTAAAATAAATACTATACCAATTAATAAAATTATTTTCTTCATGCTTTTCACCTTTTCGTTATAATATGGAAACTTCCTCTTAATTGTTGAACAATCTTATTAAAATCGTGCCATCCATTGCCTCGACCATTATTTGGATCAAGAACATAGACTTGACCTTTACTATTTACTTTCGATAAAACAATGTAATGTCCACTTCTTGTAAAATCACCAGGTCCCATATGAGCAATTATTAATGATTTACCTGATTTTAAAGCATTTGTAACAGCTTGAAGGTTACCTTTTTTACCAACTTCTTGATAACCTAATCCATATTTCTTAGCAGCCCTACCAAAGAAGGATGCACTTGTTCCACTTATACCAGGTCCACATGATCCAAAACCTTTAGCATCATCACTAGCATTAAGTGGTGTATATGAACTATCATACATTGTTGATACAATCATAGCCATCGCTGTAACGCCACAACCGGCTTGTTTTATAGTGCTAGATTTACCACAAAAACTATTTAAATATGATGTTTGATCATAAAATTTAACACTACCAACATAGCCATTATTAGTTACAGTATTAGTATTACTATTAGTCGTTGAATCACCATTATAACCGCCTGTTTTATATTCAACATTACTTGTATAATCACCTTCCATCATATTAACAAGGGAAATATCATTGTAATATTTATATAAAATTTGTTTATAATTCATACCACTTAAAGCATCATAATAAGCACCATCTTGACTAAAAATATTAAGTCCTGGTTCTACCTTATCAAGATGACTTCCTCGTTGAATCTTTCCGGTTGTATTATTCATCATAACAACACCCAAGACTTCACTAAAGGCCTTATCAATAACTGCCCTTGTTTCAGCACTCATAACAGCATGATTACCAGTAAAACGATTATCAATACCAGAGTATCCAGTTCCATATTTATACTTAATACTCATATCATTAGGATCCATATATGTATAATGACAACCATAAACTGTGCTACAATAAACCTGCCAACAGTTACCACTATGAACCCAAATCTCGTCCATACCTTCTTTATATTGAGCACGTGATAGTGCATATGAAGAAACAACTATAGTAAATGCTTTAACAAACTCAATGCTTTCTTTTTTTACACCACGACCTTTTTCACCATATATAACACCCGCTACATATTCACTAAAACCTACAGTTGAAGGATAACTCGTTCCTTCATTTAAAAGTTTATTGTTATATGGTAATATACAAGTTCCCATGGTAACTTTTAACTTATCAGAAATATAGCCACCATACATAAAATTAGCAATCGAAACACCATCTTCAGCATAATCAAAAATCGCTTCCACCAATTGATCACTACTCTGTAATTTAAGTTCATCTGCATAGTAAGATTTAAGAAAACTACTATTTTTTAAATTATTATAAAATACACCATTCCTACTATAATCAACCGAACAATTAACAACCATTAATTTAACAACGTTTGAAACATTTTTTTTCATGTTAATTAAAGCATTTTTTTCAGAACTTGATGTTAGAGTTGATGATGTATATTTATAAGATAAAACGGCTAAAACATAGTTTTTATCAATGGTTATATTACAAGATGAGTTATATTTATCAATGACACTATTTAATTCTTGTAAAAATTCTTCAGCATACTTTTGATTTTCTTCATTAGAAACTAGTCCTGACGAATCGTTCGTTTTTGATGAATTAAAAATATTACCAATATTAAAAATCCACGAAAAGCTACTAAAAATAGCAGCTATTATAACAACAATAACCGTAAGAGCCATCATAACTAAAGCACCAATAATTATTATTTTATACTTTAAGAATTTAGCTCTAATAGTATCAAGTGTTTTAACACTGTCAGATGAATTGTCATCTTCATCATTGTTATCAGTAGTATCACTTAAACTATTTTGATTATCAGTTTTTGTTTTATTTGTAAAAGGATTAGGTAATAAACTATTTTTTTTATTTTTTAAGCGATTAATCACATTATTGTTCCCTAAGGGAGCATTATTAGCCTTAGGTTTAACACCAGGTCGGCTCTTTTTAGCACTATTTCCACCGGTTTCATTTGGCTTTCCCATATTTCTTTTATTCAAAGCATTTGGAACATTAGATTTTCTTTTACTATAACTATAGTTACTATGTCTTTCAGGAATAGGAGATTCATTATTTTCAGGATTAGAATACTCTTCATATTCATCTTCATAATCATCATTCATAATATTTACCTCCTACTAAATCCTACTAAATTTAATACTATAATCCGCCACCAGAACCAAATGATTCAAGTTCATCATTAGTTACAACAACATCTATTTGCATACGACGATTACCACATACAAACAAACCTTGTCCTTGATTATAACGTTTAATATTTTCTATTTCATTATCATTTAAATCAACTAAGTGTGATAAATCTTCAACAGATTGTTTACGAAGTTGCATAATTAAGTAATATGAAGAGTTATCAAAAATAGCTTTACCTTGCGTAATAACGCTTGGATTTGAGAAATCACTAGGTTGTTGTGTAATAATTATTGTTCCAGTGTTATACTTACGAGCACGACGTTGAACTTGTGATAAGAAGTCAGCTCCTAAAACATTATTACCAGATAAAACAACGTGGGCTTCATCAACCATTAAAATGGTATCACGATTTCTATCCAAGCATAATCCCCAAGCATATTTCAAAACGTTAAAGAATAATGCATTACGAATATTCTCATCTGAGTTCATTAATTCTTTAATATTGAATACAATAAAATTAGCATTTTTTGGAATTGAAGTATGTCCGCAGAAATAATATTTAAGTTCACGAACAAATGGTCTTACTTTAAGTTCCAAACGTTCCAAAACATCACGTTCATGTGTTTTTTCAGTTGTCGCTGTTAAACGACTAGTTATTGTTTTATAAACATCCTCAAATGTTGGATAATCTTCACTTGTCTTAGATGAAAAATCTTGTTCAAAATTAATACCAAATCGAGCATATGTATCTTGAACTAATTCACTAAATAGTGTTAAAACATCTTCCTCAATATTAGGATAATAGTAACGCATAAATGCTTTTAAGAATTGTAACGTTCTTGTTAGAATAGTAAAACCTAAACCATTTTGAATATCTTCTTCATCCGCATCCATAATAACTTCTAATGGATTGATAAGACCATATGAGCCACCTTTGCCTAAATCAACAACACTACCACCGTATAATTTGGCCATGTTTTCAAGTTCATTTTCAGGGTCAATAGCAACAATTTGACAATGATTTCTGATATGACCACGTAATATTAATTTAGCAGCTGTTGATTTACCACTACCAGTTCCACCAAGGATAATCATGTTAGCATTAACACGGTTATTTTCTTTTCTAATCTTGTATAAAAATTGATTAAATAAGATAACACCGCCTGAAAAATCAACACCAATTAAGTTAGCAAGTCCAGGATCTTTTACTGAATCAAAAACATATGGATACATTGCCGCAATTGTTACAGATGGAATTGGTGTTCCAATACGCTCCTCTACACGTTGCTTTGGAAATACTGGAAGCATTGACTTTAAGATATTCTCTTGTTCAAACTTCAAGCTAAAAGCTCTTAATTCCATTGAATCCAAATAGTTCTTAACATTTGTCTTTTTATTTTCAAGTTCTTCACGTGAATTAGCCATTATCATTATATGTAGTTGAAAATCAAAGATTTTATCTTGATTTTGAGCTAACATAGTAACGAAATATTCAAGTGATTCATAATCATTTCTTAATTTTTCTTGATATGTTCTATCTTTTTCTTTTTCATAACGCAAACGATAATCTGTAAGTTGTTTATTAATCATCTTTTGTAAAATTGAAAAAGGAACTGGAATATGTTTTATAACAACTTTAATACCAGACATATTAGTAAGTCCTGAAAGAAAACCAGGTGTTATAAATTTAGGATATGAAACAACTGTCATAATTGTTGCATATTTATCACTTATAACAAAGTCTCCAGGATTAAATTGTAAGCCCTTAGGAGCAATTTCTGAACTAAAAATACTCATCGAATCACCACCGTTCCAAAATCTGTCCTAACCCCACCGTTTAAGAAATTATCTAGAATAACACGTAAATCATTATCTGATGTTTGTTTTGCAACCATTCCACAATTAGCAAAACCATCAACCATCGCACGTAATTTTTGATTTAACATATCAGGATTTTTCTCTTTAAATAACACATAATACTCAGTATCAACAACTTGATTATTTATAAACATTGAAACTTTATCCAAGTCTTGGGCAATTAACTTACGAATAGCAGGATTACCCTCTTCGTTAAGTCTTAATTCAAGTTGTGACTGATAAACCGATATATCAACCGGTCTATCAGCAACAATAAGCCAAAACTCAAAATTAAATGTATTATAACAATTTTTTAAAGCATTCAAGATACTATCTTGTTGAATCTGTTCCATAATAAAGATATTTTTAGGTTCAACCTTAACACCTGTTACCATTTCTCTTGTTGGTAGGTAAATAATACCATTTTTTATTGCTTTAACTTTTACCCAATTTTCTGTTATTGGGCGTGAATTAGTAGGTCTTGCTTGCGCTTGTTGTGGTCTTTGTGGAGCCCTATTTATCCCTTGATTCATATTTTATACACCATCCTCTCCAAATGTAATTACGATTATTACTATAAAAATTAATTATTTCTTTTATTGCTACACGCATATTATGGTAATTATTAATTGGAATAACTAAAAATCCTGTAAGTGCCGCTGGCATTATTGCAAGAAGATTAGCCCATGTTGGTGCATGCATGTTACTTAATATAATCAAAGCAACAAATGTAATTATAACCCCCGTTGAAAAAATCATTAAATCTATTGGTAAAAATATACCAAATATTAAATTTCCCCTTTTTGTATTCGCTGGAATCAAAAATTGATTATTACCCATTGTATCACACTCCTATATTAAATTAGTTCAACTATTTTTTCTTATCATATGTATCTGCAATATTCTTAGCAGCAAGAGATGGAGCAAGAGTTTGACGAGAAGATTCAACCTGAGCAGTTTGACCTCTACCCTTATTCAATGCTAACCATGCACCAGTCTTACCAGGCATAATTTTTGTAACTCCTGTTTTTTCATCCTTATATAGGAAACCCTTAGCAAATCCTTCCTCAAGAACCTGTTTACCAAAGGCTGTATCACCAGTATGAGACATGCACGCATCTTCAGCAGCTTGGATAATATTACTGAAAGCTGAGTTGATGCTACTACTAAAGCCAACATCTGTTATCTTCTTTAACTCATCTCGAGCGGCTTTTTTATCAGTTTCACTCGAATTCTTAGCATTAATAATATTAACTAAACGTTCTGTATCACGAGTTTTAGAAACAACATATGGATCAACTATTCCCCTTAATTGATCAAGTTTTCCTTGAGCAATAGCAACATCTTGTCCACTAAATTTACCGGTCTTGTTTTCAGAAACAATTTTTAACTGTTCCATAACACCGGCAATAGTATACTTGCCACCCTTTCCCATGTCAGCTGCAGTAATATTAATAGTTTTGTCACCATCTTTAAAAGAAAAACTAAAATCTTTCAATAGCTTGTTATTATCCAATTCATTTTGATCAAACTGAACATTTGAAAACTTTTCACTCATTTTATCATGAACATAATCAAGAGCTGCCTTAGATTTATCACTGGCATCCTTAGCTGCTTTTGCATTTGCAGACAATGTATCTACATTGGATTGAATACCCATTCTTCGTTTTAAAAGTTCTTTATAGTAATCTCTTTGTTTAACACCTTTTGATGCAAGTTCTTGTCTTATACCATAATTTCGGTCAGCTGCCGCACGCATTGCTTGACCAGTTTCATTAAATGATTTGCCTGCAAATGATGATTTCAAACCAGCCCATCCTGAGCTCTTAGCACTAGCAGCAGCATTTTTTAAGGCTTTAATCCTATTAAATTTCTCACCAGAAGCTTTGGCTTTATTCTTATCATTAATATATGAAACAATACCGGCTCTTCCCATACCAAGTGGCGTTCTTCCCAAACCAGCAGCACGTTTGAACATCTCACCAAAGCCAGCTCCATCACTCTTAATACCTAAAACATCACAAATAAATTTTGGAGCCTGTTTTGCAAACATAAATATTGAAACTACGATAGCTACCTTAATTAAAGTTGAAGTTGAAGAATCTCCCCAAATAGTTGTACCATTTTGAACAAAGATAACTAACATCATATATAAACATAAATAAATTATAAAAATACGTACAAATAATTCAGTGTATACAGAAATGCATTGACCCTTCCATGCATCAAAACTCTTCTTTGATGATTTTGGATCAATATAACTAGCAATAGGTATAGGTGCTAAAATTTGTAATAAGCTGAATTTAATGACACGAATTCCTACATCAACCGCCATTGAAATAAAAATGATAATCAAGAATATGGCACACGCAAAGCATAAAAGCCAATCAAAGCTATATCTTCTTTCACCTTGACACGTTCTATTAGAAACAATTTCACTTACGTTATTTAAAACATTATCCGTTGTATTGTATTTACTTTCAATTGAACCATCATTACAAATTTTACTATTACCATTTATTGTATTGTAGTCAAAGAATGATCTTAAGGTTATATAAGCAATTTGTTCACTTACATCATCAACTAACCCTTCATTTTGTTCTGCACCAAGTAAAATGGCTGGAATAGCTTCAAGAATTGGCTTTTGAAGAGAAATGGCATATTCAAAAATTGTTGGAACAAAAGCCAAAAGCGCCACCGAAATCAAAGTTCTTTTAGCAATACCGCCAAAACCATTTTCCTTATCATCAGCTTTATCTGGACTTATTAAAAATTGAATACAAGCCACCGCTATTTTAAATATCATTAAAATACCAAGGATAATATAAATACGATTGGTAACATCCTTAATCGCATCTTGTTTAAAGAAAGTTGTATTGGCAAGTTCAAATATTAATGATAATAATGGTTTAATCCACATTAATAGTTTTATTGTCATTGACATTGCAAAACTAAGAAGCCAATCGCTTATAGTATCAGTAAATCCTAAAATTAGCATAATTATACCTCACACAAAATTTATACACACTAAAAAGAAGCCATGTACAATTACAAACATATTTTATAATAAAAAAGCAAAAAAAACAATACAAAAAAGGAAGAAGTTATATCTAACGACTTCTTCCAACTTTCTTTTCTAATAAAGCATTATTTAATTCATTCAATTGTTCTTGTGTAAACTTATAATGTCTTTTTAAATTATCAATATATTTGTTTGATTCTTCAAAATCATTATTTGCAATAAATTCATATGCTTCTTCATAAACATTAGCGCGACTTTCTTTAGTAAGTCTTGCTATATCTTTATCAGAGAAGTTTTCAAGACTTGGTTTGATAATCTTTTCATCGATATGTTTAACAGTCTCTCTCATCTTCTCTATGCTTTCTTTCTTTTGTTTAAAAGTTAATCTTTCATCATTTTTAATCTTATCTAAAGAATCTTGAACTATTTTAGGAAGATTTTCATCTAAATAACGAATAGCATAGTATTCCTTTAAATTAAGATGATATCTTCTCTTATCCTTAACCGAACTACGACGTGCTTCTAATGCTCCTAAAAATCTACATACATCTGCAAAATCATGCATTTCAATATTGAAATCTTCTTCTTGTTTAAATGCATCATCATTTGTATTTTCTTCTTCATTCGAAGGTTCTTCACGTTCTGGTTCAGGATTTCCAATTTCTTCACCATTACTATCAACCGTATTTTCTTCTTCATTCGAAGGTTCTTCACGTTCTGGTTCAGGATTTCCAATTTCTTCACCATTACTATCAACCGT
>CAKPMB010000008.1 GCA_934167885.1 uncultured Bacilli bacterium
AAATAAAATAATTTTTACTGATGGTGAAGCTTCAATGCCAGATATGCCACTTGATGCAATATGGATAGTTTTTGGTGGTAAAAAAATTAATCCTAAAGGTGGTAAAGTAATTCATATAGACAATGAACAACTTGAAAGACTATATAATTATCAAATGACTAATGAAACAAAAGGAAGGTCAAGGTAAAACAAAGATTTAGAAAAAAATTCTGAATCTTTGTTTTATAATTTTAATCTTCCTTTATATATATAAACAAAGAATTAATGCAAAGTTTTATCAAGAGAGTAAATAACTATTGTCTAAACAATGGTTTCAATAAACTAGTTGATTGCATGTTAGTGAGTGATAGTTTAAGTGAGTCCTTTGATACCGCCAAAATCAATATTTCTAATAAAGGCGAACCAAACTTAAATAATACGGCTCCAAGTTATACATATGTTGAACAGTTAACAGAGAATGCTGAAAATATATATAGCATTGCAAGTAGTTATAAGTATTATTTTTCTAAAACATATGAATTTGATGCTAAAACAGGAACATTTGCGTTAACTGGAGATATTATTGTGGATTATTTAAGTGATGATTATGTAGGATATTGGACTGGTGGTATTACTGACGTTTCAAGTAAAAACTTGAGTAAAATTTACTTTATTAAAAATGTCGTTATAGCTTCCGATATTTCTACTATAACTACTGGTGATATGCGAACATACAAGATTGCAAGTTCTATTAGATCGGAAGTAGGCTTATATAAAACAGTTGATAATTATGGCGATGTCTATTATTACCTTGGTGATGTTCAAAATAATAATGTTTATTTTGGCGGTTTTTATTGGAAAATTATAAGAACAAATGGTGATGGTAGTATCGAGCACCCTTACGAATTGACATTATCAAAATGATTTTATAGACAATTATTATTATCTTTGCTACAATATGGGCGAATCTAAATAAATATTTATGTATTTTTTAGTAAATATTTATTTTTTTATACTAGAATTGTTTTGAAGGTGATAGTGTGCACAATCGAGTATTAATTGCGGAAGATGATAAAGATATTGTTGAACTTTTACGACTTTACTTAGAAAGTAATGGCTTTTCTGTTTTAACTGTTAATGATGGCATTGAAGCGCTTGGGGTTGTTAATGATGGTTTATGTGATATATTATTGGCAGATTTAATGATGCCTAAAATGAATGGATATGATTTAATTAAAAAAATTCGTGAGACTAATCCACTACCAATTATCATTATATCCGCTAAAAATTTAGATGTTGATAAGGTTTTAGGTCTTAATATTGGCGCGGATGCATATATTACTAAGCCATTTAATCCATTAGAAGTTATTGCCTATGTTAAAGCTACTTTGCGAAGATTTTATGAACTTGGCACAGATGGTTTATCAGATAGACCCAAAAACTTAGTAGTTGGTGATTTATCTTTAGAAATGGATAAATATATTTTAAGAAAAAATGGTATAGTAATTCCTATTACATCATCAGAATTAAAAATAATAACTAAACTTATGCAAAATCCTGGAAGGGTTTTCACAAAGACACAACTATATGAATGTATAAATGGTGATTATTATGAAAATGATGATAATACAATGATGGTTCACATATCCAATATTAGATCAAAGATTGAGGATGATCCATCTAATCCTAGATATATTAAAACAGTAAGGGGGTTAGGCTATAAAATTGAAGACGAACAAAAGATTTAGTTTAATTACTTTTTGTATTTTGTATTTTACATTGTGTGCATCTTTTATCTTGGTTATATTTTTAGTATCGACCTTAATATCTAATAAATTATTAAATGATAGTTTTCCAGTTATTGCGGATATTATTGAATATGATAATTATTTAAAAAATGATGAATTTAATAAAATTCCCATAAAAAAGATTTTTGGTAGTGATTTTGCAGTTTATAACGGTGATAAAAGCCTATTATATAGCAGTGTTACCAGTATTTCTGTTGCTATTAAATCAGAAGATGATCTTGATTTTATTAATGATTATTCTAGTGATTCATATTATTCGGTTTTAAAATTAAAAGATAAAAATAATAACGAAATAATTAAAATTTATGAATATACCTATGATTCTGAAGATGACCTTGAATCAATTACTGGTTATGCTAAATTAAATAGTGATTATGAGATTGTTGAAGGTGATTTATTCGCTTCTAAAAAAGTTATTACTAAAGACCAAATAGACTTAATTGAAGGTGAATATATTGATAGTCGTGTAATTGAAAAATATTCTTATAAAAATAATGCGGATGAAGATCGTATATTGCTTTTTATCTCACCAGACTTTAATTTATCAAATTATGATAAGGCTTTAGCGAAATCGCGAAAGATATGGTTTGTTTCAATTCCAATTATTATCATAATTATGTGTCTTAGTGTTTATTTATTTAGCAAAAAAATAAAAAGATGTTTAAATATTTTAAATGATGAAATATCTAATTATAAAGATGGTAATAAATTATCGACCAATAGTAATAAACTGCCGAAAGAATTTCAAAAAATTGCTCAGAGTTTTGATGAATTAATGGTTTGTCTTAAAAAGTCAGAAGAAGAAAGAGTTAAAATGTATGAAGAAAAACAACGTTTAATCGCTGATATATCACATGATTTAAAGACACCGCTTACGGTTATTCAAGGTTATAGCAAAGCTTTTATGGATAATATTGTGCCCTCTTCTAAGAAAGATGAATATATTAAATCAATTTATAATAAGAGTGTTATTGCCTGTGAATTAATTGACCGCTTGTTTGACTATATTCGTCTTGAACATCCAGATTTTACGTTACCTAAAGAAAAAATTGATATATGTGAGATTAGTAAAGAATATTTAGCCGAAAAATATAACGAAATAACGGATAAGAAAATGGAATTAATTGTGGATATTCCAGATGATAAAATAATGGCTAATATATCAGTTTCTTCAATTAGAAGAGTGTATGAAAACTTAATTAATAATTCACTTAAATATAATAAGGCTAAAACTAAAATATATTTTAAATTAAGTGATGATAACGAATATGTATCAATAATAATCGCTGATAATGGGTGTGGTGTTCCTAAGGAAATACGTGATAATTTATTTGATGCTTTTGTTACAAGTAATGATGCTAGAACTTCTGGTAAAGGAAATGGTCTTGGTATGGCTATTGCTAAGAAAATTGTTCTATTACATGATGGTGAAATAACTTTATGTGATAAGCCTTTAAAAGGGTATAAGACAGAATTTGATATAAAGATAAAAAAATAATGTTTCTTAATAAAAATTAAGGTGAAGTAAAGGTAATATAAAACTTCACTTTTTATAATAGTCATATATTTTGGAGTAGTTATGACAAATGTATTAGAATTTTTAGAAAACAATCATTCTTGTAATTATCTTATTGATAAGAATAGAAAAATTACTTATGATGAATTACTGATAAATAGTAAGAAAATTGGAACTTATTTAGGAAAAATAATAAGAAAAAATAGTCCAGTTCCTATTTATATGGAAAAAGGAACCAAGACTTTAGAAGTATTTATGGGAAGTATTTATGCAGGTGGTTTTTGGACTTTATTGAATGTAGGATTACCAGATAATCGTATTAAACAAATAATGGAAGTTTTGGATACTGATTATATTGTTACGGATTATGATAATTTTGAAAAAATTAAAAGTATTTTTGAAGATAAACAAATAATTTTGTATGATGATATGATAAAGGAAAAGATTGATGATAAACGGCTTCAAAAGATAAGAAAAGCATCAATTGATTTAGATCCAGTGTATGCTAATTTTACAAGTGGCTCAACCGGAGTTCCTAAAGGTGTTTTAGTAAGTCATCGTGGTGTTATCGATTTTATTAATACTTTTACTAAAACTTTTAAGATAAATAAAAATGATGTTATTGGTAATCAAGCTCCTTTTGATTTTGATGTTTCCATTAAAGATATTTTTTCAGCTTTAAAAATGGGATCAACACTTGTTATTATCCCTAAAGAATTGTTTTCATCGCCTGCTAAGCTTTTAGATTTTATTGATGATAATCATGTTACAACTTTAATATGGGCCGTATCAGCATTATGTTTAGTTTCTACTTTTCATGGACTTGATTATAAAACACCTAAAAATATCAAAAAAATATTATTTAGTGGAGAAGTAATGCCCATTAAACATTTAAAATATTGGATGAATCATTTAAAACGAGCTACTTTTGTTAATTTGTATGGTCCTACTGAAATAACTTGTAATTGCACGTATCATATTATTGATAGAAAGCGAGATTATGACTTAATACCAATTGGTGATAGTTTTGTTAATAGAGAAGTTTTCTTATTAAAGAATAATAAATTGGTTTCAGAAGATGATGTTAAAGGTGAAATATGTGTGCGAGCTTCTACTTTAGCCCTTGGTTATTATAAAGATAGTGTTCAAACTTCTAAATCTTTTGTGCAAAATCCTTTAAATGATGCTTATATTGATATGATTTATAAAACCGGTGATTTAGGCTATTACCACAGTGGCGAATTGTATTTTGGTGGAAGAGTTGATTTTCAGGTTAAATATTTAGGACATCGTGTCGAATTAGAAGAAGTAGATAAAGCGATTGAAGATATTGATGAAATTGTTCGCTCAATAACTTTATTTCAAGAAGAGAAGAGTAAACTTATTAATTTTTATATAGGGAATATTGATAGTAAAACATTACATCAAAAATTACGAAATGATTTACCAATATTTATGGTTCCTACTAAATACATTCAATTAGAAGAATTTCCTTTATCTAAAAATGGCAAAGTTGATAGAAAAAAATTAAAGGAGATGATTAAATGATAGATAGTAATTTTTACAAGAAAATTAGTAGTGAGAAGACACCATTTTATGTTTTTGATATAGATTGTGTCAAAAATAGAATTATGTATTTAAAGAAAAGCCTTCCTAAAAATGTTATTTTATGTTTTGCGATGAAGGCTAATCCTTTTATTATAAAAGAGATTGATAGTTATATTGATAAATTTGAAATTTGTTCTTATGGTGAAGAACAAATCGTTGAGAGTATGAACATAGGTCATGAAAAAATGGTTATATCAGGTGTTTATAAAGATTCATATAGTATGGATAAAATAATTGGTAATTATGAACCAGGTGAAGTCATTACTATCGAATCATTAAATCAATTACTATTGATTGATAAAATAAGTAAACAAAAAAAGATAGGTCTTAAAATCATTTTACGTCTTACAAGTGGTAATCAATTTGGAATGACGGAAGAGGAAATTGAAAATATTTTAAAAGAACGATATAAGTATAAATATTTAAATATTATTGGTATTCAATATTTTTCAGGAACTCAAAAGACTTTAACAAAACGTCTTGCAAAAGAAATAGCCTATTTGGATAATTTTTTAAATCATTTACGACTTGATCTTGGATATGAGGTTGAAGAACTTGAATATGGTGGTGGCTTTCCATGGGAATATTTTGAGAATAATAAGTCATTTGATGAACAAGAATACTTAGAGATTTTTAGTAATTTAATAAGTCAAATGAATTATCAAGGCTCTATTGTTTTAGAATTAGGTCGTAGTATTTGTGCATCATGTGGTGATTATTACACAAAGGTTGTTGATTTAAAACATAATAAAGAAGGCAATTTCGCTATCCTTGATGGTGGTATCAATCATTTAGTTTATTACGGTCAAATGATGGCTATGCGTCATCCTATATTAGATATTTATCCTAAAAGAAATAACAATAAAATAGAGGAATGGAATCTTTGTGGATCTTTATGCACAATTAATGATTTATTAGTTAAGAATATGACTTTTGATGATTTGCAAGTTGGTGATATCATTATATTTCATAATACAGGTGCATACTCAATGACTGAAGGAATAAGCTTATTTTTAAGTAGAGATTTACCAAGAATTATTTTTAAAAGTAATAATAAAATACGAGTTGTTCGTGAAAATGTTGAAATTTATAAACTTAATATGCCAGAAAAAACATCGAAAGGAAGTGATAAATAATGGACAAATTAAAAGAAATATTAGAAGAATTAAATCCTGAAGTTGATTATGATACATGTGATAATTTAATAGATGGACATTTCTTAGATTCTTTAGCAATCTTATCATTAATTGGTGAAATCGAAGAAGAGTTTGATGTTATCGTGCCAACTGTTGCAATTATTCCTAGTAATTTTAATTCAATCAAAAGTATTTGGTCTTTAATAGAGAAATTACAAGAAGAGGCCTAATATGCAATATTGTAGTGTTATGTATTTAGCAATATTTCTACCATTGGTATTATTAATATATTGCTTATCATCAAAAAAAATAAGACCATACGTTTTATTAATAGCAAGTTATATATTCTTTTATTCATTAAGTGGTAAGTTAATAGTATATTTGCTAGGAACAACACTTTCAATTCATCATTTTGGGTTGTGGTTGGATAAGAATAATGGTTTAATGCAAAATGAACTATCTTCATGTGATAAAGATAAAAAAAAGAAGATTAAAGATTTTTATAAGCGTAAGAATTTTAAAATTGTTTGTTTGGCAACGTTAATTCATATTGGACTATTAATATTACTTAAATATTCTGGCTTTTTATCATTTAATATTAATAATCTTTTAGAACATTTTAATATAAAGTACCGCTTAATTATTCCCAAATATTTAATGCCTATAGGAATTAGTTTCTGGACTTTACAGGCTTTATCATATATTTATGATATTTATCAAGGAAAAATAAAGGCAGATGAAAATATTTTAAGACTTGCGCTATTTTTATCGTTTTTTCCCGGCTTAATGGAAGGCCCTATTGCTCGTTATAATGATACAGCAAATGCCTTAATGGAAGGGGTAAAACCAACATATCATGATTTAACTTTTGGTTATCAACGTATTCTTTATGGTGTTATGAAAAAAATGGTTATTGCCGATAGATTAAATCCTATGGTAATAACAATCTTTAATAATTACACATCCTTCGACGGGGGAATGATTTTATTAGGAGCTATCCTTTATACAATTCAATTATATTGTGATTTTTCAGGAACAATTGATATTGTAATAGGTAGTTCTGAATGTTTTGGTATTAAAATACCAGAGAATTTCCGTCAACCATTCTTTGCAAAAAATATTTCAGATTTTTGGACAAGATGGCATATAACTTTAGGAACGTGGTTTCGTGATTATATTTTCTATCCTTTATCATTGTCTCGGCCATTAAAAAAATTAACCATTTTTGGAAGAAAGCATTTGGGTAATCATTTTGGACCACTACTTGCAGGTTCTATCGCCTTATTCGCTGTTTGGTTATGTAATGGTATATGGCATGGGGATGCATGGAATTATATTTTCTTTGGCATGTATCACTTTGTATTGATTGTTATAGGAAATATATGTACACCATATATCATTAGTTTATGTTCAAAATGCCATATAAATAGAAATTCTAAAATATATAAAGGTATTCAAATACTTAAGACAACCATTTTAGTTATTTTTGGTGAAGTATTTTTTAGAGCGAATGGTTTAAAAAATGGTTTAATGATGTTTAAAAAAATCTTTACGAACTTTAAACTTGATTCTTTAGTCAATGGTAAAATTCTTAAATATAATTTAGATATTTATGACTATATTGTAGTTTTAGTATTTATTATCGTTATATTAATTATAAGCATTTTAAAAGAAAAGAATGTTGATGTTCGTAAGGTGGTCGCAAGACAAAATATAGTGTTAAGATGGCTTTTATATTATCTATTAATTTTGTCAATAGTCATCTTTGGGGCCTATGGTTATGGATACGCTCCGGTTGATCCATTGTATGCTAATTTTTAGGGGGGATGTATGAAAAAATATATAAAAAATATTGTGAAATCTATAACTTTTTTTGGGGTTTTAGTTGTTTTATTGTTAGTGTTATCATACGTATTTATGCCTAAAAATAATGATGACGCATATGGTGGTCATCATCAATTAAACGCTAATGGTATTTTTGGTGAAGCGGATAATTCTATTGATGTTTTAGTAATAGGTGATAGTGAGTCATATACGTCCATTGTTCCTTTAGAATTATGGCATAATTATGGTTATACAACATACATTTGTGGAACATCGGGGCAACTTTTATATGATACATATGACTATTTAATAAAAGCACTTCAAAATCAAAAGCCCAAAGTTGTTATTATGGAAACCAATGCTATTTACCGTAAAGTGCGTGCAGATAAGGCTTTAAATTCATGGGCTAAAAAAACTTTTTCTGTATTTAAATATCATAATCGTTTTAAAAAGTTAACAAAAGATGATTTTTTAAGTAGAAGAAAAAATACATGGGTGGATGATTATAAAGGATTTGAATTAAATGATAAAGTTGATTCATTAGATAAAGTGCATGATTATATGAAATATACCGATGAACATGAAGAAATAAATAGTTTAAATATGCGTTATTTAAACAAAATTGTTGAAAAATGTCAGGAAAATAATATTAAGTTAGTTTTTGTTAGTGCTCCAAGTGTTAAAAATTGGTCTTATAAAAGACATAATGGTGTTTATGATTATGCTAGAAAAAATAATATTGATTTTATTGACTTAAATTTAAAACAAGAAGAAATAAATATTGATTGGCATACGGATACTCGTGATAAAGGAGATCATTTAAATTATTGGGGAGCGTTGAAAGCAACTGAATATATGGGAAACTATTTAAGTGATTTGGATATATTAAAAGATCGCCGTAATGATAAAATCGCTGAAAAATGGAATCAATCATATAACCGATACCAAAAACGTGTTAGCAAATTTAATCGTAATGTTTAAGATTAAAATGTGCTGGACACGTTTTTTTTGAAAATTTTTAAAATGGATTGTTGTTGACTTTAGTTTGTTCTTTGATATAGAATTATATTATAGAGGATAATATATGAAGAATAAAGGTAATGGTTTCAAAATTGTCTCACTTGTTTTGGTAATAGTAGCTTTTTTATGTTTTGGTGCTTTTTTTGTATATAACAGTTTAAATAAAAAGGAAGAAGTTAAACCAGAGGAGAATTATGAGGTTATTATTAAAGGTAATGGCTTATCAAAGTTTGATTTTGGTGATTACAAAGATGCAATTAATGCATGTTATGATGATAAAAAGACAGAATGTTTAGTTGGAAATATTTTAAATGTTAACGTTATTCTTAAAAATATTCAAATATTTTCATCAAATATTGATGGCAGTGACAAAGAATACTTTTTTGATGTTTATTTTAATGATACTATGGTGGTAACAGGAATAGAGTTTGATACCATTTGGTATATGGAACTTGATGAGGGATATATATTTTTAAGATATGATGGAGGTTTATCATCATCACAATCTTATCCATATATTTATGCATCTGTTGAAAAAAAACTTACGAATTTTAATAGCAAATTGTATATTTTTGATGATAATAAAGAGATTGGTTATGTTTCAATAAATTACGTTAAAGAGTTAAATATCTTTACTTTAGAACAAAAAAGATGGTATGAAATAGATGATACAGCAGCTAATTTATGCGGTAAATATAAGGATGAAGATATTGTTTATTCTACGAGAACTTTTAAGTATTTGGGAAAAGGAAAATTTGATAAGGATACATTGAGTATTACAAAGACTTTGAGTGAAGAAATAGGCAAAAGTTGTAATGAATAAATTAAAGGCAAAAATATAAGGAGGTTTAAATGAAAACAGTAGTAATAACAGGTTCGGCAAGAGGATTTGGATTAGAGCTTGCTAAGAGATTTTTTGAAAGAAATTATAATGTTGTTTTAAGTGATATTCAAAGTGATACTTTAAATGAAGCAATGCGAACATTATTAAGTATTAAAAGTGATGCTTCGGTTATAAGTGTTTTATGTGATGTTACTAATGAAGATGATTTAATGAACTTGTGTAATAAGGCTGTAGAAAAGTTTAAGAGTATTGATATTTGGATTAATAATGCTGGTGTTAATCAGAAAATGGTTCCTATTTGGGAGATCCCAAGTAGCGATATTAATAGGTTGATCGATATTGATTTAAAAGCTGTGATGTTAGGAAGTAAAATCGCTGTTAATCAAATGAAAAAGCAAGGGTTTGGACAAATATATGGTGTTGAGGGCTATGGTAGTAATGATGCCATGATGACGGGGTTATCAGTTTATGGTACAAGTAAAAGAGGGGTAACGTATTTCTTAGAAAGTCTGGCTAAAGAATTGGCAGAAGCTAAATTACCTATTTTAGTTGGTATGTTAGCGCCTGGTATTATGATTACCGACTTTATTACCAATTCTATGGGAAATGAGAAGTTCGAGTTGCCTGATAAGACTAAGAAAGTCTACAACATTTTAGGTGATAAACCAGATGTTATTTCAAAATATTTGGTTGATAAAATGGTAGTCAATAATAAAAATGGTGTGCGTTTTACATGGCTTACAAATTCAAAAGCTGCATGGCGTTTTATAACTTCACCATTTAATAAACGTGATTTTTTTATGAAGAATTAAAATAGTTCTAATTGGATGACTTGTTTAAGAGGTTTATTACTTTGACATTAATATGTTAAGTGATGTAATTTTTAAAATTTAATTATAATTTTGAGCAAATTTTTATAAGATTTTGAGAAAAACATGTTATTATTAAAATGAAAGGATTTTTAAAGATAAGGATAGAGGTATGAAGAATTTAAAAAAAGTATTAGGATTTGTTGGGTGTTTAATGGTTGCGTTGTGTCTTTTTACTGGTTGTAAAAAAGATGAAACAAATTATATGGAAGGAACAGATGAGGCTTTAGCAAAAAATGTTAAGACTGAACTAGTTGAATTTCAAGATGGTAAATATGCCGTATTTGTTGAAAATAAAAATAATGTTGCGGTTGATTATCTTTTTGAGTTTGAATTATATGATGAGTCTGATAAAAAACTAGATACTGCCGGTGGTGGATATACCGTTGGTGCTAACAAAAAAATTGTTTTTGACGTTGATTTAACTAGAGAAACATATGATAGTTATAAAAAAGTAGTTTATGCTGCTAAACACGAAGACGATGAATATAAAAAATATTATTTTGATGGTATTTCTATAACGATAGCCAAAGAAGGCGAAGATTTTATGGCAACATTTAAAAATAATAATAACGAAAGTATTGGAACAATTGATGCTACCATAGTTTATTATAAGGATAAAAAAATTGTTGCAGTTGATACAATATTTGTAGATGATATTAATGCTAATGAAAGTAAAAAAGAAGAAATTTATGAACCATTAGATGAAAATCACAATTACATTTCTTATGATAGTTACGAAGTAACATTACTTGATGCTTTTACAAACCTTGATTTTTAACTATAAGAAGATTAATTGTTAATGTTCGTGATAATAAGTATTACTTTGATTTTAATAATTGTGTTTTAATTGAATGATAATAAAAATTATAAAAGGCTAGCAATAGTCTTTTTTTATGGTTAGATGATTATTTGAGTGAGGTAATATGATGAATAAATTTTTATGATAATGTTTATATTAATTTATACTTATTTGTCAATAAAAGCATTGATTAGTTTGGCAAGTCAATTGCTATAAGACATAATATAAAATATACTATACTTAGTAGAGGTGTATAGTGAAAAATGGAAAAAATTTGATAATAATTATTGTAGTGGTAATGGCTTTGATTGTTGTTGGTATTTTACTTTTTTGTAAGGGAAATAAAGGTGATAAAAAGGTCCCATCATTAATAGAAGAGGCTGCTAGTAACAGTGGTAAAAAAGTTAGTGATTATAAGAAGTTTCAAGGTGGTGAAGTATTGAATGAAAGTTCTTATTTCAATGAGTATACTTTTATAAGTAATAATAAAGCTTATATATTTGATCCGGCTAAACTTAAAACAGGTGAATTGAGTTATAAAAAGGTCTATGATATTCCTGATAATTTAAAAATTATTAATATTGGAATTCCATACGGACCTGATATACATTTTATTACAAGTGATGATGGTTATTATTCAGTTCGTGATAATAATATTGATAATAAGATTACGGCTGGGTTTAGTATGTTTGAGAATGCGACATATGAATTAAAAAAATTAAATGATTCTTATAGTAAAAATACTTATGGTGAAAAGCTTGATTATGACTTAATATTTAATTTACATATGGTAAAGGATAATATTATATATAAACTAACTGTTCCTTTTGATAGTTGGTATGATAAAAAATATTATCCATTTACTAAGACCAAAATTGATGGAAATTATGAAGATGAAAAAGTATTGAATGTTTATAATGATCGAATTATAAGAACTGATAAGGCGTTTTATGAAGTTGTTGATTATTATAAGAATGGTAAAAAGACAAGTGCAACATTAAAAATGCAGATGTTATCTAAATATTATGATGATGTTTTAACATTTACATATGAGTATGTAATACTTAAAGATTGGACATTGATACCAATTAGAGATATATTTGTTAATAGGGGTAAAAAGTATGTTGAATACAATTATAAAGATTGTTTTGAAGAGGAGATAACGGTGTTTACGGAGTAGATTGTTAGTGATTGCCTTGAAATTTGTTAAAGTTGACTGTGGTGAGTGATGTATGATAGCTTATTGGAAAGTGGCATTTAATCTTGTGATGACTATTTTCTTTTTTTTTCATAAAATACTTTGAGGAGGAAGTAAAAAAATGAATAATGAATATCGTATTGTAGTTGATGCTGGGCATGGTGGAAGTGATCCTGGAGCAGTATCTGGCAACTTAAAAGAAAAAGACTTTACACTAAAAGCTGCCAATTATATGTATAATAGATTTAAGGAGCTTGGAATACCAGTAGCTATTACAAGAGATACTGATGAAACGTTAACACGAAAAGAGAGATTAAATACGATGACCAATACTTTTGGTAATGATGAAAAGGTGTTGGTATTGTCTAATCACATAAATTCAGGAGGTGGCGATAATCATTGTGTAACGAATGTATAACAATTAAAGCCAAATAAATATATGAAGAAATGGAGAAATGTTATGAATATTAGTTACACTAAAAAGGTGATTATTTATTACCAAATTTAAAAATAAGTGAAGAAAAATACAAAGAAAATTTAAACAAATATGAATTGTTACGATTAAATTTTATAAAAAAATATAGAAAAAGTTTTTATTTTCAGTTAATAATTGAGGGTAATTTATATCAATATCTTCTTTCAGTTTGTAAAAATTCTGAAGAAAAAGTTGACGACTTGATGCAAAAATTTATAAAAAATGATATCAGATTATCTGAAAACTTTAAAGAAAAAGATAATTTAGAGTGGACAAAATTAATGAATAATTATAAAAATATTTCAGAAGAAATTGTATTAAATGAATATATTTTTGAATATAAATTGTTAAAAAATTTATAAAAAAGGATAAATTTTTTCAAGATAAAAAATGCTCTTTTTTTATTTTGTTAATTTTATGTCTTAGCCAGCACTGCAAATGTACTCCTCTCATTTGCAAAATTATGGGAAAAACCCAAACCCTTGAAAAATTTATCAAATTGTATGTTATAATTATACATAGAATGGTTTAGGTGATATTATGTTTGATACAAGTCAATGGTGGCAAAGTGATACGTTTAGAAAAATGCTTAATTACGAACGAGAAAATAGTAGAGAAAAATTTATATATGACGTTAATCAAATGCTAAATGCTTATTATAATATTGACCAGAATTTTGATTTTTTGATTTATAATGATGATCCCCAATTAGTGGCTTTAGTTTTTTCGTTAATAAGTATTACACATAATAAGGATGATTTGTCTAATTATATAAAAAAAGAAGATTTGTCTGATTATATGTATTTTATGATACAAACTAATGATGAATTTAATTCTAGTGTATATGCACATTCTTTTAGAAAAATGCCGGAAAAAAATTTAGATATAGGCGAGTTTTTTAGTATTCCACAATCTACACTTACAATAGTTGATATAGATGATAACGATAATTGTAAAGAAATTTACAATATAGATGATTGGGAGTTTAATTATAATCATGATGTAGTATCAATTAATAATGGCATTATCACATCTATAAAAAAGGGATGCATAATTGTTGAGTGTGTTAATAAAAAATACAACATAACAAGACGAATTAAAATTAATAGTGGAAATGTTAAACAATCAAATATAACAGAATTTTTCTTTACACAGGTTAGAAATATTATAGCCCATGGTAGATTCTCTTTAGTTAATTCTGGTGCATATGACACAATTGATGAATATAATTCGTTTAATATGTTATCATCAGATAATAGATATAGTAGAGGTACGCAAAGAGAAATGATAATTTGTGATAATAATCAATTGAATGTTGTGTATGGTGGAGAAAACTCTTTAAATCCCAAATATGTTATACATTTGGCAAAAACTTTATATAATAAAGATGGTAATTGTTTTTTTAAGTTTGTAGATATTTTTGATAAATATCATCCTATATTAATCGAAAGAGAATTAAAAAACTTATCTCCAATAGATAAAGTTGATTATGAAAATCTAATATTATTATCTAAATTTTATATTAATTTTATATATAATTATGATTTTAGTGAAAAAAATAATTATGATTACGATATAATTCCTATAGATAATAGATTAAAAGGTACGCTTAGCAACAAGGAATTTATTTATGAAATTAGGACAGCTATAATGCATGGAAGATATACATATCAAAATGATATATTTAATTTTTGGAATTTTTCTAAAAATGATAACGAAACTAAAACTTTTGATTTGACTATATCATGTGATGAATTGGTAGATATTATTATTGCAAAAGAAAATGATTTTTATGCTAATATGAAGTATTCTCCTAAAGAATTAATAAATAGTAGGAAAACTCTTTAGTCAAAGTTATTAAGGGTAAAAAATTTATTAACTGGGTAAAGTTTTGCATATGGATGGTGACATAGAATATTTAGAAACACTGTGAAAGGTGTTTTTTTCTTTTATTTAAATTTTTTCTTTTTTTGAAAAATTGTAAAGGAGGGGAAGTATGGAAACATTATATATCAAATGTATCATTCCTTTTAGAGTTATAAAGGATAATAGACTAACTTCATTAGAAAAACTAATTTTGATACATATGGTATCTTTTAGTAAAAATAATGATGTGTATTGTTGGGGTACAAATCAATACTTTTGTGACATTTATAAAGTTAGCAGACAAACAATATCAAAGAGCATTAATAATTTGGTGAAATTAGGCTATTTAAGAAGTGAATATGATAAGTTCAATAAGAAGAATCAGAAAAGATAAAAGATAAGTTTAATACTGGTATTAAAGAAAACTAGACACAATAAACAATAGTGTAGATAACTAAATATATATTACTTACTGAAAAAGAAAAGTATATATAACTATATAAGAAAGAAAGTGGTGAGGAAATAATAATGATTACAAGCATAAGTTTTAATGAGGTGTTGTTATGTTTAATATAACAGAGACATTTAAAGATAAATCCGCAAATTTAATCTTGTTGATAACTGAATATATAAAAAGTGTGATAGATAATGAGTAGTATACTCCCGAAAAAATTATTTTTATGTTATGCTAGAAGTGGCTTTAAATTGTTATACAAAAAGAAAGGAGCGGAATAAAAATTGTATAACACTTTAATTCAGCAAGATAAAGTATTTAAAGCGGGAATATACATAAGATTATCTGAAGCAGATGAAGGAAAAAATTACGAAACTGATAGTGAAAGTGTTCTTAATCAAAGAAATATATTAATGAAATTTATAAAGGAAAATGGTTTTATATTTGTAGATGAATATGTAGATGATGGTTTTTCAGGAACTGATTTTGAAAGACCAGGATTTATGCGTATGATTGAAGATATAAAAAATAAATTAATAAACTTAGTTATAGTAAAAGATTTATCTAGATTAGGTAGAGATCATATTATGACAGGATATTATATTGAAACCTTTTTCCTTGAAAATGGAGTTAGATTTATTTCAATGCAAGAAGGATATGATAATGCACTAAATCAGGCTAGTAATGATTCATCAACTTTTATAATTGCTTGTAATGATTATTATAGTAAACAAAATTCTATTAAGATTCGTAATGTCTTAAATGATAAAAGAAGAAATGGTAAGTTTATTGGAAGTATGCCTAGTTTTGGATATATGAGAGATCCAGAGGATAAAGGTCATTTGATACCTGACCCAGAATATGCACCCATTGTTAAGAAAATATTTGAAATGGCTTCAAAAGGAGTAGGTGTATCAGATATAACATCATATTTAAATGATAATAAAATAAAAACACCTAGTAGTCTTAAGAGAAAAAATCCTAATGCAAAATCTAAATATAATCCTATATGGACTATTTCATCAGTAAAGAAAATATTAAAAAATCAAATGTATACTGGAGATATGGTACAAAGTGTTCAAACTAAAGTATCTTATAAATCTAAAAAGAAAAAAACTCTTCCTAGAAGTAATTGGGATATAGTAAAAAACACTCATGAAGCACTTGTTGATAGAATTACTTTTGAAAGAGTACAAAACAATGTTAAAAGAATAAATAAAACAGTTAATACTAATCGCGAAAAAAGATTATTTGAAAATTTAATTTATTGTAGAGAATGTGGAAATACATTAACAGTTTCATATAGAAAGAATCATAACTATTGGACAGTTAATTGTAATAGGTATTCAAGAGATCCTAGAAGAAGAATGTGTGAACCACATTTTATGCCATATGATAAATTGGAAGAAGCTTTATTGCAAAATATAAAGAAGACTTGTAAAAAATATATAGAACAAATAAACATATCTGAACTATCAAAAGAAATAGCAAATAAAAAGAAAAAGACTAATGAAAACAAAGAAAGAATAACAGAACTTCAAAAGAAAGAAAAAGAGTATTTAAATAAGTTAGATGTTTTATATGAAGATAAATTTAGGGGTGTGGTATCAGAAGAAACTTACAAAAGAATTGCATCTGAAACAGAAAAATTGTTGACTAAAATAAGGAATCAAATTGATAAACAAAAAGATGAAGATAAGGTAATAAAAAATAAGACTAGTGATTTAAAAGAATATGAAGAAAAAATTAAAAAATTAATTGATATAGAAAATCCTACACGAGAATTTTTACAAACAATTGTGGATAAAATAATTATTGATAAAGATAAGAATGTGGAAATCATTTATAAATTCAGTATAATAGATTAAAATAATAATATACCGATAACGGAATAAAAATATTGACAAATACTACCGATTACGGTATAATTGCAATAGAGGTGAAAAGTATGGAATTTATGACTACAAAGAAAGCTGTTGAAAAATGGAACATTAGTGAAAGAAGAATCAGACAATTATTACAAGATGGTAGAATTGGAGGTGCAGTTAAAGTAGGAAATAGTTGGAATATTCCTATTGATGCCGAGAAACCAGTTGATAAAAGAATAATTAAACCAGATGATAATAAATTTATTATTGATTTAGATGATGATTATTTTGATGAAGTAGATAGTTTAAAAAAAGAATTAGATAGTAAAAGACCAATACCTAAAGAAACTTTAAAATCATTAAGAGAATCTATTAACTTAGAATGGACTTATAATAGTAATGGAATTGAAGGTAATACTTTAACATTAAGAGAAACACAAGTTGTTTTAGAAGGAATAACTGTTGGTGGAAAATCTATTAAAGAGCATTTAGAAGCAATTAACCATGAAAAAGCAATTTTATTTTTAGATGATTTAGTTAAAGATAATGAACCAATTAGTGAGTGGAATATTAAAAATATCCATCAGTTAATTTTAAAGGATATAGATAATGAAAATGCTGGAAGGTATAGAAAAGAAAATGTAACTATTAAAGGTGCAACACATATTCCTCCAGACCATTTAAAAGTTCCTGAATTGATGGAAAAATTAATATTAACTTATAATACTTGGAGTGAATATCATCCAATAATTCAAGCAGCATTATTACATGGTGAGTTAGTTAAAATACACCCATTTGTAGATGGTAATGGAAGAACATCCAGATTACTTATGAATTTAGTTTTAATGAACAATGGATATAATCCCGTAATTATTAAAAAGGAATCAAGATTAAAATATTATGAAGCATTAGATAAAGCACATACAACTGGTAATTATACAGATTTTGTTAAGCTAGTTACTGAGTTGGAAGTGGAAATGTTGAAAAAATATTTAGAATTATTGTAGTAGGAGGAAGTTATGGAAATAGAAGTAATTATTGCAGCTATAATAGAAGGAATTGTAGCATTAATTGTAGGTTTTTGCAGTGGATATTCAGTAGGAATTAATAAAAAAAATAAATTTAAACAGAAAGCTAAAGATAATGCTAATCAAATTCAAATTGGTGTAATAAATAATGGAAAATAAAAATCAGAAGGCTAGAGATAATGCAATTCAAGTTCATGCGGATACAATAAATCTCGGATTAAATGAAGAAACTGTGAGAAATATAATTTCTATTGAAACACAAAAAGCTTTAAAAGAAGCAGAATTAGTAGCAACAGAAGTTGCACTAAAAAGGTTAAATGAATATAATGAAACATTGATAAATAAATTAGTAAAATATGAAATGCTACAAGCCTTTTCAGATCCAGCTATTCAAATGCTATTTAGAAAAACAGAAAGAACTGCTATTTGTACAGATAGAGAATTTGATTATGAAATGTTAAGTGAATTATTAGCGCATAGGGTTAAGAAGGATAAAGATTATGTAGTAAAAGCTGCAATTAATAAATCAGTTGAAATAATTGAAGATATTTCTGAGGAAGCTTTGCTAGGGTTAACTTTATTATTTGCGATAATAAGCATACAACCAGAAAGTGGAATTATGTCTGATGGATTAGCTGTATTGGATAGTTTATTTGGAAGACTAATTGCTGGAAATAAACTACCATACGGAAGAACTTGGATAGATAATTTAGAAATAGTTCAAGTTGTAAAAATTATACCATATTCAAGTATCTCAAAATTTAATGACCACTTTAATAAAAAATTAGATGGTTACTTTAAGGATGGGATAGAAGTAAATTCAGAAAAATATAACAAAATAATAAATGATTTGAAAAATGTTGGATTGTCAGGAAATATACTAATAAAAAATGAATACATAAATAATTATTATAAAATTCCTGTAGTAAAAAAAGAACAAATAAAAGATTTAAGAATTAACATAGTTACAGCAACTGGACAAATTACAGTTATTAAATTAACAGAAGAACAAATAAAAGTATTAGAAGATATATATGAAAATTATGATAATAAACCACAAAATATAGATGAGATTCAGAAAAAATATCAAGAAAATTTAGATAAATATGTTAATTTGGAAAAAATTTCTACTTGGTGGGATGACGCAATGTTTAATATGCCAAGTATAGAAATAACCCCTATTGGGAGAATTTTAGCACAAGTGAATGCTAAAAGATTGGATGATAGGGTGCCTAGTTTAGAAAATTAATTACACAATGACCATCGGCAGGTGGTGAAGGCGCTGAAGTAGTTTACCCCCTTCGCACCCAATCAACCTTGCCCAAAGCCATTCTCGATGAAATCGGTGCAAAAGGCCAAATAAAACGCAAAATCTACCAACGCGTCCTACCCGAGAACCCATCCAAAGATTACTACTACATAATGCGCGAAACACCAAATACGACCGCCCTTTTGATAGAATACGGCTTTATAGACAATTCAAACGACCAAAAAAAATTACAAAACAGCCTTCTAGATTACGTTGAAGGTGTCGTTAAAGCAGTCAGTGAATATACCAACACACCATATTCCTTACCAGGTTCTAACCAAGAAGGCGACTACTACACCGTCAAATTCGGCGACACCCTATATTCCATCGCCAACAAATACAACACATCTGTCAATGAATTAAAACGTCTCAACAACATAAACAGCAACAACTTAACCATCGGCCAAAAACTACAAATACCAAAAAACGAAATCCAAGAAGACTACATAACTTACATTGTAAAACTAGGCGACACTTTATACTCCATCGCCAAAAACTATAACATCACACCCAATGATATTATTGAATACAACAACCTACCAACAACTGTGTTAACAGTAAATCAAACTCTTAAAATTCCAACAACTCAAATTAATCCCAACACCTACATTGTCAAAGCAGGCGACACTCTATATTCCATCGCCCAATCTTTCAACACAACTGTTACAAACATCAAAGATTTAAATAACTTATACAACAACAATCTAACTATCGGCCAAGAGTTAATAATTCCCAGAAATGATATTACGGAAGTAGATTACGTTGTATACCAAGTCAAAAGAGGTGACACCTTATATTCCATTGCTAAAGAATACAATACCAAAGTATCAAGTATTAAATCATACAACAATTTAACAAGCGACAACTTAACGATAGGCGATATATTACAAATACCTATAGAAGAAATCAAAACGGAATACCAAATTTACAAAGTAAATTCAAATGATACTCTATATAGCATTGCCAATAAATTTAATACAACCGTTCAAAAAATAATTGATTTAAACAAATTAACGTCAACGCTACTAAATATAAATCAAGAATTACAAATACCATCTAACTAATTATTATTAGAAAATTAAAATAAAATTACTTTAGATAAAGTTAAAGATACTCGATAATTATTATCAAAACAAAAATCATTGCAAGAAAAAACTTACTAGTTTGCGTGATATGAATCCCGTTTCTTGGACATAAGAGAAACGAGGTTTAGTTCAGCGCTTCAATTCAACTAATAAGTTTTTTTATTATCAAATAATTTATTAGAAAAGTTCTCATAACAAACAACCCACAAGAAAAAACCAAAACATTACTTTCCACATTCGACAAAATTCGCTAAATTAATTCTACTATTTTTTCTATAATCAAAATGGTGATAACATGACAATCTATATTGATTTATTATTTTTTTTAAATATAGGTTTAGATTTCGTGTTGTTAATGAGTGTTAGTGTAATTTTAAAAAGAAATGTTTCATTATTTAGAATATTTTTAGGTAGTTTATTAGGCGGCGTAACAATTTTTACTTTGTTTGTTTCGATAAGTGGCCTATGGCTTTTATTACTTAAACTTTTTCTGGGTATATTTATGGTAATTATCACTTTTGGCTATAGAAACATAACATATACCCTTAATAACTTTTACTACCTAATTCTTATGAGCATTATTTTAGGAGGTGGTCTTTATTTAATAAAAGACACAGGATTTTATAATTATTATGTTTTAATAATCTTATTTATTTTGTTCACCATTGCATATGTTAAAATTTCCACCAGACATAAAAATAATTATAATAATTACTATAAGGTTGACATATATATTAAAGGTAAATTATATAAATTAAATGGCTATTTAGATACTGGTAACAAGTTGTATGACAATTATCACAATCGACCTATTATTTTGATTTCTTATAAGATAGATTATCAAGATAGTGATCTTTTATATGTTCCATATGCAGCACTTAATAATGTCAGTGTTTTAAAATGCATCAAAACAGACAAAATTGTGATAAACAATCATATTTATAAAAATTATTTAGTTGGATTATCTAAAAATAAGTTTATGATTGATGGTATTAATTGTATATTACACAGTAGCATGCAAGAAAATATTAATGATAAATAAGAATTGAAAATTATAAATCACATCCATCTGCATCTTCTAAACTTTAAATCGCATTATCGAGAAAGGAATCTTAAAATTATGATAAAAATATTGGAAAAAATTAGAGCTTTGTTTAGGCGTATTCCTGAAGTCTTTTATGTTGGCAAAACCGATAAACTACCACCACCTTTATCAAAATCAGATGAAGAAGCCTATTTAATAATGGCACAAGATGGCGATCAACATGCACGAGATAAATTAATTGAACACAACCTACGCCTTGTTGTTTTCCTTGCCAAAAAATATGAAAATACAGGCGTTGATTTGGAGGACTTGGTAAGCATTGGAACTATTGGTCTAATGAAGGGGATTAAAACCTTCAGTATGAATAAAAATATCAAACTAGCAACCTATGCATCCCGTTGCATTGACAATGAAATATTGATGTTCCTTCGTAAAAATAAACGTGTTAAAACAGAAATTAGTTTTGATGAAAACCTAAGTTTTGACGCTGAGGGGAATGAATTACGGCTTGAAGACATTTTAGGAACTGAGGATGATATTGTTACCAAACCTTTGGAAGATGAATACAACCGTAATTTAATGATGGAAGAGATTTCTAAATTAAATGACCGTGATCGTGAAATCATCACCATGCGTTATGGCTTGTTTAATCAAGAAGAAAAAACACAAAAAGAAGTCGCTGATCTCTTAGGTATAAGTCAATCATATATCTCACGTATTGAAAAAAAAGTTATAAGACGTTTAAAAAACATTGTTAAGTGTTGACAATGTTTTTATTTTTGATAAGATATTTATGGAGAGTTTGGATGGATAAGTCGTATTTTGTTACCTACAATAAGCTTATGTATAAAAGTGTCGAGGAATTGGTTGGCATCTTTTTAGGTAACAATACCTATTTGAGCAAGATTGCTGAAAACATCTTAATTGAGTATGACTACTTTTTTAGCGAAACTTTTGATAATGAACTTTTGTTGAAAATTGTTGATAAGTTAGAACTTGAAAGTGTTTGGTATTTAGCTAAATATCCTATTGACAATCCTATTAGAAAAATTGCTTATGATAAAATTATGCAAATAATTGCTAAAGAAGAGCAACAATCCTCTTCACGTAAGCTTAAAATAATTAAGTAAACATGCCTTCTTAGTTAAGTGGTATAACAAGGCCATGGTAAGGCCTAGTCGTAAGTTCGATTCTTACAGAAGGCACCATTACCCCATAGCCAAGTGGTAAGGCAGTGGACTCTGACTCCACGAGCGTTAGTTCGAACCTAACTGGGGTAGCCAAAGAAAATAACTTCTCAAGAAGTTTTTTTTTGACATTTTTTGCACCTTTCATGAATAATAATTATTATAGGTATTCCTTTTAAAACCAATAAGATATCTTATTTAAAATCCAAAGGGCACATCCAAATGACAAAACCGCTTGAAACCCCTTGTAAATAAGATATATAATTGCTATAATTAAAAATAAGGGCTAGGTTAGTTAGATGATTTGCTAAATTTTTCAATTTGTGGTATAATCTATAAATTGTTTTGAGGTGTTAGACATGAAAGCGTTAGAATTCGATGAAATAGCGAAGTCTATTATATATACAGATAAATATCAATCTTTAAAGGATGAGCCACATCATGGTTTAAATCGTTACATCCATTGTTTAAATGTTGCTAAAATGACTTATAATTTAGCACGCCTTTTTAAGTTGGATTATATATCGGCAACAAGGGGAGCTATATTGCATGATTATTTTAATGATTGTGATTATAAAGAAATAAGAGGAATAAAGAAAAATTCTATGCATCCCATTATTGCTTTAAATAATGCTAGGTGTGAATTTGAATTAAATGATAAAGAAGAAAACATTATTGCTAGTCATATGTTTCCTTTTGGTGATATAAAGCCTAATTGTCGTGAAAGTTGGTTAGTTACCATTGCAGATAAGTTAGTGGCCATTAGAGAATGTAGTGCTTATAAAGTTAAAGAACAAGTAGCATTATGGACAATATTTTTGATTAATATTATAAATGTTAATATGTAAATAAAAATATTAACGTGTTAAGAAAAGTGTTAATATATAAATAAAAAGTATTGAATGTTATTGAAGTTATATAATACAAATCTTCTATAAGTAGTTTGTATTATTTCTTTCATTAATTCAATACTTTTTTGCTTTATAGACTATATAATATTAACTTTTGTCCCTCTTTCATTATAGTTCAATAATTTTATATTTCCCTTGCTTTTAGAAAAAACTCTCTTAATACCTTTCAAAGTCTTTAAGAGAGAATTTATTTTAAATATTAACTATATTTGTGATTATTTTCTTTTTTTAATTAAATCGTATGGAACGTATGTTGTGTGATCGCCATAAGCTTTTTCAAGGGCCATTTCATGAAGTTGTTTTGTTCTACTGTTAAGTCCTTTAAAATGATATATTCTTAGTGAAAAGACTGAGTTTTCTAATTTGTGAATAAGCATATCTTCACCATTAAAACGGTATCCATTTTCACTATATTCTATTTGGCATTTACCATTCGTTAGTCTATTTAATAGTAGAATATCATCTGATGTCATATGTTCATATTGAGCGTAACGAATTTGATGATTTAAAATGAACTCACTAGCAATCATATCAAGGATTAAATCGCTTTCATTTTCAGTGCATTGAATATTATCATTATGTAATATTTCACCAGTTTCTTTATCGACTATTTGAAAGTATAAATAGTCATTAGCATAATATAACTTTATGTCATATGTTCTATTCTTGCTAGCACAATGTTTTAAAATAGCATTATACATGTTAATAAAATCATAGTAATCGTTCATTATGTTATTTTGTTTCATTAAAAAATCCCCCTTTCTTAATTTGGCTTTGTATTATACATCATTTATATAGAAATGTCAATCTTTAATTGTTTAATGTGTCTATATATGTTATTATATAGGCGGAAGTGAATTATGAATTTTGTCAATAAAAAAATATTAATTACCGGTGCATCTAGAGGAATTGGCCGTGAAATTGCCTTTTATTTCGCTAGTTTAGGTTGCGATTTAATTTTAACCTATAATGAAAGTCGTAATATGTCGAATAAGATAGTTGACACTATAAAAAGTAAGTATGGTGTTCAAGTGTCCAATGTAAAGTGTTCACTTGAATGTGAAGAAGATGTTAATAATCTGTCAAAATATGTTATTTCAAAGTATGGCACAATTGATATATTAATTAATAATGCTGCGCTTTCTTTAGATAGTTTCTACAAAGATAAAACTAAGGAAGAATTTATGCGTGTTTTAGAAGTGAATGTGTTTGGCACATTTTCAATGATGCAAAAATTTATGGGTTTAACGAAGTATGTTATTAATATATCAAGCACAGATGCCATTGACACTTTTAACGAATATGATATAGACTATGCTTGCAGTAAGGCATCAATTAATTGTATGACTAAATATTTCGCTTTATTTGACAAAAATACAAAATATTATGCGATATGTCCTAATTGGGTAAAGACGGAAGCTGTTATGGAAATGGATAAAATTTTTTTAGAAGATGAATTAAAACGAATCGGTCAAGATAAATTGATTAATCCTCGTTCTGTGGCATTATTAATAGAAAATTTGCTTACAAATGATGCCATAAGTGGTAGTATAGTAAGATTAGAAGGTGATATTGATGAATAAAAAATTACAAGAAATAGTATTAGAAGTTGATAATAAAATTAATAGTGAAAACTTATTTAAAAGAATTGATAAAATTGAAGAACTTTATAGTAAGAAAGTTTTAGATGCCTTTAAAAAATATGAAGTTTCAACAACGGATTTTAATGGCACAACTGGTTATGGTTATGATGATGAAGGAAGAGATAAAATCGAACGTGTTTTTGCTTATGTGTTGGATAGTGAAAAGGCTTTGGTTAGAAGTCAATTTATTTCAGGAACCCATGCTTTGACAGTGACTTTTTTTGGTCTATTGCGTCCTTTTGATAAACTTTTATCAATTACCGGTAAGCCTTATGACACCTTAGATGAAGTAATTGGTATTAAAGATAATCCAAGTAGTTTGAAATCATTTAAAGTAGAATTTGATTATATTGACTTAATAAAAAATGAAAATAATGATGATGATTTTGACTATGATTCTATTGAAAAGTATTTAAGAAACAATAAGGTAAAAGTTATTGAAATTCAAAGAAGTCGCGGTTATTCCAAACGGTGTGCTATATCTTTAGAGAAAGTTGCAGAGGTTGTTAAATTTATTAAAAACATCGATAAAGATATTATTATCATGGTTGATAATTGTTATTGTGAATTAACCGAAGAATTAACGCCAACATCCCCATCTATTGGTTGTGATGTTATGGTAGGTTCGCTTATTAAAAATTTAGGTGGTGGCATTACCCCAAATGGGGCTTATGTTGCTGGTAGAAGTGATTTGATTTCGCTTATCGCTGAACGTTTGACGGTTCCAGGACAGGGGGCAGAAGTAGGTCCAAGTATGAATATGAATAAACTTATTCTTCAAGGCCTATACCTATCACCTAGTGTTGTTGCAAGTAGTCTTAAAACTAACTTATTTGCAAGCCTTATATTAGAAAAATTAGGATATAAAACTAATCCTAAAAGTAGTGATAGACCAATTGATATTGTCTTGGCAATAACTTTTAATAATCGTGAAAAATTAATTAAATATGTTCAAGGTATTCAAGAATATAGTGCTATCGATAATTTTGTTAAACCTATTCCATGTGATATGCCAGGCTATAGTGATCAAATAATTATGGCCAGTGGTAGTTTTACGCAAGGAAGTTCGATTGAAATATCATGTGATGGTCCATTACGTCCCCCTTATATTGCGTATGAACAAGGTTCATTAACTTATAAATATGGACGTTTAGCAGTATTAAATGCAATTGAAGGTATAATGTATGACGAAGAAAACTAAAAAATTAGACATCGTATATGAAGATAAGGATATTATTGTTATAAATAAACCTTATAACTTGTTGACAATTAGTAATGAGAATGAAAAAGAAAAAACACTTTATCATCAAGTATATATGTATTTAAAAAGAAAAAATAAAAATAATAAAGTATTTATTGTTCATCGCCTTGATAAGGATACAAGTGGCTTAGTAGTTTTTGCTAAAAGTGAGAAGGTTAAGAAGATATTACAAAATAATTGGGATGCAACTATTCGTCATTATGTTGCAGTTGTTTGTGGTCAAATGCCAAAAGATAGAGGTGTTATTAAAAGTTATCTAAAGGAAACTAAAACCCTTCTTGTTTATAGCACGAACGATACAAAAAACGGTAAGTTAGCTATTACGGAGTATGAAAAAGTAATGGGGAATGACTTATGGACGATGTTAAATATTAATATTAAAACAGGAAGACGAAATCAAATAAGAGTTCAGTTAAATGATATAGGATATCCTTTAATAGGTGATAGAAAATATAATCCTAAAAAGACTGATCCAATCAGAAGACTTGGTTTGCATGCTAATTATTTATCATTTATTCATCCCATAACCGGTAAGAAAATGGAGTTTGATATTGATATTCCTACGACATTTATTAAATTATGCCAATAAAGATTGACAAAAGATTAAATCATATTATAATATTATTGATTGCGAAGGAGTAAATATGGGTGTATTAGTAGCAAAGATAGTTTTGACTGGGGGACCATGCGCTGGTAAGACAACAACTATTAGTAGAATAGAAGAGCATTTGAATGAAAAGGGATATCATGTTTTGGTATTAAATGAATGTGCTACCGAACTTATTAAAGGTGGTATTAGACCATTTGGTGAAAATGCTTTAAGTGTTTATGATTTTCAAAATGAAGTTTTAAATTTACAAGTATATAAAGAAAAACGTTATCAAGATATCATTGATAAATTTGACGATTCTGTTAAATGTATATTAGTGTCAGATCGTGGGGTTATTGATAATAAAGCATATCTTGGTCAGGAATTATTTGATAAATTATTAGAACAAAACAATGTTAAAGAAGAAGATATGTTAAATGAATATAATTTAGTTATTCATATGATAACAGTAGCATCTGATATTAAAAATAATTATTCTAATAGCACTAATACAGCAAGATTTGAGGATGCAGATGAGGCTATTGACCTTGATAAGCGCACAAGTGATGCCTGGAGTAAGCATCCTAATATGAAAGTTGTTCCAGTAACTGAAATATTAAATGACAAAATTGATATTGTATTAAAACATGTTGATGATTTAATTGAAGAATTAGATAAATAAAAGAAAAAAATAAGAATTTACGATGATTAATTCTTATTTTTATTTTTATAAATAATTTTTTGAACGGCATATGTCTCCATGTATTGTCCAAGCAACATTAACCAATTTCCTAACGAATTTAGTTCATTTTCATCCATATTCTCGGATAGTATTTGGCCCACAACTGCGGCACTTATAGTCCATTCATCAGGATTTAGGTTACTAAGCATAATTAATAGTAGTAGTTATTGCTTGTGTAATATGGATAAGGAATAGGTGGGTAGTATATTATTGGTGGTTGATTATAATAACCATAACCATTATTAGGTCTTGTAACCAGACTACCTGCTATACCGCCTAATAAAAATGGAGCAATAAAACCGCCTCCAACAAATCTATCACCATTATACGCCATACTTTGATTACTTAATTGCATGTTTCGTTGATTTTGTGGTATATTATATTTAGGATACATAAAATAACTCCTTTCAGTTTATTTTATGTTTAGGAGGAAAACAAGTTAATGGAAAAGTTGAAGATATTAGCAAGAACCATTGTTGAACATAGCCTTAAAGTTAAAAAAGGTGAAAAGGTTTTAATAACATATCAAGCGATTGAATCACAACCTTTAGTAATGGAAATTGTTAAAGAAATAATTAGAGTTGGTGGTGTTGTTAATTTAGATTATATTGATCAAGAAATTAACAACTATATTCGTGAAAATATTACAGATGGTATTATTAAAGACAAAGTTTCACGTTTTAAATATGATGTTAATAATTATGATTGTTTTGTTAGACTATATTATCGTATGAGTGATTATTATGATAAAAATATGGACAAACAAATGAAAAATAAGTTAATGGATTTAATGAAGCCATATAAAGAAATTCAAATTAATAAAAGAAGATGGGTGCTTTTAAATTATCCAAGTTTAGTTGATAGTAATAAAGCTAATATGACACCACAAGAATTTTATGATTTTGCTTTTTCTACTATGACTGTTGATTATGAAAAAATGTATCATGATATGCTTCCTTTAAAGAAGTTAATGGATAAGACAAGTAAAGTTAGAATTACTGGTCCTAATACTGATATATCTTTTAGTATTAAAGGAATGCCTAGTATTATTTGTGCAGGTGAAAGTAATATTCCAGATGGTGAATGTTTTACGGCACCTGTTAAAAATAGTGTTAATGGCACAATTACTTATAATGTTCCAAGTCCTTATGAAGGGGAATTGTTTACAAATGTAAGCTTGACATTTAAAAATGGTAAAATTATTGCCTTTAATTCTAATAATAATAAAAAAATGGAAGAAATTTTTAATACAGATGAAGGTGCCAGATATGTTGGGGAATTCTCGCTTGGTCTTAATCCATTAATTATGGAACCAATGGGTGATATATTGTATGATGAAAAAATTGCGGGCAGTCTACATTTTACACCAGGATGTTCATATGATGAATGCCCTAATGGCAATAAATCAAGTGTTCATTGGGATTTAGTCTTAATCCAACGCCCTGAACATGGTGGCGGATGTGTATATTTTGATGACGTTTTAATAAGAAAGGATGGATTATTTGTCATACCTGAATTAATGGGTTTGAATTATAAGTAGGAAGAGGTAGTATTTATGAATATGGGAAGAGCTAGTTATCAGCTAAATATTAATTGTGACGGGGCAGTGGTTAATCAAGTAATTCAAAGTTTTTTGGCAGCTAATAATTTTAAATTAGTGACTAAGCATGGTGAATCATATTATCGATATTCTAATATGTTTGAAGGAGAATCTTGCTTTAAATATAATATTTCACAAGGAGTTGTTATGATTGAAGCATGGAAACGAAATGGTTTTGGTGGCGAAATTAGTTTAAATCAAAATGGCATTGGTAATATTAATACCGCGATTATTTCATATCGTGAAAAAATTGGGACATTATTAGCAGCGATTGATAAGTTAAACAATAATGCTAGTATGAATAATGGTTATAACCAAACACAAGGTAATAATCAAATGAATTTTGATCCAAATACTGGACAACCTTTAAATAATAATTATGCATCTAGCAGTAATCAAGCAGTATTACAAAACTTTAATAATAGTAATAACAAAAGTTTAAGTAAAACTGCTAAATGGGGCTTATTTTATGCTATTATTGGTTTAATTACTAGTTTAACTGGTGGAATGGATTACTTTTCAGCATTATTTGCTATAATTGGTATAACATGTGGTATAAGAGGACTTAAATCGGAAAGCAAAGGTTTGGCTATAGCTGATATTGTTCTTTCTGCTCTTTCAATCGTATGTTGTCTTTTAGAAATAGGAATTTAAATACTTTCATAGTATTTTTTTTCGTTATATGGTAAAATTATGTAGAAAGCGGTGAGGTATATATGGATTCATGCAGTTTTGGTAGGGCTAATGAGAAAAAGTTAGAAGAAAATTTCATTAAAGCCTTAAAAAATCCTAACTTTGTTAAAGTTGCAAATAGTCTTGATATATCTGATAAAGTTAAAATGAAATATACTCTTCACTTATTAAGTGTATCTTCACAATTAGAAATATGCCAAAAATGCAAAGGATTAGAGAATTGTCCATATGATATAAAAGGCTTAGTTGAATACCCAGTAGTTGAAAAGGATTATATAAAATTTGTTTATAGAAAATGCAAATATCGTGAAAAACATGATAAAGATTTATTTTATTTAAAAAATATAAAGTATTATAAAATGTCTGATGAGTTGTTAAAAGCTAGTTTTAAAAATATTTATAAAGATGATAGTAATCGTTTAGAAACTGTTAAAGCCTTAAAGGAATTTTATGATGACTATATACATGGTAAAGAATGTAAGGGTATATATTTGTATGGTAATTTTGGATGTGGTAAATCATATTTAGTGTCAGCGCTTTTTAATGAATTAGCTAAAAGTGGTATTAAAAGTTGTAGTGTTTATTTTCCAGAACTTTTACGAAGTTTAAAAGCTAGTTTTGGTAGTGAAATAAATGAATATGAAGATCGCTTTGATGAAATAAAAGAAGCTAAATTGTTATTATTAGATGATGTTGGGGCTGAAAAAGTAACTGAATGGTCAAGAGATGAAGTATTAGGAACTATTTTACAATATCGGATGGATAATAATTTACCGACTTTTATAACTTCTAATTTATCAATAAAAGAATTAGAAGAGAATTTATCTATCGCGAATGGCACATGTGATAAATTAAAAAGTAGAAGAATTGTTGAAAGAATAAAGTATTTGTGTAATGAAATAAAAATGATTAGTGTTAATCGTAGAAAGCAACATCGCTCGTAATAGTGATGTTTTTTTATGAATAAAAAATGCTTGTCTGTTAATAATAAAAATGGGTGATTTAATGGAAAAAAAGTTATATGACAAAATAGTTATGAATCATATGCCAAAAGAGACAAGGATTCAAAATGGCGTAATTGCCTTTTTAGTAGGGGGAACAGTTGGTGTTTTGGGTGAATTATTAATGGAATTTTATTCTTATTATTTGAAAATTCCTAAAAGTGATGCTTCAGTTTTTATGATAATTACTTTAATATTTTTTGCTAGTTTATTTACAGCATTGGGCTTTTTTGATAATTGGGTTAAGTTTGCAAGGTGTGGTCTTATTATTCCAATTACGGGCTTCGCTCATTCTATGACTAGTGCAGCGATTGAATATAAAAAAGAAGGTTATGTCACGGGGTTAGGAGCGAATATGTTTAAACTAGCAGGCACGGTTATTTTGTATGGTGTTGTTTCATCATATATATTTGGCATAATAAGGATAATAATAGGAGGTTAATGTGACACATAAATATAATAATGTATATTTAAATGAAGTAGCGACAGTAGTCGGTAAAATAGAGTTTGATGGACCATTAGGTAAGTGTTTTGATAGACATTATGAAGATTATTATGCTAATCAAGATGGTTTAGAACGAGCTGAAATTAAATTAATGGAAGAAAGTATTGATATTTTAATTGATAAATTAAATCTTTCTAAGGATGATATTAATTTATTAATTGCTGGTGATTTACAAAATCAAATAACTTCATCATGTTATACGGCTGAATATGTTGGATGCCCATTTATTGGCACATATTCAGCCTGCGCTACGAATGGGGAAAATATTATTTTAGCATCAAATATGATTGAAAATAATTGTGTTGATAATTGTGTTGTTTCGGTTAGTAGCCATAATATGGTAGCAGAAAAACAATTTAGAAATCCTACTGAATATGGGGCTCCTAAACCAAGTACGGCCACTTTTACATCTACTGGTGGAGCGAGTGCTTTTTTATCAAATAAAAAAAGTAAAGTGCGAATTGAGAGTGTAACGGTTGGTAAGGTTATTGATTTAGAACAATCTGATCCTAATAATATGGGAGCATGTATGGCCCCAGCCGCTGCTTGGACAATAAATCAACACTTAAAAGATTTAAACCGCGATGTTGATTATTATGATTTAATTGTCACTGGTGATTTAGGAATATGTGGAAAAGAAATTTTACGGGAATATCTATCAAAGGAATATAATATTAAAATCAAGAATAATTACAATGATTGTGGTGTTATGTTATATGATTTAGAAAAACAAAAAGATGTTAAATCAGGTGGATCAGGACCAGCTTGTAGTGCACTTGTATTATATACGGATATTTTTACTAAACTAAAAAATGGTAAATTAAAGAAGGTTTTATATGTGCCAACCGGAGCTTTATTTAATCCTGGTTTAGTTTTCCAAAAAGAAAATATTTTATCTATAGCGCATGCTGTTAGTTTGGAGGTAGAAGATTAATGGTATATATTTATTCATTTTTATTTGCAGGATTTTTATGCCTTGTAGCTCAAATTATTTTAGATAATACAAAGTTAACTCCTGGCCATATCACAAGTATGTTTGTTATATTAGGTTCATTTTTAGATATATTTAATATATATGATAAGATTATTGACTATGTTGGTGGTGGAGCTTTAGTTCCCATTACTTCCTTTGGACACTTATTAATTCATGGTGGACTTGCTAGGGTTAATGAAGTAGGTTTTATGGGATTATTCATGGGAATGTTTGATTTAACCGCCTCTGGTATTACCAGTGCTATCTTCTTTGCATTCATCTTCTCATTATTTATGCGTCCAAAAGACTAGTTGTTAAAGCTTAAAAAATATGATAAACTAGATTACTTAGTGGAGGTATTATGACTGAGGGAGATTTAGTTATTGCAGAAAAAGTTATAAATGATAAATTAGAACGGGGTATATGGGAAAATTATTTCTCTAAAATATATCCTTGGACAACAGAAAACTTATCAGGTTATATACCAAATTATGATTATACGGAAAGTGATGTTTTAACAACTGGAAGTAGTGGTGATCAAATTTTAAATTTGATAAGTTGTGGCGCTAAAAATATTAGATGTTTAGATATAAATCCTTTTGTTCAATACTATTTTAATTTGAAAAAAGCCCTAATTTTAACATTATCAAAAGAAGATTTTGTTAAATCTTTTTCAAATAATAAAGGTAGTATTCGCATGAATCAAAAAATGTTTGATAGTAGTAAGGATAAATTAGATAAATATACATATTCTTTTTGGAATAGATTATTCAATAAATATGGTTTTGATAGAGTTGTTCAAGGTTTATTTATTAATAATTTTAGTAATAAACCGGTTGATATAACAGAATATAATTATTATTTACAAGGTCCTAATTATGAACAATTAAAGAATCGTTTAAATGATGTTTCAATATATTTTGATAATCGTAATTTAAATGAAATAGTTCATGATCGTCAAGAATATGATTATATGTTTCTATCTAACATTCTAGATTATATTTATAATTTAAATTCTTTGGATGATAATGAATTAAGTAAATTAGAACCCGTTTATCGAAATTTTATAACCCTTTTAAGTCGTCTTTTAAAGGATAATGGTAAGATGTTCTTTCATTACTTTTATGATATTGCTAATAATTATCATTATGATACAATATCAGATTGGTTTAAAAGAAGTCCATTTGTTTCACAAGTAGAATTTAATGGTGTTTTAAAAACTGATGGTGAATTAGTATATTCAAAGAAAAAAGGTATTTTATAATATTTTTAATAAAACATTTAAATAGTGTTTTATTTTTTTTTTATAATTTTTTATTTTTTTTCGTCTAAATATGTAATATTTATGCCCTTGTATGTCTAAATATTGGTTTTTTAGTCAGATTATGATACAATTTTATAGAATGAGAAAGGAGAATATTATGACAAGGGTTACGAAGAAAATGCGTCGCAAATATAATATCTTTTTTAATATTGTTGCTTTTATATCTTTAACTTTAGGGTTAATTTTTGCCATTTTAATTTATGCTATTGGGATGATTCCTAATAAATATATAATGATTATTTGGATTGTTTTAGGAGTAATTTATCTTATTCTCCTTGTCTTAACATTACCACGCAAATTAAAAATTAGGGTTAAGAGTGTATCATGTGTCATATTTGTTATCTTTGCTGTCCTTTTTTCATTTGGAATTTGGTATGTTAATAAAACTTATAACTTTCTTGATTTAATAAATAATAAATTAATGCAAAAAGAGGATTATTATTTAATGACTATTGATAAAGATATAACTCTTAATTCTCTAAATGATAAAGAGGTTGGTCTTTATGCTGCCAGTAATAAAGATGAGGTTATTAATAAGTCTAAGAAAACATATGAATTTATCATTAAGGAATATAGTGATATTGTTTCGATGTTTGAAGATTTAAGTGATAAAAGGATTGCGGCGGTTTTAATAAATGATTCTGCCAAATCCTTATTGTCGTCGGATCTTTCATATATGAATTTAAAACTTAATGAAATATCTTCGATTCAAGTTCCAGTTAAAGATTCGGATACTTTAAAAGTAGTTGATGTTACTAACACACCATTTAATGTTTATATTGCTGGTGGGGACGCTTATGGAAGTATTAATAAAGTAGCAAATACCGATGTTAATATGGTTGTATCAGTTGATTCTGTTAATAAAAAATTATTATTAACGTCTATCCCAAGAGACTACTATGTTAATTTACCAACTAAAGGCGAGAAGGCCTATGATAAATTAACCCATGCCGGTTATTATGGTATTGATTCATCCATTAAAGCGGTTGAAAAGCTTTTGGATATAGATATTAACTACTATGTGAAAGTTAACTTTTCAACTATTAAAGATGTTATTGATGCTATTCGTGGTGTTGATGTTTATAGTGATTATGCTTTTACGGAAGATTCTTCTATGAAACATTTTCATTATGTTAAGGGCTGGAATCATCTAAATGGTGAACGTGCTTTGGCCTTTGCAAGAGAGCGTCATGCTTTTGCAGATGGCGATGTTCAGAGAGTTAAAAATCAACAAAAAGTATTAACTGCTATTATCAATAAAGTTACTAAATCAACAACCTTAATTACTAATTATGGAAAAATTTTAGATTCAGTTAGTAAGAGTATTTCAATGAATATGGATACAAAGAGTATTTCAAGACTTGTTAGGTTACAACTTAATGATATGAGTCCATGGACGATTGAAAGTCAAAATTTGGTTGGAAGTGATTTATATACAAAGGGAACATGGACATTCCCTAACTTAAAGTTATATGTTATGAAACAAAATGATGAATCAGTTAAAGCATCACAAAATAAATTGAAAAGTTTTATGGGGGAGGAAGTAGTTTCAAATGAAGCCGTTAGTTAGTATAATAACGCCTGTTTTTAACTTAGAAAAAGAGATTGTATGGACTATTGAGTCTGTTTTAAAACAAACAATGCCTGACTTTGAAATGATAATTGTTGACGATATGTCAACTGATAAGACCAAGGAAGTTGTTAAAAATTATGCTAAATTAGATAAACGTATAAAGTATTATTGTCTTAAAGAAAAAAGTGGAGCATCGGGTGCTCGTAATTATGCACTATCAAAATGTCATGGAAGATATATTGCCTTTTTAGATGGTGATGATTTATGGTATCCTTCAAAATTAGAAAAACAAATTAATTTTATGCAAAGCAGAAACATAGCCTTTTCTTATACTGATTATGAATATATTGATGATAACAATATAAGGATGAACATTGTGCGTGTTTGTCCTAATAAAGTTTCATATTTTAGAATGCTGTTAGGTGACTCAATTGGATGTTTAACAGTTATGTATGATACAAAGAAGGTTGGTAAGATAAACATTCCACCTATTGAAAAACGTAATGATTATGCTTTATGGTGTTGTATTTTAAAGAAAGTTCGTTATGCTTATAAATTAAATGAAGTGTTATCACTTTATCGTAAAAGCAGCCTTTCTTTATCATCTGGTCCTAAAGCCCATTTACTGAAATATCATTATCAAATGCATCGTGAAATAAATGGCTTTAATCCTGTTACATCATTTTTCTTTACCGGAACGAATGGTGTAAATTATGTTATTAATAAGAAAATTCGTGAAAAGAAAATAAATGATAAAAAAGAAAAAGTTGGTGTATAAAATGAAGGTAGGAATAGTTGGGCATTATGCTCGCAATTTTGATTTTTTTGATGGACAAACGGTTAAAACCCGCAATTTATATAATGCCCTAATCAAAATATATGGTGAAGATGAAGTTTTCTTAGTAGATACATATAACTATCGTAAGCATCCTTTTAAATTAATAAAAAATTGTTTAGCATGTGCAAGAGAATGTGAAAATATTATTTTGCTTCCTGCTAGAAATGGTATTAAAGTCTTCATTCCATTCTTTGCTAAACTTAAGAAAAAGTATAAATTTAAATTATTTTATGATGTTATAGGTGGTTGGTTACCAGAATTTGTGGAATCCAAACAATTTTTAAAAAATCCTTTAAAAAAAGTTGATAATATCTATGTTGAAACAACTGGTATGAAAAATAAACTTGCTAAAATTGGTGTATTTAATGTAAAGGTATTATATAATTTTAAAAATTTAAAACCAATTAATATAAGTGAGATTGAAGATAAAGATTATTCTAAAATAAAACTATGCACATTCTCAAGAGTTGTTAAAGAAAAAGGTATTGAAAATGCTATAAACATTGTTAAAATTGTTAATGATAAATTAAAATTTCCTTATTGTTCTTTAGATATTTATGGTGAAATAGCTGAAAAATATAAAAAAGAATTTATGGAATTAATTGATAAATCTCCTAATTATATAAAGTATAAAGGTATTAAAAAGGCAGAGGAATCTGTTAAAACATTAAAAAAATATGATTTCTTACTATTTCCAACTTATTATGATGGTGAGGGTTTAGCAGGCACGATTATTGATGCATTCTCATCCTCAGTTCCCGTTTTAGCATCACGCTGGCGATATAATGGCGAAATAGTTAAAAATAAACGTAATGGTTTTCTTTTTGATGTAGGGGATGATGAACAAGCTGCTAAAATAATTATTAACATATATAACCATAAATACGATATTTATACTATGCGGAAAAATTGTGTTAATTGTGCTAAAAATTATACAGAACAGGAAGTCATAAGAAAATTAATAAGAGATTTTAAGTAGTAAGTGGGGTGTAGTAATGAAGAGACTATTATGCATTGTATCTTCAATGTCAACAGGGGGTGCTGAGACATTTTTAATGAAATTATATCGTTCTATTGATAAAGAAAAATATCAATTTGATTTTATTGTTTCAAAAAAAGAAAAAGGCTTTTATGATGATGAAATAACAAAATTAGGAGGAAAAATATACTATGTTCCACCTAAATCAAAACATCCTCTAAAATCTTTTTTAGAAATTAAACGAATAGTTCATGATAATAAATACTTGTCAGTTTTACGAACAAGTCAACAATCTCTTGCTAATATTGATTTAATTGCCGCATATTGTGGAGGAGCTCGTAAGTTGATTTATAGAGCAAGTAATGCTTCAATTACTGGTAATGGGTTAAAAAAACTTATAAACAGAATGTTTCGCTTTCTAAATATAATAGTTCCTAATGTTAGAATTGCACCTTCTACTTTAGCCGCACAATATGTATTTGGTAATAGATGTGTTAATAAGGGGATGGTTCATATTATTCATAATGCTATTAATTATGATAAGTTCGCTTTTAATAACGATATTAGAAAGCAAATTCGTAAAGAATTGCATGTTACTAATAAAAATGTTTATGGTCATGTTGGAAGATTTAATATTCAAAAAAATCATAAGTTTTTGATAGAAGTTTTTAATGAAATTCAAAAAAAGGATAGTAAGGCTGTTTTAATATTAATAGGTGAAGGTGAACTTAAAGATAGTATTTTAGAATATACAAAAAAATTAGGTATAGAAAATAAGGTTAAATTTTTAGGTGTTAAAGAAAATGTTAATGAATATTTAATGGCTATGGATAAATTAATATTTCCATCTTTTTTTGAAGGTATGCCTAATGTTTTAATTGAGTCTGAAGCATCCGCTCTTCCATCATATGTATCCGATACAATTACTAAAGAAGCTAAAATCACTAAATATGTTAAGTATATAAGTCTTGATAAAACTAGTAAAGAATGGGCTGATATTATTATTCGTAGTAATATTAAAAGAAGTGATACGAGAGAACATTTTATAAAAAATAATTATATGATTGAGGATGTTTTGGATGAGTTTATAAAAATAAGTTTTTAAAAAGGGGAAATTTATGATAGAAAAAGAATTTAGTTTAATTACATTAGTAATTTATATAGTTATGGCTTTAATTATGGCTTTTTTATTTAAAAAGGCTATTTGGTCTAAAAACAATAAAAAAACCTTTAAAATAGGCAGTTATGATATCAATTTTAAATATTTTTATTATTTGTTAATTACATTAATTTTTGTTATATTTTCAAGTTTTAGATATATATCTGATGGGGTTGGTGGAGCTGATACATATAATTATATAAATTATTTTAAATCCCTTGGTTATGTGCCATTTGATTTGAAAAATACTTTAATATTTAATGGGTATGAGTATCTATTTTATAATACTATGTTTATTGTAAGAATATTAGGTGGAAATTATCGCATATTTTTAATAGTTATCAATATTTTAATGACATCATGTTTAATATATGTTGTTGACCATGAATTTAAAAATGAAAATGATTGGTATTATTTTATTTTATTTTTTCTACTATTATTGAAGAGTTTAAATATAGTTCGTAACTGTTTAGCGGCGGGTTTATTTTTTGTATCAGTTTCTCATCTTAATCATAATAATTATAAAAAATCTTTGTTGTTTATTATTCTTGCTTATTTAAATCATTATATGGCAATTCTTGGCTTTGTTTTAATTTTATTTTATAAATATTTTCCTGAAAAAATATTATTAAATAAAAGAAAAATAGTTATGTTGAATATTGCTTCAATCGTTATATCAATAGTTTCACTACCTGTTATAAAACTTATTTTACTAAATACTGGTTATTGTGGTTATGTTTCTAAAATGCAGGTATCATTAATTGGATATATACCTTATATAGCAATATATGTGTTAATGATTTATGATAAAAATTTTATCCATTATTTAAAGAAAAATGCTCATTTTGGCTATTATAAAATAATGTATTTTTTAAGTTTGGTATTGCCATTATTTATGATTATGAATGCCGCTAATCGTATCTTACTATTATTTGAAGTGCCTATTGTGGTTATTTTGGTAGATATTATTAATTATTATATAAAAAAAGTGCCATATCATTATCATAAATTATATAAATGTTTTTGTATTTCAATTGTATTTTGTTATTATATATTTAGAATTTTAAGAATTTGGGATGGTTATGGATTAATGCCATACTATAACATAATTTTTATGTAGGTGAAGTTATGAAGATTGTAGTTTTAATGGGGGCAATTAAGATGGGAGGAGCCGAGAGAGTAGCTGTGACTTTATCTTCTTATCTCGCTCAAAGAGTCGATACTTACTTAATTTGTTTTGATAAAAATGAACCAAGCTATGAAATAAATAAAAATATTAAATTTATTAATAATAAAGAGAACTATAATAGTAAAGTATCAGGTATTTGTGGAAGAATAAAGTTTTTGAAGAAGACTTTACAAGAAATAAAGCCAGATATTATTTTTACGATGTTTTATGATATAAACATATATGCTTTAATTTATAAGATGTTATTTAATCATAAAGTTAAAATAATTTCATCTGAACGTTGTAATCCACACGAAATTAGTCGTCTATCACGATTTTTAAGCTATTCGTCATCATTGTTTTGTAATGGTTTTGTTTTTCAAACGACACAAGCTCAAGGAATGTATCCTAAAATAACTCAAAGGAAGAGTGTAGTTATTCATAATGCCATAAGTAATCCGCTTTTAAATGATATTGATCTTTCTAAAATAAATAAAACCAAAACTATTACAACTATGGGGCGTCTTGAAAGACAAAAAGACCATGAAACGATGATTAAGGCATGTATTCCTGTTTTCAAACAGTATCCTAATTATAAATTAATGATTTATGGTGAAGGTAGTAAACGAGATAGCCTTACAAAGTTAATTAAAGATAACAATTTAGAAAAAAATGTTTTTTTAGAAGGTAATAAGCAAGATGCTATAAAGTATGTGGCATCTAGTGAAATTTTTTTATTAACATCACTTTATGAAGGTATGCCCAATGCTTTGATGGAAGCCATGGCTCTTGGTATTCCCTCTATTTCAACTGATTGTGAAATGGGGCCTAGTGAACTAATTATAGATGGTGTGAATGGTTTTTTAGTTCCAGTAGGTGATGTTTCATCTATAACTAATCGAATATTGAATCTTTTGAAAGATGCAAAATTAAGAAAGAAAATATCAAATAATTGTCTTAAAATAAGAGAAAGTCATTCAATTGATAAAATATATGGTATGTATTTAAATTATTTTATGAAAGTAAAGGGTGATGAGAATGAGAAGAAGAATATTTAATGCCCTAAGACGCCGTCATTTTTTTGACTGGATGAGTGATAGAGCATATTTAAAATTAATGTATTTTGTAATTATGGGAAGAAGATTGGATTTAAAAAATCCTAAAACTTTTAATGAAAAATTACAATGGTTAAAGTTATACAATCGTAAAGATATTTATACCAAAATGGTTGATAAATATGATGTAAAAAAATATGTTGAAGATGTTTGTGGTAGTGAATATGTTATTAAAACTCTTGGTGTATATGAAAATTTTGATGATATCAATTTTGACTTGTTACCTAATAAATTTGTCATTAAATGCACGCATGATTCTGGTGGTGTTTGTGTTTGTAAAGATAAGCAAAATTTTGATATTTTATCAGCCCGCCAAAAGATTAATTGTTGTTTAAAAAACAATTTTTTCTACACAGGACGCGAATGGCCATATAAAAATGTCAAACCACGAATCATTGTTGAAGAATATCTTGAAAATGATAAAAACGAAGATTTAAACGATTACAAACTTATGTGCTTTAATGGTAAGGTTAAATGTTCATTTGTTTGTAGTGATAGATATAAAAAAGATGGCTTAAAGGTAACTTTTTTTGATACCAAATGGCGTAAGATGCCTTTTGAAAGACATTATCCAATGTCTAATGCAAAAATACCAAAGCCAAAGAATTATGCTAAAATGGTTGAACTTGCCGAGAAGTTAGCTCGTGACTTACCATTTGTGCGTATTGATTTTTATGAAGTTAAAAATAAAATCTATTTTGGTGAAATAACGTTTTATCCAGGAAATGGCGTAGAAGAGTTTACACCTGAAAAATATGATTATGTATTAGGTTCATGGATTAATTTAGATGGAGTAAAAAATGAAAAATGATGTTTTAAAAAATATTGTTTTTTCTATTATTCAACAGATTATAAACATTATATGTGGTTTTATTGTTCCAAGACTAATTTTGAATACATATGGCTCAAATATAAATGGCATGATAACATCTATTACTCAATTCTTGGGTTATATAACTTTACTAGAAGCGGGAATTGCACCCGTTGTTAAAGCTTCTTTATATAAACCAATAGTTAATAGTGATAAAAAAACAATTACTAAAATTTTAAGAGCTTCTGAAAAGTTCTTTAGAACAATTGCGATTGTTTTTATCTTTTATATTATCGTTCTTTGTATTGTATTTCCAAATATATATAGTCCTCAATATGATTATTTGTTTACGCTATCACTTATCTTAATTATCTCTATTAGCACTTTTTTTGAATATTTTTTTGGTATGACTTATAACATATATTTACAGGCTATTCAAAAAAATTATGTTGTCTCTATTTTAAAAACAATACTTAAAGTATTAAATACCGTTATCGTAGTAGTTTTAGTTTTAAATAATTGTAGTATTCAAGTTGTTAAATTAATAAGTTCTTTAATCTTTTTATTGTCACCAATATTTTTAAGCTTCTATGTAAAAAATAAATATCATATTAGTTTAAAAAATGTTGATTCTAAAAATGTTTTAAATAATAAATGGTCAGGTTTTTCACAACATATTGCGGCTATTTTGTTTAATTCGGTTGATGTTTGTGTTTTAACTTTTGCCACTAATTCTCTAGAAGTCTCTGTTTATGCTGTTCATATGCTAGTTATTAATAGTATAAAAGAAATTTGTGTATCTTTATCAAGTGGAATAGATGCATGGTTTGGTTCGTCAATTGCTAGTGATAATATTAAAAAATTAAATGACAATTTAAGTTTGTATGAATTCTTTTTCTTTTCAATCGTCTCATTTTTGTTTGCAGCGACTTTTAGTTTACAGATTCCTTTTATAAAAGTTTATACTAAAGGAATAACGGATGTTAATTATATAAGGCCTTTATTTGCCTATATTATGATTTTTGCACAATTTTTTGCAGCGATTAGAATTCCATATACAGATATTGTTTTAGCTGCTGGACATTTCAAGGAAACACAAAAATATGCATGGATGGAAGTTGTTGTCAATTTGGTTTTATCAATCATTTTGGCCATTAAATATGGTATTGTTGGTGTTGCGATAGGCACACTAGTGGCAACATTTATAAGAACATGGCAAATGATGTGCTATTCATCTAAAAAAATTATTAAAAGGCCATGCTTAATAGCTTTTAAAAAGTCAATAATTGCTATTTTAGAAATTATTTTAATCTTTGTAATTAATAAAGTTCTTAATTTAAATTTTGCTAACACCTATTTAGGCTTTATTTTAAGAGGAATCATTACATCTTTCATTGCCATTGTTGTAATATGTCTTGTTGATGCAATTTTCTATCGTGATGATTTTAAAAAATTAATTATTAAATTAAAACAAAAATTTAGAAGAGGTCAAAATGAATAATAATGTTTATATAAAAAATACCAAAGATTCTTATGATAATGAAAAATTTAGTCCACATGATTTATATCAAGAAGGTATTAATTTAAGTTTAAATAGTGACAAACAAATATACAGTGATATGCGTGATTTATTTAAAATGATGGGTTTGGATAAAGAACATATGGATACTTGTGACTGGAATCCTTTTGGTGGTTTCATAAAGCCTAATGATAAGGTTTTAATTAAACCCAATTTAGTTATGCATCAAAATAAAGTTGGCACTATAGACTGTATGATAACGAACTTTTCCATAATTCGTCCTATTATTGATTATACAATTATTGCTTTAAAAGGGCAGGGTGAAATTATTGTTGGTGATGCTCCCGTTCAAGATTGTGATTTTTCCAAATTAAAATTGATTAATGATTTAGAACAGAATATTTTAGTATATCAAAAAGTATTTAAAAATATTCGCTTGGTTGATTTTCGTAAAAATCAAAATAGTGATATTGAATGTATTACTGTCAATTTAGGGAACAATAGTGCTTTTAGTGAATTAGATGATGTTCAAAAAGAATATTCAATAACCAATTATAATTTAAGTCTTATGAACGCTCATCACTCTAAAGGTGTTCATGAATATATCATTCCTAAAGATGTATTGTCCGCTGATGTTATTATTAATGTTCCTAAACCTAAAACTCATCGTAAAGCTGGCATGACAGCGTGTATGAAAAATTTTGTTGGAATAAATGGTAATAAAGAATGTCTTCCTCATCATCGAAGTGGTGGCCCATCTAAAAATGGTGATGAATTTCCTGAAGATAACGTCATCAAAAATAGTTTCTCATGGATATCGAAATATACTTATAAACATAATAAGGTTATTAATTTTTTAAGAAAAGGTTTATCTTTTACTATTTCTAAGATGGGAATGGGTAGATATAAAGAAGGATCATGGTATGGTAACGATACTATATGGCGCACAATAATTGATTTAAATAAATTGATTATGTATACCGATAAAAATGGTTTATTAACAAACACACCCAAGAGAAAAATATTTAATATATGTGATATGGTTATAAGTGGTGAAGGAGAGGGACCACTTCTTCCAAGTGATAAAAAAGTTGGTCTTATAGTATGTTCTTATAATCAATTAAATTGTGATTATACTATCGCTCAAATTATGGGCTTTAATCCCTATAAATTTAAATATATAAAGAATGGTTATAAATTAAATAAATTAGTAATATCCAAAAGTCCTAAATTTAAAATCATTGATGAAAAAGGTATTGTTAAAAAGATGGAAGTTTATAATAAAAATTTTACCCCAACTGATGGTTATAAAGATTATTTAAAAGGAAAGTAGTATGTGGTTAGTTTGTGCAATTTTAACATTTATTATATGGGGAACGGCTGATTTATTTTATAAAAAAAGTAATTTGGAAGAAGAAGCTGATAGTCATTTAAAAACTAGTATTGTTGTTGGCATAGTGATGGGAATGCATGCCATCATATATTATTTTGTCAATCATGTTTCTATCTCTTTTATGGATATAATTAAGTATTTACCGGTATCACTTTGTTATATGATATCAATGATAATTGGCTATAAAGGATTACGTTACATTGATTTATCAATATCATCGCCAATTCAAAATACTTCAGGTTTTATTACCAGTATTCTTTTATGTATTATTTTTAAAGAAGTTTTATCCATTAATCAAATAATGGGATTATTATGCATGTTTTTAGGTGTTGTTATTATTACAATAGTTGAATTAAAAAAAGACAATGCAAAGAAAAAAATATTTTCCCATTTTAAAATATGGATAGTTTTATTTCCAATTATTTATTCTGTAATTGATGGCCTTGGAACGTTTTTAGATGCTATATATTTAGATAAATTAAAACTTATAAGTGAAGATGCGGCTTTAGTGTCATATGAGTTTACATTTTTTATATATGCCTTAATAATGACTGTATATTTAGTCGTATTAAAAAAAAATTCTATTAAGTTTTTATTAGATAAAAACAAATTATGTGCCTCAATTTTTGAAACAATTGGTCAATGGGTATATGTTTATGCAATCGTTAGTCATTCTGAAATATCTATTCCTATTGTTTCATGCTATAGTTTCTTTTCTATATTTCTATCTCATCTTGTGCTTAAAGAAAAATTAAATATTTATGAAAAAGTTGGTATTTTAATTATTTTTATTGGCATTATAATTTTGTCTATTATGTAAAAATATGTCCATCTTTTCTTTTTATAATAATTAAATGATATAATTAACTATGAAGATAGAGGGTAGGATGGAAGAAAAATTGGGTGTGTTGTTTAAAAAATATGTGAAGTATTTTGTAAAGGAATATAGCGATTATTTGAATAAGGACCAATTGGAAATAATAAAGAATATTGATTATAATAAAGTAATCAAACTAACTGATAATCATCTTCCAGTTGGCATTATTGATTATTCTACTATATATGTGTCTCGTAATTTAGTTCATGGTAATAATAGTTTAGTTAATACCGAATGGATAAATAATAAAAATTACATGAGTTATTTAAAATATATTAATCAATTAAACTATGATACATATCATTATTATCAAGATCAGTTAATGTTTTTATTGTTTAAATTGGTTATTGATAATGATTCAGGATTAATTAATGGTTTTATTAATTATGAAGTAAATAATCTACGAAGAAAATATAATTTTCAAGCAGTTAATTTATATAAAAGAGAAGAAGTTATTAGTATTAAAGTTGTTAAATTGTTTGGCCGTGATATTTGTCGTAAGATTATGTTTATGGATATGCCAACAGCGTTTAAATATTTAAATGATAATTTAGGTTATCGGTATGCAGAATTTTATTATCAACTTACTAAATTAGTTGATGATGTCTTTGATAAAGTTAATAAAAAAAGTTATGATGAACCAGATGGTTTATTAAAGTATGCTAATGATTATGATCATTTGTTATATGGTGATGTTTATAATTATTTGCTAGATTTTAGCATTAATAATTCATTAAGTATATGAGTAAAGAAAATTTACTCTTTTTTTATAATATTTTTGCTTTTGCTTCATAATATTTAATGGTGATTATATGTTAAAAAAGTATAAGGATTTAATTATTTCAATAGCTTTTCCATTAATTATAAGTTTTATTATTGCTTTAATTACTAGAAGTGGTATTGATAATCTTGATAATCTTACAAAGCCCAGTTTTATGCCTCCTAATATGTTATTTGGTATTGTTTGGACCATATTATATATTTTATTGGGAGTAAGTAGTTATTTAATTAAAAAATCTTATTCTTGTTATAGCAATACATGTCTTTTAATTTATTATACGCAGTTATTTGTAAACTTTATGTGGCCAATTATTTTCTTTTCCTTAGAATTACGACTTTTTGCTTTTATTTGGATACTTCTTTTAGATTTATTGGTTATATATATGATATGGTGTTTTTATGGTATAAAAAAAGAAGCTGCTTATATCTTGATACCATATGTTTTATGGCTTATATTTGCAACATTCTTAAATTATAATTTTTATATATTGAATAGATAAGGAGATAAGGTTACTTATCTATTTTTTTTGTTTTTTTCTTGTTCTTCAAGTTCTTTGTAAGCAACTTTACCAACTAAGGTTTTAGGTAAATCATCTCTAAATTCGTATTCGTATGGAAGGGCGTATTTGGAGATGTTTTTGGCACAATATTCTTTAATGCTTTTTAGCGTATCATTGTTAGGTTTGAAACCTGGATTTAAAACAATAAAGGCTTTAGCAACTTCTACTTTATATGGATGTGGAATACCAATAACGGTTGAAAAAGCTACCGCTTCGTGTTTATCAAGAACGTCTTCAATTTGGCTTGGATAAATATTATAGCCACTTGAAACAATCATTCTTTTTAAACGTTGTTCAAAGAAGACAAAACCTTCTTCATCCATATGGCCAATATCACCAGTATGTAACCATAAAAGACCATCTTCATGCGTTCTTAAAGTCTGCATAGTTTCTTCAACGTCATTTAAATATCCCAACATAACGGTTGGTCCATTTATACAAATTTCACCATCAACACCTCTTGGGACTTCTTCATGCGTGCCTATTTTAACAATTTTAAAATGCATATCAGGGAAGGGGATACCAATACAATGTTCACGCATTTCATCTCTTAAACTAAGACAGCAGGCAGAAGAACTTTCCGTTAAGCCATATCCAACTCTAACCTTTGCAAGAGATCCACGTTCATAAAGGAAAGCATCAACTTTTCTTTTTAATTCAGTGGACATAGTATCACCACCTGAAATAATATTTTTAACATCTTTAAAACTTATTTTTTTAAATTCTTTAGCGTTAGTTAATGTTTCAAAAAGAGTAGGGACACCAACTAAGAAATTAGGATGATATGTTTTAATTAAGTGTTTCATATCTTTAAATTTAAAACTTGGAATTAATACACAACGCATACCAATACATAATGTGGTATGAATACATACTCCTAAGCCAAAACCATGAAATATTGGTAAGATACAAAGAATCGTATCACCCTTATCATTAGGCGTAGCCATGGCTTTAGCTTGCTCGGCTAAGGCATTAAAATTATAGTTTGATAACAAGATGCCTTTTGATTTACCAGTTGTTCCTCCACTATATAAGATAATCGCTGGATCATTTTTATCTTTCTTGGCAATATATGGATCATGATAAGCATTTTTATAACTTATTAATTCTTGCCAAGTAATTATTAAGTCACTAATAGGAATTTTGTTTTTTCGTCCTTTAGCAAGCCAATACATAAATTTTTTGGGTAGTTGCATCGTATTTCCAGGACTTACAACAATAATCGTGCGCACTTTGGTTTGACTAATAATAGGTAATATTTTATCAATAACCACGTCTACCATTAACATTCTGGTAGTGTTAGACATTTGAAGATAATGGAGTATTTCATTTTCACTCGATAGAGGATGCACCATATTGGCGATGCAACCAATCATGTTAATAGCATAAAACATGGTAATGGCTTCTGGCATATTAGGTGTGCATATTGTAATAACTTCACCTTCTTGTGTTCCAAGAGCTTTAAGAGACTTAGCACATTCATTGATGTCTTTAATAAAACGTTGATATGTTACTTGATGGCCAAAGTATTCATAAGCGATGTAGTTAGGATGATCGTTGGCTGTTTCAAATAAATGTTCATAAATCATGCCTTCTGGATATTTTAGGTTACTTACACCTTTACCATAGTATTTATCAATTAAATTATGATTTTCTTTCTCTAGGTTCTTTAATGATTTTTTCACTAGCAGCCTCCTTAAATAGTTCAGGATTTTGTAAAATGTCTTCAAATAAATTAATAGCTTTGGCCATGTATACACCGTCGGCGATACGTTCGTCTAAGTTTGCTCCAATTTCTAAAACATCACGAATTTCAATTTTATCATTTATAACCATGGGTTCTTTATGAATTTTGCCAAAAGTTATTAGAATACCATTTGTTCCAAAGTTAGTAATGTTATGATATATTGCGCCACAATTAATACTTCCTAAATTTGATAAAATAGCCGTGCTGTTGTATAGAAGATTTTCACTAAAACTTCTTGGTAATAAATCGTGTTTATCCATCCATTTAACAATTCTTGCGGCAATTCCTAGAATAGGACGTGGTAGTTTGTCTAAAATATCAACTGCATTGTCGGTATCATTTTGAATATTACTTCTTACTTTATCAACTTTATTTTTAATAGTCTTTTTAATATCATCAACATTATCAGTTGGTAAGACTTTGATAACTGAAAGAAATTCTTTAGCATCATCTTCAAATGCTACTTTAGCAGTGAAGGCTAAAGTTACATCATCACGTTCATAGCATGTATGATTAATAATGTAACGATTTAAATAAGGTCTATTGTAGACAACACGGGCACATGCATATGATAGAAGATGAAAGTAGGTGATTTCACTATCTTTCTTTTTCTTTTCTTCCATATATTTAACTAAGTTTGTAACATCAATAGTTTTATTTATATAAACATCGGCATTGTGTCTTTCTTTTAGGTATGTGCACATTCTTAAAACACCGTTCATTTTTAATTTTCGAGCATCCCTACGATCTCCTAATTTCTTTTTGTAGGGCTTGCCATACATGTCATGCGCTAACTTCATATATCCTCCAATTCATAACTATTTAATTATATGATAATTGTGTGATATTTGTAAAGAAAAAGAAAAAAGGCTAATTTGTATGATAAAATGACGTTGGTGGTTTTATGTCTAGAATTATTTTTCATATTGATGTTAATAATGCTTTTTTATCATGGAGTGCTGTTTATCTTTTAAAAAGTGGTTATGGTTGTGATATTCGCACCATTCCCTCTGTGATTGCAGGAGATGAAGAGTTGCGCCATGGTATTGTGCTCGCCAAAAGCCCTATAGCCAAAAAATTTGGTGTTAAAACGGCTGAACCATTATTTATGGCTAGAAAAAAGTGTCCTAAATTGCAAGTATTTTCTCCAAACTATGATTTTTATTATCAAAAATCAATGGAACTTATGGAATATTTGTCACAATATACACCAATAATTGAGCAATTTTCAGTGGATGAGTGCTTCTTAGATTTTACGAACACTAAATATTTATATGATGATGTTTTATCACTTGCATATAAAATAAAAAATGAAATTAAAGAAAAATTTGGTTACACCGTAAATATTGGCATTGCTAATAGTAAACTATGTGCCAAAATGGCCAGTGATTTTGAGAAACCTGATAAAGTTCATACCTTAATGGATGATGAAATAACTACTAAAATGTGGCCTATTAAGGTTTCAGAATTATTGTTTGTTGGTTCTAAAGCATCTTTAAAGTTGAAAGAACTTGGTATAAACACGATTGGGGACTTAGCTAATAGTTCTCCAGAATTTTTATATAAATATTTTAAAAATAGGGCATATGATATGATTGCTTCAGCTAAGGGTATTGATAATTCTTTGGTTTGTCCTAATACTTCAAAAAATAAATGTATTAGTGCTTCTAGAACTTTAATTGAAGATACAAAAGATCTTACTATTTTAAAGAAAAATTTATTAGATATGTGTAATTTGTTATGTATTAGGGCAAGAAGGGATAAAGTATATGCTAATGTTTTAGCTATAACTTTAAAAACTAAAGATTTTAGGGGTTTCTCACATCAAAAGAAACTTTCTAATGCGACTAATAATACTATTGAAGTTTACCAAGAAGTTATGAATTTATTGGATAATCTTAATATAACTATTCCTATTAGAAATATTGGTATGCGCCTTGGTGATTTACAAAAAGATAAAAAAGAACAGATGTCATTATTTAATAAAAAAGATTCCCATGATGATAAAATTATGAAAATAATGGATGATATTAATTTAAAATATAAAGAAACAAAGATAATGCCCGCTATTTTCTATAAAAATAAGTAAAAAAATGACAATGAAATAGCATATTTAACTAAATGTATATAAAATATTTTAAGAGGTGTCTTATGAATTATTATGGAATATATCGTAAAGTAAAAATAGGGGAAACTAATTATTATCAATTATTTAAAGTTACGAATTCGCTTGGCGAAATTGAAAATGCAAGTGAATTAAATTCAACTGACAACAATGATTTTGTCTACTCTCAAATTTTAGATGACCAAGTTGATATTTATAAAAACCTTCTTTATCAATTAATTTTAGGTAAGAATCAAAATAACGAAATAGCAGTAGTTGATATTAGATATGCTGATTATGGCGATGTTATAAATCAATTTAAGAAAAAATATAATGATTTTAAAATTGATGCTTCATATAATGATGTTACTTGTTTCGATAAATCAGGCAAAATTATTGCTTATGATGATATTCTTATTGAAGAAATAAGACAAGTTTATGATGATAGTAATAACGAAATAATTGATGATTTAAAAGATCAAGTTGATGATGAATTAGGCGACATTTATAAAACATTAAGTAATAAAATTTATTTTCAGAAAGATAATTTAGTTGTTTTAGCTAATACAATCTATTTAAATAGAAGACAATCAAGTAAATATGATAATAAAAAAATATTCACTAAACCATCTACTATCTTTATAAGTGGTCCAAAAGAAACAGGTAAAAAAACTATGGCTTTGGAAACTGTCAAGCTTTTGGACAAAAAATATTCGGTATTTAATGTTGGTGGTGATTTCTTAGAAGACATTGAGGCTTTAGGATTAAAAGAGGCTTGTGTTAATAACTTTTTCCGTCAAATAAAGGATGATTTGGACAATAAAAGTAATTGCTTATATGGTGACGTTGTCATTAATATTCCATATATTGAAGATGAGATGATGTTTGAGGATATTCTTGGCTTTTTATATCGTGTTTTAAATGAATATAAAAGTGTTACAATAGATGGTCAAAAATTGGATATTTCGCATATAAATTATATTATTTCTTTAGATGATACCATTGTTGGCACCCTATCAGAGGCGGTAAAGGTTATCTTTGCTAAAAATGATCTATATAATGTTACATTTTTTGAAACACCTGAATTAACAAAAGAAAAGTTAAAATACATTATCTTGTTTAGTGATTCAAGTGCTCTTAACTTAAAGAAGAAGGAATATGAAAATGAAGGTGTATCGATTATTGTTGAGGATGCTTTCTTAGATGAAGCAATAGATCTTGCTATGAAACATGGTAAAGGTATTAGCTTTATTAATAATATTATTAAACAATATATTGATTCGGCATATGTGTATGGTAAAAAGATAATTAGATTAAGTAAGAAAGAACTTTTGCTAGCAACTCAAGATAATCAAGTTGATGAAGTAGAAGTCGCTTTTGAAGATGAAGAATTAGTTGGCGATGAAACAAATGCTTATAGTGATCTTGATACTAATTTTAGAATTAATTATCAACGTCTTCGCAATGATTATCAAACCCGTTTTGAATATTTAAAAGAATATGTTAAAGGACAAGATGAAGCTCTAAAGTGTATTTTGCAACAATTTTGTTTAAATACCCAAGTTCAAGAAAGCAATGTTTCTATGCGTGAAAAACGTCAAAATATGTCGCATATGTTAATTCAAGGAAATGCTGGAAGTGGTAAGACATACATTACAACAATGATTGCGGAAACTTTTGAAGATAAGCCTTGTATTGTTGCTGATGCAACTGAATATACAGAAGCTGGTTATGTTGGTAAAAGCGTTGAAGATATGTTAATTCAGTTATATTTAGTATCTGGTAAAGATATTGAAAAAGCCCAAAAAGGTATATTAATAATTGATGAATTTGATAAACTTGCTGATAATAGTAGTAATCGTAGTGATGTAACACGTGGTGCTGTTCAAGATTCATTATTAAAACTATTGGAAGGTAATAAATATGAACTTGAATTAAAAGAGGGTTTGGGTTCACACAAAATTATGTTCGATACAAGTGAATTACAAGTTTATTGCTTGGGAGCTTTTGAAGGTCTTGATAAAATTCGGGATGAACGTATAAAGAAGATTAGTAAAGCGAACGTTGTTGGTTTTGGATCTCAAAGTCAAGATGAAAAAATAAAGGCTCTTAAACAAGAAAATTCATATGACTCAACTGATTATAAGAAATACGGTATCCATATCCAAGGATTACGTCGTCTTAAAAATCATGTTGAACTTAAAAAGTTAACAAAAGAAGACTTTCTAGATATCGCTCTTCATTCTAATTCAAGTGATTTCTTAAATGAAATACATCTTTTCAACCTTATGGGGATTGAAGTTAATTGGGATGATGATTTTATGAACGAATACATTGATAGATCATATAATTTAGGTTATGGTGTCAGTGGTTTAGGTATTGTTTTACAAAAAGTAATTCGTTATGCAAAAATTGCTGTTTTAGAAGGTGATTATCAAAAAATTATTCTTACAAAAGAATGTATTGATAATCCATTATTAGTAAAATTAATTAAGAAAGATTCAAAAAAACTTGTAAAAAAGTAATTTGAATCTTTTTTTATAATATTAATATTTTATATTTCCTATCATTAATTTTGTATGTTATAATAATAATCGATAATAGGTGATGATATGAAGACGGTTATGCTTTTAATTAATGGTTTTGGTGTTGAAGATAAAAAGTCATATTCTATATATGATAAAGAATTAATGCCTAATATAGATATGCTTAATAAAAAATATATATTTTCATCAATGAAAGCTGATGTTAATAACTATCGCGATGGATATCGCAATATGTGCTTAGAAGTCAATGAGATGTATAATTATGGTATTTTTAGTGAAGCAGTTAATAATAATACTTTATTATCCAATAAACAATATCTTGATATGAAAAATGAGCTTTTAAAAAGAAAGAGCAAATTGCATCTTTTTTGTCTTTTAGATGATAGTGAAAGAATTGTTGAACAACTAAAACTTGTTCTTAAAGATTTAAATCCAGAAAAAAACTTAAAAATTTATCTTCATATTATATTAACTAGTGGTAATTATGAAGATTATAGTAAAATAGTTAAAATACTTAGCAAAATTAATGTTGATTTAGCTGATTATGTGAAGATAGGCCTAGTTTTTGGTCTTGCATCTATTAGTAATAATAATCCAGTAACAGAGTTTAATTATTTCTTTAAAATTTTTATTTCAGAAATATGTGAACGTTGGCAATCATTCTCACAAAAGTTTGATGTTTGTTATAATTTAAAACAATCGCCTAATATGGTTAAACCTTTTGTTGTTAATAATGGTTTCTCTCTTGATAAAGATGATTTATTTATTTTTTGGAATTATGACCGCGTTGATTTAACAACTTTTATAAGTATGACTTTAGGTATTAAATATGGTAGTGATAACAATAATTTTAAAATGCTATCTTTGTTTGAATTAATAAGCAAAGAAAAAATTCCATATCTTCTTAATTATCACCCAGCTAGTAAGTCTTTAGCATCTAATTTAAAAGATTTAAAAGCAACAGCTTTAATTGTTGCTAAAAAGAGTCAAATTGCCGTAATTAATTATTATGCTAATGGTCTACAAAGTATTCAAAATCCTGATATTTCCTTTATTGAAGCTGATAATTATTTATTTAAGCCTAAGGAATTATTAAGTATTATTAATACTTATCAACAAGATTTAATTATTATTAATTATGATATTGATAATGTTAAAAATATTAGTGAATTAAAGCAGTTATTGCATAATATTGATATTATGATTGGCAATATTTATGAGAATTCTCTAGGTAGTAAGTATAGTATTTTAATTAGTTCATTGTATGGTATTAATAAAATAATGCCAAATGATAAAGGTGAAATTTGTAATGTTTTATTCAGTAATAAAGTTCCTATTATTTTTATAGATGATTTTATTACTAAACATAATCACTTAGTAGAAGAGGGTAGAATTAGTAATTTATTACCTATTTGTTATAAAAATATTAACGCAAATTATAAAGGATATTCCATTATTGCTAAGATGAATGCTTTATATCGTTTATTTTTTAAATAGAATATGGAGGATTTATGCTTAAAAGATTATACAATAGTTTTAAGGATTCGTTTATATCGGTTGCCCCAATAACTATATTAATATTAGTGGTTGCTTATTTAATAGGATGTAGTAGTAAAGTTATTATATCTTTTTCCATAAGTGCCCTTTTATTAATTATTGGTATAACGTTATTTACATTTGGTGCAGATTTATCAATGGTGATGATTGGTGAAAAGATTGGTAATTCGCTTATAAAGAGAAAAAAATTATTTAGTGTTTTAGCAATAACTTTGGTTATTGGCTTTGTTATAACGATTGCTGAACCTGATTTAATGGTTTTAGCATCACAATTGACATCTATTCCTAATGTTTTAATAATAACGTTGGTGGCTTTGGGAGTTGGTCTTTTCTTGATGTTATCGCTTTTTAGAATAATCAAGGGAATTAAAATTAATACTATTTTATCAATTAGTTATATTATTATATTTATATTAATGCTTTTCTCGTCACCTTCTTTTATAACCGTTGCATTTGATTCAGGAGGTGTCACCACTGGTCCAATGAGTGTGCCTTTTATTGTCGCTTTAGGTTATGGCTTTACAAAACTTCGTAATGATAAACAAGCTCGTAATGATACTTTTGGTCTTGTAGGTATTGCCTCAATTGGTCCTATCATCGTTGTTTTACTTTTAGGTATTTTATTTCATCCTGCAAGTTCTTATGATACATCAAGTTTCTTTTCAAATGGTTCACTTTTAATTGAATATTTAGATAGTTTTTATCATAATTTTGTGGAAGCGACAATTTCATTAGTTCCTATTTTAGTTGTCTTTATTATTTTTGAACTTTTGGCAAATACTCTAAACAATTATGATATGCGGAAAATCGTTTTAGGACTTTGTTCGTCCCTTGTTGGTTTAACTGTGTTTTTAACTGGCGTTGAAGTTGGCTTTATTAAAATGGGTTATGAAATTGGTAACCTTTTTGCAAGTCATAATATGCCTATTTTGCTTATCATTTTAGGGATGGTTGTTGGTTATTTAATTGTTAAAGCAGAACCGGCTGTTAAAGTTTTAAATGAACAAATATCCGACTTGACAGAAGGTAGTATATCTAAAAAAATGATTGGCCTTTGCTTATCAATTGGTGTATCCTTAGCTGTTGGTTTATCACTTATAAGATTATTTTTAAAAATTCCAATTACATATTTTTTAGTTCCGGGTTATATCCTATCAATAATTTTAGCTTACAAGACACAGGATATATTTACAGCGGTTGCGTTTGATTCAGGTGGGGCAGCATCCGGTCCATTAACGACATCTTTTCTGCTTCCTATTGCTATAGGAGCGTGTATGGCAAATGGTGGCGATATTATGACTTTGGCTTTTGGTGTTGTATCTTTAGTTTCTTTGTCACCGCTTATTACTATTCAGCTTTTAGGCTTAGTATATGAATGTCGTATAAATAAACAAACACTTGCTAAAGTTAAAGATTTAGATGAATCTATTTTAGATTATGAGGTTTCATTATGAAGTTAAAAATATTAGTAATAATTTCGGATAGTGATAAGAAAATTGTCAAGTTTGTAAATATGTTCAATTTACCATTTAATACGATAAGTTCGGCCAGTGGCACGGCCTCTCAAAGTATATTAGATTTTTTTGGTTTAAAAGCAACTGAAAAATTTGTATCATTTTCTATTTATCCCGATTATTTAGAAGATGAATTATATAAAAAGTTAGACAATAAATTACATTTAGATGAAATAGGAAATGGTATTGCATTCTCTATACCACTATCTAGTTCAAGTAAATATGTTGCCTTGGCATTTGAAAATAAAAAAGAAGGTGAAAAAATGACTTCCAAAAATAATATAGATTATCATTTAATACTTACCATTGTGCAAGAAGGGTATGCCGATAAAGTAATGAGTGCTGCTAAGAAGTGTGGCGCGAATGGAGGCACTATTATCAATGCTCGAGCTATTGGTGATAAAAATAGTTTTAAATTCTTTAATATAACGATGGAACCAGAAAAAGACATTGTGTTAATTGTTTGCCATAATAGTAATAAAAATAAAATTATGGATGCTATTGTTAATAAAAGTGGGATTAAAACCGAAGCAAAAGGTATGTGTATATCACTTCCAATTGACAATTTAATTGGCATCAATCAAGATGTCGAATAATGTCTAAAATAGTGTAAATGTAATTTTAAAAAAATGTCAATTATTGACTTTGATTTTAAATAATAGTATATTGATTATAGAGTCCATTAGATAAGTGATAAGGAGTTATATGAGATGGGATAATGTCCCATAGTTTACCGAAAGTAAACTAAATTTCCTAATAAATAGGGTAAAATTGTAAAACATTGATCACTTTAATTAAATATTTAAACTGAATTAAGAACTCACATAGAAATATGTAATCAGTTAACTATTCAATTAATTAGTGTAGGAGGTGATTTACCTATAATTGATAAGTAAATCATTAAAAATTGCACTAAAATTGTTAATGATTTGACTTATATAATTAGCATAAAAAAACTAATTATTGTCAATGTAGGGTTTAAATTTAAAAGATATGCGTGTGCATATCTTTTACTTTGTCTTATCATCTTTCTTAGCATTTAACTTAATCCAATATTCTAGTGGTTTAGCATCCAAACTTTTAATAATTTTATCCTTATTTCCGCGATACGTTGAACGGATTTTTTTATACTTTATAAAAGCATAACCAGGATCTTTATCAATTACTAAATAAAGTTGAACACCATATATTGAGAAGAAATGTGGTTCAAAAACTTCATAGGCAAAGCCTACAATAATATCGGCATATTTATTTAATTTATATTGTTGTAACATAAATTCCTCCTAGATAAGTTGTATTATAAATTAACGATTTTGACTTAGCAATTCTTTTTACATAAATTTGCCAAGCAATTTTAATAATTCATTGTATTGTTTTATCAAATAATGTATAATGTTGATAGAATTTGATGTAGGTGAAGTATGAAGAAAAATGATATAGAAGATATTGAAATATTAGATCTTGATGATGATATAGAAGAAAAAAAAGAAAAAGTAAAAAAAAATTTAGAAAAAAACGATAAAAAAACGATAGAAGAGACTAAAGAATTAGTCTTAAAAAAGAAAATAAAGACTAAGAAGAAAGAAGAAAAGAAAGCTGAAAAAGGAAAATATTATAAAGCTCAAGTTATTTTTTGTTCTATAAGTGCCTTGTTTATATTAGGTTGTTGTATTTTTTATGGAAGTCGGATGATAAAATATTATAAAATTTATAATCCTAAGGCATCGGATGGTAAAAGAATTCAACTTTTAGCGAATGAAATAACTTCTAAATCTGAAATTGTATATAATGAAAGTGGTTTATATATAAATGCTGGTAATTATATTTACAAAGGTGATGTTCAAAATAATTATGTTAAGTATGCTAATATGTTATGGCGAATTGTTCGTATTAATAAAGATGATACCATTGAAATAGTGTTAGATGATTATATTAATATTGCTAGTTGGGGTAGTAAGTATGATTATTTAAAGAGTGATATTTATAAATATCTTAATAATGAATTTATTAAAAAGTTAGATAAAGATAGTTTAGTTAACTCTAATATATGCACTGATAAATTTAAAGAACTATCTAGTATTACTTGTAACAATACCAATAATGATGGTTATGTTAATTTACTTAGTGTTACGACTTTCTTAAATAGTATTGTTGATAAAAAAACCTATTTAGCAAGAGAAAATGAAGTATATTGGTTACGTGATAATAGTGATAGTGCGTCTTGGAATACGAATGGGGTTAATGTAAGTTTAAGCAGTGGGGATAATTTTTATGAAATAAGACCAGTGGTGACGCTTAAGTCATCTATTGCTTATAATAAAGGTGATGGCTCTATCGACAATCCATATCTTGTTGAAAATAGTAAAAATTTATTTGGATCATACATCAAATTAGGGGATGATTTATGGCAAATATATGATACAACTGATGATTATCGCTTAGTTTTAGTGGATATTTTAAAAACATCGCATCGTTTTAGTTATAGTAAAAATAATTATGATGTTAATGATGAAGGATCAGTTGCTAATTACTTAAATAATGAGTATTTGGATTCACTAACTTATAAAGATAAAATTATTGAAAATACATGGTATACAGGTGGATATAATACTTCATATAAGGATGTATTAAAAGATAAAGTTACCGCACGTGTGGGTATGTTAAATTATATGGATGTTAAATTAAATAGTGATGTCGAAGATTATTTCCTTTTAACATCTACTAAAGATGAGTCTGGTTCATTAATGTTTGTATATGGGGATGCACTATTAAAAAAGAGTAAAAATACCATATCACGCTCTATTAGACCATGTATAACTATTTCTAAAAATATAAAATTAAAAGGAAGTGGCACGTTAAGTGATCCATTTGTGGAGGCATAATATGAAAAAGTTTACAATCTTTTTTATCGTTGTTGATATATTTGTATTAGGATGTTTCTTCTTGTTTTATGGACCATTTGAGACATTTAGAAATACAATTATTACAACAGCCATTGCAACAAAGACTCATGATTATATTGCTTATACATTTTATAGTGAAAAAAAGGTTAGTGAAGTTATTAATTTGAATAGTTATATTCCCTTAACTGATAATGTTAATTTGGATGATATCATTATTGATACTAAGCCAAGAGATAGCTATGATAATGAGTATGATGAGGCTATTTTAACAAGGGATGAAGGCAATGATCTTTATAAATATTTAAAGATTAAGGTAGGCGGATATGACGCCCATTTAGTTGCTATATATGATCCTAGTAAAGTAATTTTAATGACTTGTGCTAAGTTTAATACTATTAATCGTAGTGGTAAAGAACGTGTTTCTTCTATGGCTAAACGTTATAATGCCGTTATTGGTATTAATGGTGGAGGTTTTAGTGATCCAGATGGTTATGGTAGTGATATTCCACTTGGCTATGTAATTAAAGATGGTAAAATAATTTGGTCAACTAGTAATAATAAACAACCTTTAATAGGTTTTACTAATGATAATAAACTATTATTAGTTAATGCAACTGGTGAAGATGCTCTAAAAATGGGTATGCGTGATGCCGTTCAATTTGGCCCATTCTTAATAGTTAATGGTGAAACAATCAAATATAAATCAACTGTTGGTGGTTATGATAGAGCAGCAAGAACAGCCATCGCTCAAAGAAAAGACGGTATCGTATTATTCCTAGTTACAGAAGGAACACATTCTAGAGGCCCTAATATGTCTGAGGTTGCCGAAACTCTAAAAAAATATGGAGCATATAATGCTGCTAATATGGATGGTGGAACAAGTGTTCAAATGGTAATTAAAAATAAACTTATAAACAAACCTAAAAATGTATATGGACAGACTGTATCTGGTGGTAGAATGGTTGTTACTGCCTGGGGAGTTACTGAATAAAAGGGCTTAAAAAAGCCTTTTTTTTGTGACTATGCTTTTCTTAATTTACACAATTTTTCATCTTTTATTTGACTTGATAGGTTCAATTTGATAAGATTAATAGCGTCCGTAAAAATGAAAATGCAAATGAGGTGTGAAATGAAAGGATTTTTTCAAAGTAACAACAAAGTGTATTTAATAGCAAATATCTTTGTTTGTATACTTTGCACGAGTTATTTATGTACGGGATACTATAATGTAAATAACGAAAAACAACATGATGATTCCATCGCTTTAGTGGATAAAGAAACGGAGCCACTCTCCGCATCCAATAATGATGATAAGAATAATAATACAACAAAACAAAATACAGTAGAAAGAAAAAAAACAGTTGTGACAAATGCTAAGGTTACAACATCATCTAAAAAATATGTTAAACCAAATTATGATGCTCTAACAGGTAGTGCGGTTGTTAGCTATGCTAAAAATTACATTGGATTGCGATATGTAAGTGGAGGTAATAGTTTATCAACAGGAACAGATTGTTCAGGCTTTACGAAACTTATTTATAAAGAATTTGGAATAAGTTTATCGCGCTCAGTAAAATCACAGGCTGGTAATGGTAAATATGTAAGTAAAAATGATTTAAAACCAGGTGATTTAATATTTTATGGACAACGAGCAGGTAGTGTTAGTCACGTAGCAATATATATGGGTGGAGGAAAAGTTATCCACCAATCAACACCTAAAAGTGGTGTAAAAATAAGTGGTATGAATATGATGGTATATATAACAGCTAGACGTGTTATTACAGAAAGATCAAGTAAAGTAGAAGATACTAAAAAAGAAGAAAACAAAACAAATGAAAATAATACGTATACTAAGAATGAATATACTGACAATACTAATAGTGATACAAAAAATAATGATACAAAAAATAATGATACAAAAAATAACGATACAAAAAATAATGATACAAAAAATAATGATATAAAAAATAATGATACAAAAAACGAAGAAAGTAAACAAGAAGATATATCATCAAATGTTTCAAATAAAACTTATACAAATAATGAATATGGTACTAGTAATTAGGCCATATTTTTTATATAATTATAAAGAGGATATATGGAAGATATTATTAAATATTTACTAGATAATAATCAAACAATTAGTGTAATGGAATCATGCACAGGGGGCTTAATGGCAAGTTCTATAACAGATATTCCAAATGCTAGTTTGGTTTTTAAATTTGGGGCGACAACTTATAGTAATGAATATAAAATAAAATTTGGTGTCAAAAAAAAATTAATTGATAAATATACGGTTTATAGTATGGAAGTCGCTAGAGATATGGCTTATGCAATAGTAAACTATACTAGTAGTGATTATGGTATTGGCATAACCGGTAAATTAAATAAGCAAGATATTAATAATCTAGATGGTGATGTTAATAAGGTATATATTGCTATATATGATAAGAAATTAGATAAATACTATATTGATAGTTTTTTTGTTAACAATATAGATAGATTTCTAAATAAAAAAGAAGTTGTTCACAAAGTTGTTGAAAAAATGCGTGAAAACCTCCTTTAAAATGGTGTGATATGAAGAATAAAAAGGTTAATAATATGATAGCACTTGTTTTATTAATTGTAGGAATAGTTACTTTGATAGTAATTTTTAAGAATCAATTTAAAACAGATAATAAAAATAATGATATAAAAGAAGATAAAAAGGTAGTATATGCTTATTTTGATAAAAATGGGGCTGATAGTATAAGTAGTGTAAGAGAGTCTTGCATTCTTTCAAATGGAACATGTGAAATAACCCTTCCTAAAATAAATACCACTGGTGTTTCCTTAGGATGGGGTAATATAAATAGTGAAAAGGCTTTATATGAAGAAAATAGTAAACTTAAAATAAGTAAAGATATTACTTTATACGCTATAACATATAAGGAATTTTCCATATCAATTGTTAAAGATAATGTTGATACGATTGATACTGCTAAATTAAGTTGTAAAGCTTATAATGGTCGAACAGGATGTGTTGTTGATATTCCTAATTATAACACGCAAGGTTATGAAACAAGAGGTTATTCCTTATTTAAAGATTCACTAACAGGAACTATATATCCAAGTAAAAACTATGTTATAACCAAAAGTATGACTTTATATCCGGTTGTTAATACATTATCACATCAACAAGTTATAAACGTTTCAAAGTCTTTGAAAAAATATAATGTATATTTTGATATTGAACAAGGATGTAGTGATCTTACGGTTAATACATACTTCAATTATTTTGATAATATTAATAAGTATGCTAGTTACTTATTGATTGGTTCTAAAATTTCTTTTTTAAATAGTAATACTTTTGATAATATATGGGGTAGTAAGTATGTAGGGATGAATTATGGTCCAAATGCTTTAAGACTTTTTGATGTTAAATGTTCTAACAACATTTTAGATAATACCAACAATTATTATGCAACAATAGTGCATGAGTTATCACATACATGGGATTTTTATTATAGTAATTATCATTCAAAAAATATATCAGATGAAACAGATTTTATAAACATTTATACAAAATATAAAAATAGTTCATCAAGACCATTTAGAGATTATAGTTATTCTAGTATTCGTGAGTTTTTCGCTGATACGTATCGTTATTATTACTTTAAATATATTGATCCAATGCCTGCATATGTTAATTTAGATTATCCAAGTGATATTAAAGCAATTTTAGAAAAATATATTTGTATTACTAATAATGGTTATATAAATAATGGTAAATGTTCATAGGAGGGTTAATGAAATTTATTTTGGCAAGTGCTTCACCACGAAGAAAAGAATTAATGAAGTTTTTAAAGGTTAATTTTGAATGTATTGAAAGTAATGAAGAAGAGGTTTACATTTCTAGTTTAAATATTTATGACAAATGTCAAAATATTAGTTATCATAAAGCTTTAAATGTTTATAAAAAAACGAGGGGTTCAAGAATTGTTATTGGGTGTGACACCATTGTTGCGCTTAATGGTAATATTTATGGTAAGCCTAAAAGTTTAGAAGATGCTTATAGAATGTTAAAAGATTTTAGTGGTAAATGCCATGAAGTTATATCAGCAGTAACGATTATGATAAATAATAATGGTAATGAAGAAATAAGAAAGTTTTATGATGTTACCAAAGTTTATTTAAATGAACTAAGTGATGATGAAATTAATGAGTGGCTTAATAACAATTTGGTTTTAGATAAAGCTGGAGCATATGCTATTCAAGAATACTTTGGACGTTATATAACTAAAATAGAGGGTGATTATTATAATATTGTCGGTTTCCCTATAAATATGGTATACAACAATTTAAAAGATTATTTAAATAATGATTTATTGTTAAAATAGTCTTTTTTGTTTTATGATACTCGCATGAAAGATTAAAAAATGTATACTTATTGTTAGGATTGTAAAGTGTGAATGTCTACTTTAGAGTTATTATTGTATTTACTAACCCTCTGTAGTTGTCTACTTTAAGGTTACCACTATAATCGTTAAATTTGTTCACTTTACTTTCATCATAATATTTGGTAAAATCATATTAGAGAAAATAAAATAAAAGGATATGATGAAAAGTGTTAAATAACATCAAAGCAAATGTGTCAAATAGTGTCAATATGGGGGGGGGTTACTTTATTAAGTAACAAACCTAATTTAGAGTGTAAACAGGGTAGAACAAGATTAAGTCTTGTTCTTTTATGTGGAGTGAAGGATGAAGACTAGGAAGAGTATATTAATTGTATTAGGCCTAGTTTTATTGTTAGGCGGAAGCTATGCGTTTTATACTTATCAAAAATATAGCGGTATGCAAAATCTTTTAAACGGGGAAATTTATTTAAATTATTTAGAGGATAATGAAGTTCATATAAGTGGCATATTTCCAGAGACCAAGGAAGAGGCTTTAACAAGAGATGATAACACTATAAGTTTCAAAGTATTAAGTAAGAATACGAGTGATAAAGATATATATTATGGAATTACTTTAAATTATGGTGAAGAGATAAGTAATAAAGTGAGAATAGATGCTAAATACATTATGATATACCTAGAATGTGATGGTAAAGTCCTAATAGATGGTATAAGGTATAGTGATTTTAATAACAGAAGAATCTATGTAGACAAG
>CAKPMB010000009.1 GCA_934167885.1 uncultured Bacilli bacterium
TTTCTAACTTACTTTCATCGCCATGTGTCCATAAAGCATCAAAAATTGCTCCAAACTCTGCTCCTAATCCTGTAACAAATCCCCTAACTTTTTCTAAATTATCATCGTCTACCTGCGTTAATCCCATAGCTGTTGCATATCTTTCAGCAGTATTTAATGCTTGTACATCTCTATCGGTATAATTTCCATTTATTACATCATCTAATGTTATTACTTGTTGATTACAAAACTCAACAAATTCTCTTGTTATATCTTCACCTACTAATGCCCTTAACATTTCTGGACTTCCTGTTGCATAAAGCATTTTAGAAGCCATTTCCCACTTTCTAGGATCAGCATTAGGTTTCTCACCATCATACTTACTTCGGAGTGTTTCACCCTTCTTATAAGCAATATAAAAATAAATTGCTGGATGTATATTATGTTCACTTGCCCACTTTAGCCAACCTTCGGTTGTTGTTTTAATATATACATGAGCAAATCTATTGAATAATGGTTCTGCTAACTGATTTGCAGCAAGCGAATCTTTCATATCATTTCCTGCTGCTACAATTCTAGCGTTTTCTGGTAATTTCCAAATACCATTTACTTCTCTGTCTAATACAATATTAAACGCTATACCTTGAATACTAGGTAGTGCATTTGTTATCTCATCTAAAAATACAATGTGGAATCTATCTGGCTCTTTTTTGCATTTTTCTTCTAACTTTCTCAACCAACTTGGCTTAACATCCATCATTTCGCCTGTTGCTTGATTATAAACACTTTTACCATTTAAACTTTCTGGTGTTGCATTACGAAGGTATATAATTTCGCAAGTAGGATCTATCTGTTTTACTCTTGCAGATTTACCCTCTGATGAAGGGCCATGCAAGAATACCGCTACACCACTTTCTATTGCTCCTCTTATGATTTCTTCTTCACTTACTTGTCCAAATTTTAAACCATAAGGGTTTCTCCTTCTTTCAGCTTGTTTTTGTTCTTCTTCAAATCGAGTTTTTTCTTCTGGTGTCATATTTTGAACACGAGTAAATGTTACAGTTTGAGTTAAATCTCGAAGCATATATCTATCAAGATATTCTTTCATTTCTGTTCTATCAAAATCACCTTTATATTCAGTTTTTTCACCAAGAAATCTTATACCAGAAACCAATCCTTTTTTTGAAATTAAAATTTCTGTTCTATCATCTATCAACCATTTAACCGGTGATACTTCTACCCAAACATAATCACCATTTTTATATTCAGCACCATTTGAAAGTTTGAATTTTTCACAGTTACAAAAACTAGAGTTAGCTTTTATACGAATATATTTTTTGCCTTGATATTCGTATTCTTCATAGGTTACAGGTTTAAATCCTGTATCTTCTTCATAACAATATGCAGAATCAAATGTGTAACTTCTTCCTGTCTTATTCATTCCTCTATTATATTCTAACTCTAGTATATCTTGCATTCTTGAATCAGCAGCATTTTGAGGATATTCTCCATACTCTACTTCTTCTGTTCCATTGTCTCCCCTCACTCTGTTCGGGGAGATTTTGGAAAAAATTACAGAAGATTGCAAAACTGGGCGAACAACACCATCGCGGTTACACCTATATTCGTCGATCCTGACACCATATCTATTGATCGCGCTGACATTATTACTGCCTTTGATCGCGCGGACATTATTACTGCCATTATCAGATCTAGTCCAAAACAAACTAGTTCTATCAGTTAAAGAGCTATCTTTATCTATAGTAGCTTTAGTAGCTTTAGTAGCTTTAGTAGCTTTCCTTAATTCAGCACCTGTTAAAATACATAAATCTGTAATTGCAGCTATTAGTCCATATTTTCTAATTACTTCTAATTGAGATTCATTACTGTTTCCCCAAATTTGTCCTTCAGACAATAAAGTTAAATCTTGACTATTCATTTTAATCATCACCACAATTATATTTTACCATATAATTTCTTTTTTTCCTTATTTTTTTTAAAAATTCATAAAATCGCACTGGTTTTTATAAGTGGTTAAAGAGACGCTTTAATCCCATTCTTGCTGAATTAAATCCTCTTAGACCTTTTTAAATAGTTGTCACTGATATGACTGCCTTTTGGTCTAACAACCATTATTATGAATTGACTTTATATATGGATTTATTTAACAATGAAATAATCTCCTATTACCTTTCTAACAAAAAAGGTGATTCTTCTTCTTACCATATTGCTCTTTCTAAACTTATTGATAAAAAAAATAAAAAGTATACTGACCTTAAAATGATCCTTCATTCTGATCAAGGTTCCGTATACTGTTCCAAAAGATTCAATGAATCTCTATACTTATATAATATCATACATTCCACTTCTAAACCAGGCTCTCCGACCGAAAATGGTGCCATGGAGGCTATTAATGGTTGGATTAAAGAAGAATTGTTTATTGACTTTAAAATCAATAACTCAGATGATATTTATAAATCTATTGAAGATTACATTTTCTATTTCAATAATGAAAGACCTCAATATGCTCTTAATTACTTGACACCCGCTCAATTCAAAAGTGTTAATTATATTAAATAATTGTCTACTTTTACTTGACTAATGCATACCATTTGCTTTATTTTTTCTACCATCATTCTATCAAAAATTATAATGAAAGTAAAGTAATCACTTTTAACATATATAATTAAAAAAACTTAATATTAAAAAATATTATCATACGGAATTATAACATGGAAATCTCCCATACTATAAGGAGCAATTTGATATCTTTGAAAAAAGATAATTAGTCCTTTATCTGTAAAAGCGAAACTGTTAAAGTTCTCTTTAAGGGGTTTAGTTCCATCAATAAGCATATCTTTAGAATAAGAACTTTCCATTAATTTAGGATTATTTTTTAGTAGATTATAGGCGTTATCAGAAAGTTTATTAAGAATATTAGGATATTTTTTTAATAATGAATCAATTGTAATAACTTTATTATTCTTTGTATCGTAACTGATTGTCCATATCTCATGATCTGGATGGGCACCTCCATAAAAGCTTTCAATGTTAAACACAAAAGAAATAATATTATCATAATTATAAGTATCATAATTGACATCTAAAGAAAAATACTGATTTGGAATAACATCATTTAAGTGACTATTAAAGTCACGTAATAAACTTTCAATTTTCACTTTTATTTTTCTATTTAATAAACTGTATTTTGTATTAGGAAAATATACTTTAACTTTATTTTTATATTCATTAAATACTTCAATTTTTTCTTCTTTGTAATTTATTAAAGTATTATTTTGATTTCCTTTTATAAAAGCATATATTCCTATACTAATTGCTAAAATAAATAGAAATATTATATACAATTTTTTATTCATTACTAAATTATATGAAAAAAAAGATTATCTAATAACCTTAAGAATAATCTTTATTTCTTTTTTATAATACTCTTTAATCTTTTAAAGAATAAAAGATTGTTAGTATATTTAAAATATACAGTCACTAATAAGAAGTTTATCACAAAAATAACTACACCATTAATAAACCATAATAATAAATTACTATAACCTAATAATGAATTAACATACCAACAGATTAATACACTAGGTATTGCTATAATTAAATAAACAAAGCAATTACGATAATATACAGATGTTTTTCTTTTTAAGACATTCTTACTTAAAATGTGTGGGTATGAGAAGAAATTACCAGTTATAAAAGCAAACAATGTTCCAAATAATACACCAGCGATTCCATATTTTCTAACTAATAATAATGATATACTTAAATTAGCTACTCCTTGGTATAATGAATAATTTCTAATACTTTTAAAGTTACCTGATGACTTAATAAAAGCTTCTAAAACAATGCTTATAATGTTTGTAAATAATACTAGAACAAAAAATAGGGAAACATAACTACTTGCAACATATTTAGAACCATACCAAATATTAATAAATGGATTTATTACAAAATAAAGAGGAATACATATAACTAATCCAATATAAAATAACATTGAATTAACTTCATCAAAGACATCTTGAGTATGCTTTTTATCATCATCAATTAACATATCACCAATGCCTGGAATAATCGCAGAACTAATTCGTTTGGCCATGATAGTTATCATATGTGTTATTTGAAAATAAGCTGTATAAATGATTACAGATACACTACCAACATATTTTGATAGTAACATAACATCAATATTTTCAAAAATTAAATATGTTATCTTATAAATAAATAAACTATTTGTTTCTTTTTTAAAGTTTTTATCCATCTTTTTAGTCTTAACTAAATAAGCATGGTCTTTTTTAGAAACAAAGTATAATATTGTATTTTTAATTAAGCAAAGAATTAAATAAGAAATCATCAATGTTAATAAATCAAATCCTAACATTGCTAGAATTATTTCTATTAAACCTTTAGCGATAGCTAGACCATGATTTAAATTACTAGCTTTATAGGTCCTTTGTTCAGCTTCATACAATACTGCTCTACTATTAGCAAAATAACTAAAAGCATTGGCAATAATAAAGATAACACAACATATTTTTATATAATTACTACTAAGTGATGTATCTTTTATAAAGAACATTATATTTAATGATACTATCACTCCAAATACAATAACTAAACAGCCTACTTTATTTAAATAATCTCTAATACCATTAACTATTTCACTTACTTTTTCATAATTTTTTTCTCTTAATGGTTTATACAGATAGAAAATCATGGCCGAAGTAATACCACCATCAATTAATGATAAGTAAGTATAAATATTGGAAAATACCTGATAAACGGCTACAGAATCTTCACCTAAATATGCTAATAAAACTTTAGTTTTAAATAAACCAATTAAAGCAATAATAAAAGTTAAAATGAAACCATAAATCATGGTTTTTAATGAATTTTTACTTCGCATAATCCCTCCTTACATTTTAAAATAATCTACTATTCTTTTTGAAGATAAATCATCTTGATAATCAAAGAAAGTATGCATTTTTTCACGACGTTCCGTATTATATTTATCATTATTATTAATAACATCATCCATAGCTTTAATCATTTCTTTTAGATTATTAACTTTATATCCAACCATGTAATTAAAAGGATTATCATCCATAAAACCACGTGTTTTTTTATAATCTTCAAAATCATCTGTTGTATAAATTATGCTCTTATCCATAGCGATTGCATCATATAAGACACCAGAATAATCGGTTATTAAAGCTTTAGTATAAAATAATAATTCTGATAATATAATATCATTTTTAAATAAATCGTCATCCGTAATAAATTTAATATTTTCAGTATTTAACTTTTTAATCTTACTAATATCTTGAGCTGGATGCATCTTTAATAATAAAAAAGCATCATTTTTCTTTAAATAATTATCCATTTTCTTTAAATCATCATCACTATATATTATTGGTAATCCAAAAGGTAATGTTTTGGAAATATCATTATGTACTTGATTTTTATGTTGACGATATGTTGGTAACCATAAAAAGATGTTTTGATATTTTTTATCAAGAAACGATAATTTCTTTTTAGGGCATTTCTTATTAAAAATGGCATCATACCGTGGAAGTCCAAGTGGTAAAACCTTATCTTTAGTAACATTAAATTGATCAACATAAATATTTTCAAAATATTTGGATGGACTTATAACATAATCAACAGATGGTGATACCATTTTAATATTTTTAATATATTTTAATGGTATACTATGGCTAAAGTATACTGATATTGTCTTTTTATTATACTTTCTAATATCGCGGTTACAAGTGAAAATATATTTAGCCTTACGACTATAATGAACCATTTTTAAATTATTAATAAATGATACTTTGTTTTTATTATCCCATACTTTGATAAATGATACATTTTTATAATTAATTCTACTTAGTTTTTCTTTATTATTTACAAACCAATAAATTTTATATTTTTCATTTAACTTGGTTTTTATTAAATAATCAAAAAACATTTTAGAACTATCTGTATAATCTGGAACACTTTCTAAAATAATTATATTTTTTACTTTAAATAAAGAGAAAAAACTAATAATCATCTTTTTTATTTTATTCCTCATCTTAATCTCCTAAATATTAGTTTTAATATTATTTAATTTATTGAACATTTTAAGTAATAAGTAATTTTTATGATATGCCAATGAACATACTAATTTAAAACAATAATTAACGTTTTTATAATATTTATTGTTTTGATAATTAGGATATTCTTTATGCATAATGTCACTTATCTTTTGAACATAATGTTCGCCATTTGGATAATTTATATATCGAAGAGATGCTGATCGCAATAAATGCTCGATGTATAAGTATTCTAATTCTTCACTATATTCACTAGGGATTTTTTCTTTTAATATATTCATTATAGTGAAAATATCATGCATATTATCATTTAAAGTATCCTGTCTTAAAGCTGAGCCTTCATGGATAACGTATTTATATAATGGTTTTTGAATATATACAATTTTGTTAGTATACAAACCTACTAAAGGCATAAGGCCCAAGTCTTCATATAATTTAACATTCTTAGGGAATTCTAAGTTATTTTCTATAAAAAGACTTGTTCGGTATAACTTAGAATGAGGTCCTGGATTTGATAGCATTAAAGCTTTACTTAAATCTTCAATATTATCATTAAAATTTTTAATAACGCCTTTTTCAACACCATCAACAATACGAGCACAATCACATGCTACAACATCAACATTTTTATTCATGGCACTTATTAAATCCCATAACATAGCCTCATCGATATAATCATCACTATCTAAGAATGTAAAATATTCTGTGCGCACCTTTTTTAAGCCATAATTTCTAGCATTGGCTCTACCAGAATTTTCAATATTATATACTTTGAGAATCTCAGGATATTTCCTTTCATAATCACACAAAATATCATAACTTCCATCAGTTGAACCATCATTTACTAAAATAGCTGTAAAATCACGATATACTTGGTTAACTAAACTATCTAAACATTTTTTTAAATATTTTTTGGTATTGTATACGGGAATAATAACACTTATTTTTTTCATAAATCTCCATCTATAATTGCTTTCAAATTTTTTATAAAGTTTTTGGTATTACTAACATATTTCTTAGGCTTAAATTTTTGTATTTTATTATAAATATCGTCTAAGTTATCATTTTCATTTAAAGCCATAATGTATCCTTCATCACTAAAAATATCCACTATTTGAGTTTGATGATCATCAACATGTTCACCATATTTTGCAAGACGTGGGCAAGCGATAACTTTTTTTTGTTTTTTAAGTGGCATAGTAATCGAACCAGTTCCACCATGTGTAATTATTAAATCAGCCTCATCAATAAGTTTATTCATCTCGTCATAAGGAATAAAATCAAATATTTGCATTTTCTTACTGTTATATACAGTATATCCGGCTTGCACCACAATTTTTTCATTGATACTACTATCATCTATTTTTTGCAACAAGCGCGTAAAAGGTTGTTTCTGTGTTCCTAACGTTACTAGAATCATCAATATATACCTCCAAAATATTTTGCCTTAGGATAAAATTTAAGCATACTCTCCCACTGAACAATAAAAACACTAGCGATTGGATAAACAAGTTTTCCTGATAAAGTTTTAGATGTTCTCTTAGCAAAGCTTTCAATAAAAATAACTTTTCTTCTAAAGATAAAACCTAAATAACACATTAAAACTGCTGTATGGGTTCCAGTTGTTACAATTACTTCAGGGTTATATTTAAAAAAGAAATATATGCTTTTTACAAAGTTAACAATTATAACGAATAAATACTTAAAAAGATATTGACGAGAACCATATAATAAATAATTCATATTATATTTTTTATTCATTGATTCAGTAACATCATTTTTTTCAGTAATTAAAACATAATCATAGTCATTAAAAATTGATTTTAATTCAAGCATTTGAGTTAAATGACCACCAACACTAGATATGAACATAACTTTCTTTTTTTTCTTCATCAATTTCCTCCGTCTAACTTACTATCTATCATTCTGTATTATTATATAACGATTAATCTTGTTTTTCAAATTACTTAATCATAAATTATTTATATCTTTTACTGATATTATTTCATTAAAATACTTATCTTTTTTCTTACCAACTAATACTTTTTGACCATTCGCTAAAGATAAATAATTTCTCTCAATCGTTGATAAACTATTATCACCAATAACATAATCAAAAACTTGATTTTTTCTAATATTCCATAACATAAATTTATTATAGAATAATTGCTTACCTACTTTAGTTTTTAAAAATTTCCAGTTATGACAATATGGATATACTTTATTAACATTATCTATTTCTTTATCCACCACTAAATAGTAAACAGAATATTTAGATGCATCTATTTTATTAGCAAAAGAACTATTACTACTTATTAATATACTCTTTTTATTACTAGAATGCTTAATTTCAATTGAGATAGACATAGCAACTAATAATGTTAAATATGTTGATACCGATGGTGATAATAGGGCATGTCCTGAAATAAAGGCAACAGCAAGTTCTAATGTTACCGCTACAATCACCGCAAAATATTTTTTACTCAAAAGACGCGGATTTTTAAAGGTGTCAATAACCTTTTTTAAAAAGACAGCATATATTTTAAAATAAATAAACATCAATAATAAAATACCAACAATACCATACATAAAATATACATCATAAAAATCTTGTTCAACAATTAAAATATCGCTATTCCTTAAATTTATAAACGATTTACCAATAGCTCTATCATATAAATCAATATTTTCACGACGTTTTTTTATTTCTTTTAAAAATTCACCACGACCGCTTAACATCATATCTTCGACGTTTTCGTAACGATCATAGCCCATTTTCATATTTTCAATGGTTGGCAAATAATTATAGCATGCAAGGGCACTACCTAAAAAAATAACTACTGCTAAAAAACGATAGTCTAATTTTTTATATTTTATAAAAACTAAGCGTCCAAAAATATAAGTAACTAAAACACCAATAAAACCAAATAACCCTACTTTTGTGCCAAGCATTAACATGGCAATACCCGTTAAAACAAATAATATCTTATCAAAAAATATGCCATCCTTATTATGAAAGGCATTATAAAGTGCAACTGGAAATAAAAGACATAAAATATTCCCTAATTCATTTGCTGAACTATACCAACCAGAATATCCTAAATTTTTACTATTACCCCCATAACTTAAATAAGCCGTATTAGTAAAATATGCTAAAAAATATGTAAAAGTAATAATCATAAGTGGAACTCTTAAATCATACAACTTAATACCATAACCTTTATACCAACGTATAAAAAATAAAAGCATAATTAAATGATAAACATATTTAACTAAATAGCTAATATAACTAAAAAAACGTAATTTAATAATATCCATATTATTAAAAATATTTAAAGAACAAAAAATCATAATTAATGCAAGATAAAGATAATTAAATTTCTTATTATGCTCATTATCTAAAAATACTAAGTATATAAGGGCAAGAAACATTACAAATATTTTAATAATTATACCAATAGATACTGACATATTATTGATAACCATATATGATGTAATAATATCAATAACTGGCTGTAATAAAACAAGATATACTATTAGTTTTTTATATATAAAGTCTTTCATTATTTATCCTCTTCCTTTAGGGAAATCATATTACCAAGTTCAATACTACCTTTATCATTATAGTATTCAGCACTACATCTAGCAGGGGTAAAAGTTAATTCACCAAACAAAACTTTACCAAAATTATCATAAAAATCAACACGCACAAACTTAAAAGGTTTTGATAAAATCTTAGCATATTCAATCATTTTATCTAAATTTTGTGGTTTTTTTATTTTCTTTTTAGTTTTAAAACGTGCTGTGCCATAATTTAGTTCATGCCATTCTAAATCAAAAAATGTAAGTTTTAAATCATGTTCGCGTTCACTACATACTAAAACGATTTTAGGTTCTCCATTAAAGCAATATATTTTATAATCATTAGGCATAATACCATCATTTGAAGCGATATACTCTTCAGCATAAATTTTTGGTTTTATCTTAAAATAATGTGGTTCACACGTATTATAACCAAATTTTGTCTTCTTCCATTTATTTAATGTTTTAATGGTTTTTTCCTTATCTAGTTTTTCTTTATCAGTGCATATAATATTAAAACCACAACCATGATTACATTTTAAGGCAAATTTAGATGGTAAACTAGCAAAATCGATATCACGAGCATCATCATAAACCCCATATACTTTATTTAAAAGATGACCTAAACCACATTTAGTAACATAATCTCTGACTTTTAATTTATCAGAACATTCAATAACTAAGGGATTATTTTTATAATTATGTAGTTTTAAATACATTAATTTTTCATTAAATAATTTAGGGTTTTTTAAATCTAACTTTTTATGAGTATGAATTCTATATATAACCTTACTTGATAATGTCGGTGACACAAATGTTAGAAAGCATACTACTTTACGCCCTACTACTTCTTTTAAACTCAATTTCTTATCAATATTACTCATTTCGACCTCACTTAACTATTTCTAAAATGGTTTTAGTAATATTATCATTAAATTTTTTATAATTAAAATGCTTACATTCATAACCATTTTCGATAAATTTTTTCATACCATTATATATACCATCAATACTATTTTCACAAAGAATACCGTATCCTGCTTCAACAATCATTTTGCTATCAGCGACATCGGTTGTAATAATAGGTTTATTTAAAACTCTTGCTTCATCTAAGACAATGCCATATCCTTCAAAGCTTGACGAAAATAACAAGGCTGATGCTCTACTTAAATATTTATAAGGATTCACTCTACTTCCTAACAAAGTAATGCAATCATTAAGATGGTATTTTTCTACTAAATCACAATACATCGCGTGATCGGGACCATCTCCAATTAATAAAACATTAAAACGATATCCTTCATCTATTAATCTTTTAGATGCTTCAATAATAAACGATATTTGTTTAGGGAATTCAACGTGTCTTGCAATATTAATAAAGGTTAGTTTATTAAAATTGTAATCATCAACTAATTCCTTACTCTTTTCTTTAATATAGTCACCATTAATATAGTTGTTAGCGACAAAAACAAGTCCTTGATAGTTTGGATAAATTTTCAAAAAAGCATCTTTAGCTCTGCATGATACACAAACAACCTTTTTAAAATGGTCAAATTTAACTTTTCTTTTTAATCTATTTAATTCATCTTGATTACGTGATTTTATTAAATCAGCATGCACAAAAATGATATTATTATCACTCGATACACGCGCTAATTTTGATAAAATTTTATGGTGATGTGTATAACATATAGCACAGTCATATTTTTTAGAACTAAATAACATGCGCAAGTAATCAAAATTCATAAGAAAATATGTTTTGATTTTACCTAATAAAGTCCATGAACCTTTGCAAACAACTTTAACTTTAGCATATTTGGAAATCTCTTCTAAATAACCCCTCTCAAGAACATATGCTAAATACAACGTAATATCATAGTTTTCACATAAATTACTCTTTCTAATAAAATCAATTAAAGCTCTTTCCATACCACCAATCGATAATTTAGAAAAATAGATAATTAAACTTTTTTTTTGTTTCATAACGTCACCACACTAAGTATATCAAAAACTATATAAATTAACAATAAAAAGACATATTACATATGTTGTGTATACCATTTATAAAATGCTTCTAAGCCATCGTGAAATGACGTTTTGGGATTATAGCCAAGCATCCTTTGAGCCTTACTAATATCAGCATAAGTTTTATTAACATCCCCTGGTTGCATTGGCAATTGTTTAATAATAGGTGTTTTATGGACTACCTTGCCTATTTCATCAATCATCTCTTTTAATGAAACAGGACTACTGTTACCTAAATTTATTATCTCATAAACATCATCATTACTTGACACATAATCAATTGATCTTATAATTCCGTCAACTATGTCATCTACAAATGTATAATCACGACTAGTAGAACCATCACCAAACATTGGTATTTCCTCATTATTTAACATTAATTTTGTAAACTTATTAATTGCCAAGTCTGGTCTTTGACGTGGTCCATATACTGTAAAAAAGCGTAACATTATAACATTAAAATTGTAAAGTTTGTGGTAAACATGTGTCATAACTTCATTTGCTTTTTTAGTAGCGGCATAAGGACTAATAGCATAATCAACAATAAAGTCTTCCCTAAAAGGAACTTTGTCACAATTACCATAAACACTACTACTTGAGGCCATAACTAATTTAGTAACATTCGCTTTTTTCATCGCTTCTAAAATATTTTGCGTTCCTACACAATTTACTGTTTGATAATAAAGCGGATTATCAATAGAAGGACGAACACCAGCCATCGCTGCAAGATGGATAACACAATCAATCTTATTATCATTAAATACTTCTTGAACGTCTCCATAATCTCTAATATCAATACGATATAGTTTATAATTGGGATTTTCTAAATTTTGCTTAACATTCTCTTCCTTTAACTTTGGATCATAAAAATCACAAAAGTTATCAACAACCAAAACTTTATTTTTTCTTTTTAATAATTTATCGGCAAGAGTTGAACCAATAAACCCAGCTCCTCCTGTTATTAAATATGTTTTCAAAATATTCACACTCCTTAAACCAAACATTTTAAACTACTCAAATTTTTATTTTACTACTTAAATAAGCACTAAAACTATTATTAATTTTATCATCAAAACCAGATTCTGGAAAGAATGACATACTACCAAAATATAAGTGACCATTTTTCTCACAAAAACTAATAAGAACAAATGGAATATTTTGTGATAAAATTTCGGCAAACTCGAACATTTTATCTAAATTTTGCGGTTTTGATATTGAAGCATCATCCAATGAACTATTTGAATAATCCTTTTGCATATGCCAATTTCTATCAAAAAAGACATCCAAATTATTTTCAGACAATTGATTATAACACACTCTAACATAGTCACATAAACCATTAAAAGCATAAAATTTATAATCAATTAAATAAGACAAAGTATCATCTTCTATGTATTTTTCAACTAATATTTTAGGACTTATGTTTTTATATGGCCATTCACGTCCTAATAAATATTTATCTTGTTTTAAAAACTCATTCATCTTTCTTTTGGCATTTTCTTTATCAAAATAATTTTTATTCTGACAAACCAAAACATTTTTAGAATTAAAACTAGATTTCATAACAAATTGATGTGGTAATTTATCAAAATCAATATCTTCAATCGCTGAACAAGCCCCCATTAAATGAATTAAATACTCATCTCCTAAAACCCTACTTATATACTTTCTAACTGAATAATTATCAACTAATTCTTGATATATAGGATTATGATTATATAACTTTAACCAATTAAGTTTCTCATTATATTCTTTAGGATTTCGTAAATTAAGAGTCCTTTTAAAAGTTACAAAATAACGAACTTGCGCATACTTTTTATCACTTAGCCTTAAAACTTTACTTTCATCAAGTTTTAACAAAGTTTTATAAACAACGATTTTAATATTTTTTAAGATACCATTAATTTTTTTAAAAAGATTAAATATTTTATTAATTAAACATTTTTCTAAATATACTAAGTTATTAAATAAAAATATTTTTTTTAAAATAGAAACATTTTTGACAATATTAAGAAATTCTTTATAAATTAATCCACTATCCACTAATAATTTGAAATAACGATTATATAACACACTACGTGATGCATATGACTTATAATCTTCTACTTTTACTAATTCGTCTATATAATTGGAAAGTTCTATATAATTATCTTTATTCATCTTTTTTTCTAAAGATAAAATTAGAAGATTTTGAAGACCTTTGGAAGCATCATTAATGTTTAAACGTTCTAAATTATCGGTCATAATTTTTTCATAAGACTTAGTTTTTTTATCCTTTGTCTTTGTATCTTGCGTGTAACAATGCTTAATAGTAATTAGAGGTAAGGCCTCAATATGAGCATTTTCACATCTTGTCCATAATTCATAGTCCGTTTTATCAAAATATTCTTCATCATACAGTAATTTAGTTTTATTTAAATAACTTTTACGAATAATGATTGTCGAATGAATTAAAGGATTTTTATATAGTAACTGCGTCTTTATATATTTATAATTACAATATTGATTAATACAGAGACTATTTTTTTCACTAAACAGCCAAGCATCCGTGCCACTTATCATTACTTTAGGATTATTTTCCATAAAAACGATTTGTAGAAAAAGACGGTCTGAATAAGCCACATCATGGCTATTCATACATACTAAATAATCAGCTGATGACAAACTTATAGCCTGATTTAAAGATGATGCCAAACCAACTTTTTTCTCATTTCTAATTACTTTGATTCTATGGTCATTATAATTATTTTTAATAAATTCATAATCATCAAAACCACCATCGCAAATAATAATTAATTCTAAATTTTTATGAGTATTTTCTAAAATACTATTAATAGAATCTTTTAAATAAGCAACAGGTGTATTATCAGAAACCATTAAAACCGCTACCTTTTTCTTATTAATTAAAGATTCAAACAATGTAAGAAAATCACTTAAACATAACGTTGTTAAAGAAACAAAGATAAAAGAATAATTACATTCAAAAGAAAGAATTAACCCAATGGTTATAATTAAAAAGGCAAGATACGGACTTTTACCATAAAACGTATAATATAATACATTTAAGCAATATAAAAAGATTAAAATAATGTTTACTGATAAATCAAAATAATTCGTATAAATTGGTAGATTAAAAATATATAAACCTAAATAAATTAACAAAAAAAGAATTAGCATATTTAACATAATATTAAATGAACGATAGACATAACTCTTCTTAAATGTGAAAAAGACGCCAATAAACAATGTTAAAATTAAAGCAAATAAATAATAACTAGAATTTATAAGCATAATGTTTATGAACAAAATAGGCGTATAATACCATTTATTATAACATTTAATTAAGCCATATAAAGATAATGCCAAACTAAAAATATTAATGTGTAATAAATAATCTAACGATAAAAAGAAATCATATTTATAACTTAGAAAGTTAAGAATACCAATCATTACTGAATAAATTAAAGAATAGCTTAAAAATGTTGTTATTATATTCCTTATGAAAAAATCTTTTTGATAAAAATGTTCAATAAAAATATAGAAAAGAAGCAATAAAACAAAATACAAAATAAAAGTTAAATCAACAAATAAGTTTTTAAAAATATATGATATTATCATAACAAACAGTGATGTTAAAATAAGTGTTTTATGATTATTTCCGCTTAAATATTTGATAATTTTTTTATTATTTATAATAAGCATTATAAAAATTAGAACAATTAAAGCTTTATTAAGTATTTCTACTTTAACAAGGTCAAAGAATAAAGGCATTATTATGATTAAGAAATTAAAAATATATAAACTTATTTGTTGGATTCTCTTCATTGTTAATCACTTCTTTCTAATTAGTTACATAATTTTTAAATGTTTCAAAACTAGTATTATCCCACATTGTAATACGAGGAACTTTATAAACATTTATGCCTGGATATGATCTACCAGTAACGCCATTTGAACCAATAAAGGCAATTTTAAAACCTGCTTGTTTTACTAAATTAATAGCGCGTTCATTATAATCATAAAATGGAAAAGCTAAAGCAATAGTATTATTAAGCTTTTCACGTGAGGTTTTCAGATCATTTAAAACTGTAGCACTTGGTAAACATAATATGCCACCACCTTGTTGATATTCACGTTCTATTGGACATACTCCTGGCGTATGCATATTATGGGTATGAGATCCAAGATATAAATAATCGGATTTGAAGCCTGACAAATCGTCAAATGCTTTGCTTTTAACAAAAGATGTAGCATATAACTTATATTTTTCTAAAACATCAATTGCACTCTTAATTAAATGTCCATCATCTAACGTAATAACAACACTTCGTCTAGGAACTTGTAATTTTTTTGTTAGATAAAGATATGCCTCCTCCATGGTTAAAGTTAAATAATTATTATCTTTTAAATATTTCATTTCCTTATCAAAATTGCTTTTCTTTTTACATATATATATATCATTACATTTTTCATTCGTATCATATACTCGATGATAACACAACGTCGTAATACGACTAGCATTTGATATAGATGTATTTTTAGCCTTAACTATTTTTTGAACATCTTCTTTCAATACATACAATAAGCGATTATTATAATTAACATAATATTTACCATCATAATCCTTAATAATAATAGGAAATGATATAGATTCATTAAACGACCAAACCTTATTATCATCATCATACAATGAAAATACATCTTTGGTAACAATATTTTGATTAAATGGAATATAACTTTTAAAACGATCACTATAACTTGTCAAACTATCTATTTTTTCAACTTTATCATATTCAATATAAATATCCATCTTGCTACTATAAAAATATTTAGTATCATATGTAATTTCCTGTTCATCTAACTCTAATTCACTATCTTTATAAGCTGTGCCATATTCATAGAAAGTATCATCTTTCTTTTTATATAGCTTGCTATCAGTAGCAACACGCACATATTGATTATAATGTGATGTTATTATGGCAACCTGTTTATTATGTTCTCTTTCTTCTTTAATAATTCTCTGCTCTTCTTGATATTCAGTATACTTTTTATATGCCATAAAAGATCCAAGTGAAATTAATAAAACAATACACACAATTATAAGATATTTTTTTATGTTTAAAGAATGCTTTGGTATAGCCTTTAAAAAAGTTCTTTCAATTACCTTAAAATTATCAACATTAACAGTTAACGTTATTTTTTGATCATCTTTACGTCTTACTCTTCTATTCCTTTTATTACTTTTTTTCTTTGGTTTCACTTCGATAGTATCTACCTTTTTTTTCTTAATTATATTATCCTCGTCAATAACTTTATCATCATTATCATTCATAATATCTCCAACCATAACTAATTATATCATAAATAATTTTAACATAAATAGATATTATATATTTTGTCACAATTGGTGATAAATAATTATAAAGTCATGTTATAATATGAGTGGTGATGTAGGATGAATAATACGAACGTTAATTTCTTAAGTGACACTGATTTAGACGAACTTGATTTTTTTAGTCTTGCCTTTTATGTGCAAACATTAAATAACATTGAAAAAAATGTGGAGGATAATGGCGATGAATAATTTTTTAAACGAATTAGAACTATCAAAAAATAAAGCCATTAAAAGACTAGATGTAACATTAAAAGATGCTAAATTTGAAACAATTAAACTTCTTTTAAAAGAAAAAGGTATTGTTATACCAGATGAAATAAATAATTTAAAATCATTAAAAAACTATTTAAAAAGTAAATTAAATGATAAAGATAAAGTATGCATTGATGAGGTATTTCACAAAGCTGATTTAGCCATTGAAAATACTATAAGTGAATTAAAAAAAGGATCGCAAACAGCTTTTACTAACTTTCTTAAGAATGCTCGAAATATTTTAGAACCCCTAACCCAAAGTATTATTGATTCTCTTGCTTTAAAAACGGTTATTACTCTTATGCCAACAATTACTTTAAAATTATCATTATCAACCATTCTACTAGTTATAAACGGTTATAAATTATCCAAAAATATTAAATACAAAAATATGGTTAATAAATCATATGAATGTAACCAGATACTATCACAATTAGAAATAACCAAAGATGAAAAAGGTAATATTATTGATACAAGATTTGATCAAGAAACCGTTAAAACAATTAACGAATTTTTAAAGCGTAATAAAATAACGTATCTTAATACTGGTTATTTATCACTAAGAGAGTGTCTTATAAAACTTGACACTAGTAAAAAGGAAGAATTAATTAATATAATTAACAACCTTAATGGAAATAAAATTGATGTTAATAAAATATTAGCTAAATACGATGAAACGCTTAAAGATAAAATTAAGAAAAACGTATTAAAACCTATTGTTGTTGGTGGAGCTGCTGGAGCATCGTTTGCAACGTCAGTTAATGCTATTGAACCAGCTTTAACTGCTGGAATATACAACGGAACATTCATTGGCACTATTCTATCAAAACTTTCTAACAGCAAACTCATAGGATTTTTAAGCGGTATTACAACAAATGTTGGAGCATTTTTTCTTAAATATATTCCCCTAGTAGGTCCTGCTTTTGAAAACTTTATGGCTTACGAAAACTTAATAGTTTCTTCTATTCTTGGAGGAATTGTATCTATATCTTATCAAACGCTAAAGAATATTTTAAAGGGTTCTCTTAATATTAAAGAAAGAATCACTAGTAACAAAGAACATCTAAGTAACCTAGAATTAGATTCTAGATTATACTATGACGAAAATATTGAAGAATTAAAAAAGATAAATGAGTATTACAAACTAAATGGACCAAATAACGATGAAATTGCCATTATGGTGATTGTTATGCGTTATATGGAAGAGAATAATATTATTATCGAAAATAAGCCTACATGCTTAAATGATTTAAAATTTATCATAAGTAATCTTAATAAAAAAGATAAACGTAAAATTAATAAACTATTAAATGATTTAGAAACGCTTTATAAAAATAATTATAGTTATTTTAAAAAGTATATATCATCTCTTGGCAATATGTTATATTTATCAATCTCACTATCACTAGCAGGTCTTAGTATTATTGATATTGTATATAATGGAGAATTTTTAACAAATTTAAGTGATGTTCTTTATAATAAAAATAAACAATTAACACCAATTGATATAACAAAAGTCAACTTTACAAGTAATAATAATGTTCCTTTTCAACACGAAAATATCACACCTACCCCTAGACCTCTTGATCATCCTAATGTTGAAACAACCCCAGCTCCTCCACAGAACTTTAATAATTTGAATAAAACGACACAATCATTGGATATCTTAAATGAATTTTTAAATAATCCTAATTCATTTATAACACGTATAAATAGTGAATCTGGTATAAATATTTATAAATACTTACAACAATTAACTAAAGAAGAATTTATAAGTGCAAGTATTGAAAAGATGGATTATAATTCACTAATTAGATTATATGACTATATCAAAAGTATAAATGAAGTTTCAAAAGAAGATATATATTTTAAAATTATTACAACATCTTTAAATAATCAAATAAATAATATTAACAATAGTATTATGCGTGAAAAAAGACTAACTTCTATCCTCGCTAACGCTACCGCTTTAACAACATTACCAATTGATTATAAATATAAACAAAAGAAAATTAAATAACATAAAAAATATGAAAAGCATAAAACTTTTCATATCATTGGAACAAAAAGGTAAATGTCAAACATAATATTGTTGTCAACGTTATTTCAAACGTTGGCTTTTTCTTTGTATTTTTTAATTTATATTTAAAATAATCAATAATATAAATAATTAAATCAATTATAACAAAGGTCATTATACCAATACCTACAGGGATTGCTAACCTAATACCCGTGGAAATCGCTTCAAATATTTTTTCACGCAATGATATATTCCTTTTACCATCCTTCGTTTTATCACAAGGAATTATGGATAGTAAAAGAAAAATAATGCCACTTTCAAAAATTAAAAACATAGCATTGCCATAACTATAACTAAAACCAAGTGCCCCTCCAACAATAGTGCCAACCATAGCATTTAATCACATACCAGGAGCTTGAGCAAAAGGCATTTTCGCAATTAAAGCCATAAGAATTGTTCCAATAAATGAACCTAACGCTGTTGCAATAAAAACTGATGAAAGCCTTGGATCAGCAGACATCGCTAAAAATGTTGTTATACCCGCCATTATCTCAATGCCAAAGGATGATGAACGCTTATGAATTTCAAAAAATTTATCAATTTTTTTCAATAGTTTCATTGCCATCTTCATTTCTATAAATAAAATCTATCAACCAATTAGGCCAAAACAATTTATATATTTGTTTTTTTAGCAAAGTATTTTCTTTACTATCTACTAACGCATCACTTCTATAAGCAACAAGGGGTTTTTCAATATAAAACCATGCCAAATTATCACCTACTAGTTTATTATATGATACCCATTCATTATAAATTGAATAATCTTCAAAAAAAGGATGAGGAAGATTAGATGTCCCATACGTAACACTACTTGGATAAAGAGCATTAAAATACTTTAAAGCTAATTTTTTAAAATACTTTTTATTGTTAAACTTAGAATATTTTAACCATTTAACCAGCATTCTTCTTTCAAATAATCGCTTATTTCTAAGAATTTTTTTATCCTTAAAAATTTCATAACAATTAGTAAAAATTAAAGAAGCCTTAGGATTATTTTTATAAACCTTTAAAATCTCTTTAGCATAATTACGATCATATATATCATTTTGATTAACAATTGTAACTAATTCAGTAGATACGCATGTTAAAGCAAAGTTATATTTATTCATCATTTCATCTTCATGATAAATCATTACACCTAAGCCATATTCACTAGCAATATCCATAACAAAATCATTTTCATTATCAGTAATTAATAAAACATTAGTTTTAACACTTTGTTTTTTTATGGATTTAATACATTCTTCTAAGTTATCATTTTCGCCTTCAGCGATAATAACAAACGAGTGAATATCTTTCATATAACCCCCTTATTTCTCTTAATTATTTCGATATAAATCAGCAAAAACATCCTCTAAACTAATATCATCAATTAATAATTTACTAATATTAATTTCATTTAAATAGTTAATTAAAACATTTATATCATTTTTATAAACAAATTTAATCATATCATTAGAAAGTTCTTTAATCATCATATCTTTAAGTGGTAAATTTTTCTTTTTAACATCTTGGCAATATAAAGTAATTACACTATATTGATTTTGCATTAAGTCACCAAGACTTAATACTTTAACAATTTTCTCATTTTTAATAAGACAAACTTTATCACAAAACTTTTTAATTTCCATTAAATTATTTGATGAAATGAAAATTACAGCATTTTTTCTTATATCATTTAATATTTCTAAAAAAATGTTTTTAGTTTCAACATCAAATGAATCAAAAGAGTCTTCCAAAATTATTAGACGAGGTTTATGCATAAGCGTTAAAACAAGACCTACTTTTTTAAGACAATTTTGTGATAAATCTTTTATTTTTTTATTAACATCAATTTTCATGTTTTCGGCTAGGGATAAACCATCTTTTAAATATATGCTGTCATAAAAAGAATCATTATATTTAAGCATTTCCATAACTGTCATATTTTTATCTAAATCTAGCGCTTTAGGCAAATATCCTACATCTCTTTTAGTAATTGTTGACAAATCAAAACAATGCTTACGCACATAATTTAAAATTGTTTTGACATTAGCTTGACATTCATTAGAACAGCTGATAAAACCAAATATATCACCTAATTTAATAACCATATCAACACTATCTATCAAAACATTATCCCCATAATATTTATCTATTCTACTAAACTTTAACATCTCTACTCCTCTTACGAACATATCTTGTAACAATTACAATTAAAGTCGTTAAACTAATTACCCGTGATATATACAATAAATCTGTTCCTTCATAATAAACTTTCACTAGATCACTATCTTTATTAAGTTTAATTGCAACCAATCCATTATTATTAATTATATCATAATTTTTATTAGACACATATCCTTTATAATATAAAATTGGTAAAGTTAACACTGTATCACCATATGAATTATTCTTATAGGAAATAGTTGTTATACCACAAGAATAATTAATATTATAATCAATTTTATTAGAAGATGTGGCTGAAACGGGACCATTCTTTATTTGATCATAAGTAATATTCTCTGGTAAATACTCATAATATCCTAAATATTCACCATTAAAATCATGCACACTGCCATACATGAAAGTGTTAACCAATACTAACGTCAAGACTACAATTATACTATAGAAAGTATAGTTTTTTAAAATTAATTTAGTTTTATCACTTAAAATTGGCAATAATTTCATTCCAAATATTAAAAGTGATAAAGTGGCAATCATGTAAAAACGCCATTGATACTGAATAAATATCAATACTTTATTATAAATAAATCTTGGAACTAAATTAGTAGACATAATTAAAAATAATACTCCTAATAGACCATAAATCCATGTTTGATATGATACTTTTTTTCTCTCTTTAATCGCTAGAATTATAAAAGCAAGGTAAATTAAACCAATGCCTACCGGATACCATGTATTAGATGGAAGTGATACTTCTGGAAATAAATAAAGAAGTGGGGATGCTATATTATCATATGAACTAGTTCTTAAATAATGAATATACCCATGGCGATCAACCATTTGTTCTACCATAGGAACTAAAAAAGCACACGTTAATAAAAAGGTAATTAAAACTGCTTTCATTAAATATAAATACCTTTTTTCTTTAAATAATTTTTTAATATTTAGTAGTAGATAAAAGAATATGAAGATACCAACAATATACGTGCTTATAATATGTGAATATATTAAACCAGTCATACCAATTACTAAATAGTAATACTTCCTCTTATCACCACTTATTAATTCTTCAAGGCCTAAGATAACAAGTGGAAAAAAAATAAAACCAAGAGACTCTCCCACATTCCCTCTTATATACAAATCAGTTAAACGATATGATGAAAAAGTATATAAAATAGTGCCCCATATCCGTTCATTATTTTTAAACAACTTACTTAAAACAAAATAAACGGAATAAATAGATGCATAATTTAATGATAATATTAACAATTTATAAACAATATTTATAGGAATAAATTTATTTAAAATAGCAAAAGGATATAAAAATAAATCAGGATAAAATAAATTAGAAGCATATCCCATATTAAAAATAAAAGAATGATATATAAGAATAGGAAAACTTTTAATACCAATTTCATAACTTAATCCCTTAACACGTGATAAATGAAATAAAATATCATGTGATCTTGGAATATCCCAAGTAATAAATATAGGAATAGAGGAAATTATAGTTAGTATAAGAATAAATTTTTTCTTATCATCAAATATTGTTTTTATAAATTCTATCAATTTTTTCATAAACATCACTACATAAGTATATCAAAGAAATAAAAAAAGGAAAAGATAAGTCTTTTCCAAAATTTATACAATTAATTAAAGTATTAAAGCCGCAACGGTTAAAATAACAACCGATGCTAGGGCAATAGTTAAAACTACTTTAAATGCCCATTTGAACCATGTGCCATAATTAACACCTGCTAAAGCAAGACCACCCATAATAGCACCACAAGTTGGAGTAATTAAATTTACAAGACCATTGGCAGCCACATATGTCATTACAGTTACTTCAACACTATAACCTAAGGTATTAGTTAAAGGTCCCATAATTGGTGTTGAAAGTGAAGCAAGACCAGAACTTGATGGAACTAATACTGATAAGAAGATGTGTAATAAATAGTTAAGTGGTGTAAAAATAGCAACTGGCATATTCTTAAGAGCGTTAGCTGCATTAACTACAATATAATTATCAAGATGCGTTACACTCATTAAAACGGATGCTCCACGCGCTACTGCCACAATTAAGATAACACTCATCATATCAGCAGCACCATCAATGAAAGTATCAACAATATCCTTTTCACTAAAGCGATTAATTATACCTATTAGAATAGCCATTAATAAAAACCAAAGAGCAGCTTCATAAAACCACCAATTACCAAGACTAGATCCTGTTAACCATCCTGTGAATCCATCAAAGAAAGTTATACCAAATTCACCCCAAGGGATAAAGCCAATTATCATAACAACAAAGGTTAAGCCAAAAATTATTAACGTTAATTTTTGAACACCAGTAAGAGAAACTTTAGCATTCTTCTCTTCTTCTTTTAAGGCTTTCTTTTCATAACGTCTTTCCATTACCTTTTGTTCTTGTAATGATAAGAAAGTTGAACCTTTTTTATCAATAATTTTCTTTGCATACGAAATTACAAAACATATTGAAATTGTTAAAGAAACAATCCACAATACAATACCTAAAAAGATAATTAAGCCGTTATTAACAGCAATACCACTATCTTTAAGCGCACTAATAGCAGCTCCGGTTGCAAATGGATTAATAGTTGAACCTAAAACACCACTTCCTGCTCCTAGTAAAACAATCGCACTAGAAACAATTGTATCCATTCCTGCTGCAACCATTGTAAAGGCAAGCAAGGCATAAAAACCAACGGTTTCTTCTAACATACCATAAGTTGTGCCCCCAATTGAGAAAATAAACATTAATATTGGAATTAATATTAATTCTTTTCCCTTCATCTTTTTAACCAAAACTTTAATTCCTGTTTCCAAGGCACCTGTCTTCGTAACTATTGCAAGAAAGCCACCCAAGATGAATACGAAAATACAAACATCTACTGCATTTTCAAACCCCTTTATCGGAGCCATTAAAACATCCGATAACTTAGCAGATACTACACCAGATCCTGGAACAATTTCTTCACCAACAAACTTAGCAGCTGGTAAGAAATGTGTTACTACACCTAAAACTACAATTATTGCCAAAATTATAGAAAACGATGTTAGCGTCAATTTTTTCTTTTTTTCTTTTGCCATTTTTTGTTTTTTCCTTTCCATATTTTTATTTATTAAAGTCCCATTTTGACCAAGCATAGCCTCCGGGGCATTTAATAACGAAGTAATTAAGGCAACTTTATTGGTTTCTTCAACAAAATCAATACATGCCTCTATTTTTGGCAACATACTTCCTTTTGCAAATTGATTATCTTTAATATATTTTTTAGCATCTTCAATATCAAGGACATCTAAGTCCTTTTGATTTTCTTTATTAAAATTAAGCGACACTTTAGAAACAGCGGTTAAAATCATTAACATATCAGCATTAATTTCACGGGCTAGTAAAGAACTTGAATTATCTTTATCAATAACTGCATCAATACCTTTTAAATGACCATTTTCATCAATTACTGGAATACCGCCACCTCCACAAGAAATAACGATATTACCTTCTTCTACTAAAGAATTAATTGTTTCAAGTTCAATAATCTTTTTAGGATAAGGTGATGGCACAACCCGTCGGTAACCACGACCTGCATCTTCTTTCATCACATAGCCTTTTTCTTTAATTATTTTATCCGCTTCTTCTTTAGTATAAAACATACCAACAGGCTTAGTAGGATTTAAAAAAGCCTTATCTTTCTTAGAAACTAAAACCTGCGTCACAACGGTTACACATTCTTTATCTATTTGACGACGTTTTAATTCATTTTCAATAGCTTGTTGTAAATGATAACCAATATATCCTTGACTCATCGCCCCACATTCAGCGAACGGCATTGGGGGTGTATTCGCACCATTTTCACATGCATAATCCATCGCAAGATTTATCATTCCAACTTGAGGACCATTACCATGTGTAACCACAACTTTATGACCTTTTTCGATTAAATCAACGATAGTTGTCGCTGTTTTTTTAACAAGTTCCAATTGTTCTAAAGGTGTCTTACCTAAAGCATTACCGCCTAAGGCTAAAACTATTTTCATAACTTAATTTCACCATCAAACATCGTAGCATATACAACAGCTTTAATGGTATGCATTCTATTTTCGGCTTCATCAAAAACTTTAGAATGAGATCCTTCAAATACTTCATCTGTTACTTCCATTTCTTTTAAGCCATATTTTTGATATATCTCATTACCAATCTTAGTATCAATATTATGAAATGATGGTAAACAATGTAGGAAAATAACACTATCTTTAGCATTATTTATTACTTTGCTATTAACTTGATAATCTTTTAACAAATTAATACGACGAGCCCATTCTTCATCTGGTTCTCCCATTGATACCCATACGTCTGTATATATAACATCCGCATCTTCCGTGCCTTCCATAATATCTTCAGTCATATTAATTGTTGCACCGGTTTCTCGTGCAATTTTACGACATTTTTCAATTAATTTATCTTCTGGCCATAAACTAACAGGCGCACAACAAACAAAATTAGCCCCTAACTTAGAAGATATAACCATCAAAGAATTAGCAACATTATTACGAGCATCCCCACAAAAAACAATTTTCTTACCTTTAATAGAACCTAAACACTCTTTAATTGTCATAAAATCAGCAAGCATTTGGGTTGGATGGAATTCATTAGTTAAACCATTCCATACAGGAACACTTGAATATTTAGCAAGCTCATTAACAATATTTTGACCAAAGCCACGATATTCAATACCGTCATACATTCTTGATAAAACACGCGCAGTATCAGCAATAGTTTCCTTTTTACCCATTTGTGAACCTGTTGGTCCAAGATATGTTACATGCATTCCTAAATCATATGCCGCAACTTCAAATGAACAACGTGTCCTAGTTGAATCTTTTTCAAATAAAATAGCAATATTCTTACCTTCTAAATAATTATGAGGTATACGCATATATTTTTGCTTTTTAAATTTCTCAGCTAAATTAATTAAAAACATAATTTCTTCTGGCGTATAATCCAAAAGTGTTAAAAAATCACGATTATAAAAATTCATTTTAATCCTCCCTTATTAGTGGCATACTCATACAACGTGGTCCTCCACGACCGCGTGATAATTCAGCACTATGCATTTCTAAAACTTTAAGACCATTTTGTCTTAATAACTCATTTGTAATATTATTACGATCATATACAACAACAACACCAGGAGCAATACATAAAGTATTACTACCATCATTCCATTGTTCACGCTCAGAAGCGATACGATCCCCACCAGCACAAGGTATTAATGTTATTTCACGTTCTAAATATTCTTCTAATATTTTCTTAAGAGATGCATTTTTTTCTTTAACATTAATTTCATCTTCTTTTTCACCTTTTGTTATTTCAAATACTTGAAGTGTATCCATAATTCCAGGGTGATATGTAAATTTATCCACATCAATTTGAGTAAATACAGTATCTAAATGCATAAATGCTCGACATACTGGAATATTGAAAGCAAGAATAGTTTCAATAGTGCTCTCTTCATTTTTAAAGATATTCTTAGCAAGCATTTCTATAGCATCAGCACTTGTTCGTTGACTAATACCAACAGCTAAGACTTTATCACTTAAATTAAGAACATCACCACCTTCAATAGAAAAGGCATCATATCGATCATAAAATTTCGTAACGTTATTCTTATAATCAGGATGATATGCAAAAATATATTCAGCATATATTGTTTCACGATTACGTGTAACCGAATACATCTTATTTAAACTAATACCATTACCAATACTGGCAAATGGATCACGGGTAAAGTAAAGATTAGGCATAGGATCAGCAATAAATGATGTATCTTCTTGAATCATATCCACTAAGCTCTTGCCACGACGAGCTTTACTTATTAAAATTTCATTTAATTTAATACCTTCCATTGTTTTTAAGACAAGCATTCTATTACTATCAAAACTGTTAAGATAATCATATAAAAGACCACGATATTTTGGTGTTCTAACACCAGCTTCATAAATAAATTGACGAATAAATTGATCCTTAACTTCAGGAACTAAATCTAATACTTCGGTCATTAAATCTTCAAGATAAACAACTTCAACACCATTATCACGCATAATACGAACAAATTCATCATGTTCTTCACATGCTACTGGTAAATATGGAATATCATCAAATAACAATCTTTCTAACGAATCTGGTGTTAAATTTAATAATTCATTACCAGGTCGATGAACTAAAACTTTCTTTAACGGCTTTATTTCACTATGAACATTAATCATTTTTATCCTCCTTTAATGTCAAATACATCATTGCCTTAATGGTATGCATTCTATTTTCAGCCTCATTAAATACGACTGAATTTCTACTTTCAAAAACATCATCAGTTACTTCCAAAGCTTTGGTTTTATACTTATCATAAACTTCTTTGGCAATAGTAGTTTCTAAGTTGTGAAAAGATGGTAATGCATGCATAAATATCGCACTATTCTTGGCATAAGCAAAGGTTAATTTATTAATTTGATATGGACTCAATAACGAAATTCTCTCTTGCCATTTCGTCGGATCTTCTCCCATTGATACCCATACATCTGTATAAACAATATCTTTATCTTTTATACCTTGTTCTAAATCATCGGTTATGGTTATAGAAGAACCAGTTTCTTTAGCAATAGAGCGACATATATCAACTAATTCCTTAGATGGCCATAAATCTTTAGGACCACATGCTGTAAAATTAACACCTAACTTAGATGATGCAACCATTAACGAGTTTGCAGCGTTATTGCGACAATCACCTACAAAGACCAAATTTAGACCATTTAAACTACCAAAGTGTTCTTCCATCGTCATAAAATCAGCAAGCATTTGGGTTGGATGAAATTCATCCGTTAAGCCATTCCATACAGGAACTCTTGAATATTTTGCAAGTTCTTCAACAATATTTTGTGAATAACCACGATATTCAATACCATCATATATTCTTGATAGGACACGCGCAGTATCAGCAATGGTTTCTTTTTTACCCATTTGTGAACCCGTTGGGCCAAGATATGTTGCATGCATACCTAAATCATATGCCGCAACTTCAAATGAACAACGTGTCCTAGTTGAATCTTTTTCAAAAATAATGGCAATATTTTTACCTTTTAAATATTTATGTTCAATACCATGTTCTTTTTTATATTTAAATTCTTTAGCAACATCAATTAAATGTTTTATTTCTAAAGGCGAATAGTCTAATAATTTTAAAAAATCACGATTATAAAAATTCATATTACTCCTCTCTATATAAGGCCATACTCATACAATGAGGTCCTCCACGTCCACGTGATAATTCGGAACTTGGAATTTCAATAACCTTAACCGAAGCAGCGCGTAGAGCATCATTAGTTACATGATTACGTGAATATGCAATAACAACACCAGGCCTTATACATAAAGTATTAACCCCATCACTCCATTGTTCACGCTCCGAAGCGATACGTTCACCATTACCACATTTAATTAATGTTACCTTATTTATATGCAAATATTTTTCTAAAACTTTGTCAAAGGCCATGTGAACTTCTTTAATTACCAATTCACCATTTGTATCAAGAGATAATTCATAAACATCTGATACATCCATAACATGTGCATGCACCACAAATTTATCCGAATCAACGCGTGTCATAACGGTATCAAGATGCATAAATGAACGTTCATCCGGAATATCAATCGCTAAGACATATTTAAAATTCTCCGCTTTAAGAATTTTTTTAGCAAGTAGAGAAATCGCATCCGGTTCAGTTCGTTCACTTATACCAATACAAACAACTTCATTACTTAATACTTGAATATCACCACCTTCAATACTATAACCATCATATCGATCGTAATATAAAGGCACATTTTTATATTTAGAATGATATTTAAAGATATATTCACCAAAAATAGTTTCACGACGTCTTGTTACCGAATGCATATGATGAAGCGAAACACCACGTCCAATGGTTGCAAAAGGATCCCGCGGAGCATACAAATTAGGCAGTGGATCTAGCACCATTTTACCAATATCACGTGTTCTATAAAATTTATTGTTATCAAGCACTAACTCCGAATCATCAATTCCTTCAATGCACTTACTAACTAGTTTTTTATTATCTTTAATAGCATTTAATAATTCATAAACTTGATTATAAATTTTCTTTGAAGTAATGCCACCCTCTTTAATAAATTGCTTAATAAATTTTTCACGGACATTAATATTAGTGTTAAGAGCTTCAGCCACTAAATCAACCAAGTATACAACCGAAACTCCTTCTTTGCGAAGAGCATTGGCAAAAGCATCGTGTTCTTTTTGGGCAATTTCCAAGTCAGGAATATCATCAAACAATAGTCTTTGTAATGTATTGGGAGTCAAATTAAGAAACTCGCGACCAGGACGATGTAAAAGCACGGTCTTTAATGGAGCTATCTCACTTCGAACATTAATAACATCTTTCATACTACTTCTCCTTATTATCCTTTATTCTACTTAAAGTATAACACAGTTGTCAAAAAAAGGACATAGTTTTTATAAATATAAATTGCCACGACGTAAAATGTTAATAATAAAAATTAGCTGATTTTTCGTTATAGTGATAAGTATATTGAATGACAATAAAAAAATTGAAATCTATGAACTATAGATTTCAATTCCTTGTTTAAAATCATCAAACCATTAAATTAATAATATTCGTCCAAACTAGAAACAGAAGAGCCTTTAAAATTAGCAACTATTTCTTCTGGTGTCATTCCACTATACGTTCCTGGTGGCGAATTTTGATAAACATGCCATTGTTCAGGATTTAAATTTGACCTGATATATTCAGCTGCTTCAGCCTCAGACATATTACTTATTGCTTTTTCCTTAGTAACAGAAGCAGCAGTAACAGTATCAACACTACTATCAACTTGTGGTGATGGAGTATAAAGTTTTGGAACACACTCCGATTCATTCCATAAGCCACCAACTAATCCTTCAAAGCCAGGAACTACATTAATTTCATAACTATTAGCTTCATGGTAAATCCATCCTATTTGTGACGCACGATACTTTACTTTATAACAAGCAACACCATTCTCAGAATCAGCACCCCAAATTTCGCCAATGTATTTATCAACTATTCTAAATGCATCCTCATACTTAGCATACTCCCCTGTAGATCCTGCAGTCAAATTTTTACCTGCGGACTCTATAACTTTTGTTACTTTTGTTCTTGTAGTTCCAATTTTTTCGTTATTTTCTTTCTTTTTTATATATACATCCAAGGAAGCATCCATCGACTGAGCACGTTCACTAATCTCTTTATTACGCCCTTTTACAGTATTAATAACGGTATTATACTTACTTTTGGCAGTTTCTAATTCTGATATAATACTATCAATGCTTTTACCACTTGAAGCCTTAAATAATGTTATTAAATCTTCTATCCCTTCAACTGCTTCCTGCAAAAGATCAAGACCTGCTTTAAAACTAGTATTAATCTCCTCTGAAATTTCGGAATACTTTTGCATTTTATTCACCATCCTAACGCATTTTATATATGTTTAATTAAAACTCTATATTATTATTATTGAACTCCATCATAAATATGAACCCAATATTCTTCTTCACCATTCGGTGAGATTCTTGCATCGGTTATATTACCATTTTGATCCGTTCTGGTGCCATAAACATCATAACTACCTTCTGGTAACTCAGATGTTTTACCATCTTTCTTATTTTTCATAATCATACGAGCACCTGCAGCAACAGCTAAAACACCAAGGATACCGCCAACAATGAATGCTCCCTTACCAAACATACTAAGTCTTGCTTTATCACTATTCGTCTTACATTCTTGAATTTCACCAAATGGAGAGTAATTACCGATATATTCACCATTTTCATATATGCTTAACCAACGTTCAGGTTCACCATCTGGACTTATACGAATCGCTATAACATTACCATTTTCATCTGTTCTAGTGCCATAAACAGGGTATTCACCTGCTGGCAATCTTCCGATAACATTACCATCTTTATCAAGAATATCAACATAATCACCCGTAAACTCATATTTACCTACTTGGCCAACGAATTCCATATGAGCAATTGCATTACCTTCGCCTACTCTTATCCATTGTTCTGGCACGACGCCATCTTCTGATATACGTATAGCTCTAATTGAACCATCTTCATTATACATAACATCATATACTTTATATTTACCAGGCTCAGCTTTGCCAATAATATTACCATTGGCATCATATATATTCATGCTTCCATCTTCAATGACAAATTGACCTTCTTTACTACCTGCAATAAATACACCACTTGAAGGAGTAACACGTATCCATCTTTCTGGAACTTCACCATCTGGACTTATACGAATAGCAATAATATTTCCATCTGCATCTCTCTTGACTTCATACACTTGATATTTGCTTTTATCTGTATATCCAATTATATTACCATCGGCATCATATATAGGTTGACCATCACTACTAGGCATATATATTCCTGGATTAGTTGTTCCTTTGAATGGACCAGATGGAGGTGTAACCTTACCATTAGGATTACCATCACCTTCATCACCAAGAGCGGCATCTGCAAGACCAGCTATAATTCCACCATCAATTATATCCGGTGGAGTTTCATTATCACCCGGATCTGCATTAGTCGTATCCGCTGGTTTTGGTGGATCCGTTAAAGTTGGAAGTTCACGACCATCGTCTCCATCATCACCTTCGTCTGGTGAAGGAGGAGTAATGGTTCCCTCAGGATTATCAGCAGCTTTTACTTTGGCAATAAATTCATTAATTTTAGTCAACGTTTCACTTAAAAATGTATTTGCACTTTTTAATTCAGTCGGTCCATTATATTCGTAACATCCTATTAACTCTTTTGGTTTATATATTCCAGAAGGTATAGTAATTTTTGTCAATGCCTTGCTAATCAATTCTTCTTCCATTTCACTCAAATAACTAATTTGACTTTCTATTTTTGATAAATCTCTTAAGTTTGTTGCTCTGCCCTGCGCCATCTCACTACCTCCACAATATAAACATTATTAGTTGCCTATCTTATAATTACATTATACACAAAATTTGAAGAAATTAAAGTATAAATGTCAATTGATTACAATTTATGTATAAAATATCTACCTAAAGAAATATTAAACTCCTATAATATATTCCTTAATAAACAAAAATAAAGAATATAATAGAACAGAAGTTATAAAGCACATATAAGTGTAATTCTAAATTGTTAAAAATATATAATTTTATTGAATAACGAAAAGGGAACTAAAATTTAGTCCCCACATACATTTATTTGTAAATAATTTTTAACTTAAATATTTGAAATTCTATTTTTTAACCTATCAAATGTAATATCTCTAATGAATTTATAATTTCCAACGTATATTTCTTGTTTATCTGAAAAATATGCACCCTTAAGTGTATTTAATTTATTATAATTTATATCAAAATCATAGTTTCTGATGTTAGTTACCAATCTATTAATAAAAAATCGCCAATACTTGAACTATTTTGAACAATCCTTGTTTCATTAGTGGTAAAGTCAAGTTTAATATTCTTATACATATTTACTCTACTAACAACATTTTGTTTTATCAAATTTGCTTTTTTATCATTTAAACCATATATTAAAGTTATTTCTCTAATTACAACATCTAATTTCTGTTCAAAATTCATTCAATAACACCACATATCATACACAACTAATTATACATCACTTATTTTTTAATGTTAATTAAAAAAAAGTAAACAATTCCTATTTATATGTTTACTTTCATCATATAATTTTAAATTTAGTTCTCTAATGTCTTTTATTTATCAAGAGTTTAAAACTTACTAGTATAAACAACAAATTTTTACTTATCAAATAATCCGGGATTATTTTAATTGACTAAGAGCATACTCAATTTCTTCTTTTGTATAATATTCATGTTCCATAATGTTGCTTATTTGCTCTTTATTATAACTACCATATAAATCTTGAGCATGCAATGAAGAATTTTTTTGCCAATCAACAACACCAGAATCAACTGCTTTTAAAGCTTCTTGGCTTGTATATCCTTGTGAAATAAAATATTGTTCAAAATCACGTCGTGTCCAATAATCACATTCAGGATGATTAATATAAATATCCTTTAACTCTTCCACAGCATCTCGTGATGGCGTTGGTTTATAATATGCGTCTTTCGAACTATAATCAGATGCATTCCACAAACCACCAATAAAATCTAACATACCATCAATTTTATAAACGTCATACCTTACTCTACGAGGATCCTCAAATAATTTTTTACCTAATATATAATCAACATTTGAAGTCCTAACCTTATAATATCCTAATCCATCTTCTGATTCTTCAGGTCCTTGAACTTCCACTATTTTTTTTTCTATAATATTCGCACGAAGGTAATCTACACTTTTATCAATTAATGTGCCATTATTCATCTTTTCAATATATGGTTCCAAGCAAGCATCATAATTATTTGCTCGTTCTTCTATCTCACTACTACGTTTCTCTACTTTTTCTTTTATAGTAGTATATTTATCTTTCAAAAAAGTTAAATCACTTTTAATTAATTCAATGGTTTCGCCACTTGAACTCTGTAATAAAGTAAGAAATTCTTGTATATCGTTTGATACATCATCTAAAATTTGAATTCCAGTTTTGAATTGATCTTTTATTTCATTTGAAATATCTATATATTTTTTCATATTATTTCACCATCCTAAATATGAACCCAATATTCATCATCACCATCGGCACCACCATTTGGTGAAATTTTAGCTTCTGTTACATTACCAGCTTCATCAGTTCTCGTATCATATACATCATAACTACCTTCTGGTAACTCATCAACGGCTTCACCTTTTTTATTCTTTATATACATATGAGCGCCTGCTGCAATTGCTAGAACACCAACGATACCACCAACAATAAAGCTTCCTTTACCAAACATACTAACTTTTGCTTTATTATCAGATGAATTGTAATCTATAGTTCCACCATCAAGCGACGAATAAATACCATTGTATTCACCATTTTCATATATATTAATCCAACGTTCATCTTCACCATCCATACTAATACGAATAGCAATAACGTTACCATTTTCATCTGTTCTTGTATCATAAACTGGATATTCCCCACTTGGCAAGCTTCCAACAACATTACCATTAGCATCAACAATATCAATAAAGCCATTGCTAAATGTGTATTTTCCAGTTTGACCAACAAATTCCATATGGGCAATCGCATTACCATCGCCTACTCTAATCCAACTTTCTGGGACAACTCCATCTTCTGATATACGGATAGCTCTAATTGAACCATCTTCATTATACATAACATCGTATACAGTATATTTAGAAGGACCAACTTGACCAATTAAATTACCATTTTCATCATATACATTTAATGTTCCATCTTCTATTACGAATTGACCATTATTGTTGCTAGCAACAAATAAACCTGATTCATTAGTAACTCTAATCCATCTTTCTGGAACTTCACCATCTGGACTTATACGAACAGCTGTTACATTGCCATTGGCATCACGTTTTACTTCATATACTTGATATCTACCTTTTTGAGTAGTTCCTATTTCATTACCACTTTCATCGTATATTGTTTGACCATCATTTGAGAAGAATGTTCCTGGATTTTTTGCGCCTTGATATTCATTTGTTATTTGGGTTGTATCACCACTATTGCCACCATTATTATTACCATTATCAGAACTAGAATGATCTGGAATAATAGCAGGTGTTACTTTTGGTATTTCAGTATTATTATCATCTTGAGGAAGATCAATTTGATCTTCCAATTTACCATCCGGAGTTGGGGTTATCTCATCGGGAACATCACCTGTAGGTGGTGCTGAATAGCCACCTGAACCACCATGTCTTCTACCATCAGCATTCTTAACACTGTCAATAAATGCTGAAATTTTATCAATTGTTTCTAAAAATACTGAATTTAATTTTTTTAATTCAGATGGTGCATCATATGTATAACACCCAATTAATTCTTTAGGTTTATAAACACCAGACGGTATATCAATACTCTTTTGAGCATCAATACATAAAAGATTTTCATATTCTTTTAAAATATTTACTTTTGATTTTATTTCATCAACACTTTCTAAAACTGTTGTTCCACCGCTGCCATATGTATTGCTACTGATTTTATCATAAACACTACTTGATATTCTTTCTGAATTAACTTCATTTTGTTTTTCAGCGAAAGCCTTCTTTTGTGCTTCACTATCATTTGCCATGTTATCACCTCGTATATTTTATAATTTAATTATACATACAAAAGATTTAAAAAAAAAGGAAAAAATGTAAAAGATTATACATAAAATAAAAAAAAACATTTTATTACTGTCAAATTATTGAATTTTAAATTGCCATAAGCTATAATCGAATTATAAAGATAGGAGGAAATACAATGGATGGTATATCATTTAACCCAACGGCTATAACTGAGTTTGCATCTAAAACTAGAGAATATAAAAATGAAGTTGGAGAAAAATGTGCAGAAATTAAAAACCAAATGGGTATAATTAAATCTAATTGGTCTGGTAAAATTTTTGAAGAAGGTGCTAAAGTTGATTTTGAAAAAATAAATAATTGCTTAGAAACAATACAAGCAAGTATGAATAGTGTAGATCAACTAATTAGTGATGTTTCTGAAAAATTTAACCAAATTAAATACTAAAAAGGAGGATTATAATGGATAATGTTATTAATACAGAAGTAGTTACTTCTGCTTGCAAAAGTATTGAAAATATTGCAAATGAACTAGCATCTAAAACGACAACTTATAGTGGTTGTGTTGATAACTCAAGTTCTGCTTGGTCAAGTTCTAATGCTGCTACTGTTAGAACAAAAGTTACAGAGATTCTTAATAATATTCAAGAAATTAAAAAAAGTATTGAAAGTGTTCAAAATAGAATTCAAGTATTTGCTAAGAGTACTGAAAATATTGATAGCGCTTCATTTAATGGTGATGTTGCTGCTACTAATATTAGTGGATCTGTTAATAGTGGCCCAGGATTTACTCAAACACGTTTATAAGATAAAAATGAAAGGAATTTGCAAAAATTCTTTTTTTTACTATTTTAATATTATTATCTAAATTCATTAACCTTTTAAGTTTTTTACATATAATAAAATGATTGGAGGAAAATGAAAAAAATAATTATTAAAATAGTTTTTATTTTATTAATATTCTTAATTGCTAGTTTTGCAATGTTTAATAAAAAAGAAACAACACTTAAGAAAGTAAAAGTAGCTGAAGTTGCTCATAGTATTTTCTATGCTCCACAATATGTAGCACTACATAACGGTTATTTTAAAGACTATGGCATTGATGCCGAAATAATTCTAACACCTGGTGCCGATAAAGTTATCGCTGCTGTTTTATCAGGTGACGTTGATATTGGTTTTTCAGGATCAGAAGCAACTATTTACGTTTATAATCAAGGAGAAAAAGATTATTTAAAAACATTCGCACAATTAACCCAAAAAGATGGTAGTTTTATCGTTTCACGTAAGAAAATTGATAATTGGAGTTTAAAAGATTTAAAAGATAAATATATTATTGGTGGTCGTATTGGTGGTATGCCTGAAATGACACTTGAATATATCTTAACAAAAAATGGCATTGATCCTAAAAAAGACGTAACCATTGATACGTCTATAGCTTTCGCTTCAATGCAAGGAGCCTTTATTGGAGGAACGGGCGACTATGTGTCACTATTTGAACCAAATGCAACCAATGTTGAAAAGCAAGGTTTAGGTTACATTGTAGCATCTCTTGGTGAATTAGGAGGTGTCATTCCATACACTTCATATAGTGCTAGAAATAGTTATATAGAAAATAACAAAGACATTATAACTAATTGGAACAAAGCTATTCAAAAAGGATTAGACTATGTTCATGAACATGATGCTAAAGATATTGCCAATATTATTATTAAAGAATTTCCAGATACAGATATTAATGACTTAATAACAGTTATTAATCGCTACAAAGAAAACGATACATGGCCTAAAACAACGACATTTACCGAAGAATCTTTTAATCACATGCAAGACATTATGGAAAATGCTAAACAATTAGATAAACGTGTTAGTTACAATGATTTAATTTATAAATTAAAATAAATAAAGTTAAGAAAAGCAGAAACTGAAATTTAAGTGTTTCTGCTTAATTTTTTATATAAGCAATTTTTAAAATCACACTTGAGTTAGAATTCAACTAAGTTTTAAATAAATTTTTTTACTATTTACTACAAGTTCAATTAACTATTAAAGACCTCTTTTCTTAGTCTTTCAAATGGCTCTAATAAATTATCTAATTCTAATAATCTTATAGCAATTAAAACCAAATTATATGTTTCATCATACCATTTTAGTAATTCTATATCATTGAGATCAGAAATATATTTCTCTTTTTTATTTCCATCCTTATTATTATGCCTAATATTTAATTTATTGAATACCATAAATAAATCGCTTTCAAGTTTTGAATTTATTTTCCTTAATGCTGTCCTTTTTGGCTCTAAAAATTTTGCAAGTTCAAATAATATTTTTTGTTTATCATTTATATTATTTGATATTTTAAAATCATTATAATTTATTATTAAACTTTCTATATTTTTATTATCAATTATAGTGGCTGTATTTATTGCATCAGTGTTATTTTTTATTAAAATCACTTTATATTCTTCTTCAATATGAGTGTTGTATCCTAACTCTTGCAGTATATATGATATATTTCCAACAAGCATAGAATCTTCTATTTCGGCAATATAAAGTCCACAGTAACTACAATTATTTGTTTGCATGAAACATAAAAATTTTCTTATACCCAATATTAACTCACACAAATACAAACAGTCATTTATAGGGTTTTTGCCATAATTTGTTTCTGTTTCTAATTCTTTCATTATTTCATACAAACTACATTTTGTCCCTCTATATTTCCACTTGGTAATAAAATGATTAAAAACTTCCACATACGTATAATTTCCATGATAATTAAGATTTATAAATTTTTCTTCTAAGAACATTTTTTTAATTTTTCTATATTCATTTTTATAGTTTATTTTTTTATTTAATATATCATAAATGCTTTTACTCATCCTTGTCACCACATGATATTATACCATAAGAATCTACATTATCATAGTAAACAATCATATATTGTTAGCCAATATCAATGTAAAACTAATATCATACTTATTAACTAATAATTTTAATCTAATTACTACATTTTTGTTATATCAATATGTTTATAAGTTGTAGTTAAGTGTTTCTGCTTAATTTTTTATATAAGTAATTTTTAAAATATTGCAATGGTGCATAATAATTATTTTAGATATTATTTTTCTATTTCTTCAATTTCTTTATTTAAAATATCAAGATAATCTTGCTCTGCATCAGTTAAATGTGTTTGCATGTATTTATCATATTCTTCATGTGCCTTTTTTAAAGCTTGCTCATGAGATATGCTACCATTATCTTTTAAAATATCTTTCCTTGTCATCTTTAAGAAAGAATCCAACTCATCAATCCAATCTTGCATAGTCATTGGATGTCTATCTAAAGCATTAATTTCAGCCACATCTAAATATGCTGATACCATTCTATTTAGAATATTTAATTCTTCTTGCGTTAAATAATTTTTAGCTATTTCTGTTTCACTTTTAGTTGGATAATTTTCTTTAAAATTAGTAAGGCCTAAATAATCCTTTTTAGAGTCTACTCTATAAAATATAACTTCAGCAGCAGTATTCCCATGTGTTGCATAATGCATTTTATTTTGAACTGTTTTAAAAAAGTTTATTGATAATTTATCATTAGGGTTATAATCAATACTTGTTGCATAAATATCCAATACCTTTCTCCAAAAAACTTTTTCTGAAGATCTAATGTCACGAATTCTAGCAAGTAATTCTTCAAAATATGGACTTTCACCATTATTTTTTAATCTTTCATCATTTAAAGCAAAACCTTTAATCATATACTCTTTTAAAACTTTGGTGGCCCATATTCTAAATTCAGTAGCTTTCTTGGAATTAATTCTATAACCAACAGCGATAATGGCATCTAAATTATAATGTAAAACATTATATTTTTTACCATCACTGGCAGTTGTCAAGAAATCCTTTACAACTGAATCTTTGTTAAGTTCATTTTCTTTAAATATATTATTCAAATGATAACTTATATTCTGCTTAGTTGTATCATAAAGATTTGCCATTACTTCCTGACTCATCCATATGTCTTCATTTTGAACATTAACATCTACTTTTACATTACCATCTTTTGATACATATATAATCATATTATTTTTCAATATATCACCATCTTTCTTTCAATAAATTTTTTGTTAATTCAATTATATCAAAAAGGTCAATTTATTTGGCAACATTAACAATATTTATAAATTAAAATAACTTAAGTTAAATTATAATATATGAACTAAGTTTTCTAAACATAAAAACTTAATTCATTTGAATTAACTCAAGTTATTTTTCATTTTCACTAACATTTTCAATGCTGTCATCTATAGTGATTGTTGCAATACGATCACTGATAATTTTAGAAAAAGTTATTAGTAAAATTATCATTAAACATAATATTAAAAAAAACCTTCTCATAACATCACCATTATGTAATATAGCAAAATATTATGAAATCAATATGTTTTTAATATGAAATATTAATTTTTAAAAATATTAGGCACTATTTCTTTAATAGTATCATCTATTTTATTGGGAATATAATTTGTTATATAATCATATGAATACCAAACACCATATGCTAGTAAAGCTAAAAGCAAAATATCAAAAATGATTTTTACACGTTTGAAAGCAGAACGTCGTCTTTCTTTCGCTTCTAAAATTTCAATACGTTTATTTAAAACTTTTATTTCCAATTTAAGGTCTTTAATTTCATCATCCATATTATTTTTTTATTCCTATTCCCTCACCATATTTAACTTTTGTTTCATTACCATTCTTAGAATTTTTTAAAATATCTTTATCAAAATCAACAACATCGTTCTTTACAAAAAGTAAAATAGTTGAACCACCAAATTCAAAATATCCCTTCTCGTCGCCTCGCACAAAGTTCGTTAAATCATTATTAACAATTTTGCCAACCATTAAAGCTCCAACTTCTACTTGAATAACGTCATCAAAATTAGCAGTATGTAACACACACCATTCACGAGTGTTTTGATGAAAAACCTTTGTTTTATCATATGCAATTGGTTGCACAGTATGTAAAATACCATTTATATGTTCATACTTACTTCTATTTCCATTATCAATATAACAATATCGATGATAATTTTGAACCGCTAACCTAAATATTAACAAATAACCATCAGCATAATCATTTAAATCATCGTTAATAATGGTATTAAGTGAATAATCCGCACCTTTTACTTTAAAAACACTATCCTTATTTAATTTAACAATTAATAAATTACTATCACATGGACTTATAAAATGATTTTTATCGTCATCTACCACTAAATATTTCTTTTTATACTTTCTAGTGAAAAATTTATTATAACTATTATAATTTATATCTTCATACTCATTCATATCAAAGGATGCACTTTTACTAATTGTTTTTTTCATAAAGCATGATAATGGTGTATTCATAAAACATCCTACTATTTTAGAAACAAACCGTAATGTTAACACTTTCAAAAGTATACGACCAAAAACAGTATTATATAAAAATAAAACTGCTTTTGAATACTTAATTTCTTCACTTTTACCACTTTTTCTATCTATTACCTTCATATACCATCCATTAATAGTATACATATGTCCAATAATATTTTCAAGAAAATATATACTCAAACAAAAAAAGTTCCATTTTAAATTGGAACTAATTTTATTAATTAAAAAGATTAAAACTTTATTCTGTCACAACGTGATATTCCAAAACGTCATTTATTGTTTCACCATCTATTTGCAAAGGACATGGTATATCGAAAGAAACTTTTATATCATGACCTTCTAAAACTGTAATCATTTTATGATTTATATGTTCACCCTTAAATATTTTGGGGAATGTTAATAAAGTTTCTAACCTTGATGAAGCATTCATGATAACCAACGTTACCAAATGATTCTTATTCAATCGATATTGGTTAGGAGCAATCATCATGCCACCACCATAAAATCGACCATTCATCGTAGGCACTAACCATGCATCCTTAAATTCATAATATTTACCATCAACCCATACTTTAGCATTACGAGGTTTAAATTTAAATAAAAGACCTTTAATAGCAATTTTAGTATAATTAACAGGCTTGGATGTTCTTTCACGTATTAAGTCACCTTCCTCACAACAATAACCATCTATTCCATAACCAACATTATTTAAAAATTTATAATCTTTTCCTTTAACAGTTACTGTTGGTAAATCTTTTAAATACTGATTTATTTCATAAGGTATTTTAACTTTATTACCAATATCATTATGAAAATCATTACCACTACCTGTTGCATAATACAAAATAACATTATCGTATTTAATATTATTTGTATGATTTATAAAATAATTAAGAGTGCCATCACCACCACAAATTATAATATCTTCATGATATTTTTTGAAAAACTTCTTAAAGTCCTCAACTAAAGGCATACTTTCATAAATTAATTCAACATCACTATCATAAATATTCTCTAAGGTTTTGGCATATTCTAATCCATTATTGTTAGCTGAATATGGATTATACAAAATTACATACTTCTTCACTACTATACATCCTTTACAACTATTTCATTAACTTTAATATTTTCTCTTTAAGACGTTCATTTGCTAGAGTTAAATCTTCATCTTGCGATACTCTAAAAGGTTTTCCATATCTTATTACCAAATTATGACTTATAAAACGATAATCACCACTAATAGCGGCTGGCACTATATATGCACCCGTTTCTTGCGCTATTTTGACAGTGCCATATTTAAACGGTAATAACTTATTCTCTTTCTTATTTCTAGTTCCTTCCGGAAATATTCCCAAAACCCCACCATTATTTAAAAGATCAATCGCTAAAGATACGGCCTCTTTGTTAGAAACATTAGACTTTACTTTAATACATCCCATCCACTTAAAAAAGGGATTCTTTTCATAATATTTGTCTTTAGCCATATAATGAATCACCCTTTTAGTCGAAACAACCGATGCACATGGATCTAGTTTATGTCGATGATTACAAGCGATTATTACTGGGCCATCTTCTTTAATGTTTTCACTCCCTATTATTTTAGGATTAAACCATAATTTATAAAACCACCCACATAAAAATCTAACCATTCGATAAAAAATACTACCCATACACATCCTTATAAATTAATATTATTTAATAGAAATTAATAAACCATCTTTAATATTCTTATAAATTTTATTAACATTAATCTTAAAAATAATCATATCTACAATATCTGATATTGAATAAATAATTAATAATATACCAACAAATGAAGCGATATAATTAGCGCCATCCAATGGATTAAAAATAAATATAATACCACATACAATTGATAAAATTGACATTATAAATGATAATATTCTAATACTTAATTTATAATCACTTAAATAATATGTCCATCTACCTTTAACAAAACCACTAACAATAAACCATATTCCTAAGAAAATAGGAATTAATGATGTTAAAGCATTAGGATATTTTAGTAAGATTAAACCTAATAAGAAGAACATTATACCAAGTAATGAGAAATCAAATAACATTCCCACATTGTAACGAATATCTTCAATAATTAAGAATAATCCAAATAAAGATATAATTATGGCAATACTATAAGAGAATACTTTTAAAGACATTGTTGGATATATAAAGATACCAATCCCCAATAACATTAATAATGCTGAAATCACAATTGATGAATTAATATACTTATTTAATTTACCTATCATTTCCATACCTTCTTTCTATAATAAATATACTATACATATATTTTACCATTTATTAGTTAAATTAACCACTCCTATTTAAATAAATTTTTTACTCTATCCCAGAATGTTGTTTTAGTTTTAGTATTACTATTATCTTTAACACTTTCTTCTACTTTTTTAGAATCTATTACTAAAACAAATTTTGTTTCACCATCAGTATTATTGGTTTTACCAGCGAATGATGCATATTCTTCACCTAATTTAGTTAAATTTTTAACTTTAGTTGTTACATTTTTAACATTTGAATTCATCATTTGGCTTAATTTATTAATACCTTCAGCATTAAATTTACTGATACCACTTGATAATTCATTAATACCATCATCTAGTTTAGAAACACCTGTCATTAATTCTTTTAATGAATCACTAATTGATTCAATTGATTTATTTTTAACTTCATTTGCAACACTATTAGCGACAGTTTCAGAAACATTTGTTGCTACTTGAAGGGCTGTTTCATATGAAACACTACTTGCTACACTCTTTGATACATTTTCGGCGATATAACTTGATGTTTTACTAGCAACTTCGCTGGTTGAATCAGTTAAAGCTTTCATAACATAAGGTAGCGTTTTATCATTTTGAATAACGATACAACTATTAGTTTGAGCTTCACTCATTTCACCACCATTTTTAACAATAGCCTTACCAGTTTCACAATGGACATAGTCATCATATTCATTAATATTTTTTAAATAATTAGTGAACGATGTCGATATACTATTTTTAACATAATTTGATACAGTTTGATCAGACGATGATGCCATACTTTCTAATACTTTTTGATATGCTGAGTTGGCAATTTCCTCTTTGTATGTATCAGTATAAATACCTTTTATACTACTAACGGTTTGATTTTTAATACCTTCTACCTGACTATCAGTTAAGGCATTATCTTTATTAGTCTTATTTAAATTTTCAATAGAATTTTGAAGACCATTTTTTAAATCACTTGAACCTTTGGAAACATCTTTAGCTCCTTGTTCAATTGAATTCATATTACTTTGTAATTGATTAACACTTGATGATAGGGTATCTAATTTATCAAATACTTTTAAATCACTTGATTCTATTAATTTAGGAGTTACAACTGAATAAATACTAGCAAGTTCAAACTTTTCAGTATAGTATGAAATAGTAATAGTATCTAAGCCTTTTAATTCTTTTAAATTAAGACTTTCATATAATCCAGGAGATGCTAAACCAATAATAATATTTTTAGAACCATTATCCACAACTTTACCATTAGTAACAGAGATACTACTATTATTTTTAGAATCAATAATAGTTCCCATAGTAATAACAAATGGTGTATATAATGAACCATGTTTATCATGATTTACATATTTAATATTAATAGTAATGTTACCTTTTTTACCTAGAATGTCTTTTAATTCCTTGGTTTCACCATTTAATTTATAAGTAATAGTGGTGCTAATAGGCAATTCTTTATCTGTTGTTCCTTGATAGAAAATATCATTACCATTAGCATTCCAAGTAATTTTACCATTATTTATTTCATATTCACTATCATTATTAAGATTTAAAATATTTTTTAATTCTGAATAATCTTCAATTTTATTAGCCTTTTTACTATTAATTAATTGTTCATTAACAATAATACTTCTTGTCGCACCATTATAATCAAGTTTTGAATATACAGTCTCATTCTTAGTTAGAGCATATGTATTAATAGGAAAACTTGAAATTAAAACACCACCTATAACAGTAAAGACAGCTAAATTTTTTCCAATTTTATTAATTTTTTTCATTTTTTCCTCCATATTTTAAAGTTGTTTTAATTATTAACTTATCAAAAATAAGTAATATTGATGGTAAAACCATAATAACTACTAAAACACTTATTAAGGCACCACGTGAAATTAACGTGCAAAGAGAACCTATCATTTCAATTTCTGAATATATACCAACACCAAAAGTTGCTGCAAAGAAACACATACCACTAATTAAAATAGCACTTCCACAATAATTTAAGGTTTGTAACATAGCTTCTTTCTTTTCTATACCTTGATAACGTTTATTCAAATAAGTTGAAGTCATCAATATAGCATAATCAATGGTTGCACCTAATTGAATTGTTCCTAAAACGATTGGGGCGATAAATGGTAACGTAACACCACCAAAATATGAAACACTCATATTCATCCAAATGGCAAATTCAATCGCTATTATTAATAAGAATGGCAAACTAAGGGATTTCAATACAAAGAACAATACAACAAAGATACAAATTATCGAATAAACATTAACATTGTTGAAGTCTTCATCTGAAATCAATACCAAATCTTTCATCAATGGACCTTCACCTGCTAAAAGAGCATTTTTATCATACTTTTTAATTACTTTATTAATTTCTTCAGTTTGATTATTAAGCTCATTAGTAGCAATATCATAAGTTGAATTAATTAAAACAATACTATATTTATCATTTGTAAGCATTTTTCTAATATCATCACTTAACATGTTCTCAGTAACACCTAACTTCTTCAAATCAGCAAAGGATAATACAAAATCAACACCTGATATTTCTTTTATTTCATCTTGCATTGCTACAAGATCATCATTTTTCATATTACTATCTACTAAAATCATTTCCAAACTAACGATGTTAAATTTATCTTTTAATATCTCATTACTCTTAACACTTTCAAGAGTCTTTGGTAAGGAAGCATCTAGTTTATAATAAACTGAAACTTTGGAATTAGCCTTATAAATAGGAAATAGTAATAATATAAATAATACAAAGATAACAACATGATGACGGATAATAAATTGATTTAACTTTGTAAAATTAGGAACTAAAACACGATGTTTAGTTTTATCAATTAATTTATCAAAAATTAACAATAAACTTGGGAATATAGTTAATACTGAAACAACGCCAAGTAAAACACCTTTTGCCATAACAATACCTAAGTCTTTACCTAAAGTTAATTGCATTGCACATAATGCTAAGAAACCTACAATTGTTGTTAATGAACTACCGGTAACTGACATAAAAGTATCTTTGATAGCATCAGTCATTGCTTCATTTACAGACATACCATCACGTTTTTTATTCTCATATGAATGATATAAGAATATTGAAAAGTCTGTTGTGACACCTAACTGTAATACCGCAACTAAGGCTTTAGTTATATATGATATTTGTCCTAGAAAAACGTTTGTTCCTAAATTATAAAGGATTGCACATCCTATATTAACTAATAAAAGAACAGGCACAACATATGAATCAAGGGATAATTCCAAGACTAGAATACATAATACTACCGCTATAATTATATATATAGCGATTTCTTTTTCAGATAAATTCATGGTATCTAAAACCATGGAACTCATACCACCTTGAAGAACCTTATCTTTCGTTATTTCACGAATTTTTGATACCGCATCTAATGTCTCTTCACTTGAAGTTGATTCCTTGAAGGTAATTAACAACAAAGTATCATCACCTTTATAGAATCTAGATGCTATATCATTTGGTAACATTGATACAGGAATTGTCGTTCCTACAACATCATATAAACTCATAACTTGTGATACCATCGGAACATTACGAATTTCATCTTCTAATGTTAACACATCATTACTCTTCATATTGTCGATTATGGCAATTGAGTAAGCACCCATATTAAAATCATTTGTCAAAATATCCTGACCTTTAATAGTATCAATTTCTTCAGGTAAGTAAACTAATATATCATAATTAATTTTAGTTAACTTTGCCCCCAAAATTGATAATATCAAAAGGATACTGGCAATAATTAATACAATTCTTTTATTTGAACATATATAATCTCCAAATCTTTTCATCTCTCACCTTCCGATAAATAGTCTAGTCATATTTTATAAAAAAAGCACCAACATATTTATCATTTTGTATGATAACCACCACTTTTACAAATATATATTGATAAATAAACAACATTTTGTTAAATATCTTTCTTTTTGTATAATATTTGTGTATAATGTTCTTGAAGGTGAAATATGATTGATAAAACAGATTTAAGAATTATAAAGACTAAAAAAGTATTATTTGATGCTCTACTTCAATTAATGAAAGAAAAAACATTTGAAGAAATTAAGGTATCAGATATATGTAATAAAGCTTTAGTTAATAGATCAACATTCTATGCACATTTTAATGATAAATATGAATTACTTGTTGCTATGTTAGAAGAAACTAAACTAAATCTTTTAAATTCATTAAAGAAAAACGATAACAATATTAATACTAAACAATATTTTAGAGAAATGTGTGAACTATTGCTAACCCATATTGAAGATAAGCGAAATGTTTATACTGAAATCCTAGTAAACAATCGTAATAGTATTTTAATGGATATAATTTTTGATGCTGCTAATAAAGATATTAGTGAAAGAATTGAAAATGATAAAAGTATAATTAGTAATAAAGTTCCAATTGAAATAATTTCTAAATTCTATTTAGGAGCTATTGTTAGTATTGGAGCTGAATGGATAAGAAATAGTAATAAATATACAAAGGAGCAATTATTGGAGTATTTTGATATATTAATACCTAATAACATATAAATAGTTAAGTAGTATGAAAGCAGTACGTGATAAAAAATTTATAATTAGTATTATTATACTTATGGGGGGACAATCCTTCTTATTTTGGTTATTAAAATTCTTTCAAACAAGTCCACATTATTTTAACTTTGTAATTGATAGCAAAATTCCTTTTTTACCAGAATTTGTTTATATATACAATATATTTTATCCATTAATCTTTGTTATATATCTAATACTATTTAATAAAGATCAAGATAATTATTACGAAGGAATTATTGCAGGAACTATAGGCTATATTATAAGTGATATTATCTTTATATTATTTCCAACTCAAATAATCCGTTATACAATTCCAGATAGAATAAGCAAAATAACAACATTTGTTTTAAATACGACATATTTGTATGATGATCCACCTCTTAATTGTTTTCCATCCATTCATTGCCTATTTTGTTTCCAAGCAATGTTTAACGTTATAAGAGCCAAAAATTTAAATAAATCCACTAAAACATTAATTATAATAATTTTAATATTAATAATCGCTTCAACCGTTTTAATAAAACAACATTACTTTGTAGATGTTATTGGAGCATTTGTTATATTTACCATTTCTAACTTAATAACCATTAAATTAAATCTTAAAAAAAAATTGGTGTTAATTGATAATTAATTAATATCATTTTTTTATTATATTTGTCTTTATCATGTATTTTAATTTATCATAAGATATTTTAGAATGGAGAAAATAATGAAAGAAAGCTTATTAGAAATTAAAAACTTATCTAAAATATATCATAATGAAAAAGATGAAACGATGGCTATTAAAGATCTTTCTTTTAGTATTGAACCAAATGAAATAGTGGCTATTGTTGGACCAAGTGGTTGTGGCAAATCTACGCTTCTTTCCATACTTGCTAATATTGAAAAACAAAGTTCTGGTGAAATTATCTTTAAAGATCAAAAAGATATAGGTTATATGTTACAAAGCGACTCCCTATTTCCTTGGCTAAGTATTAAAGAAAATTGTCTATTAGGTTTAAAAATAAAAAAAGAAAAAAATCTAGAAAGTATTAACAATGTCCTAAATCTATTAAATAAATATGGTTTAGGTGACTTTATTGATAAATATCCTAATAATCTATCAGGCGGAATGAAACAGCGTTGTGCTTTAATTAGAACTATGGCCACAAATCCTAATATTTTACTTTTAGATGAACCATATTCAGCTCTTGATTATCAAACACGTCTGGCACTGTCTGATGATATGTATCGCATTATAAAAAATGAGAAGAAAACTGCTATTTTAATAACTCATGACATCGCTGAAGCCATATGCATGGCCGATAGAATTATTGTCCTAACAAAAAGACCTTGTTCTGTAAAAAAAATATATCAAATTAATTTAAAAAATAAAGATACCCCAATAAATAATCGTAAAGATCCTAATTTCAACTATTACTACGATATGATATGGAGGGATTTAGATGTCCACATTTAGTAGAGAACATATAAAATATGTTCAAAAAATAAAAAGACAAAAAAGATTAATTTTAATTACTCAACTAGCAATAATTGCCCTATTATTTGCAATTTGGCAATTACTAGCCAGTAATAAAATAATAAATACCTTCTTATATAGTTCCCCACAAAATATTTTAAAAACAATTATATCATTATTTAAATCCAATACTCTATTCAATCATATCCTAATAACTAGTTACGAAACAATTATAAGTTTTATTATATCATTTGGTATTGGTATAATAGTAGCAACAATTCTTTGGTGGAATAAATTCATCGCTAAAGTATGTGAACCATATTTAACAATTATCAACTCCCTTCCTAAAGTCGCACTAGGTCCTCTTATAATGATATGGGTAGGCGCAAGTATGAAAGCAATAATTGTCATGAGCCTTATGATTTCACTAATAATAACCATAATAGATTTATACAATGCTTTTATGAACACCAATAGTGACTATATTTTATTAATGAAATCATTCAAAGCTACTAAAAAAGATATTTTTACCAAAGTAATTATACCTAGCAATAAGCAAAATATTATTAATATAATGAAGATAAATACAAGTATGAATTTTATAGGTTGTATTATGGGAGAATTACTTGTATCAAAAGAAGGTTTAGGTTACTTAATAATGTATGGAAGTCAAGTATTCAACATAAATCTTGTTATAACATCCATCTTCCTACTTGGAATACTATCAACAATATTCTATTTATTGATAAATAACCTATCAAAAAAGAACAAAAAGCAGGCTTAAAATATTTTATTGTGTTAACTTTTACATTCAATAAAATTTAAATATGTTATAATTTGAACTGGTGATATTATGAACAAAAATGAATTTGGTAACTTTCTAGCAAAGTTGCGTAATGAAAACAAACTTACGCAAGAACAATTAGGTGAAAAGTTAAATGTTGGTAGTAAAACTATTTCAAAATGGGAATGCGGTATATCATCACCAGACCTGAATACCTTATGTAAACTTGCCAAAATTTATAATTTAAGTTTATATGAACTAATCAACTGTGAACGTATAAAGAATCCTCTTCTTTCAAAATATGATATAAAGAAAATTTTAAATAAAAAGAGTATTAAAAATATTCTTATGAAGAAAGCAGTATTAATCATAATATGCTTTTTTCTTTTGACAGCAGTATTATTTTGTATCAATTACACAATAAAGAATTATGGAAAGATTGAAGTATATGAACTGGTAAGCGATAATGCCAATTATGGCATCAACGGATATATTATGAAAACACAAGACAATTATTATTTATCAATATCTAAAGTTGAAGCGTTGGATAAAAGCATTATTAATGACGATGAAAAGTATAAAGAGCTTATTTTTGGTATTTTTAAAGATGAAGAAAACGAAAATTCAAATAATGTTCAAAATAGTAATAATGAAATAGTTGAATACTTCGATAGGGGTATTACACTCGAAAATATAATAGATAAAGTTGTTATTCACATAGATTCTAAAATTGAAGAATCCTATTCTTCTAACCTAATACTTTATATAAAATGTGTTGATGAACATAATAATGAAAAGAAAATTGAAATTAATATGCATTTAAATAGAAAATATATCAACTCGCAAATATAGTAATATCAAGCACTCTCTCAATATTCTACAAAATTTTTGATCATTCTCTAAAAAAGAGGTGGTCTTTTTTTATCGAAAAAACTATACTGAAGTTGAAAATTTTTTCAGGATAGGAGGTAATGATGAAAAGAATTTCAATGTTAATTTTATTAGGGGTGTTATTGGTTTATAATATACCAAAAGTATCAGCATTGGAATCACAAGAGAAAAGTTTTCAAAACAAAAACAATGTAACAGTAACGGAAGAAAACTTTTTAGGATTAATGGACAAAGGTTACAGCATTGATGAAATATACAATATGACATCAAGCGAATATACAGAAGCATTAGAAGAAGAAAGAGATGTAGCAATTGATATTAAGTATGTTAAAACAACTTCATTAAATATTAATGGTGTTATATCGACTAACTCAGAAGAAATAACCGAAGCAGAATTCAATAGCAGTCAAAATTCAAGTTACACAACATGTGGAACAAATGAACCAGTTATAGGACAAGGTTCATCTGAAACAACATACAAAAAATTAATCGCAACTGTATATACAGCCGATAGTATAACAAAACGTGTTAAAGCGTATTTATATTGGAAAACAATTCCAACAAGAAGAAGTGTTGATATTATAGGAGCTGGTCATAGTCCTAGAATGTATCGTGTATCATCACCCGTTTTTAGACAACTTTATACGTATGGTGGTACAACATATGTTGGCACTAAATACACGGGTTTAACATTTAACACGGGTGTTGGCGCAATCTTTGAGCTACCAATGGAAAATATTTCAACATTATGTCAAGAAGTAAGTTATTTAATTGGTAAGGATAGCGAGTATACAGGCGTTACAACAACTGGAAATATAGGGGCTGGTGATTATGCACATGCGACTAAAGTAGTTTCATTATCTAGTGCTAAGAATTTTACCATGAACCATGCAACAGGATTAGTTTTAAATCAATCAATTACTAATTCGTATGATTCAATGCCACTAGCACAAGCATATTTCAGCTGGTAATTTAATTAATGGTTAAACTAGATATAATTAAAGATTTATTTTATTTCTTATTAATAATTCACATAGCACGCAAAAAAAATTATTAAAGAAAGGAAATTACTATTAAACGTAACCATAATAAAATAAGTTCAATAATTTATCTATTTTAATAAATACATTGTAAAGGAGGAATTCATGCAACGCATCAACGACAAACATCAAATAGATTATCTAACGCCATATTTTATAAGATTTAACACACATTTATATGATTTCAAAAAATCGAGATTTCCAGGTAGAAGACCTAATATCTTTCTAAGTAAAAGAAATCTCTTAACTACTAATTATAACGAAGTTATTATAGATAATGCTTATAAAGTAATAGATAATTCATTCTAAAAAAAAGTCGAGTTAATCGACTTTTTTTAGTATAAACAATTTCCTGGAGTTCTTGGATAAGGTATAACATCTCTTATATTTTCAACACCTGTTAAATATATAAGTAAGCGTTCAAATCCCATACCAAAGCCTGAATGAACACAACCACCATAACGACGTAAGTTCAAATACCATTCCATACCTTCTTTAGGCATTTTTAATTCTTCCATACGTTTAATTAATTTTTCATAACTTTCTTCTCTTTGAGAACCACCCATTAATTCACCTGCTCCTGGAACTTCAAGGTCAACTGCAGCGACTGTTTCGTTATCATCATTTTGTTTCATATAGAAAGCTTTAATATCTTTTGGCCAATTTGTAATAAATACTGGTCCATTGAAATATTCAGTTATATATTTTTCGTGTTCTTTAGCAATATCTTCACCATATTCTGGTTTAAATTCCCAATCAACTTTAGCTTCTTTTAAAATTGTTATAACATCATGATGAGTAATTCTTGTAAATGGACTATTAATTAATTTGTTTAATTTATCTCTTAAACCTTTTTCCACAAAGTTATCTAAGAATTCCATTTCATCTTTGGCATTATCTAAAACATACTTAACAACATGTTTTAACATATCTTCCATAATATTCATATCCATCTCTAAATCACAAAAAGCGATTTCTGGTTCTATCATCCAAAATTCACTAGCATGTGTTTTAGTGTTAGAATTTTCTGCTCTAAAGGTTGGCCCAAATGTATAAGTTTTCTTATAAGCAAGGGCGAATGTTTCAGCTTCAAGTTGGCCTGATACTGTTAAGCCGGCTGATTTATTAAAGAAATCTTTTGAATAATCTACTTTACCACTACTTGCTACCTTATTTAAATCAAGTGTTGTAACTTGGAACATTTGGCCTGCTCCTTCGCAATCGCTTGCTGTAATTAAAGGGGCATGGAAGTAAACATAACCTCTTTCTTGAAAATATGTATGAATAGCATGTGCTGCTACACTTCTAACACGGAATACAGCTTGAAATAAATTAGTTCTAGGTCTTAAATAAGCTTCTTCTCTTAAAAATTCTCTTGTATGTTTTTTTGGTTGAATTGGATATTCATCAGGACAATCACCTAATACTTTAATTGAAGATACAACTATTTCAAATGATTGGCCACTACCTTCTGATTTTGAAACAATACCTTTTGCTTCAATGCTTGAACCAATTTTTATTTTTTGAATATCTTCAAATGATGCTAATTTATTGTTATAAACTAATTGAACATGTTTAAAACAAGTGCCATCTGAAAAATCAATAAAACCAAATTCTTTTTGTTTACGATGATTTCTTACCCATCCTTGTAAAAGGACTTCTTTGCCCATTAAATCATCAATTTTTTCATATAATTCTTTTACATCCATAATGTAACCTCCTATTATTTAAATATAAAAAAACAGCCTCATCCTCAAGGGACGAATGACTGTTATTCGCGGTACCACCCTAATTATTACTAAAAGTAATCTCTCTAACTCAAATAAGTATTGTTATTTTAACGGTAAACTACCGGCATTTCTACTAAATTCAAAATTGCACTCCTTAGTGTTATTCATATTAATATTTCTTCGTTAGCTTACACCAATCCTAACTCGCTTTTAAGTTTATTAATATTACTTCTCTAAATCAACGTTTTGATAAATTTATTTTAAATACTTATTATTATTTTGTCAATATTTAAACAAAGTATGTGTTAATGATTTTAATTAAATTAACTATTTATCTTATTTTAATATGTAATTCTCTAAGTTGTGTTTCATTTAGTTCTGAAGGTCCACCCATCAATAAATCTTGGCCTTTAGTGCCGACAGGGAATGTTTGAACTTCTCTTAAATTTACTTCATCTAAAAGTAACATTAAAATACGGTCAATTCCAAGAGCGAAACCACCATGAGGTGGAACACCATACTTAAATGATTCTGTAATAGATTTAAATCTTTGATTAACTTCGTCTTTTGAATAACCTACTAGATTAAAGCATTTATATAACATTTCTAAATCAGTATTTCTAATTGCTCCACTTCCAAGCTCTTCTCCATTACATACAAAGTCATATTGATATGCTAAAATATTTTGATAATTATCAAGATTAATATCATTAATTGTTGCCTTTGGTTTACTAAATGGATTGTGGCCAAAAATTGGTTTGTCTTCTTCATCTGAATATTCAAACATTGGAAAATCATTAATTATACAAAAGGCATAAACATTATCATCAATTAAACCTAATTTTTTGCCTAAATAGGTTCTAATTAAAGAAGCATAGCGGTTATAATTTCTTTTATCCGCTATAAAAAATAAGGCACTTCCCTTTGTTAGTTTAGCTTTTTTTATTAAACTATTACGTTCTTCATCGGTTAAAAATTTATCAATTGGACCTTTAAAACTCATATCATCCAAAACATTAATATATCCAATACCAGGCATACCAATACTTTCTGCATACGATACAATATCGTTATACCAAGAATTAGTTTTATCACTTAGACCATCAACTTTAATTCCGCGAACAGTGGTATTTCTAAATGGTTTAAATGAAGTATCCATAAATTCATTTGTTAAATCAATAATTTCAAGAGGATTACGTAAATCAGGTTTATCAGTGCCATATTTAAGCATGGCATCACTATAGGATATTCTTGGAAATTTTTTATATAATAATTTCTTATCACTAAATTTTTTAAATATTTTTAAACAAATGCTTTCCCCTAATTTGTATAATTGGTCTATTTCAGGATAACTTGTTTCAATATCTAATTGGTAAAACTCTAAAGTGCGATCACTTCTGGTATCTTCATCTCGAAAACATGGGGCGATTTGAAAATATTTATTAAAGCCTGACACCATTAACAATTGTTTATAAATTTGAGGCGCTTGTGGAAGAGCATAAAACTTTCCATGATAAAGGCGTGATGGCACCACAAAATCTCTTGCTCCCTCTGGAGAAGATGTTGTAAGAAGAGGTGTTTCAACTTCTACAAAGTCATCCTTAACCATGATATTTCGAATATAATTTAATACCTTACTTCGTAATAAAACTATTTTATGCATTTTAGGATTTCTTAAATCTAAATAACGATATTTTAATCTTATATCTTCTGATACATTTTTAGAGGTTTTTATTTCAAAAGGAAGGTCAACTAAACATTCACTTAAAACTTTAACATTATAAGCGACTAATTCAACTTTACCACTTTTAATTTTATCATTTATATCATCTAAACTACGTCTTATAACCCTGCCATGAATTTGAACAACACTTTCTTTTCTTAAACCTGCAAACATCTCATTATTTTCAGATTTAACTTGTAATATTCCTTCTGAATCTCTTAAATCTAGAAATAGTATTCCTCCATGGTCTCTAATGGAATCAACAAAGCCACAAACGGTAATTTCTTTATCTAAATCATCTTCTGATAAATCACCACATAACTTGGTTCTATATATATTATCTTGCATATTATCTCCTTTTAATTTCTTCTTTAATAATTGCTAGTGTTTTTGTAGGATTAGCTTGTCCTTTGGTTTTTTTCATAACTTGTCCCACAAAATAATTAGCGACATACTCTTTTCCTTCTTTATATTGTCTTACAATATCAGGGAATTCATCAAATGATGCATTTATAAGTTTAATAATTAGTTCATCATCATCTATTTGCATCAAATGTTCTTCTTCTATTATTTTTAATGGATCTTTTTGTTCATCAATTGCTCGATAAATTATCTTTTTAGCATTATTTTGTGATAATTTATTTTCAAAAACTAATTTTATAACGCCTCCTAGCATTTTAGGAGTTATCCCTAATTCTTCTAAAGTCTTGTCTAGTTTATTCATTGAACCTAAAATAACAGTGCTTACCCATGAACATGCTTCTTTAGGATCTAAATTCATTGAAACAATTTCATTATAATAATCACTTATCTTTTTATCTTTTATTAAAACATTAGCATCATACGTTGATAATTTTAATTCTTCTTGATAATATTTTAATAATTCATTGGGCATTTTAGGAATTTGCTGTTTTATTTCTTCTAATAATTCTTTATTAATACGATATTTTGGAATATTTGGTTCTATAAAATACTTATAATCTATAGCATCAACCTTGCTACGCATAAAGAAGGTTTTAGCTTCTTCTTCATCCCATCTTCTTGTTTGTTGTTCCATTTTGTCGTATTCTAGTGTTTCTTTTAGTTTAATTTGACGCTTAATTTCATAATTAATAGCATCTCTAATACCACCTAATGAACATACATTTTTTATCTCTACTCTTGTGCCATAATTATTAACGTCACGCTCATTTTTATCACTTTCCATGATAGAAATATTAACATCACATCTTATATGGCCTTTTTTACTATCAGCTTCACTTATTCCGGCATAACGATATATCGATATCATTGTTTCAATAAATGCTAATACTTCTTCACTATTATGAAAACATGGATAAGTTACTAGTTCTAACAATGGATTACCACAACGATTATAATTAATAGTTGAGAATGTTTGATAATGATCCAAACTTGCAGCATCTTCTTCTAAATGAATATTGTCTATCAAAGCAACTTTTTCTTCATCATTACAAATATATTTTAAACTTCCATTTATTCCAATAGGACAAGGTTTTGTTTCTTGTGTTAATTGATAACCCTTTGGTAAATCAGGATAATAATAATTTTTTCTTTCAAAATACAAATACTCTGGTTGTTGACAATTTAAAATAATACTTGCTATTAAAGCTTTTTTAACTGCTTCTTTATTAACAATTGGTAATATTCCTGGAAAACCTAAATCAATAGCATTAATATTAACATTAGGCTCTTCAAGATAAGCATTTTTTGAGTTAGAAAAGACTTTGGTCTTAGTCATACTAACTTCACAATGCATTTCAATACCAATAATAGCTTTATATTTATCACTCATCTTTTGTCTCCTTTGCAATTTGATTTTTATATGGCATTTTATCTTCAAGAGCATATGCAATATTTAAAACGTTAATATCATCATAGACATTACCAGTTATATTTAAACCAACAGGCATACCATTAATAAAACCTGAAGGAATAGTAATAGATGGAAAGCCACCAAAATTACCAATCTGTAAATGTTCTTCAAGTGCCATTATTTTATTATCAATTTTTTTAGTTTCATCAAAGCGAGGTGCAATGCCACTACTAACGGGCAAAATAATAGCATCATAATTTTTAAATAATTCTTTCCATTTATCAACTAATAATCTTCTAACTCTTTGAGCATTAAAGAAATAGCGATTTTTATTTTCTTTTTGTAAGACATATGATCCAATAACAAAGCGTCTTTTAATAAGTGGTGAAAAACCAGTTGTTCGATAATTACGCATTATTTCTTCATATGTATTACCACTTGCACGTGGTCCAAAGACAATACCAGTTAAATTAGACATATTAGAAGTTGCCTCTGCACAAGATATAACGCGATATACACTTTGCACAGCATCTAACAAATGTCTATCAACCGAAACACACTCAACTTGCATACCAAGACTTTTGCATAAATTTATTTTGTCCATAAAATTACTTAAATGTTCACACAATTCTTTAGATGGATTATCATACTCATTTATGTCGCATAACTCTTTTATATAACATAATTTTTTATTTTTAACATGACCATCTATTGACTCTAAAAGATGCATATTACTAGAATCCCACGAAGTCATATCATAAAAATCTTGGCCCTTCATGCCATCAACAACTAAAGCAGCATCTTTCACATTTCTTGTTAAAACACCACAATGATCTAAACTACTAGCGAAAGCGAACACACCAAAACGAGATATCATACCATAAGTTGGTTTGTAGCCTACAATTCCACAATAAGCAGCTGGTTTACGAATTGAGTCCCCCGTATCCGTTCCAAGAGCATATGGATAAACGCCACTTGCAACTGCACATGCAGAACCAGAGGAAGATCCAGCACACATTCTTTGATGATTCCAAGGATTTTTGGTTATACCCGTAAAACCTGTTGTTCCTGTTCCACCCATACCAAATTCATCCATATTTGTTTTATTAACTACGACTGCCCCTTTAGCTTCCAAATTAACAACCGCTGTGGCAGTAAAGAAAGGAATATAATCACGCAAAGTATTAGAGCCACCTGTTGATAAAACATCTTTAGTAGAATAATTATCTTTTACTCCAAAAGGAATACCTGATAGTAAGGAATCAGTTACTTTAACACCTTTAGCTTCATCTAAAATGGTAATAAAAGCATTACATTCATCTTGAACCATATGACTTTTAATTAATGCCTCTTTAACTAAATCGTTACTAGTCACAACTTTTTTAATTAAAAGTTCATGCAATTCTTCAATAGATTTTGACATATAATCCATATTATTTCACCACCTTTGGCACTTTAACTTCATCATTTTTCATTGAATCACAGTTTTTAAATATAATTTCTTTAGGCACATTAACAGGATTTTCATCCTCTCTTAATTCAAAAACAAAATCATCTAGACAATGTGACATTGGTTCAACATTTTCAATATTTGAAATCTTATTAATTAAATCAATATTTCTATCTATTTCTTCAAATTCTAATAAAACCATTTGGTTTTCTTCATCCGTTAAACCAATTAATAACTTATTAGCATAATCATCAATTATTTCTTTATTCCATTTACTCATTCTATCCTCCATAAAAAAATAACCTCGTCCCAAGGGACGAAGTTATCGTGGTACCACCCAAATTCTATCAAAACTTTTTAGATATAGTAACACACTTTTATACAAAAAAAAATAATTTCATCCAAGGGACGAAATTATTCCGCGGTACCACCCAAATTTTATCAATTTTGATAATCTTTTATATTATAACGTATATATACGACTTTATTTACTATTGTTTCAATAAAATACTCCTTAGTGTTATTCATCCTAATATTTCTTTGTTAGCTTACACCAAACCTAACTCGCTTTTAAGTTTATTAGCATTACTTCTCTAAATCATCGTTTTGTTAACAACAATTCTAATAGTGTTTTTTTCATTTGTCAATATTTTTTTAGAAATTTTTATTCTACGGATAACGTGTAAGGATTATTGATAGTTCCATCACCTTGAGAAATTAAAACATCAGCCCGAATATTGATAACAGGTCTTGCCGCATAGGATGAAGTCGTGTATGACCAATGGGTTAGTAAGCCGTCTGGACGAATATTCCAAATACTTGAAGTTTGATAACTTCCATCATAAAGTGATGGTGTCATCGTCCATTGGCTAAAACCATTAGCTAGAAAAAAGTCACTATTTTTTAAATTATATCTCCCACCTGCCAACACTACTTCATCCGCGGTTATTAAGGCAATAGGATATGTTAATTTAGCATTGCCATAGGATGATGTCACACTAAATTTATCACGCATATCACTTGAACATTTTAATGTAGGAACTGATGGATTAATTTTGGCAAAGCGACTATAAGCTGAATAACTAGTGCCTACATCCACACGATAACCAGAATTATATGTTTTATCAGTTATACTTCGGTCATTACAAAACGTTGCATCAACTATATAATTTTCAAGCAAATTACCATCACTATCATAATTATTTAATATATTTGTTTCATACCATTTATCAAGTTGTATTTTAATGTTGTTAGATATTTCATTGGTTCTTGTGCCATCTAGACTTGTTGAGGAATACGAATAATATTGAACTTTCGCACTTGTTTCGGATACAAAACTATTTATCTTTATTAATATTTCACATGATTCAGTTGAACTTGTGCTTATACATGTGTATGGATATGTTTCGAACTCATCTTTCATCTCACTAAGCGTGCCTTGTTTCATATTGCCTTTTAATTTATATATTTCACTTGTTTCATCAAATTCATATGAGTCAGAAAAATAATACTTTGTTGATGCTTGAAAGATATCATATATTATTTCATTACCAATTTGATGATCAAAATTTTTGCCATACATATAACCTACATACGTTGGATCACTAATTCTGGTATTATATTGATATGAGGTATTATTAATAGATGTAGATGTTCCTTTACCAGTCGGACTTTTTCCTTGATAAATCATTCTAAGTGAATTGTCACCATTAATTCTTATTATTTTCCAATAGTATCCTCCAAAATAAACATTATTGTTTTGAACATTACCACGGTAATAATAAACATCACCATAATCATCAACCGTCTTATATAAACCTACTTCTGATTGAATTGTTCCAAAAACTTTATAGGTATAAACATCAGCACTGGAAATTTCAAATATCTTATTATTTTCAGTTTCCGTAATATTAACTTTGTTTATCTTATACATTTTATTACCATTTTGATACCCTGCATCCCCCGTTGTTCCTAAAGTATAATACCCAATATATTTATCACTCAATTTATCAATGATAGTATTAGTCAAAGTATATGTTCCTAATTCTGAATTAAAAGTATAAGATTTTGAAAAATAAAAGGTATTTTTATTAGTAATGTAAACATTGCTTTTATTTTGTTCAATATTTTCAATGTATGTATACGTTGGAGCGGTATCATTAAAATTTGGTTCGCCCTTATTGATAATATTGGTTTTAGCACTATCAACGGATTCACTCAAACTATCACTTACTAACATACAATCAACTAGTTTATTGAAACCATTGTTTAGGCAGTAGTTATTGCCTTTAACTTC
>CAKPMB010000010.1 GCA_934167885.1 uncultured Bacilli bacterium
CTTCTTCATTCGAAGGTTCTTCACGTTCTGGTTCAGGATTTCCAATTTCTTCACCATTACTATCAACCGTATTTTCTACTTGAGTTGGTTCCTCAATAGCTGGTATTGGTTTACCTAAACCTGCTAACTTATCTATTAAACTTTTAGAATAAATATTTGAATTAACCTTACCATTTACTTTACGGCTCGTAACTGCACGTGATAAACTATCACGAACACTACTTTTACCAATATATTCCATATCCATTGGTGGATTTTTTCTATCTGAGAAAAGATGTTTAAAGGTTGTATATGCACTAACTCCAACAATTCCTAAACCAATAGCTGGAATAATAAATGGAACAGCTGGAGCTATACCTAAATAACCAACAGCCCCTAAACCTGCAACACAGAAAGCAAGTTTTAAAGGAACATTAAAAGCCGGCATCTTTCTAAGTTCATTATTAAAATTATGAACTCTTGCATAAGCATTATAAAAAGGTCTTTTAATTGAACTAACTGATGAGGTATAAACAGACTTAATACCATTGCTTTTTCTTAAAGATTTAGCAGCATTTTTATATTCTTTTTTCATTATTGGCAATTGTTCTTTGCGATTTTTAATATATTTTTTTTCTAATTTTTTATATTCTCTATCTAATTCTTCCGTAGTATATGGTCTTCCACCATCTAAAGATTTAATAGCATCTTCTTTTAATTGTTCACGAACACGTTCTGGAACTGAATTATTTTTTAAAGCATCTTTTTCTTCTTTCCAATTAACAATAAGTTCACAATTTTCTTTTTGTTTTCTTAAAATATCTATTTGTTTATCTAATTGAAGCTTTGATGCCTCTAATTCTTTTTGATGAACTCTTTCACCAAATTTATAGCCTATTCTTTCTTTTTTACAAAAATCAACATAACTATTTACAGCTTCTGAACGTTCTTCCTTGGTAAATTCATCACGATGAACAACCGCAATTTCATAGACAACATCATATGCCTTTTCATATGTTTTAATTTTATTATCCAACTCTATAGCTAAATTCTTATAATATTCAGTATCTCTTAATGTCTCAAACATACTATCACTCCTTCTAAAACCTCTTTTCAAAACGCTTACATTATATCATAAAGTATATAAAATGTCAATTTTATTTGAATAAGCGAATTATATCATTAAATGTTACAAAAATAATTAAGCCTATTAATATTAGGAAACCAATGGTATGAATCTTATTTTCTACTTCTGGCTTTATAGGTTTACCTTTTATTTTTTCAATAATTAGGAATAAAATTCTTCCACCATCAAAGGCTGGAAAAGGAATTAAATTAATAAAACCAACGTTAGCACTTAACAATGCCAATAAATATAAAATGTTAGCAAAACCGGTGCTTCTTGTTTCATCAACAACAGAATATATACCAACTGGACCTGATAAATCTTTAATACCAACTCCACCTGTAAATAATTGTTTAAGGGTTAATAAAAGTTGTCTTATAATGCCATAGAATTTAGAAAAAGCGTATTTAACAGCTGGAACAAAACCATGCTCGCGTTCATTGGTAAAAGTAATACCATAACTATATCCTTTGGCTTTTTGTTCGTCACCTTCAAGTGGTTTAACACTATATATATATTCTTTATTATCACGTGATACTTTAAATGTCGTCTCACCTTTTGCTAAGGCTAAATATAATTGTAAATCATCCATGGTCTTTGTGCGATTACCATCAATAGCAATAATTTTATCACCAGCCATCAAACCAGCTTCCGCTGCAGGAGATCCTTCAATAACGCTAGGAATAACATTACTTGTATTAGCAGCTCCTACAAATAAAGCAATAATAAATAATACTAATATAGAAAGAATAAAGTTATTACCTGCTCCAAAAAACATAACTAAAAACCTTTGCCAAACGGGTTTAGATTGTAGTAAACGATCCTTTGGTAATTTATTATCTTCGTCCAGGCCTTCACCAGCAAGTTGCACAAATCCTCCTATTGGCACTGCCCGAATCGAATAAGCCGTTTCGCCTTTCTTATCTTTCTTACTAAAAATCTTTGGTCCCATTCCTATTGAAAATTCATAAACATAAATATTAAATAGTTTAGCAAAAAAGAAATGACCAAACTCGTGAACAATAACAATAACACTTAAAATTAAAACAAAACATATAATTGATAATATCATAAATCCTCCTATAATAATATTAATATATAACCAATCAAAATAAAGATTAAACTATCAAATCTATCTAATATACCACCATGTCCAGGGATTATATTACTAAAATCTTTCACATTGTATGAACGTTTAATGCTTGAGAAAAACAAGTCACCAAATTGACCAATTATACTTAGTGCAAAAGTTGTTAACAAAATCATTGGCCAATTCGCCCATTTTGAAGCGATAGATACATATATAAGACTCGTTAAAAGAGTTCCTAAAACACTACCCCAAATTGATCCTTCAACGGTTTTATGAGGTGATAAAGAAGACAATTTATGCTTTCCTAATAAACTACCACTAAAATAGGCAAAAGTATCAGTTAAAGTTGCAATTAAAAATAAATAACCAAGTTCAATAAAGCCAAAACTCCGAACAACAACAAAACCATTAAAAGAAATACTCATTAAAAATATAGCACCTAATATAAATAAAGCATCCTTATAATTATATTTTTTATTATTACCTATTAGGACAATAAAGAGAAAATAAAATAAACTAATACCTAAAAGGATTTTATAATCAAATTTAAAAGCATCCGTTATTCCTTTAGAGTTAAACCAAATAAGTAACGCTACAAATATATATGAAGTATACTTAATAAAATTAGGTATTCCCTTCTCTAAATCTAAAAGTTCTTTTAATCCCAACAACCCCACAATTGTCATCAATATTTTAAAAGGAAGCTTGCCAATTATCATTAAAGGAACAAATATTAAAATCATAACAATCGCACTAATTACTCTTTTTTTCATAAACACACCACATAACTTTCTACTAATATAACTAAAAATAGTATATAACATTTTAAAACCTAAAACAATAAAAAATACAAATAAGTATTTCATATTCACACTTATTTGTATAATCTATTACCACAATTACTACAATATAATCCCTTTGCTACACTACCACAATATGGACAATAATGAAAAGAATTGATATTAACTAATTGCATATCTTCTTTTGATACTTTCTTTAATAAATTTGATGCTACTTTAAATAAAATAACAACATATACAAAATATCCTAACAAGAATATTGAATTATTACTAAATAGACAAAAATCAAATATACCATGTCCAAGAGAAGGTGCAAGAAGCGTTAATAAATTATTAATTTTATAATTTTTACTATCATTATTCAAATAATATTTCTTACTAAAACCATAAAAATACCCCATAAATATTCCAAAAGACAAATGTCCAGGAACAGCTAATAAAGCTCTTGTTACGGCAGTTTGAATACCATATGAGAAGACATACATAATATTTTCAATCGTAGCAAATCCTAGTGATACATATGTTGCATATACTAAAGCATCATATATATAATTAAATTCACAATTATTCCAAGTAATTTTTCTTAAAACAATATATTTACTTGTCTCTTCAACCACCCCAACCATTAAAAAGGCATAGATAAAAGTTTTAGGGAGTGATGTAAGCATTTCATCTGATTTCACAAAGTAATCAATTATTAATGAAATAACAATCGCTATTAAAGCACTTAAAAATCCTCCAAAAAACAACTTTGTTAAAAGACTCTTAGATTCTTTTTCTATAATATCATTTTGATAAACATATCTTGCTAGGGTATATGATGGAACGACTGCTAAAAATAGTAATATTATATAATAATACATAAAGACTCCTATTTATCACGTAATGAACATTTAAATTTCTTAGTAACACCATTAATAATTCTTTCAAATAATTCCATAACTTCTTCATCCGTTAAGGTTTTATCTTGATTTTGGAAAGTTAAATTATAAGCCATTGATTTTTTATCACTATCTATACTTTCACCACGATAAACATCAAATAAAGAAACTTCAATTAAATGTTTTCCACCGAATTGTTTAATTGCCTTAACTAATTCTTCATTAGTAACATCTTCTTGAACAATAAAAGCAATATCTTTAATAACACTAGGATACTTACTTATTTCCTTGAATTGTATCTTTGTTGGTTTAACATCTTTTATTTTATCTAAATCAAGTTCTAAAATATATACATCTTTTTTTGTTTCATTTGGATGAATTTTACCAATATATCCAACTAAATTGCCATTTAAATCAATTGAGGCACTACTAAAAGGATGATACTCCTTAGGAAGATTAGAAGTATTCAAGGTATAACGATTAGCATATCCTAAACTATTAAATAAATTCTCTAATACTCCTTTTATATGATAAAAATCAACTTTTTCTTCATATAAGCCGTTTGAAATATTACCACTCATTAAAACGGCAAGTTTATTTTGTTCAAAGTATTGTCCATCTCTTTTAGAAAAACCCTTACCTATTTCAAAAATTGAAACATCATGATTATTACGTTTATCATTATATTCAAATATTGCATATAAACTTGGAATTAAACTATAACGAAGAGTCCTACGATCATCTGTCATTGGATCTTGCACATTGATTTCTTCATATTCATCAAGAGTATATTTATGACTTTCACTATTTGGAATTAAAGTATAACTTAATGTTTCATTCAAACCAAGAGACGCCATCTTTTGGCGAATAGCTCTTGTCCAACTATCATAACTTCCTTTTTTTATTTCAAGACAAGGTTGTTTTCCAACAACTTTTGATAAACCATAAATACGCGATACTTCTTCAATTAAATCTTCTTTAATAGTAATATCCAATCTTCTAGTAGGCACTACTACTTGTAAATTATTTTTATCTTCATTAACCATAAAGCCTAAACGTTTGAAAATATCTACTATTTCATCATGAGGAATATTTAAACCTAATAAATTATTAATCTCATTGACATTAATATCAATTACTTTATCTTTTATCTCTAATGTGTTGTATTCTAATAATTTATCACTAGCAATCCCACCTGCTAACTCACATAATAATTTAGCACTACGTTCAATAGCCATGTATGTTCTCCTAGGATCAATACCTTTTTCAAAACGATTAGATGCTTCACTACGTAAAATTTTCTTAGATGTTAAACGAATACTAATACTATCAAAAATAGCTGATTCAATAAAGATATTTTTAGTATTCTCACTAACTTCAGTTTCCATACCACCCATAACACCAGCAAGACCAATAGCTTTATCATCACTTGTAATAACAATATCATCATTACTTAAATAACGTTTAACACCATCTAAGGTTGTTAATTCTTCATTATCTTGAGCCATACGAACACTTAAATTACCATTTAACTTATCTAAATCATAAAAATGTAATGGTTGACCTGTTTCTAACATTACATAATTAGAAATATCAACAACATTATTTATAGGTCTTATACCAGAGGCAATAAGACGATTTTTAATATAGGTAGGACTTTCTTTAATGGTAACATTACGCACAATTCTTCCTAAAAATAATGGACATTTTTGCGTATTAACTGAAATTTTAAATGGTGTATCTAAAGAAGTTTTTGGGTATTCTAAATCAATATCTTTAACCCTACGATTATAAATAGCACCTACTTCATAAGCCATTCCAAGAATGCTTAATAAATCTCCGCGATTACTTGTTAATTCAAAATCTATTATTTCATCATCCATCTCTAATGAAAAGCGTGGATCATCCCCAATCTTAGCATCACTTGGAAGTTCACAAATACCATTAATATCCTTATCTTTTAAATATTTAACATCTATTCCAAGTTCTCTTAATGAACAAAGCATACCACAAGATTCAACTCCACGAATAGTGCTTTTCTTAATAACAATGGATGGTAGTTCTGCTCCTACTTTAGCAACTATTACTTTTAAACCTTTACGAACATTTGGAGCACCACATACAATTTGTAAAACTTCATCCGCAACATCAACTTTACAAACATGTAAATGATCACTATCAGGATGATTTTCACATTCTAAAACTTCACCAACAACAAGATTAGTTCCTTGTAATAATTTTGATACACTGGCATATTCATTACCAACATTCGTCATATCTTCGGCAATTTTTTCCATGTCAATATCTTTAGTATCAACATATTCATTTAAAAACTTATGACTTAATAACATTCTACTCACCATCCTTTGTAAATTGTTTCAAAAATCTTATATCATTTGTATACATATATCTTATATCTGTAATACCATATTTCATCATTGCTAAACGATCAATTCCAATACCAAAAGCAAAACCAGTATATTTGTTTGGATCATATCCATTCATCTTTAAAACATTTGGATGAACCATTCCAGCTCCTAATAATTCAATAAAACCAGTTTGTTTACATAACGAACAACCTGTTCCATGACAATTAAAGCATGTTACATCAACTTCAAAACTAGGTTCTGTAAACGGAAAATAACTAGGACGGAAACGAACATTCGTTTTCTCTCCTAAAATATGACGAGCCATTATTTCAAGAGTGCCCTTTAAATCAGATAAAGTTATATTTTTATCAATTACTAAGCCTTCAATTTGACCGAATTGATGTGAATGTGTAGCATCATCATCTCTTCTGTATGTCTTACCTGGACAAATCATTCTAATAGGTGTTTTATCCTTATTAGCCATCATTGTTCTTGCTTGCACTGATGAAGTTTGGGTTCTTAATAAATATTCGCTATCAACATAAAAACTATCTTGGGTATCTCTTACAGGATGACCTAATGGAATATTTAACTTTTGAAAACAATACTCATCACTTTCAAGTTCAGGTCCAAATGCTACATCATATCCCATTGATACAAACAAATCTTCAATATCCATAACAACTTTATTAAATGGATGAATACTACCATTAACTATTCTTTTACTTGGTATAGTAATATCAATTTTTTCATTCATTAAACGCTTATTTAATAATTCTTCTTCTAATAAAGAGGTTCTTTCATTTAATAATGTTTCAACTAAATCACGTGAAGCTTTAGCATATTTACCAATGCTAATACGTTCTTCATTACTTAATGAACGCATATCTTTAGTAATCTCTGTTACAATACCATTCTTTCCTAAATATTTAGCTTTAACCATTGCTAAATCATTTTTATTATCTACCTTGCTTAAATCATTAAGCAATTGCTTTTCTATTTCTATAACTCGTATGTCTTGATTTTTTTCCATTTTAATCCTCCCTTTAAATAACATCTAATATATTGACTTATATCATACTTACGTTTTCCTTTTAGAGCAACATGTGAACACCCCTTCAAATACGTTAAGTGTTTTTTCTTAGACGATACATTATTATATATAAACTCTGCCGTTTCCCTTGGAATAATTTCATCTTCCAAACTTTGTAATATTAAGACATCACAATCAATATTTTCAACAACATCACGATTCTTTTTAACAAGTTTAGTAAACTCTAAAATAAATCTTGGTGAAGTTCTCAATAATTTATCAATTAATCCTTTATACTTATCGAAATCACGACTTTCAAAGAAATCTTTTTTATTCTGTTTAAAATTAAAATAATCAAAGGCTGCATTTACCAAAACAAGTTTTTTCACTTCTTTATGACGAATGGCAGCAATGGATGCAAGGATGCCCCCCATAGAATGTCCCACAACATAAATACTATGGTAGCCCATCTTAATTAAAGTTTCAATTTCTTCATCTACAAAATTAATCCAATCTGTATATTTAGAATTTTCAAATCTATCATGATCATGTCCTGGCAAGGTTTTTGCATAAACATCAAATTCTCGGTCATATTCTAAATAGTTCATCAAATACTCATTATCATATAAACTACCTGTAAAACCATGCACAATTAGGACAGCTTTCCTATATAAACGCATACTTCCTCCTAAAAAAAATACTATCTAATAGGAGCGCTAAAGCGCGGTACCATCCTACTTTAATAGTATTTCTATTCTCAATATCTTAACGCGATTAACGTTTTATCTATGAGCTGAATTCACATATTATTTGTTATTAGTTCACACCTTACACTAACTCTCTTTTAACAAAACCTATGTTACTACTTCCCAATTACCAATAAATATGTAGATATTGTAACACCAATAAATTAATTTGTCTATTAGTATTAATTTAAATTTTAGTAATTTTCAGCTTTTACTTCAAAATAACTTTCAGGGTGATTACATACTGGACATACTTTCGGAGCTTTTTTACCAATAACAACATGACCACAATTACGACAAATCCAAATTCTATCATCATCCTTACTGAAAACCATGCCTTCATCAATATTAGCAATTAATTTACGATATCTTTCTTCATGTTCTTTTTCAATTTTACCAACTTCTTCAAATAAATAAGCTATTTTAGTAAAACCTTCTTCACGAGCTTCACGAGCCATTCTTGCATACATATCTGTATATTCAAAATTTTCACCTTCAGCCGCATCATGTAAATTATCAAGTGTAGAAGGAATATCGCCACCCATTAATTGTTTAAACCATAATTTAGCATGTTCTTTTTCATTGTTAGCTGTTTCTTCAAAGATAGCAGCGATTTGCTCATAACCATCCTTTCTAGCTTTACTAGCATAATACGTATACTTATTACGTGCCTTACTTTCACCAGCAAAAGCTTCCCATAAATTTTGTTCTGTTTTACTTCCTTTTAGTTCCATTATTACCTCTTTCCAAGACATTCATTACATTGTCCTTTATAATATATTTCATAATCAGTTACTACTCCAAAACTATTATCAGTTTTAATATTTGGTCTTTCCCATACATCAATAATTTTATGACATTTTAAGCATATAAAATGATTATGTGTCACTAAAACATTATCATAATGAACTTCCTCATCACCGCTTATTACTTTTCTTATTTTATTAGCATCATACAAACTATTTAAATTACGATAAACCGTTCCTAAACTTATATTAGGGATAATACATCTGGCTTTTTCATAAATCATTGATGCTGTCAAATGATCAGAACTTTCATTAATAATATTTAATATTAATGCACTCTGCTTAGTATTACGATACAACCCCATAAAAACTCCTTAATAGTAATGATTACTATTAAAATATAACATACTAACATAAAAATGTCCATACTTTTTGATACTTTTTATCATTTAGTGTATTTAGAAATATTCAAAATAATACCAATACTTATCATACTAACTAAAAGGGAACTACCACCATATGAAAGAAATGGTAAGGTTACTCCAGTTACGGGAACTAGTCCTATAACAACAGATAAATTTAAAATAGTTTGAACAATTAACTGAAAAATTAAACCAAATGATAAATACTTAGCGAAAGAATCTTCTACTTTAAGCGACACTCTAATTGAACGATACATAATAAACATAAAAAAGCCAGTAACAATAATAACACCCATGATACCAAACTCTTCGGAAATTATACTGAAAATAAAGTCTGTTTGAGGTTCCGGTAAATAGAAATGTTTCTGTCGACTTTTTAGAAAGCCTGTTCCTAAAAGACCACCTGGACCAATAGCATAAAGACTTTGAATAATTTGAAAACCCGTTCCCAAAGGATCTTTCCAAGGATTTAAAAACGAAGTTATCCGATCCATTCGATAAGGCGCAATAATAATTAACAAAGCAATACCAATTATTCCTAAAATACCAAGGATTATAAAAAACTTCATATTAACCCCAGCGATAAATAAAATAGCAATAATACTTACAACAATTATCATGCCACTACCAAAATCAGGTTCTAACATAATTAGACCAAAAAAGAGCATTAGAATTACTAATACCGGAATAACACCTTTTTTATAATCTTTAATAAATTTATTACTTTTTGATAAATATTTACTAGTCCAAATAATTAAACTCATTTTAGCAAGTTCACTTGGTTGCACACCAAAACTAGCAATACCAAACCATGATCTACTACCATTACGCACAACACCTATACCAGGAATTAAAACTAAAATAAGCAAAACAAACGATATAATTAACAAATGGTTAGCATATTTATAATAAGTGTTATAATCAATTTTTGATAGTAAAATCATAAGAAAAAAGCCAATAAAAGCAAATAATCCTTGGTTAATAACATAATTGTATGGATTATTAAATTTATATTCAGCCCATACATAACTTGCTGAATAAATCATAACAATACCAAATAAAATAAGAATAATGACGGATAAAAATAAATACTTATCAAATTTCATACATTTCACCCATTAATTTTATGAAAAAAAAGAAGTAAGTATACCCTTACCCTTTTAAAATTAACTTCTTAACACGATCTTCTGTTTCGTTTAACAATTCTTGTGCTCCATAATCTTTGGTATTAATTCGCTTACCAACATGTAAATGTAAATTACTTCCAAATAATTTATAATCTCCTGTAATAGCAAAAGGTATAATATCACTTTTACTTCGCTTAGCAAGAACAACGGTTCCTAATTTAAATGGCAATATAATATCATCCGTTCTATTACGTGTTCCTTCTGGAAATATACCAATACAACCATCTTGATTTAGAATATCAATTGATTCTTTTAAAGTGGCAAAATCTTTGCCATCTCTATCAACAGGAATACAACCAAATCCTTTAAATATAGCCTTCATTGGTCCTTTAAAAACATCCTTTTTAGCAAGAAAGTATATTTGTCTATCAGTTGCCATTGATACTAAAACAGCATCTAATAAATGAATATGATTACCCGCAAGAATTATTTTTTCCTCATGTGGTATCTCTTCATCAATGGTTATTGTAGGACGATATAATAATTTCATTAAGCCATGGGCAGCTGGTCGCAATGATGTATATAACTTTTTATCTTTCACTTAAAATCACCTTTTTAATATTTTACTAGAAAAATAAAGATTGTCAATAAAAAAAGGAGTTAAATCCATACTCCAAATATAATTCCGGCCATCGCCAAAACAAAACCAATAACCCAGAAAAAACGCACTATTTCAATTTCAGGCCAACCTAACTTTTCAAAATGGTGATGAATAGGTGTCATTAAAAATAAACGCTTCTTAAAGGTTTTAACCCAAAATACTTGTAAAATAACACTCAAAGTTTCAAATACAAAGACAAAAGCTACTATAAGTAAAGTTATTTCACGGTGAGTAATAATGGCAATGGTTCCCATTACAGCTCCTAAAGCAAGCGAACCAGTATCGCCCATAAATACTTTAGCAGGATAGCCATTATATATCAAAAAGCCCATCAAAGCTCCGGTTAATACAAGCGTAAATATTCCCATATCAGTATAACCAACCATTAAAGAAATTAAGCTAAAGGCAATAAATGCTATCGCCGATAAACCAGCCGCTAAGCCATCAAGACCATCCGTTAAATTAACAGCATTACTACTTCCCACAAGGATAAATAAAATAAATAAGCCATACAACCACTTCATCTCAATATGAATACCTAAAGTAGATACAATAAGTGATGTTTGTCCACCAGCTTTAATATAAAGATAAAAGAAGACTAAGGCAACCACTAGTTGCAACAATAATTTCTGAACTATCGTTAAGCCTTCATTTTTGCCACGTTTAATACTCAAATAATCATCTAAAAAACCAATTATTGAATAACTAACAAAGACAAAAAAGACAATTTTTAAATCATACGTAAAATCTATTTTATTAGTAAGTAGTAAAAATGTAATAACAATAATAGTTGCAAGAATGAATATTAAACCACCCATTGTTGGCGTCCCCGCCTTTTTTTGGTGACGCATACCAACATATTGACTAACATTTTGACCAATACCTAATCTTTTTAAAAGAGGAACCATAATTAAGCCTAAAATTGCACTAGTTATAAAGCCTAACATAATTGCTAAAACTACTTTTGTTAATAAATACATCTTTTTCCCTCCTACATAAGTATACTATATTTACAGTTTATTATTAATATTTATTGATTTCAATTGACAATGTTTTTACAAAAAAAAGTTTATAAATATATAAACTTATAACCACTTTTAACGCTTACGGCCTTCATTTCCATCTGTTAAATGTAAATCTTGTTCCCTTGCTATAACATCAAATGGATTTAAATTACCAATTTCATAAATATTTTCAGCCATGCCATGTGGATTGAATTTTATAAATCTTCCACCATTTTCTTTCCAATCTTTTCCATTAGTAGCACTATCATCAATTAATACATAATCATGTATATCATTTTGATTTAAATATACTTTAACGTAATTGGCCTTACTAGTCCGCATACGAACTTTATTCTTCTCATATTTTTCAACATGAAAAGGAACAGGAATAAAAGTAACATGTGGACAATATTTATCTAAAAACTTTATTTTAGCATCAACTTCACGTGAAATATTACAATGTGAAACAATATAAACTTTACTATATTCACCACATAAACATAAATAATTAATATACTCAACAGCATTAGGATATGTATTTTCAATACTAATTATTTCATCATAGTTAATAATACCTTGATATTCTTTATCTACTTCTTCTAGGAATCTATCCTTCATATCAAAATGTTTATTAACAATTTCTTTTTCACCATCTTCATCAATAAAACCTTTACGAGCTTCATGTAAAGCCTCTTTTAAGCCTTTTTCCGAAGCTAGAGGAGCATTTTTTTCAATTATAGGTTCAACAAAATCCCTCGTTCGCATTATAACATCATCAAAATCCAAACATAAAACTCGTTTTCGATTATTCATTATTCCTCCTACTTGCTCTTCTTTAATTCTTGGTTCTTATCTTCAAAAGAATGAATTTCCATAGCTACGCCTGATTGTTCTTGCCATTCTCTACATGCTGTAATACTTTTATCAAACAAATAACATCCATTCAAATTTTCTTTTGCTAAAAGTTTTCTAATATACAAAGCTTTATTTGTTCTTTGTCTAATAATATTAGGATTATAATCTCTACTATAATATTTAATACCAATTATTTGAATATCGCTACCAAAGTATTTTTCACAAAAGTTTCGTTTAACATCGTATTCTTCTTTAGTATTGTAATAAAATATTATATATACATGTGCTACCTTAACAAATGTTTTAATAGAAGATGCAAAATTAATATCAATATTTGAAGTATTATATACTTTCTCATAATCAATAGCATTAGGATGATGGGGATCTAAATTTTCTAATAATAAATCCTTAGCATTATAATGCATTCTAGATAAGTTACGATAATCATCTTCTGAAATATCACCATCATAATACAATGTATTAGTTTTATCTAAATACTCACTACTTGCTACATAATTAGCTTCTTTTATCATACGTTCAGTTTCTTGACGTGCATCACTATTAAAAATTGATTCTAAATCTACAAATATATTTTCCATTCATTCACCACTCTATTTCTTTAAAACTTTACTACTTCCTTTAGTTAAGTTTATTGCCATTGCAATTTCACTAGCACTCATTACCGTAATTCTTGGATAATCTCTTTGGTGATAATCATTGTATCCTTGAAGGCGTTCATCAACACTCAAAGGACGATATAAAATAGCAATACCTCCATGTCGTTTCCATTCATCTAAGTTTTCAATAGAATCATCAACTAAAATACAATTAGATAAATCATTAACATTTAATACTTGCATAACATACAACGCTTTAGAACTTCTTTCTCTCCTAACATTAGGTGTATATTTATCAAGATGGAATCGAAGTCCAAAAAAAGGCAAACATATACCACTTTCTAAAACAAATTTTTTCTTAGCAATTTCTTCACGACCACCATTATGATGCGATAATATTCCAATAAAAGAATATCGATTATCATTTTTCAAATCATTTATCATCGGTAAAACACCATCAATTAAATGATCTGATTGATAAATAAAACTATAATCAATGTCGCCTACTTCTTTTTTATTATCACACTCTAGAAAATTGTCACGTTCTTCAAGGAACATTTCACGTTTCCACTTAGTATTATTTATAACGTTTTCGACCTTTTTCAATGGTTCAACATACCAGTGATTATTTCTAACTTGATCAAGTGATATTGGCGAAGAAGATGACGACGTTTTAAAAATATCGTTACTTCCAATGTGATTAATTCCATATAATACTGGACGTTGTGATAATGCTTGTGCTCTTGCAATCTCACGAGCATTAATATCATAAATAGCTTCATGACCAGCAATAACTTGTTCTAAATAACTTAATGTATCTGTCTTATATGGCGTATTATTGTTAACAGCCTCTTGAATATATTTGGCAGACTCTACTAAACAGTCATCCATATCCAAGAATAATTTATATTCCATAAACCCTCCATATGAAGAAACAACCCCTTCATCGTGTATCAATATTATCATATAAACCGCCTATTTGTCAAACAACAATAAATATGATAAAGTAAAAATGGTGATAAAATGAAAATGTTTGTAACAGACTATGATGGAACTTTATTTACTAATAATAAAGCTTTAAAACTTAATAAAAAGAAAATAAAAAAATTACATAAATTAAACGTTATTATAACAATATCAACTGGTAGAAGCTATACTTCAATTAAAGAACAATTAACTAAATATAATATATACTATGATTATATTAATTGTTCAGATGGTTCTTTTATCTTTAATAATAAGGATGAATTAATTAATTTTTATAAAATGAATAAAGACATTGCTAATGATGTTTTAACTTTTGCTAATAGCATAAATCATAAAGAAATTCAAATATGTTATCCACGAGAATATAGTGATGTTTTAAAAAATGACTTAGATATTGCCGGAATTAATGTTGTTATTGAAAGTTTAAAGATGACGGATGATATTAAAAATAAATTCTATCAATTAAAAGAAAAACATAATGATTATAACTTTCTTTACTATGACCATGGTGATTATATCTATTTATGTATTAAGGCTAAAAATGTAAGTAAAGCCTTGTCTCTTCAATATATGCAAAATTATTTAAACATCAATTCGAAAGATATTTTTGTTATTGGGGATTCTAATAATGATATAGAAATGATTCGCGAATATAATGGTGTTTCAATTATAAGTGATAATTTGGATGTCTTAGCAGTATCTTCTAGACAATATCATCAAGTCTATGAGTATATTGATGATATTATAGGGAAAATATCATAAAATTATTTATTTCCAAGCATCAATCTGACAGTGCTTCCCACTTCTAAACGAGTGTTGGCACTTGGACTTTGATCAATGACAATATCACCATAGCCTGAATATTCTACATTGTAGTAATATAAACTTTTTTTAGCACTTTTTAAATCCATCCCGATAACATTAGGTATCTCATAATATACTGGATCATCCCAATGTTTAACTTTTTCAATACCGCCTTCTTGGCGTTTTATTTTTAGCGTTCTTATTATATCTAAAAGCATACGCCTTGCAACGGGAGCGGTTGTATAACTCGATAAAAGAGCTGTTTTTTTGGGATTATCAATAGCAACATATAATACAGCCTTAGGATCATTAGCAGGAACTACAGCCATAAAACTCATAATATAGTTATTAACTAAGTATCGACCATCTTTGACTTTTTGGGCTGTTCCAGTTTTGCCACCAATGCGATATCCATCGATGAAGGCATAATGACCACCACCGCGCGCAACAACACTTTCTAGAGAATAACGCATAATCTCGCTTGTTTCTTTGCTTATTGTCTTACCGACTACTTTGGGGCTATTACTTATAATGACTGAATCAGCAATTGGTTCTGATACATTTTTAACGATATAAGGTTCATACAATGTGCCATTGTTAACAACGCTTGAAACCGCTGTGACTTGTTGAATAGGAGTAACACTTATGCCCTGCCCAAAAGCTGAGGTCGCTAATTCTAGATCTCCTACTTTATCAAGTGGAAAAATAATACCACTACTCTCACCATTTAAATCAACATTAGTTTTTTTACCAAAACCAAACAATTTAAAATAAGAAAATAATCTATCTTTGCCAAGTAATTGACCAAGTTTAACAAAACCAGGATTACAAGAGTTTTCTAATACTTGCAAATAAGTTTGTTGACCATGACCAGATGATTTCCAACATCCTATTCTGGTTCCATTAACTTTAACACTACCTTTATCATAAAAAGTATCATTAAAGATATCAATTACTTTTTCTTCTACTGCAGCACTCATTGTTATTATTTTAAAAGTGCTTCCAGGTTCATATGTCATCCATATTGGTAGATTTCTATTTATAACTTCTTGTGAGAATTTTTGATAATTGTTTGAGTCAAATGTAGGTCTACTGGCCATAGCAAGAATTTCCCCAGAATTTGGATCCATAACAATGGCTAAGCTATTATCTGGAATCAAAGTGCTTTCAACATTACTCAATTCTCTTTCTAGAGACTGTTGAATATTTATATCAATTGTCAAGTAAACATTCATACCTTTAGCACTTTCTAAGTATATTTCCGAAAGACTTAGTTTATTACCTTTAGCATCACTAAAATATTTTATCGCGCCATCTTCACCTTTTAGGTAATCATCATATTCAAGTTCTATGCCACTTAACCCTTGATTATCAATACCTACATAACCTAAAACATGTGATAAAAGACTACCATATGGATAATATCTTTTGGATTCCTTAACTAAATAAACCCCTTCAAAATCATAACTTTCAATTTCATCGGCAATAGAATATGCAAGACCACGCCCCTCAGGATGAACTCTTTCAATAGATGTTTTCTTTTTAACGTGTTTGTCCATAGATTCTTTGCTAACATTCAAAATCTTAGCTAAAGTTTCACTTACTTTATCAGGATCTTTTATTTGATTAGGAATTAAAACTAAACTAGTTGTTGTTACATTATCTGCTAACACTACACCATTTCGATCAAGAATTAATCCTCTGTCTCCTTGAATTGGTAAATCTCTACTCCACAAATCATTAGCAAGGGTTGATAATTTTTTATAATCAATTAATTCTATATACATAACTTTAAAAATTATAACAACAAAAAAAGCCATAAAGCATACTAAAATTAAACGAATTTTGATATCTATTTTGTTAAAAAACATCCATTATCACCAATTAATTATATGATGATAAAAATAAATTTTAACACAAAAATATATACAAGCTTATTCAATATTATTGTAAAAATATTTAAATACATAAATACAATTAAAGCCAAAATATACAATTTAAATTATAAAATTCCACTTAAGTATAAAACAAAAAGTGGAATTTCATTAATTTTTTTTTAGTTTAATGTTATACCATAATTGTAACTATAATATCGTTAATTGCTTTAACAGCTTTTATTGTATCGTCAAAAGAAATATCGCTTGCATATTCATAATTATTTTGATAACTATTCCATAGTGATTTTAGCCTTACATCGGTATTAATTAATTCTAAATATTTAGTTGCATTATCAATATAGTTTAATGTTCCACGATTTTTGGCAGTATTTATAATTGCTTCTTTTAAAACATTCTTATTAATATCATTCCATTTTAAATTAACAAACATATATAAATCATAATAGTCCTTCATTCTAGTATTATCCACATTTCTACTAATTATGGATTCAAATTTTTCTGCAACTATCGTTTCATAATTATAAGTCATAATATCAATAACTTCGTTATCGAATAAAGTAACATATCCGTATTCAATTTCTTTATAAGTAATAATATCACCTGTTGTTACATCGATCATTAAATTAGTTTTTAAACTATCAAATTCAGCTTTTAAATTAATGTTAAACCCTGAATATTGTTCTTCTTCTCTAATATTTTTGATATTTTCGATTTCTAATTTAATATTATCATTTAAATCAATATTAATAATTTCATTAATTACTCTAGCAATAGTTTCTCTATCTAGTTGTAATCCTTTTATAGTAGTATCTAAGTCCATAGTGCTCCTTAAACTAACACCAAAGATAGACGATAATAGTAAGCCACCTTTAATAATAAATTTGTCTTTATATTTAGACATTGATATTCTTTTCAATAATGCCTCAAACATAAAATTTTGAATTAAATATTTGTTAGGAATATTTATCTTATTAGACAAATTAGATACTTTAGCTTTTAAACTATCCCTATTCTTAATCATTGCAAGACCTCAAAAGTATTTCTTACCTTGTTGTAAATATTCATTTTTCTAGCATACTCATATAATTTTAAAGTATTTTTCTCTTTACCATAAAAATATTCTCTAATGGCCTTATTAAATAATTCGGCGTCTATTTTCTTTTTATTTTTAATAATATCACAAATAGTTTTATCTAAATCATACATTCTAATAACATTACCTGAATCCAATTTATGATTAATAACACCTAAATTTAATAATTCTCTTTTGGTATAAAATAAATTAACACTTTTGTTTTTTTGAAGTGATCCATTATAACCATTGTTAATAGCAATATCATATTTAATTGGAATTCTATTAGATAGTCCATATAAATATAAGGCAGTAGCATTAGAATAAATTGCATTCTTACTCTTACTTTGTAAGATAACAAATTCGTCCACTAATTCATTCTTTCTAACATAAATTCCACGACTTACTCTTTCTATTTTATTTTCCTTAGTTAGTTTAGTTAAATAAAATCTTGGAATATTATTATTGACAACATCCTTTGTATTTAAATATCCATTTTGAAATAAATTAAAAATTTTGTTTTCGTATTTCATATTTTTTCCTTTCTCGATTAAATTATATCACATTTAATCGTGTTTGAAAATATTTTAAATTTTTATGCACTTTTTATTGTAAAGTTTTATTACTTAATTAAGTATAAAATATAAAAAAAGATGACTTTACGCCATCTTAATCACGGTTATTTTTTTCACGTTTACGACTGTTTTTAATACCAGCTTTTTTAGCCTCACGGCGACGAATTCCTGGTTTATCGTAAGCTTCTCTTTTTTTGATTTCTGAAGGGATACCATCTCTAGCAACTTTTTGTTTAAATTTTCTTAAAGCACCATCAAGATTACCGTTCTTCACTGCAACATGTGTCATTTTTTCCCCTCCCTTCACGTCAAAATCAAATAAATTATATCAAATAATATTTTATTTGACAACAAAAAATAACATTTTTTATAAATAAATTAGCAAAAAACGATGTTATTTATAACAACCACATAATTTTTTAGTCGTTATTCGTCTAATAGCGCTACCAAAAGCTTGACCTAATGAAAAAATGGTTTTAGCTAAACTATTAAAGGAACTTATAATAGCTCCACTTATTGATCTGCCACCAATAACACTTTTTAATTCTTCATTTTTTATTTCTTGCATATACCCCATCCTCCTTACTTATAACATTTAAGTGGTCTTGCAATACCATCAACTATTCCAACAATAAACGTGGCAATTACGCCAATACCAAAGATACCCCAACCGGAAATACCACCATTCATTTGTTCTAATTCTTCTTTTTCTATTTCTTGCATTTAACCTCCTTTAACAATTCTTACAAAAAATTTAAGAATACTTTCTTTTGAAATTAACACGCGATAATCAAGAATATTATTTTCTAATTTATAGTTATCACTCAAAGCAAGTGATAATTCAACACAATAATTATTATAATCACCATTTATAAAACTTACATTGTTAATGCGATAATTATAATATTTCTTGTTTATCGATATTTTATTATTATCAAGTAATTTTGTAATATCACTATATTTAACAATAGTTATTAGTTTATTTTCTTTTACTATGACTTGATTATCATAATATTTATTTTTTTCTAAACAAGTAATACATAAAAGCAAAAGAACTAACAATAAACTTATAACAATACTATAAATAAAAACTTGGATGCTAATATTATTATTTTCATAATATTTTTCTATTTGTTCATAATCAACATTCATTTAATTCTCCTAAATTAATTTTTTGATCAAATAAATCTTCATTATTAAAACGATGACTTATAACAATAATTGTTTTACCATTTAAATACTTAAACATATTGTGCAATATCATTCTTTCTCTTTGAACATCAATAGCATTTAGGGCTTCATCAAAAATATAAATATCCGCTTTCTTTAAGAGTGTCCTAGCTAAAACAATACGTTGTTTTTCACCACCCGATAAGTTAAAGCCATTTTCTTCAATCAAAGTATCATACTGAAGTGGCATATTCTTTATAAATTCATCCGCTTTAACTAACTTAGAAACTTTTAATACTTCTTGATAGTCAACATCACGATTTATAACAATATTATTATAAACACTATCTGTAAATAATATTTCACTTTGTGAAACATAACATATGTTATTACGAACATCATCTAAATCATAATAATTCAAATCACGATTATTAATATAAATACTACCACTATAATCATTTAAATACTTTAATATAATCTTCATTAATGTGCTTTTACCATCACCACTATTACCATATATTAATACACGTTTAGCATATTTTATGGTCATATTTACATTTTCAAAAATATTTTTAATACCATTATAAGAATAAGTTAAATTAACAATTTTAATATCCCCTGTAAGTTTTGATACATATTTATACGATGTTTTAAAATCTTCTGGTTTTATTTCTAATAATTCTACAATTCTCTTAATAGATAAAATTGTTTTTTTTAGTGATAAATGACCATCAATAATGTTTTTTATTGGTTCTAAATAATATGAAAGTAAACTTAGATATGTAATTAGTGAAGTAACACTTAAAGATTCAAGAGCAATATCACTTATTCCCATAAACGTTATTATTAAAACTCCAATACTATAAATGCTCTCTTTAAAAAATGATTCATTTAATAAAACATTCCCTGTCTTTTGATTAATATTGACATATTCATCATACTTTTTTTTCATATTGAAAGAGACAATATCTTCAATATGTAGTCCTTTTATAGTATCAATACCATTAATACTTTCAACCAAATATGAATTAACAGATGAACTCTTTAAAACTCCTTTCTTTATATACTGATGAATAACCTTATTATAAATTAATATAACAATTACATAAATCAAAGAAATAACCAGGGTTATTAATGATAATTTATAACTTATTCTAAATAACATAATAGATACAAAAACAACAAGTATTATATCGATAAAAAACGTTAAAAATATTCTACTTATAAATTCTTGGATACTATTAACATCATTAATTCTAGTGATAATATCACCGCAAGTTCTATTTTTATAGTATAGATATGGAAGAGAAATAATGTGTTTATAAACATAATTGATTAAGATTTTATCAAGTTGACTATTAATATAATTTATTATTTTACCACGAAACAAATCAGCAAAGTTTTTTATAATTTCAATAAAAATTAAAATTATTAAGATAACAACTAAAATATTTTTATCATTAACATCTAAAGAATCCATCATTAATTTAAAATTATAAGATCCTATAATATTTAAACTCGTATATAGTAGTGACAAAAGGAATACAATTATTAAAAAATTAAAATATGGTTTAAATAAATCAACTATAATTTTTTTTAAATTTAACTCTTTATTAAATTTAGGAATTTTTTTATATGGTTTGAAAAGTAAATATTTATTAGTTGATATTTCTTGCCATTTTGCATAACTTATCTTTTCTATTCCTACGGATGGATCTGCTACTACTACTGTATCTTTAGTGAATTCATATAAAACAACAAAATGTTGGTAACTATTATTTAAAATAATATGAGCGATTAATGGAAAATCACTTTTTTTTAATAATCTAATATCCCCCTTTAAAGCTTGTGTCATAAATCCTAATTCCTGCGCAGTTTTAATTAAGCCATATGCACTAACTCCCTCATTTGTTGTCTTAGTCATTCTCCTTAATGTTTCCTTGGATATATCACCATGGTAATACTTTATAATAGTCAATAAAGCACTAACGCCACAATCTTTTAAATCATCCTGTCTAACACAAATTCTTCGCATCTTTCTCCTCCACAATTAATATTAGACAATCAAACTCTAATTCTAGAAAAATATTTTTTAATTTATTTAATGATTAACTAAAACAATCTTATATATTAATTATGGAAACAAATGTTTAAATGGAGGCTATATGTTAAATGATAAAGAAAAAAGAGTGCTTGAAGCAATTAATGAATACATAAAAGAGCATGAATATTCACCTACTATCCGTGATTTATGTCAAATATTAGGTTATAAATCAACCAAAACTATTTGGACATACTTACACAAATTACAAGAAAAAAAATTAATAAATTATAAACATAATAAAAAAAGAAACATTACTTTAAATAAGATTAATTCTCCATTAATAGCTATTAACACAAGCGAAAAACTAACACTCTTAAATAAAGAATGTGTAATATACCATGTAAAAAGTAATGTTCTAAAAGAATTTAATATTTTAAAAAACGAATATCTAATTGTTGACACCAGTAAATGTCCTAAAAATAACCAACTAGGTCTTTTTATTATAAATAATGAATATAGAATAATGAAATTCAACTATAAAGACGGTTACTATATTTTAAATGATAACGAAACTGAAATACTTCATAAAGTAAATATTATTGGTAAGGTTGTCGGACTTTATAAAACAATATAAAAAATGCAATAAATATTACTAAAAGCAATATATTATCACATTCTTAGATGCTTAAAGAGAGTTTATCTCTTAGAATATAGCATTAGACCTAGAACCAATAATTATAGCAAGTAAAATATAAAGAACTACAATAATTAAGAAGCCATTGTTAGAAGTTCTAGGGCAAGTTACGTTTTCTGTTTGTGTTTGACAATTCATAATACACCTCCTAAACAATTAAATATAAGCACCAACGATAATCACTAGTAAGATAAATAAAACTAAAACAATCGCGTAAGAAGATACATAGTTATTACACATAATTTAATTCCTCCTTTTTCATATATTCGATATTATTTTATGGTAATTATCTTTTTTTGTGAGGGCAACAAATCATTTTAACGTAAATTATGTTGTCATTTTTTAATAAATTTGTTATTATTTATATTGTATGAATGGAGGATGTATGAAAAAAGTATTAACAGGAATAATAAGTTTCGTAATGATTTTATCACTAACAGGATGTCATGAAGTTCCTAAATTAGAAGATGGAAAAGAGGTTTTAGTTTCATTTAATGATGAAAAATTAAATATTTCTGTTGAAGATTTATATAATAAATTAAAAGAAGAATATGGAGTTAATTATTTAGTAGAAATGGTTGATACTAAAATACTTGATAAAATATATGAAACAAATGATATTGCTAAAGCATATTTAGATAGAAGAATAGAAACTCTTAAAACATATTATGGTGGTGAAGACAAATTATTAGAAACACTTAAAAATTATGGATATCAATCAATCGATGATTTCAAAGTTAGTCTTCTTCTTACTTATAAAAGAGAATTAGCTCTTAAAGATTATGTTAAAAAGAATATTACTGAAAAAGAAATCAAAAAATATTATGATGATGAAATGTTTGGCGATATAATTGCAAGTCATATTTTAATTAAGGTTGATACAACAAGTGCATCAACGGATGATGAAAAGAAAGAAGCTGAAACCAAAGCTCTTGAAACAGTTAAAGAAGTATTAAAAAAATTAGAAGATGGTGAAAAGTTCGCTGATTTAGCAAAAAAATATTCACAAGATGATTCAACTAAAAACAATGGTGGTAAATTAGAAGCATTCAACAAAGGCGATATGGAAAGTGAATTTGAAAAAGCTGCAATGAATCTTGAAGTTGGTAAATACACTAAAACCGCTGTTAAAACATCATATGGTTACCATATTATTTATAAAGAAGAACAAAAAGAAAAAGCAAGTTTAGAAGATGTAAAACAAACAATAATTAATAACTTAGTTGATGAAAAAATTAAAAATGATAGCAAGCTTCAATATAAAGCATTGATTGAATTACGTAAAGAATATGGCATTAAAATAAATGATGAAGATTTAAATACATATTATGACAATGCTGTTAATAATTGGTTATATAGTAAAGATGAAGATTAATTCATCTTTTTTTTACAAAAAAAATAGAGTTTCAAACTCTACTTAACAAAATTTTCAAGATCGCCAATATTCATAAAGCCCACATTACTTTTTAATATATTACCATTTTCAAAAAGCATTATTGTAGGTATACTCATGATACCATAAGCTTTAGCAATATTAGGATATTTATCTACATCAACTTTTAAAACATCAAGTGTCTGAAAATCTTTTAAGACTTCACCTTGCATTTTGCAAGGACCACACCATTCAGCGTAAAAATCTACTAAAATTCTTTTATTAGCAATTTCTTCATTAAAATTACCATTTAAATACTTAATCATCTGACCTCCTTATAATTCTCTATTATAGTATCAACTCCCTCAATATTCAACTTTTTCTTGTCAATTAATTTTTGAACAACATCTTTAGATGTAACATTATTTTTTAATATTAAATCAATAAGTTTTAAGTTAACATCATTCTTATTATCAATATCTTTTAATTTAATAACTTCATTAATAATTTTAATTGTATCACTTGTAAAATTAGTAAGGATAGGACTATTATTAACTATTTTATTTCCCCATTTGCTGTCATCAACAAACTCTAATCCTAATATAGGTTGTGATATCAAAAACGCAGCTACAAAGGCAAGAACATATCCTTCAACCAAACCAACTAAAAAGCCCAATATTTTTGACGGGATTCCTAAAATAATAGTTATCTTTAATAATTTTTCAAATATTCCCGTTATGGAAACAATAATTTCATAAACCAAATATAATAAAATGGCAATAACAATAAAAGCGATTGTTTGATAAAATATAATATTAAAAGCTTCCGCTCCATGTAAAAATGAACCAAATTTTATAAATGGTAAATTTAAAACTAAAAAATCACCTAAGATATTTTTGAATTTATATGCCAACACAAAAACCAATATTATTCCTACAAAAACAACTATTTCTTTAAAAACGCCCCTTTTAAAGCCAAGAGCTCCTGTTAACAAAATAATAAATATTATTGAAACATCCAATAAATTAAACATAAATCCTCCTTTATAATGAAAAAGATATGTTGCCATATCTATATTACATCATTATTATCCACATTATTTGAAACATTATTACTATTTGGTATAAATTCTTGAACCGCACTAAAGTCTATATTGTTAACACTAGAAGTTGGCGCTACTGGTGTTTCAACACTTTGTGTAATGACTGGTGTCACTGGTGTTATAACTGGCTCTACTGTTGGAACAACAGGTTCAATTGGTGTTACTGCCGAAGATACTTGTGGTTCTTGAACTGGAGTAATAACCGGAGTTGCTGATGTTATAACTGGATCTACTGTTGGAACAACAGGTTCAATTGGTGTTACTACCGAAGATACTTGTGGTTCTTGAACTGGAGTAATAACTGGAGTCACTGGTGTTATAACTGGCTCTACTGTTGGAACAACAGGTTCAATTGGTGTTACTACCGAAGATACTTGTGGTTCTTGAACTGGAGTAATAACTGGAGTCACTGGTGTTATGACTGGTTCCACTGTTGGAACAACAGGTTCAACATGTGTCACCACTGGAGATACTTTTGGCTCTTGAACTGGAGTAATAACCGGTGCAACTGGTGTTACAGGCTCTACTGTTGGAACAACTGGTGTTACTGTAGTTGGATTAATTGGCACTGCTCCTATTGGTGCATCCATTGAACTAAAATCACTGATTCCCATATTATTGTTTACTGGGCTTATTGGCTCAACCACAGATGGAAATTCATTATCTTGTTCTTCCACTTCTTTTGACTCTTTTTTACTCTTACCAATTATGAAAACTAACAACGCTATTAATAATAACAAAACCCCAATAACTATTAATAATCCAGGCATTTTGAAAAAAAACTCTAAATTAATATCACTCATACTTTATTCTCCTATTTATTCTATCTATATGACAATAATACCAAAAAAATTATATAAAATCAATGATTTTATATAATTTTGTCCTACTTACTACTTATCTTTGTGCCTATTTTATTACCTTGTAAAACTCTAATTAAGTTTTCTTCATCATTAAAATTGATTACAAGAATATCAATATTATTATCCATACATTCTTTTATAGCATCAATGTCCATAACTTTAATTTCTTTATTTTCTAATACTTCACGATGTGTCAAATTATCATACATTTTTGCATCATCATACTTATTAGGATCCATATCATATACACCGTCAACATTTGTTAACTTTATAATAGCATCCGCTTTAATTAAGCTAGCCTTATTACTTGCACATGTGTCTGTTGAACAGCCAATATGACCAGTTCCTCCTCCAAAAATGACAACATTATCTTGATATTTATCTAAAATTTCTTCAGTTGTATATTTTGGAACTAGTCCGTTTAAATCAAATGGTATGCTTATAATAAAGGGAACATCTTCCTTTGTAAAGGCATCGGCAAGACCTAACGCATTAATAGTTGTTCCAAGCATGCCCATAGTGTCAACAAAGATTGGTTCCATATCTTTATTACTACGTCCTCTAAAGAAATTACCACCGCCAATTACTATGCCAACGGATATTCCTAATTTTTTTACTTTTTTAATTAATTTAGCAATTTTTAAAGTTTTTTCTTTAGAAACATTCTCTAATCCATCCATAAGTGACTCACCACTTAACTTAATTAAAACTTTTTTATACATATTAATCCTCCAAATACACCTTTATATGACTTAAAATTTCATCATTAATATTTTCTATACTTCGTATTTTACCATTTGCTATACATTCTATCGTTGTCCAATTATATATTTGCGATAGTTCAACATATGCTACTTCCGAATTTTTCAAATGTTCTTCACATTTTTCATGTTCATCAAGGCTTTCACGATTCTTTTTTAATTCAAAAGCATAATCATATGGAACATGCAAAAAAATAGTCTTATCAGCTTTTGGAAGTCCCAATAACCAAAACTCTAACTTATCAATCCATTGATACATATTAAAACGTTCATTATCATCTTTCAATTTACTACCTTGATGAGCCATATTACTGGTTGTCCATCTATCGCAAATAACAAAATATCCATCGTCTAAATATTTTTTTAAGGTTGGTAAATTGTATTTACGATCAGCTGCAAAATATAGACTAGCAACCTCTGAATCTAAATTAACTGCCCCTTCTGGAAACCAACATGGTGATATTTCAGATTTACCTAAATATGGTCCTCCAACAATTTTACCAGTTGGACTATCATAATTAGGAAATGTCATTCTTATGGCTTTATATCCCATATTATTTAAACGTTCAACTAACAACTTACTTTGTGTCTCTTTTCCTGAACAATCTGTTCCTTCTATAACAATCAATTTACTCATACAGTTTTCCTTTCATATAACACAAATTGATAATATACACCATTATAAGTATCATCCCCTATAACCGTGCGATTATATTCATCTTTATTAAAAGTTGGAAAATAAACAGTAGCATCTTTATCACTCTTATCAACTTCAGTCAAATATAATTTATCAGCGTATGGTAAGAATTGCTTATATATACTGCCACCACCAATAATAAATACTTCTTCATTAGTTTTAAGAATATCATCCAATACTTCTTGAATACTATTAAATACAGAAACACCCTCAATCGTGCCTTCTTCTTTTAACATAATAACAATATTTCGACGATTTGGCAATTTAGATGGTAATGAATCATATGTTTTCTTCCCCATAACAACAGTTTTACCTAAGGTTGTTTTCTTAAAATATTTTAAATCATTAGGTAAATGCCATAATAAATCATTATTTTTGCCTAATTCCAAATTTTTACCAACACATGCAATTATTGATATATTTTTCATTTTTCCTCCTATTGTGCAATTGGAAAATTTATTTTTCCATAATGATTATAATCTACAATTTTGATATCTTTTAATGCACGCGAATTATCAAAATCATTAAAATTCTTAATTTCATCATTAATCCAAAGTTTTGGTGCCTTAAGTGGTGGTAATTCCTTACCTCTTTTGATCTGTTCTTTAATACCATCTACTTGATTAACATATATATGAGCATCTTTTATACTCCAAAACATTTTACCAACTTTTAAGCCACAAACATGAGCTATTAAGTTTGCTAACACGGCATACTGCGTAACATTAAAAGGAAGTCCCAAAGGAACATCACAACTTCTTTGATGAACCCATAAATTTAAGTGACCATCCGTAATATCCCATTCACTACACCATACACAACTTGGTAAAACAGCCGTATCTAAATATTCATTTTGCCAAAGACTCATAATCATTCGTCTATCAGTTGGATTGTTTTTTATTTTATCAATTAAATTATCAACTAAATTATATTTATTAACAATCCATCCATAAGCAGTCCCAATAGTATGAGCCCACTCCTTACCAAAATGTTTAGTTATTTTCTTTTTAACCAATACTCCATTTTCATCAGGTAACATTTGTTCAGCATGCCAATCACCATTTTCATCAATTTCCCATTCATCCCAAATATGATTACCTCTTTCTTGAAGCCAACGAACATCATTACTTTTAGCTTGATATATCCATAAAAGTTCTGTTATAGCATTTTTAAAGAAAAGCTGTTTGGTTGTTAATATTGGAAATTCTTTTTCTAGGTTAAATTCAAATGTCCATCCAGGAATTTTTATTGAATCAATTCCCGTTCTATTAGATACTCTTGTTCCTTTTTTCAATATAGTTTCACACAATTTTAAATAATCTTTATCCCACTTACTCATACACACCATCCTTTTTTATTATAGCAAAAGAGACAATATAATTCTATATTCTATACAGCATTATAATAAAAAATTTCTACCTACTTTGGTAAAAATTTTATTTAGTTACAAAATCAACGGACACATTACTTGCCGATATGTTACTATCACTAACTTCCATATGACCAGAACTACTATTTATTAAAATACGTGGCAAATTAAGTGGTTCATAAATAGGGGTTGGCATTTTATAGTAAAGCTCAATAATTAAATCATTATAGGTTGATTTCCAAGCACTTTGACTCATTGTGACTAAACCACTATTTATAAAAATCGTGCCAAGACCTTTAGTATTAATACTAATTCCTTTATTTAAGTCAGCAACATTTGTTATAAATTTAGTAGCAGATGATAAAGAAGCATTATAATCCGGATAATCCTCTTTAATGATTGAAACATTATCCCATCCAGGATATTCTTCTGAATTATTCATATCTTTAATTTTTAATGATAAATGTCTTATATTACGCACAATACGGTTATTTTCATAATCAATATAATCATATACATTATCAATACTTCTTAGTGGTTCATGATTAGTTAAATCAATAGTTGAACTAACTACTTCGACATCACTTTCATATGCTGTTGCACTACTTCCAATCTCTAGTTGAGGACATGCAAATATAGCATTTGCAACCTCTGTTTTATAAGAACTATTCTCATAATAACTAGATTCTATTCGCATAGATGTAACATTTAAAATATCCTCTGTTACGGTAAAAGTATATGATAATTGTTTCCAATCAACAGTATCACCACTATTAAAAGCTCTGACAACCGTGCCACTTATATTAGTAAGAGATGGTGTTGTAAAAAAGGTAAAATTGGAAGACTTTATTGGGATATTATCAAGTTTAGCATAAATACTATATGTTAAGGTATCACCTACTTTAATATTATAATCAGAGGCAATCTTCTTAAAGTTTATTTTATAACCCCACCATGCATTTTGCGTTTTTAAAGTCGTGCATCCGTTAAACAAATTTTCGGTATCTTTTTCACCATTAACACTAGCAACATAGGCATTAGTTGCCATCGTATCTGTTCCTTTTAATAAGTTCTTACCGTACACTTTAAGATTAATCTTACCACTATCACCTAAACTTGTTAAATCAATAGGATTATCAATAGATGGTGTGCCATTTCGAACACTATTACCAGCAATTTGATAACTAACACTATGCGTTTTGTTTGTATTATTAACCTCTTTTTTATTAAAATCACCATTAACCGTTATTTTGACGCTTGCAAAACCATTTTTCCATTCACTCGTTTTATAATCAGCATTCGCATCTGTATCACTTATTAATACATTACCACTTAACCAAAATCTTAGTTTATAAGTTTTGGTTACTTCAGTTTGGGTATTCTTTGGAAATGTTCCAACATAAATACAACCATTTTCATATGATCCATAACTGCCTTCTTTTATTAAAATAGTTTCCGTTCCATTAACTTCTTCTATTAATTGAAAATGAACATCATTATTATTTAATCGTGTTTTTCCAGTTACACTGTCACCATCACTTAACACAATATCATAGTAAATATCGTTTGTAGTATTGGTATTCTTGCCTTTAATTTGAAATGATATTAAATTTGATGTTTCAGTCAAAGCTTCATTTAGTGACAATGGAAATAAATTAGTAAGATTTATATTATCTCCTTCAATATAATTCAAATATATATCACCTGTTATGGCGACACTATCGATTGAACTAGTTTTTGAATATGTATAAAAAGCAAAGGATGATGCTAATAATAGAGTAATCCCTAAAACTGCAACTAACGCCATTATAATCTTTTTTTGATTTATCTTATTTTCCATATAGTCACCTTCTATTATATTTCGATTATAACACACTAAACTTATGCATTCAATAAAGAGAAGACAAAACAACATCTTCTCTTGAAACTTTACTTAGTTACAAAACTTGTTGACACATTACTAGATGATAAATTTTCATCATACGCAACAACATGGCCAGAACTACTATTTATCAATGTTCGTGGTAAGTTAAGAGGCTCATAAATTGGAGTTGGCATCTTATAATATAATTCTAAAGTTAAAGAACCATACTTATTTTTTAATTCATTTTGATCTAATCCAAAAACATCAGTCGTAAAATACAAGGTGCTACCATTTTTTGAATTACATCTAATTGGCAATTTTGTATTTATATTCGATGCTACTGCTGTCTTATTATATAAAAGAATATCGTCATTTGGAAAATCAGTATCAACATAAGGTGCATTTACCCAACCAGGATATGAGTTTGAATTATTCATATCTTTAAAACTTAAAGATACATGTCTTATATTACGAACAATGCGATTATTTTCATAATCAATATAATCATATGCTGTATCAATACTTCGTAATGGTTCATGATTTGCTATAGAAATAGTTGTAGTAACAGGATCAACATATTTTTCATAATCAGTTGCCTTATCATTTAACTCAAGTTGAGGGCATGCAAAAATAACGTTAGCTATTGTTGTTGTATAATTAGAACTTTCATAATAATTTGATTCAATCCTCATTGAAGTTACATTTAAAAAATCTTCAGTTACAGTGAAAGAATATGATAATTGTTGCCAGTCATTAACAACATCCTTAACAATCTTTCCAACACTCGTTCCATGAACTCCAGTAATAGATGGCGTAACATAAAATGAATATGATGAATTAGCAGTTGGTATACCATCTAGTTTAGCATAAATGCTATATGTTACCTTATCACCAACTTTAATATCATAATCTTCAGCTATTTTTTTAAAATCTATCTTATAACCAAGCCATGCTGTGGTTGTTTTTAAAGTTGAACATCCATTATATAAGTTAGTTGAATCTTTTGTCCCAGTAACGGAACTTGTATAATCATTTCTCTCAAGAATTTGGGAATTTTTAATTAAATTTTTACCATAAGTTTTTAAAGTAATTTTGCCACTATCACCTAAACTTGTTAAATTAATTGAATTATCTATAGACGGTGTGCCATTTTGGATACTATTGCCAGCGATTTGATAGTTAACAGCATATGTTTTATTTGTATTATTAACATCTTTCTTATTAAAATCACCATTAACCGTTATTTTGACACTTGCAAAACTATTTTTCCATTCACTCGTTTTATAATCAGCATTCGCATCTGTATCACTTATTAATACATTACCACTTAACCAAAATCTTAGTTTATAAGTTTTGGTTACTTCAGTTTGGGTATTCTTTGGAAATGTTCCAACATAAATACAACCATTTTCATATGATCCATAACTGCCTTCTTTTATTAAAATAGTTTCCGTTCCATTAACTTCTTCTATTAATTGAAAATGAACATCATTATTATTTAATCGTGTTTTTCCAGTTACACTGTCACCATCACTTAACACAATATCATAGTAAATATCGTTTGTAGTATTGGTATTCTTGCCTTTAATTTGAAATGATATTAAATTTGATGTTTCAGTCAAAGCTTCATTTAGTGACAATGGAAATAAATTAGTAAGATTTATATTATCTCCTTCAATATAATTCAAATATATATCACCTGTTAGGGCAATACTATCGATTGAACTAGTCTTTGAATATGTATAAAAAGCGAAAGATGCTGACAAAAGTATAGTGATTCCTAAAACTGCAACTAGCACCATCATAATACCTTTTTTACCAATTTTATTTTCCATATAGCCACCTTCTATTATATTCAAATTATAGCACACTAACCTTTTTCATTCAATAAAGAGAAGACAAAACATCTTGCCTCCTCTTAAAATTTTTATTTATTTACAAAATTAGCTGTAACACTAGATGATGACATACTTTCATCATCCGCAACAACATGTCCAGAACTACTATTTATCAATATTCGTGGTAAATTTAGTGGTTCATAAATTGGCGTAGGCATCTTATAATATAAATCAATAACCAAGTCATTATATTTTTCTTTCCACTCCGATTGTTTCAATCCAAAATGATTAGTGCTTAAAAATAGAATAGCATAATTAGCATTAATAGCGAATCCTTTGCTAAGTGGTGAAATGTTGCTTATATATGGTCCAAAAGTTGTTGTTGAACCCTTTGGATAATCAACTGATATACTGGTATCATTCGTCCATCCAGGATAATTCTCAGAATTATTCATATTACTTACTTTACGTGATACATGTCTTATATTACGCACGATACGATTGTTTTCATAATCAATATAATCATATGCGGTTCCAACACTTCGTAATGGTTCATGATTAGCTAAGGAAATCGTTGTAGTAACAGGATCAACATATTTTTCAAAGTCAGTTGCTGAACTACTTATCTCAAGTTGAGGACATGCAAAAATGACATTAGCCGTATTTGTTGTATAATCAGTATTTTCAAAATAATTGGATTCAATACGCATAGATGTAACTTCCAATACCTCGTTTGACACAGTAAATGTATATGAAAGTCTCGTCCAATCATTTTGTTTACCGCTTTCAATTTTACCAACAGTTACACTACCAATTTCAGTAACCGTTGGGGTTGTATAAAATGAAAAATCAGAATTTTTTGTTGGAACACCATCTAACTTGTAATAAATACTATATGTTACTTTATCTCCAAGCTTAATATCATAATCCTCTGCTATTTTTTTAAAGTTTATTTTATAACCCCACCAAGCTCTTGTTGTTTTTAACGTTGAGCACTCATTATATAAATTATCATTATCTATTGTTCCTAAAACGCTCACTACATAATCATTTTGGGCAAAAGTATTAGAACCTTTTAATAAGTTTTTACCATAAGTTTTTAGTGAAATACTTCCGCTTTCGCCCAAACTAACAACTTTTACAGGATTATCAGGCGAAGGTGTGCCATTTTGCACACTATTACCAGCAATTTGATAATTGACAGCATACGTCTTATTCGTATTGTTAACATTCTTTTTATTAAAATCACCATTGACTGTTATTTTAACACTAGCAAATCCATTCTTCCATTCACTTGTTTTATAATCAGCATTCGCATCTGTATCACTTATTAAAACGTTACCACTTAACCAAAATCTTAGTTTATAAGTTTTGGTTACTTCAGCATTGGTATTCTTTGGAAATGTTCCAACATATATACGACCATTTTCATATGATCCATAACTGCCTTCTTTTATTAAAACGTTTTCCATTCCGTTAACTTCTTCAATTAATTGAAAATGAATATCATTATTATTTAATCGTGTTTTTCCAGTTACGCTGTCACCATCACTTAACACAATATCATAATAAATATCATTCGATGTGTTCGTATTTTTACCTTTAATTTGAAATGATATTAAATTTGATGTTTCTGTTAAGGCTTCATTTAACGACATTGGAAATAAATTAGTAAGATTTATATTATCTCCTTCAATATAATTCAAATATATATCACCTGTTAGGGCAACACTATCCGCCGAACTAGTCTTTGAATATGTATAAAAAGCGAAAGATGCTGACAAAAGTATAGTGATTCCTAAAACTGCAACTAGCACCATCATAATACCTTTTTTACCAATTTTATTTTCCATATAGCCACCTTCTATTATATTCAAATTATAGCATACTAACCTTTTTCATTCAATAGAAAAAGGCATACCTTTTATGCCTCATCTATTTCCATACCATTAAAATGAACATCTAAAAACTTTTTACTTGATAGATAATCACACATATGAACAAAATTTTCATATTTAGTCTTTGGAATAGGTAAAATTTCATTACCTTCATAGTCTTTATTCCAAATTCCCATATGACTTTCTACGACATGACTAAATAAATCTAATTCATTATTCGATAATTCAATATCATTTTTATGATCATTAACAAAATTCTTAATTAAAGTTGGATGATTAGCTTGTGTATAACGATTATGAGTTAAGCCACTTTTTAATCCATCATGTAATATTAAAGCCATAATCATAACATCTTTTTCATTATCAGTATATTTATTACCAATAAGGGGATTATCCAAAAGTTCTTTAGCAAATCTGACAGCAACTTTAACATGTCTTACTAAACCACCTTCGCCTAAAGAAAAACTTGGATGATATTTACCAGTCGAACTCGCTGGTATTTCATAAAAATAGTCTGGTAATAATTCTAATATTGTCTTTGTGCTATTTCTTATTCTTTCATCTTTTATAAAATTCAATTCAGTTTTAAATACATCACTCTTCATACTTCACCTACAAAATTAACTAATATACTATTTTCTACATAAATTTTATCATAATTTATCCATATATTAGTTCCATTATCTATTAAATCTTTCTTTTTTATTAATTCTTTGACATTATAAACGTCTAAAATATCACACTTAAATTTATCCCTAAATTGCTTTTTATTTATTCCTTTTATTAGTCTAAAACCAAGTATTAATTCATATGAAATATCTTCATCTATCGTTATTGCTTCTTTTTCTTTAACATAATTACCATTTAAATAATCATGCATACTACATGTATTAGTATAACGAACATTTTCAATATAACCACTTGCTCCTAAACCAAAACCATAATATTTCTCATTATGCCAATAAACTAAATTATGTTTAGATTCATATCCATCCTTAGCAAAATTACTAATCTCATAATGATTATAATCATGTTCTTTTAAAACATAACATATTTTTTGATACATTTCATAATCTAAATCTTCAGAAATTGGTTTAACATTTTTAATGTGAAACATTGTATTGGGTTCAATCATTAAAGAATATGTTGATATATGATTAACATCTAATTTTAGTATTTTATCAAGATCATCCATTAAGTCTTTTAATGTTTCATTATTTATAGCATACATTAAATCAACATTTATATTCTTAAAACCAACTTGTTTTATTAAATCTATTTTAGAGACAACATCTTGATAAGTATAATCTCTACCTAAATATGACAATACCTTATCATTACATGATTCTACCCCTATACTTATACGATTAACTTTACTTTTAAGCATTAGTTTCAATTTATAAACATCAATACTTTCAGGATTTACTTCCATGGTAAATTCACAATTATCATCTAAATTAAACTGTTTAATTATTACAAATAGCCTTGTTAAAAGTTCTTTCGATAAAACACTGGGTGTTCCACCACCGATATATAAAGTTTTAATAATATCACCTTTATATTTAGTTTTAATTTCTTGATCTAAGGCTTCTAAATACTTTTTAGCTCGATCCTTATTATAATATTGTTTACAAAAACCACAATAGGGACATATATTTTGACAAAATGGTATATGAATATAAACACTATTAATCATCTATTTCCTCATTTGATAATACCGTTAAAAAGGCTTCTTGTGGGATTTCAACTGAGCCTAAACGTTTCATACGCTTTTTACCTGCTTTTTGTTTTTCAAGTAGTTTTTTCTTTCTTGAAACATCGCCGCCATAACATTTTGCTAAAACATCTTTACGCATCGCTTTAATATCGCTTCTTGCAATTATTTTAGAACCAATAGCAGCTTGAACAGGCACTACAAACATTTGCCTTGGAATTATTTTTTTTAAGTTTTCAACAACAACTTTACCACGTGCATAAGCGAAATCTCGATGAACAATTGTGCTTAAAGCATCAACTATTTCGCCATTTAATAAAATATCCATTTTTACTAAATCACTATTTTTATATCCAATAAGTTCATAATCAAAAGAGGCATAACCCTTGGTTGAACTTTTTAATTTATCAAAAAAATCATAAACAATTTCTGATAAAGGCAATTCATAATGGATAATAACTCTTTTTTCGTCAATATATTCTAAATTAATATAATTACCCCGTTTATTTTGACACAATTCCATAATAGGTCCTATGTATTCACTAGGTGAGAAGATGTTGGTTTTAATATATGGTTCACTAATATAATCAATATTAACACGATCAGGCATTTTTTGAGGTGAATCAACCATTATAACTTCACCATTGGTAAGACCAACTTCATATACAACACTAGGACTAGTAGCGATTAAATCAATTTTAAACTCACGCTCAATGCGCTCTTCAATAATTTCCATATGTAAAAGGCCTAAAAAACCACATCTAAAACCAAAGCCTAAAGCTACAGAGGTTTCTGGTTCAAAAGTTAGTGAAGCGTCATTTAATTTAAGTTTTAATAATGCTTCACGAAGCTCATTATAACGACTAGTTTCCGTTGGATAAAGTCCTGCAAAAACGACTTGTTTCATAGGTTTATAGCCAGGTAACATCTCATCACTTTCACTTCGTAAAACAGTAACGGTATCGCCAACTGAAACGTCACTTATACTTTTAATACTTCCCCAAATATACCCTACTTCACCACAAACAAGCATATTTTTTTTCTTAACACTAGGTGTATATACCCCAACTTCCGTTACATCATAAATGGCACCCGTAGACATTAATTTAATTTTATCGCCCGTTTTAATATAACCATTTTTAAGGCGACACATAATAATCGCACCTTTATAAGAATCATAAATACTATCAAATATAAGTCCTTGCGTTTTATTATTAATACTACCTGTTGGTGCTGGAATTCGTTCAATAACAGCTTCAACTAATTCCTTAATACCAATACCTTCTTTAGCGCTTGTTAAAATAATTTCATCTTTGCTAAAACCAAAGGTATCCATCAATTCTTTTGTCACTTTAGGAACATCCGCATTAGGTAAATCAATTTTATTAATTACTGGAATAATTGTTAAATTATTATCAAGGGCTAAAAATAAATTAGCAAGAGTTTGCGCCTCTATTCCTTGTGCTGCATCAACTACTAATATTGCTCCATCAGTCGCTGCTAAACTTCTACTTACTTCATAAGAAAAGTCAACATGACCAGGTGTATCTATCAAATTTAAAACATAATCTTCATCATGATATTTATAATAAAGTTCAACAGCATTAAGTTTTATAGTAATGCCTCGCTCTCTTTCAATATCCATATTGTCTAATATTTGATCTTTAGCTTCACGTTTAGAAACCGCATTAGTAATCTCTAATATTCTATCAGCGATAGTGCTTTTACCATGATCTATATGTGCAATAATAGAAAAATTTCGTATATTTTCTTGTTTCATAAAAACATCCATCCTTATTTATATAAATAATTCATAATCAGTATTTTACCATTATTTAAGGTAATTAACAATAAATATAAAGAAAAAAACACCTATCGGTGCTTAAATTAAATCCATTACTAAAGTTAATATAAAGAATGTAAAACCAAGAAGAAAAGTTAAACGACTAATAAATAGTTCACTTCCTCTTTCTTTACGACGACTAAATAAATCTAAATCACCACCACTAATTATTTGACTGGCAGCTTCTGCTTTACCACTTTGTAATAAAACAATTATAATTAATAATATTGCAATAACTAAAAAGAATACTTTCATAAATTCACCCTCATTTCTATAAAATAACACAAAATACTTAAAAACGCAAGAACTATCTTCTTCTTACTTCTCTTTCACTATAACTATAGTCTTTACTCATCCCTTCGGCATATTGTAACATTCTAGTTTTAACCTCTTCTTCAACAACTTTAATTTTCTTATCTAAAAACTTAATTTGTTCATCTTTTAAAAACTTAACATACTTATTAATTAATTCTCTTTTAAATCTTTCAATTTCATTTAAAGCGAACATAAGACCACTACCAGGATCCTCATCACTTTCACAAACACTAGCGATTAATTCTAATAAAACCTTAAAACGTTTATTAATACTATTTTTTATAAAATCATCTTTTAACTTTTCATTATATAATCTTATATTTTTAATAAATTTACTATCATTATCATCAAGTAATAATGCATTACTCACTTTATAATTTCTAACTATAATTGATTTAAAACATCCATTCTTTATTAAAACATATCTACTTTTCACTGTTTTCATAACCAATTAAATCCCCTCGACGTGCTTTTGTTTTTTTTATTTGTTCATTTAAACGATATTCCTGAATTTTCTTATGATCACCTGATAATAAAACATCAGGCACTCTCATTCCTAAATATTCTCTAGGTTTTGTATAAGTTGGATAATCTAATAAATTATTATTAAATGAATCATTTTCATAACTATCTTTATTTATTACCCCATCTACAAGACGTGAAACACTATCTAGAATAACCATACTAGGTATTTCACCACCAGTTAAAACATAGTCTCCTATACTAATTTCCATATCACAAATACTACGAATACGTTCATCAAATCCTTCATAATGACCACAGATGATAATTAAATGTTTTTCATGTGAAAGATTAAACGCAACTTTCTCATCGTATTTTATACCATCAGGTGTCATCATAATAACTTTACAATCATCTGTTTTTAAATCATTAACACAATCAAAAATAGGCTGACACATCAAAACCATTCCAGCACCACCACCAAATGGGGTGTCATCAACCTTCATATGAGGATCTTTAGAATATTTACGAAAATCAACAATATTAACTTCCAACAATTTATTATTAATCGCTCTTTTTAAAATTGATTCATTTAATATTCCATCAAACATAGAAGGAAAAAGTGTTAAAATATCAATTCGCATTATAACCCCTCCACATCATCAATTATAATTTTTTTATCAGTAAGCAAAACATTCTTAATAAATTCATATGGTATTAAATGATTATCAACTACCAATAGCTTTTTAGTTTCACTAATATATCTAATATCTTTTAATAATCCATATACTTTTTCTTTGCTACAGACATTAAAACCAATTAAATCGTCATCTAAATATTCATTATCATTTAAATACTCATCTCGATCAATATAAACAAAGATATTTTTAGGAAAAGAGATATCATTTATAGAATTAATTCCTTTTAAAGTAACCATATCGTATCCTTTGTGAACACGATAACTCATAATTTCATATGGCTTATCAATAATTATTTTATTACCTATTTTAAAAACTTTGACTTTATATTTAAAATTAGATTTTATTCTAATTTCACCTTTTATTCCATGAGTATTAACATATTTTCCAATAATTATTTTATTCATGTTGATACCCCAATTCATAAAGTAAAATGGAAGTAGCAACAGAAACATTAAGGCTTTCACATTTATTATTCATTTTAATGTATAGAAATTTATCACACATCTTTTTAGTTTCTTCTCTAACTCCTTGGCCTTCATTTCCCATTATTAAAGCATATCGTGAAGTATTAACGCTCCTTGCATCTTCACCTTTTAAAACATCCGTACCATATATAGGATATTTTTTTTCTTTCAAATATAAAATAGCCTTTTTAACATCCATAATAACATAATTAACATTAAAAATCATTCCTTGGGTGCTTCTTATAACCTTATCATTATATATATCAACTGTATTAGGTGATAAAATAATCGTATCGACTGAAAAAGCACATGATGTTCGAATAATAGTTCCTAAATTTCCAGGATCTTGAATATCTTCTAATATTAAAATATGATCACCTTTAATTTCATTTTTATTATTTATTTTACAAACACCTAAAACTGAAGGTATAGATGAAAGAGGACATATTTTTTTCATAACTTCACGTGTTAGGTAATAAACTAAAACATCTTTAGGTGCCTGAAACTCTTCACCTTCTAAAATATAAATTTCAAAGATAAAACCACTCTTGATAGCCTCTTCTACTAAATGCTCACCAAAAACAACAAAAAAACCATATTTAAGACGATTTTTACGCTCATTTAATTCTTTAATTAATTTAACTTTTTTATTATCTAGACTAGTTATAAGCATATTATCACATCCACAAATATAATAACATAACTATGTTAAAGATAAAAGTTTTTTAAATAAAAAGTTTCATTTATACTTCTTACGATAACGTAAATAAATTTGTCTATTTAATAATAATATGGTATTATTATGATGAGGTGTAATGTGAAGAAAATTTTTATAATATTAGTATTGTTATTAGGAATCACTGGATGTAATAATGGATGTATTAATTCAATTAAATATAAAGATTTTAATCAATTAATTGAAGATAAAGAAACATTTATATTGCTATTCAATGATAATAGTGATGATGGCAAATTATTAAAACAAACATTAAATAGTGTTTTAGAAGAAAATAATCTTAAAGCATATGAGATTAATCCTTCTAAATTAACAGATAGTGAAAAAGAAGCTTTAAGACCAATAGTTAGTTATAAAGATGTTTCAATTGTCTTTATTAAAAAAGGTGTTGATTCTTCTATCCTATCACATATTGATGACGCTCTAACAAGCAAAAGTGAAATTACTGCTCGTCTTAGTGATGCAGGATTTATAAAAACTTCAAGTGAAGAAACTAGTAAATAGTTTAATTACTTGAAGTTTTTTTTGAATTATCAATGCCATCTATTATAAAATCTTCACTTTTATGAGGTTCCTTAAATAATAAATTAGGATAATTCTGTTGTCTTAATACCTCATATAAAACGATAGCACAACAATTAGATAAATTAAGACTACGCACATTGTCAGTCATAGGTATTCGCATACAATGATCTAAATCTTTAGCTAAAATATCTCTTGGAATACCTGTTGACTCTTTTCCAAAAATAAGATAAATATTTTTATTAGTATCACTATAATCAAAACTCGTATGAGGCTTTTTACCATAACGTGTAAAATAATAGAAATCACCACTATTCTTACTTAGAAAATCATTCCAATCACTATATACATAATATGTTAATTTATCAATATAGTTAACACCACTACGTTTAATACTCTTCTCATCTAATTTAAAACCAAGAGGTTCTATTAAATGCAATACCGTATTAGTAGCAACACATGTTCGCATAATATTACCTGTATTTGTTGGTATTTCTGGTTCATATAAAACAATATTTAACATAAAAAATCACCCAACTAATAATAACACAATATTTATAGAAATTAAATATTAATAGGTAATTTTATAATAACACGGCAACCAGTATCAATATTATTATCATATTTTATTGAGCCACCGTGAGCTTTAATAATTTCACGACATATAACTATACCTATACCATTACCATTAATTTTGTTGGTATAACTACTTCCATTATTTACTTTAAGAAGATCATTTATGCCACTACCATCATCTAAAATACTAATTAAAACATCATTTTTAACTATTTTAACACTTATTGAAATATTCTTACTACTAGCCTCAATACTATTTTTAATAATATTATTAAAAACCTGCTTTAATCTATCATAATCACCATTTATTAATAATTCATCATATAATGAAATATATTTAAAATTAACATGACATATATTTTTATAATTATCAATAATACATTCCATTAATAAGTTAATATCCATAATATCTTTTTGAATACACATTTTACGTGTATCTAAATAATTATTTAATATATTTAACGATTCTTGTAAATTACAACTAATTATATCCTTATACCTTTCTAAATTATTACTATTTAACATACTTAAATATCCCTTGCATATTGCTAAAGGATTTTTTATTTCATGAACTAAAGTATATATATCTACCTTCATTTCGACCTCCATGACAATAATAATGCAAAATATTTTATCCGTATGTCGAAATTTGTCGAAAATAAAAAAAAATAAATTAATTCATATAGTTAACTTATTTTTTTAATTCTTCAATATATTTTTTTAATACTTTAGAATTTGGTCCTAGAATTATCTTTAATTGATTATCAATTTCAACAATACCTTTAGCACCTAATTTTTGTATTTCTTCCTTATTTGCAAGTGATACATCTTTTAAAGTAACAATAAATCTTGATAGATTGTTCTTAGTTGATACAATATTATCAATACCACCAAGGTAATCAATTAATTTGTTAACTTCTAAATGTGCACCTTTTTTCATTGATTTTAGAATCGCTAATAAAATAATTAGTAAAACTAAACCAATAATAATATATTTATATTCCATATTATCACCACCAATCCTAATACTTATATTTAATAGAACCATATACATTCATTATAACAATAATAAGTGTTAAATATGCTAAAGATATGTGAACAAAATCAAATATTTCAGAAATACTAAATATATCAAACAATATCTTTAATATTGAAAAAACACTTAATAATATTATAGATAACAAGATTAATTTACTAGATTTATCATTACATATATCGGCATAAAAATAGAAAAAGATGCCATAAATAAAAATATATAATGGATAAATAAGTCCTAAGCTTGTAACCAATAAATTAGAGGAAGCATTAACAATATTTCCAAAAATTGCATCAAAAAAGTTATAAAAGCTTGTTAGGCAATAACTAAAGCCTATAATAACCATAAATAGTCCTAAAAACTTCATATATAAAAACTTAGAACTCATTTCTTATCACCCCTTATAACAAAGGAAGAATAGTATTTATGTATTAAATATAACACCAGCCATATTGTAGCAGTAATTGTAACAAAACGCAAATAAATAAGTGAAAATCCACTATATAATTGTTTATAAGATAAAATCTCAACGCCAAGTTGTAAGAACAAAACATAATAAATAAGAATAAGCGTTGCAAACGATATATTAATAATACGATATTTATTTTTTATTTTGCTATTTAAGATATTAAAAATTAATATTAAGACCGTTAACACAATAGTCAATACATATTCTTCATATGGTGGAAAATATAAATATTCAATAACTTTATATATTATAGCATCAATAATAGTTACATCAACAATCATAATTGATATGATAATGCCAATAATAACACCAACTAAGGAATATTTTATCCACTTTTTAGGGCAATAAACATTTACAATTGCAAGAGATAAGATTAATAGACATACCAAAATTTCTATGGATAATACTACATAATTCATTTTGTGCCTCCATTTTTAACCGATTCAAGTTCGGCAATATAAATTGTTTGGTTTTTTCTATCTTTATAACTACACGTTATCAAAGTTAAAGTTGTCTTATTAACATCTCGCTTAATATTAACTGCCCCATCTTTTTTTTCTTTATAAATACTAGTTATTTTATAAGTATAAGTTTTACCTTTATAAATAATATTAGCCTTATCACCTACTGATAATCTAAAAAGTAACGCAAAATATGATACATCGCTATTTCCAGAGTGTCCGGCAATTATTAAATTACCATTTGTAACATCTGGATAGTCAGAAATAGTTAATACTTGAATATTACGATTAACATTGTTGTAATAAGAATTCATTGAAACAAAGCCATATTTTAGATTAATTTTAGGTATTTCTAAATAACCAATATACTCTTTTTCTTTCTTATCACTTTTAGAATCATCTATATCCTTATCAGTTATTACAACATCATCATTTCCATGATCAACATCATCGTTATCAATATAGCCAGTATTAATATCTACTTGTGCATTATTATCATCAACATCACTCTTATAAGAGGTATCATTTTCAATTAATGATGATATATTTGAAAATAGTTTTTCTTTTTGAAGAGCATAACGTTGATATAGTAATAACGTTAAAGCAAGAATTATTAAGAGAGAGCCAATTGTAAACAATATGACCCCCTTATTCTTAGTAATTATATTTTTTAACATAATAACACACTAATCCAATTCCTGAAATACCCATTATAATAGTAGCAATATAAACAATACTTGAAGTATTTAATGCCGTTTTAGGAACTTCAACTTCATTTAAAACTTCAAATTTTTGTAACTCATCCGTATCTTTAATAATTATTTTAGTAACAGATGCTCCTTTATATCCTTTTGGAGCTTTTGTCTCTTTTAAGGTATATTCACCAGGTTTTAATCCAAGACCTAATGGAGCACAGTATTCTTCATCAGTCGTAGTAAACTTAGTAATTAGTTTATTATTACTATCATACATTTCAAATTCAGCTCCTGCTAAATTACCAGCTTTATTAGTAGATTTTTTAGCAATACAAACTTGCAATGGAGCATCCTTCATATTAATATCAACATTATTTTGAACTTTACCATTAATAATTTCAAATTCAATAGATGAAGCTGTAGCATATCCAGGAGCAGGAATTGTTTCTGTTAATGTATACTTGCCATCTGCCATTTCTTTAGTAACAATATGATCTTTTTCATCAGTTACCCAAGTATCAATAATTTCCCCCTTACTATTTGTAATTGTCAAAGTTGCACCAATAACATAAACAGCATCATCAACAATACTCTTCTTACTAATTGACAAACCTTCATTATTTTTAATTGTTACAATATGGGTATTATTATCATATGTTGCTTCTTCAACTGGATAATCTTTGTAAGGACCACCTGTTAAAACATCACTATCATCAGATAATCCACCACCAACTTTAAAACGGTAAACCTTATTACTCTTAATATAATTTGTTGGTGCTTCTAATTCAACCATAAAATATGTTCCAACATCTAATTCACCTTTAATACTTAAGGCATCATCAACTGTTGTGAAACGATATGCTTCCGCTCCATCACTTTCTAAAATGGCAAACACAGCACCACTAACATAATTTTTACCAGATGAATCAACTTTCTTTATTTTTAATTCTGTCTTCTTATTCATTACATGAACATAGAATTTTTCATGATTAGCCGATAACACAAAATCTTTTCCACTTGATACATCAATATGATCATTAGAATAAGTAACCTTAATATTACTATTTTCATAACCACTTGGTGAAATTACTTCAACAATACGATATGTTCCTGGTTGTAAATCACTAATAACTTTAGTAGATTGGTTAGTATACCATTCAGCGATTTGAGTTAAATTACCACCTTCAACACGATATAGTCTTAATAAAGCACCAATTAGGGCTGTTGCTGAAGTGTTTTCTTCATCTAATTTATCTATTTCAATAGATACTTTTTTAACCTCAGGCGCTGTTAAACTAATGTATGAAACTGATGTAACAGGAGCCTCCTCCATACCAAGGAATGATTGATAGTTTATTCTATCAGGAACGTATACAAAGACTTTTTTACCAGTAACACCATGTAAAACGTTAGTTGTAATATAAATTGCATTAAACTCTTCACTTGTCGAAGCAAGGGCAATCTTACCATTATTATCAACAATAAAAACGCCATCATTAAATGTTATATTATAAATTACAGCACCACCACTTTGAGCAGTTGTTATTGAATAATTGGTATTAGGAATAGTTGTTCCACCACTAGTTCTTAAAGTTAAGGTTAATTTATCACTATTAGCATTAAAAGCACTAGCCGAAGTTTTAATTGATGCTTGATACTTATTAATAGAATTATTTAAGGCTAAATCACTATTTAAAGTAAAGTCAATAGGTGTAATTGTGCCACCTGGAACATTTTTTAAATAACCGTTACGTTGGGCTAAAATATTATAAACTAAATTAATACGATGATTACGATTAGGATCAGATGTAATAGCTTCATAATCACTATCACCATTTGTAAATGTCCAAACACCAGCTTGAAAAGCAACCGCAATTTCTTTTTCAGAAATATTGCCAATTCCTTGAGCATATTCATTTGGATAATTTGTTGCAAAATATTGTTTGATTGAGTCAAGCGAAGTTTTACCAGGTGAATACAAAGCAATAATATTATATAGTTTTTGACGCCATTCAGCACCATTTGATGCATAATATTGTTCAAAACTTTGTCTTGTATAATTTACAGAATTAGATAAATTTTTTCCACGAAAAGCACAAAAAACATTAAAACTACGTGATTTATCACCATCTGGATAAAAATTCATATAGCCCATACGATTAGATTTTTTTAATTTTCCACTGGAATCTTTAAATTTAACCTGATAACCCGAAATAAGACGTCCCCTAGAATTATTATTATAGCGAGAAGCTGCTGGTGAGTCTCCGCCAATGCTTGTTTCAGCATGACTATCCTTTAAAACTTTTAAACCAACTGATAAAGTCAATGCACATGCAACAACAAACAATGTTACAAAAAAACTTTTAGATGAAAACTTTTTAATACTTTCCATACAATCACCATACCTTATTATAAGAAAATTATATCATTAATGATTTGTTTATGCAATAACTATCTATTAGCAATTTGACATAAAAAAAACATAGTTTAAACTATGTTTACCAATCTATCTCTTCATCCTTTGTATCTTTAGATTTTTTTATGGCTTTAATGTTTTGACTATCATCACTTATTTTGCCTTCAACATTAATATTATGAGGTGTACACAAGAAAATACCACCACCTAATTTTTGTAAATCACCATTAATTGCATACAAAGTACCAGATAAAAAATCAACAATTCTTTTTGCTTGATCAGGAGTAACCCTTTGTAATTTTACAACAACAGCACTGTTATTTTTTAAATAATCAGCAATTTGTTGACTCTCTGAATAGGCACGTGGTTCAAATAAAATCATTTTATTATTACCACCAGTATTCTTAAATGCTTTAGTATCGGTATTTATTTCCACATCATTTGAGTTTTCATCTTCTTCGCTATTACCACCAAATAACCCAAACTTCAATTTATCTATACCCATTATATCCTCCTATTTTCCAATATAATTTTATGACAAAAAGAAGGCTTTGTCAACTTATATTGTTTCAATAAAAAGATTTTCAATTATTGATAAAACTTTATCTCTTCCTAATTTAGTAACTGATGAGAATTCAACATAATCATCACCTACTGCTAAATCGATAGTTTCTTTTATCAATTTTAAGTTTTTATCGTGCTTACTGCCACCAACTTTATCAACTTTATTTAATATTAAAGTAACCGGAATATTATAATACTTCAAGAATTGATACATTAAAACATCATCTTCTGTTGGTTTAATACGAAAATCAACAATCATAAAAACTCTTTTTAACTCTTTTCTTGAACTTAAATATTCTTCAATCATCATACCAAACTTTTCTTGTTGTTTACGATTAACTGAAGCATAACCATAACCTGGAACATCTACAAGATAAAAGGCATCATTCACGCCATAAAAATTAAGAGTTTTAGTTTTACCAGGTGTAGATGAAGTTCTAGCTAAACTTTTTCTATCAAGTAGCGTATTAATAAAACTACTTTTACCAACATTACTTCTTCCTACTAATAAAAATTCTGGTAACCCCATTGTGGGATACTGACTAATTCTTGTAGCAATTACACTTAATTCTGCCTTAACAATTTTCATCTCTTTCACTATCCTTTTTAATCTTTAATTCTGCTTTGTATTTTCCACAAACTTTATCAAGTTCATTAATTAATGGATCAGCTTCATCAATATTTTTAAGTCTTGCACCACTAGCATATTTATGACCACCACCATTATATTTTTCAGCAACACAGTTAATAACTGGGCCTCGCGATCTTACTGATACTCTTATGTTTTCATTTTTAATATCTTCAGTTACAAAAACCCAAACAATGATTTCATCAATATAATTAAAATTGCTAATCATATTTCCAGGAGAAGCTGCATCAACATGAAATCTTTGTAAGATATCATCCGTTATTTTTATATAACCAACACCATTTTCCGTAATAACCATATTATTGGCAATATATCCTTCTAAATTAACCTCTGCAAATGGTCTTAAATATAAAGGTTCATATAGACTAGTTAAATCTAAATCATATTTTTTTAATAATTCACCAACTAAAAAGAATGTTTTATAACCAGAATTATACATAAAACGATTAGTATCCGAAATAATTCCCCAAAACAATTTAGCAGCAATATCATTATCCATCAAAAGTGGGGTTTCATTAATAAGCTCTAAAACAATTTGCGCAGCACTACTAGCCATAGGATCAACATATTCAATATCAGCAAAAATCTCTATTTGCGGATGATGATCTAATTTAACAATCTTTTGATAATTTTTAATGTCACCAATACCATCAATTCTTCTAATATCTGGTGTATCAACAACAAGCAGCAATGTATCAGATAAATCACCTTCTAACTTATCCATTTTACCAAAATAATTAAAACGATTACTACTTGTTCCAACTACCTTAACTTTTTTATCAGGAAAAGTTAATAAAATACTATTTTTTAATGAACAAGATGCAGAAAGAGCGTCAGGGTCTACACCAACATGACGCGCTATCACAATCTTCTGAAATTTTTCAATTAATTTATAAATCTCATTAAACATTTTTTATCCTATCTATCTCGCTAATTCATATGTATCACGAGCAATCATTAATTCTTCATCTGTAGGAATAACGTATACTTTAATACTTGAATCATTAGTGCTTATACGTTGTAGACTTCCGCGGATATTATTCTTTTCTTCGTCAAGTTCAACACCTAATACCGCTAATTCTTCCATAACACGTTTACGAACAGGAACACTATTTTCACCTACACCAGCTGTAAAGACAATAGCATCACATCCACCTAATTCAACGTAATATTTAGCAATGTAATCAACAATTCTTCTAACATACATATTTTGAGCTAGTTCACAACGTTTATTACCTTCTTTAATACCATTTTCAATATCACGAGAATCACTACTAACGCCACTTATTCCTAATAAACCACTTTGTTTATTTAAAATAGTATCCATTTCTTTAGCTGATAGTTTTAACTTATCCATAATATATGGCACAATTGTTGCATCAATATCACCACAACGTGTTCCCATAATTAAACCAGCGTTCGGAGTTAAACCCATTGAAGTATTGATACATTTACCATTTAAAACAGCACTGATACTTGCACCATTACCAATATGACATGTAATTAATTTAGTATCTTCTCTACCTAATATTTCATTCATTTTTTGTGATACATACTTATGGCTAGTTCCATGAGCACCATATCTTCTAATTAAATAATTTTCACACCATTCATATGGAAGAGCATACAAATAATTCTCTTCTGGAATTGTTTGATGAAAAGCAGTATCAAAAACAACAGTTTGAACAGCATTTGGAAATACTGATTGAGCTGCTTTAATACCTACAACAGCAGCTGGATTATGAAGAGGAGCTAAAACGCCTAATTCTTCAATCTTCTCAACAACTTCATCTGATGCAATAACCGTCTTATCAAAGTAAGAACCACCTTGAACAATTCTATGACCTATTCCACCAATTTCATCCAATGATTCAACAATTTTATTTTTAATAAGTTCTTGAACTAACATCTCAAAAGCAACCTTATGATTTTTTAATTCAACCTTCTTTTCTTTTTTATCACCATTAACTTTAATTGTGTAAAAACTACCATCCATTCCTATACGTTCAAAAACACCACTTATAAGAACCTCTTCATCTGGCATTTCATACATTTGAAATTTTAATGATGAACTTCCTGCATTTACTGCTAATATTTTCATATACAATACATCTCCTTAACAAGAGTATTATACTATAAAGGCCCAATAAAAAAAAGAAAATTTTAAATAAATTGCTTAAATAACAACCTATTTTGTTTTCTTTTTAACTTTTTCACTTTCTTTACATGCTGATACACGAACTATTTCAGATATTTTATCATTTTTCTGAATACTTAAATTATTAGATATTTTTAGTAAAAAATCCAATTTTTCATTATGTGGCAATCCTCTAACAAACTTAAAACCACTTTTAACATATAAAAATTCACTTAAATAATAGTTATCATCATAAGGAACAATAATAGTAGATTTATTCTTTGTAATATCAATAACAAAATATTCTTTATCGTTGTATAAGACAATATCACCTGTTTTTAATCTTCTACGAATATTTGAAGATTTGCTCTTTTGGCTATTTTTAAAACGCTCTAATAAATAATTATAATATATCTTATCCATTTTATCGAGAAACTTATATCCGGCATTTTTATCAAGCAATATACTTCTAGAAAAATCAATACTATATTCTTTACCATTAAAAGTAATCATGCGAGCATAATAACCGTATTCTGATACACTTTCAATTAAATAAATATAACCATGTTCATTTTTAACAATTGACATTTTTTCAAATAAAGTATGAACACCAAAATTTTTAGGATATCGTTTTCTATATTCTTCTAGAAATATTTTCTTTATTTCTTCACTATATTTAATACTATCGTGCATTATCTTATAATAACATTTATCATATATATTTTTCAAACTGACTGTTGTATTTCCACTATCAAAATCAACTATTTTTCTTTGTAAATTAACTATATCAGAATCTTTCAAAATATAAAGATCTCTGCATGCAACATATGATTTATCCGTAACTTTAAGATACGTGTCATTAGATGTTAGTGGCACAACTAAATACCCATCACTTAATACTGCTAAAATGATATAGAATCTTTGCTTCTTAGTTAATGGCACTATTTCGTCACTTTCATTATATACAGGTCTGTTAGCACAAACACAATCACCTTCAGATAACTGTTTTGGTATTTTTCCTAATAACATAACCCTACCTCCTAAGAAAAAAAATTCCACTAGTAAAACTAGTGGTTTTTCTTTGACGCCTATAAAGGCTTTTGTTCTGGCCTTGCTTAAAAG
>CAKPMB010000011.1 GCA_934167885.1 uncultured Bacilli bacterium
ACCCGTGAATGCCGCCGTGAAAGGGCGGTGTGTTAAGCCACTTCACCAACTGGCCAAAAAAAAATGGCGCCTCAACTAGGACTTGAACCTAGGACCCCTTGATTAACAGTCAAGTGCTCTAACCAACTGAGCTATTGAGGCATCAAACTAAAATGGTGGGCCTGGATGGACTTGAACCAACGACCTCTGACTTATCAGATCAGCGCTCTAACCACCTGAGCTACAAGCCCATTAACAAAACTTACTTGATTAGTTTACTATAAAATAAACACATTTTCAAGAGTTTTTTGTAAATTTTACATAAAATGGTGTCCGGCTAGGGATTCGAACCCTAGACCCACTGATTAAGAGTCAGTTGCTCTACCAACTGAGCTAGCCAGACATTTCCAACAAGCAATAATATTGTATATTAAATTACTACTTGCTGTCAACACATTTTTACATTTTTTAAACATAAAATGCAAAATATTTTATTACCAAAACTAATAAATACTATTTATATCTATTATTCACTTTTTTCCTTTAAGTATCGTTTTAACAAAAAGGCCAAGAAATATGGAAATGTATAAAATTTGCCATTAAAGCCAATATTTTTATTACAAAGTTTAATCCCATATTTTATATCACTATATGTATTTCTTTCAATCAGTTTATTTAATGATGTTGTCGAGTTATCGTTTGCCTTAACTTCAAGCGGAATAAGTGAATCTTTATCTCTAATAAAGAAATCCATCTCTAAAGTGCCTTTTTCATTTTTATAAAAGTATAGATTATATCCTTGTTTAACAAGCATGTCTGCAACAACATTTTCATATATTGCTCCCTTATAAGTATTGAAATTTTGATTTTTTCGTAAATCTTCCTGAGATTCTTCATCAAGTGATCCAATTAATAAACCTGTATCTCCAAAATATATTCGATAATTATTAGGATTATAATTTCCTTTAAGCGGTAAACATAATTGTTCCAACGAATAGCTTATATTTATAATACCTGCCCTATCAAGCCAATTCAAAACACCAATATACTCTCTATTACGAGCACCATCTTGTATTTTACTTATTTGAAATTTTTTATTTTCATTGCCAAGAAAAACTGGAATACTTTTATACACTGCTAAAACTTTACTTTGATCTAATCCTTCGGCATATTTAGTAATATCTTCCTCATAATCCAATAATATCTGTCCCTGCATTTTTAAAACACCACTATAATTCTTATTTTCTATAAAACTACTAACAATGGCGGGCATACCGCCAACAACAAGATATTCTCTAAAATTTTCTAACATTACATCATACATGGTATCAGACAATGGCTCTAGTTTTAACATACTATTTAGCATATCTTCTATTATCGTTTCCTTATATCCTTTGGCCCACAAAAACTCTTCAAAATCCATAGAATGTAATACATAATCTTCTTTATTACCAACACTATTTGACTCTATTTTTTTATAATTTATTCCCATTAATGAGCCAGAACATATAACATCATATCGTCCATCTTCTCTAAAAGCTTTTAGGGCAGTAGCTGTGCTAACACATTCCTGCATCTCGTCGAAAAAAATCAATGTATCATTTGGAATCATTTCAATTTCAGGACGCCTTAATGTTATCTCTTTTATTATATTATCAACATCAAACGATCTATAAAATATATTTTTAAATTCTGGATTAAGGACAAAATTTATTTCAATAAATAATTTATAATTATTTTGACCAAAATTCCTAATAGCATTTGTTTTGCCTATTTGTCTTGCTCCTTTTATAATCAATGGTAATCGATTTGGATTATTCTTCCATTCCAATAAATACTCGTCTATTTTTCTCTTTAACCTTTCCATTTGCTCACCTCCATTATAATGCTATCACATTTTTCCATACATTACAACCCCAAAATATCACAAAATTCCAATACAAAACACCCTTATTATACAACAAAAAAATTCACCAAACATAGTGAATTTAATTCTTTATCTAATTGATGTAATTTCTACTTGATAAATACCATTAGGACTATCAACTGATACTACATCTCCTACACGACGATTAAGTAATGCTTTAGCAATAGGACTTTCATTTGAAATCTTAAAAGCAAATGGATCAGCTTCTTGACTTCCAACGATTTGATATTCTTCAACACCATCATCTTCATCAATATATTTAATTTCAACAGTGCTTCCTACATTAACCTTACTTTTATCTTGTTTATTTTCATCAATTATTTCAACATTTTCAAGTAATTTTTCAAGTTGACTTATACGTCCTTCAATTTCAGCTTGTTCATTACGAGCAGCATCATATTCAGCATTTTCTGATAAATCACCTAAAGCTCTAGCATCTTTAATAGCTTTTATATTCTCTGGTCTTTTAACATTTATTAAATTATCTAATTCATTTTTTAATTCTTGATATCCTTGTTCTGTTAACAAAGTTTTTACTTTTTCCATATTATCCCTCTTTCAAAATATACATTACATTATATAACATTGACCCTAAAAAGTCAATTATTTTTACATGATGAGTAACAGTCAATTAAATACTCATCTGTCATGCCTGCAATAAAATCAATAACAATTCGCTCATTTCTAGTTTCCTTAATATATTTAGGATTCATGTGATATAAATAATGTTTTATAATTAAACTATTTTCATTATTATTTTCTAAATCTTTTAAATATACTTCATACAAAGTATTAAAAACTAACCTATAATAAGCAATAGTCTCGGAACTATTAGCCTTATTATAAATATTTGTATAATTAAACTTTATTAATTCCATTAAAGCTTTGTAAATACTTTCACTAAACTTAATATATGGTTTATTCAAACTATTGTTAATAATATCTATAACCAAGTTATTAACAATATCACGATTATTATCACCTAAATATGTAATAATATTACTACTTAAATCACTTTTTTTAATAAAGTTTAGTTTATAAGCATCTTCTAAATCTCTTCCAACATAACTAATAATATCACTTATACGCACAACACATCCTTCTAGTGTCATGGGTATTAATTCTTGATGAGTTATATTATCATGATAAGAATCATAATATTCCTTTAAAAATTCATCCTTCGTTTTCTTTCTTGGTTTATATATATAATTTAAAACCTCGCCATTATGGCACATAATACCATCTAAAACTTGTAATGTTAAATTAGCACCATCACCATTGTTTTCTAAAAACATGTAATTACGGACACTTTCTATATTATGATGAAAGGTCTCATTTAATGCTTTTAAACTTATTTCATTTAATATTTTCTCACCTAAATGACCAATTGGTGTATGCCCTATATCATGTCCAAGAGCGATAGCTTCAATTAAGTCTTCATTTAAGCCTAAGGCTCTTCCAATAGTTCTTGATATTTTACTAACTAATTGCACATGCACGATTCTTGTTTGAATATTATCGTTCTTATTAAAAGAAAAAACTTGCGTTTTATTTAAATATCTTGTCCAAGAATTATAATTAATAATTCTATCAGCATCTCTTGCAAAACTAGGTCTAAAATCATTTTCTTCCCCATTTAAACGAATAGCTTCAATACTTTTAGTAGCATAAGGCGACAAATTTTTTTCTTTATCTAAGAAATTTTTCTTAACAGAATCTAATTCTTTTAACTTCATACACGCCTCATCATTGAATTTACAGGAATGTCCTTATCAAGTTTCATATAAATTGTAGCATCCGCTTGATTAGCAACAGAAATAGCGTCAAAATCTTCGTTATATATATTATCAACAACGATGCGATGAACTTTAAAATTAGGAGTTATTATTTCAATAGTATCCCCTACTTTAAAATAATTTCGTTGCTTTATAATATATGCACCTTTTTTTTCATCGTAACCTATAAATAACCCTAAATAATCTTGATTTGATAGCTCCTGGCGGGATGAATAGTATTGATCCGATAAATCCGCATCCTTTAAGTAGAAATGCGTGCTATTTTCACGGTTAGATACTCTTGATAGAATTTTATTTTCATATTCTAATATTTTATCATCTAGAGTATTATTATAATAACTATCAATTATTCTTCGATATGATGATAAAACAGTTGCCAAATAATAAGGCGAACGCATACGACCTTCTATTTTAAGACTACGAATCCCAATTTTTATCATATCACTAATAATATGTGAAGCATTTAAATCCTTTACAGCTAACGAAAATTCATCAGTTGTATCATCATCTAAGAAAAAGTTAAAACGACATACTTGTGCACAACCACCGCGGTTAGAATCACGATTAGTAAAATAGTTGGATAAAACACAACGACCACTATAAAAAGTGCACATCGCTCCATGAATAAAACATTCAATATCCATGCCAGTTTCATCAATAATGGTTTTAATATCTTTAAGTGATACTTCACGTGCTAAAACAACTCTATCAATACCTTCATTCTTTAAATAACGCACACTTTCCACATTAGTTGTAGAGTCTTGCGTACTTAAATGAACTTCCACATCATAGTGTTTCTTAATATAACTAGCGATAAATAAATCACTAACAATAAAAGCATCAATGCCTCTTTTAACAACATCTTCTATATATTCATAAACACCAGCTAAATCTTCATTATGAAAAACAATATTTAAAGTTAAGTAAACCTTTTTACCTAGATTATGAGCAAAAGAACAAGCTTCTTCAATTTCATCTTTACTAAAATTATTAGCATTCGCGCGCAAACTATAATCTCTTCCACCAATATATACGGCATCAGCCCCATAAATAAGCGCTATTTTTAACCTTTCCAAGTCACCTGCTGGTGACAATAATTCAATTTTTTTCATTTTTCTTCACCTTATAAAATGTTTTTTTATCAAAAAAGACAGTATCTTCCCCAATTAAAGTATTAATTTTTAAAAGAATGGCTTTATCTTTCGTTTCTAATAATTCTTTATATAAACTTAATACTTCGATAAATAAGGCATGATCTATTAAATTTTCATCTAAAATACCATACTCTATATAATCACTTAACTCTTCTAAATATTTAGCTCCATTTAAGATATTACCATATAAAATAACCGTGCCTTTATCATCTTCTTTTATAATGTAATTTTCACTATCCTTAGTTTTAAAAGTATGATATTCCTTATTATCAGGGATATTTTTGTATTTAAAGTAATTACTAACAAGATGACGTTTAGAATGTGAGACAGCTGGATATCCCATAAATAAAACCATTAATTTCATCTTAGTATGCTCTTTTATTTCGATTATTTCATCCTTAGTAATATCACTTGATAAATAAGCGTATGAAACACCCTTATCATAGTAATAATTACAGTTACTGTAACTTGTAACCATATGTGTTTGATTCAAAACTAGTGGAATGGATACATTTAATTTTTGACATAATGAAAGAAGGGATAAATCATAAAAGAAAAGACCACTAATTGGCAAGCTTGATAATGCTAATAAAGCATTTTCTAGGGATGGTAATTCATCGTTAAAGATATTTTTATTAATACTTACAAATAAATTAATATCAGGGTATTTATGTAATAAATCTTTTATTTCATCAATCCTTAATTCTAAATAGTTTATACTAAAATTCTTTAATCCTATAATAAAAGAATTAGTATAATCTAAATAGTCTTCTAAATTCTTACTATTTAAACTTACTAATAATTTCATATTACCCTCTTCTTTCAGTGACTGCTACTCCATCACCAACATTATAAATGGTTGTTTTATATAACATATGATTTTCTAAAAAATAAATATAATCTTTAATTTTAGCGACTATTCCACGAATATTTTTACTATCAATCTCTGATTCATCCATTAATACATAACCATGAAAATTCATATTATCGGTAATTATATAACCATCCATAGACAAATTATGTTCAAAGTTATTAAAAAAATCTTTATTTTTTCCTTTAGCCGCATCAATAAATATTAAATCATATTCATCTTGTAATGACACATTTAAAGCATCATTATATATTAAAGTAATCTGATCTTCAAGATTAAACTTTTTAATATTTTTCAAAGCTTCTAAATATCTTGCTTCATCTCTTTCAATGGTTGTAACATGAATATCACTACTAACTAAAGCCATCATAATAGCTGAATAACCTATAGCTGTCCCTATTTCTAATATTTTTTTAATATTTTTTTTCGTAATAAAAGTTGTTAAAAACTCAATACCATCATCTTGCATAATAGGAATATTTTCTTCTTGAGCATACTCTTTTAATTTTTTTATATTCATATACGTTTCACTATTATTCATATATAAAACCTCCTAATAACCGTTGTTTACGTTAGCTAATTCTTTTTTTTTCTTTTCAAAATCACTTGAATATTTGAAGAAAAATGTTTCATCTGTCTTAATATTAGAAATAAAATAAAGATACTCTGTCTCTTCTGGATAAAGACTAGCTTCTATACTTGATTTAGAAACCATAGCAATCGCTGAAGCAGGAAGCTTACCAGCCATAGTTTGGGATCTTGTGTTATAAGCATTAACTGTTGCATATTCTTTCTTTGTTAAAGCCCGCATTGTATCAAGTTTAATAGAATAACGTGTTGTAACATCACTTCCTAAACTCATTTTTCTATTTAAACGATTTAAAAAGACAGAAACAACTTTTTTACGATCTTTAGCATTATTAACTTCTTTTTCAGCAATAGATGCAATAGTCAATAATTCATGCACTGAATACTTACTCTTTGTAATATCATCTTTATAATTAGATAAAACTTTATCCATTTCATCTAATAATTTATTAAATATTTCTTCAACTGAAACATCTTGGTTTTTAAAACGATAAGTATCAGGATATAAATAACCTTCTAGTGGATAATATATTTTGCTATCTAAAATATCATCTGTTAAAAACCAGTATTTATCAATAAGTTTCTTTAAATATTCTTTATCACTATTTTTCTTAATAACATCATCATAACTATTATTAGTTTTAGAAGCGATTACTTTAGCAATTTCTCGCATATTAATGCCTTCCTTAAAGGTTATGGAAATCTCATCATTATTATAATTATTCCCCTTACGTAAAACATTAACAATTTCTTCTAAATCCATTGATTGATTAAGATTATATGTGCCTGCTTTTATATCATTAATTTTATGTAATTTTAAATAAAAAACAAAAAACTTTGAACTACGTATCAATTCTTCTTTTTGAAGACTATTTCCAATAGAATTACTTCCCATTCCTTTTTCTATAACGAAAGTAACCGCCTTATTCTTACCCATACTTTTAGTATAATGAATATAAAGAACACCAAATGTTGTAAAAATAAAGGACAATAATAAAAGAAGAATTATAATTAAATTCCTTACTTTAAACTTCTTCATTATAAATCTCTATTTATTACCATTAGAAGATGCATTGCTTACTTCTTCTTGTAAAGTTTGAAGGATAGTTTCAATAACTTTCCATTCTTTATCAGACTCAATTGGTTTTAATTCAGGATTTTCTTCTTTTGGATCATAAATAGATGCATAAACTTGAACATTACCATTTTTGTCTTTCGTATTATCAGTATATACTATATAACTTTTTTTAGTTTCATCACTATCAAAAGTAAATAATACATCACAAACTACTTCCTTACCTTCATCATTGATTACTGTAAAACTTTTTTTTTCTTTCATTTTATTTTTTCCTTCCTATCTAAGTATGACTGAAGTATTATCACACTTGCCATACCATCAACCCTTTCTTTTCTTTTTTTACGAGATATATCTTCTTTTATCATAAAGTCATTAGCCACTTTAGAAGTTAGACGTTCATCTTCTAATATGACTTGTTTTTTCGTCTTTTCTTCAAGCTTTTCTTTAAAAAGAATACTAATTTCTGCTCGTTTACCAATAGTATTATTCATATTTTTGGGAAATCCTAAAACAATGACATCAATATGTTTTTCATCAACTATTTTAGCAACTTCTAATACTAAATTATCATATTCTGCATTATGTCTAAGCGTCTTATAATTAGTAGCAATAATACCACTTGATAGGCTAATACCTAAAGTCTTCTCTCCCAAATCAAGCCCCATATATCGCATAAAAACCTCCACGACAATAATATTCTAACATAAAATGCCTATATTGCCAACCAACTATTTAGAAAATATTCCTAAATATATTAAAAATCCTAAAAAGATAATACTTAAAATAATACCATTTATTCTATCCTGATTATTAGTGTGTTCCCGACTATTCATCGAAAGTGCCATACTACTTAAAATACCACCAATAAGGCCCCCAATATGAGCATAATTATCAATACCTGCTGTTGTTAACCCAATAAATAAGTTTAGTAATATAACCGGTAAAACTTGTCTTATAATAACACTGCCAAAGTATACTCTATAATAATACCCAAAATATAATAAACTACCAAACAAGCCGAATATCGCTCCACTCGCCCCTATTGATAAGCCATCATGCATACCAATAGATAAAAGGGAGCCGGTAAGGGCACTAAATAAGTAGATAACAATAAACTTCTTTTTACCATAAAAACTCTCAATTTGATTACCAACCGTCCATAGAGCATAACAATTAAATAACAAATGCAAAATACCACCATGCAAAAACGTTCCAGTTAAAAGACGATAAACTTCACCCTTTCGTATACCATAACCCCAAACACCAAACTTCGATATTAAATAATCTTGATAACCAAGAACATTACCTAGAATAAAAATTAATACTAAAATACCAATAATAACACTCGTTACAATAGGTGGTTTAGATTCAAATAACTTCTCATTATCAGTTGCTTTCTTTTTATTTTTTTCATTAATTTCCGTCGTAATCTTTAAAAATAATTGAAACCCATCTTCACTAAATTGTAAGTTATCTATTAAATCTTTATAAACACTATTTAAAAATGTATTATTGTGTAGAGCATCTTCATCACGTAAATAGACAATTTGCACATTACTAAGTTTTCTATTTAAATCAACATTGTCCCCAACATCTGTTAAAATACTAAGAGCCTTCATATTAAAAGTTAGGGTTTTACGCTTAATTTTTTTAATCATTCTTTGCGTTTTAAATATATCAAAATCCAATTGTTCATCATTATGAATATAGTTATTTACAATACGAACAACTTTGTATTCTTCTTCTAAATTTTCAAGCCATATTTCATTTTCAACACCTTGAACCATAATTGGATTGTAATTACGTTTTGTTATAAAATAATGTAATAATTTCATTGATATTAAATCACGTTCATTTATCATTGGATTCATAATCACACCTCTTGATAATTATATAATATTATTAAAAAATATGAAAGCATAATTTTATAAGAAAAAAAACGACTTAAAGCCGTCTTTTAAAAACTTTCTATATTAATACGAACTCTTTTATTATCTTGTAAGTAGCTACTTGCCTGAACAAGAGTTCTAATAGCATTCGCTGTCTTACCACCGCGTCCTATTAATTTACCAATATCTTCTTCATTTACTAATACTTCAATAACAATACTCTTCTCATCATCCGATGGAAATTCTTTAACTGTTACTTCATCTTTATTAGTAACTAAATTTTTAACAAGATATTCTGTCATTTCTACTAAATTCATTTAAACACCTATTTAGTTTTCTTTTGTTCGCTATATTTTTTCATAACGCCAACTTCTTGTAAAATATTTTTTACAGTGTCACTAGGAATTGCACCTTGATTTAACCATTTAAGAGCAACTTCTTCACGAACATTAACAGTTCTTGGATTAGTTTTTGGATCATATGTTCCTACTAATTCAATATATTCACCATCTCTTTTAGTATGAGAATCAATTGCAACGATACGATAAGTTGGTTTTTTTCTAGTTCCGCCTCTTGTTAATCTTAATTTAACTGCCATAATCTCACTCCTTTCAAAATACATTTCCTATTATACAGAGAAGTTTTTTATCTGTCAACCTTTTTTTGATAACAGGATAATATTAATAAATTAACATGTCTTATGCCTTAAAAATAGTTATATATAATAACCTTTTTCTATTTTTCTAATAAAATATTGTAGATACAGTAAAAGGAGGTATATTTATGTATTATGGTTCTTCTTGCGGCATGAATGCTGCACAAGGATATCCTAATTATGCCTATGGCTACCCATATGTAGTCCCAGGATATCAATATAATAACTCGAACTATGCTATTATAATCGTTCTATTTATACTATTAGTTATTATTATTGGATCACGCTGGGGAAGATAAAACTTCCCTTTTTTATATTTTTGTGGTATAATGATGCCTGGTGATGTGAAGTATGCTAAAAATGAAAGATATTTTAGATGAAAAAGAAAAATGTTTACATAAAAAAAGTGAAGAAGTAAAACTACCTTTACAAGAAGAAGATAAAAAGACAATAAGCGATATAATTGAATTTCTAACCAATAGTCAAATACCTGAATTAGCAGAAAAGTATAAATTACGTCCAGGCATGGGGCTTGCCGCCGTTCAACTTGGTATACCTAAACGATATTTTGTCGTTGTGCATGAAGTTGGTGAAGGCATTTTCGATAATTATGTCTTAATTAATCCAAAAATTGTTAGCAATTCTAAAGAAATGATTTATGTTGGTGAAGGTGAAGGATGCCTTAGTGTTAACCGTGATGTTCCTGGTATTGTGCCAAGATATGCCCGTGTTACTCTCGAAGGATATGACGAAGAAGGAAGACTAATAAGAGTCCGTGCCCGCGAAGAATTAGCGGTTGCTTTTCAACATGAACTTGATCATTTAGATGGTATTATGTTTACTGATAAAATTAATAAACAAAATCCCTTTAAAGATAAAGAAAAATATCGAGAAATTTAAAAAAAGGGTTGACTTTTCACACTATTTATCTTAGTATATAAATCACCAGTTCGATTTAGGCGAATTGGTCGCTAGTATCACACTAGCCAACCCCTTTTTATTCTTTTTAAAAAGGACTGCCCAGGGGGTCAGTCCTTTTTTGTTATATATTTAAATCATCATTATTCAAGGTATAATTTTTACCAAACAATAAATTTTCAAAAAACATCTTTAAATATTTTTTAGAAGCTTGGATACCTTTACTATAGTTAGTATAATTTGCTCTTACTAAAGCATTTCTAAAATATAGCGAATTATCTTTAAATAATTCATTATTAACATTGAAACCCATACTAATCAAATACTTTTGAATAAAAACAGCGGTTGTTCTTGTATTACCTTCTTGAAAAGGATGAATTTGCCATATTCTTGATGTAAATTCACAAATTCTATCTATTAATTGTTCTTCACTGAAATTGACATAATTTTGTTCTTTTTCCTCATTAAAATCATATTTCAAAGTCTCTTCAATCATATCATAAGATTGATAGTTAACAGTATCATTATCCAAAATAGGTTCAGCTTTTGTCATATTATATAATCTAAAAACTCCAGGATTATATATTTTTTTATTTAAATTAGAAAATAATTTTTGATGATAATTTTTTAAAGTTAAATAATCAAATCTAAATGACTTATTATTTAATATCTCATATATGGCAGTTGCAACAGAATCTGCTTCTTCTTCATCATCGTCATCATGATTATCCTGATTTTTTTTATAATACTGAGTAATCGCTTCTTGAACTTGATAATATGTTTTCTTACCACATACATGTTCTTTTGATAATTCAACCATATACTTAGAAGGTTTTAGGCCATCGACATCTTGAAGGCCAAATGCAATGTCCCAATACAATTGTTTTATTCTAGGATTTTGTTCATCTTCATGCTTTTCATAAGTAATTTCATTCATTTAAAATACCTCAACTATCTGTGTATATTATACCATATTCATGGTAAAAACTCATCCTTTTTATTAATAAAAAGACTTGCTTGATAATCAAACTAAGTCTAAAATATTATATTTTTTCACTTAAACAATGGTGAAATAATCATCTTGTGAGAATTCAACATTTAAATCTTTAACATATAAGGTGCATAATACTTCACCAACAGAGATGGTATCATTTAAATGAACTTTCAAAACAATACCAACACTATGGTCAATAACATCTTCTTTATTTCTTCGACCTGCGCCAAGTGAAACTGATAATTCACCAAATTTAAGGGCATTAATACTTTTTAATGTTCCTTTTTTATTGCTTTTAATATCAATAGTTTTATCACTAACTTTTAATGAATTAATATCACCATGTTGATATTTAACAAATTCTAAAAACTTATCATATGCTCTTCCACTCTCAAGTGAATCTAAAACCATTACTCGAGCATCTTCAAGCGGAATATCTTTAGCCATCGAAATCATTTCGCTAGCTTCCTTAAAACATAAATCATAAAGAGCACCCTTTTTGCCTTTTAAAACATCCATTGCTTCAATAACTTCCAAACTATTACCAATGTTATCACCTAAAGGTGTATTCATATCAGTTAATTCACACTTAACTTCACGATGATAAAATTTACCAATTCTCGTCATAATATCCGCAAGGCGTTCGGCATCTTCATAAGTCTTCATTAAAGCCCCATTTCCTACTTTAACATCCAATAAAATCTTATCAGCCCCACCAGCAATCTTCTTACTCATAATACTAGTAGCGATTAAAGGAATAGATTGGGTTGTCCCTGTTACATCACGTAAAGCATAAATAGCTTTATCAAGTGGACAAAGATTGCGTGTTTGTCCCGTTACTGCTAAGTTGATGGCCTTAACCTGATTAATAAATTCATCTTCTTGTAAATTAGTATTGAAACCTTTAATACTTTCAAGTTTATCAATAGTTCCCCCCGTATGACCAAGGCCTCGACCACTCATCTTAGCAACAGGCACACCACAACTTGCAACGATTGGACCAATAATCATGGTTACTTTATCCCCTACACCACCAGTTGAATGCTTATCAACTTTTATACCAGGAATCATACTTAAATCTAAGATGTCACCACTTTTAATAAAAATATCCGTTAAAGCAAATATTTCATCATCAATCATACCATTGATACAAATAGCCATTAAAAGACTACTCATTTGATAATCTTTAACATCACCCTTTAAATAACCATTAAAAGCAAAATCAAGTTCTTCTTTCGTTAAAACCTTATTTAACCTCTTTTTATCAATTATTTCAATTATGTTCATAAATGCCTCCTACTTAAAGTATATCAATTAATAGCTTAAATTTCTACAAGATATTGAAAACTTAACTAAATTGATACTTCATGAAGTTTATTTATAATCTCTAAAACAAAAGGTGATACTCTTTCAATATCACTCAAAATATATAAATACTTTTTAGGACGTGTCATGGCCACATAAAAAAGACGGCGTTCTTCAGCGTATGGTATTTTTTCTTTTTTAGCACTAATTAAATCAAAAACCATATCATCCATAATTTTATTAGGAAATCCTAAAAAAGCATCATTAGCATTAATTAAGATGACACACTCTTCTTCTAAACCCTTAGAACGATGAACTGTTAAATATCTAATTAAAACATCACGATAGCAAAAACTACCATTATCAAGATGAGTTACTAATTCATAAATATCACGATTATTGCGGCCTAAAACTAAGATTTTAGTAATATTATTATCTATTAAATAATCTAATAGTTTGTAGAATTTTTCACGATAATTATTTTGATAATAATAAACAATATTCATAGAATTTTTCATAAGGAAATTAGCGCGGATCTTCTTTTTTAATTGATAAGGATTCTTTTTAATAAAAGAGCATGAGGTATTAACAATTTCATAACAATTTCTATATGTCTTATTAATATAAAGAATACGAGCTTTATTAAAATATTTTTTAAAATTAATAAACAAATCTAAATTACAACCTGAAAAAGCATAAATTGATTGATAATCATCGCCCACACACATAACACGAGCTTTAGTTTTAACTTGAATCGCATGAATTAATTGATATCTAACAAACGATGTATCTTGAAATTCATCAATAATAATATATTTATAATTATGATACATTCCCCTCTCTTCTACTAGATGCTTACTTATACTTAACATATCATCAAAATCAATTCCTAAAACACTATGTAATTCTTCCATATACCTAGAATAAATATCCAAAACAATTATTAAAAAGCATTTATTCTTATATCTAATTTCTTCTTTGTATTTCAAATTTAAAACAAAATAATTCTTAATATCGTTTAGGGAGTGATTATTACATTTAATACGCATAATAAACGATATAATATTACGTTTATAAAGGTTGAATTGATGTTGATAAATACTAATAATCTCTTCATATGAAACTTGTTGTTTTAAAATAATATCAAAATAATCTAAAACATAAGACAGTAGATTATTATTTTTTATATCACATTCAAAATATTCATTAACAAGGTATTCTAAAGTATCACTTGGCACAATATGATAATCATATTGCATTTCTTTTAAAATCCTCAAACCCAGCTTATGAAAAGTATAACAATCTATATCATAACCTACTTTCTTTTTTAAATTATTTACCGTTTCGTTGGTAAATGAAATACACAAAATATCTCGATAATCAATATTTTCACGCATAATTAAATATTTAATTTTACCAATAATTGTCAAAGTTTTACCACTTCCTGCTCCCGCTACTACTAGTAGATTATCGCTTTTATCAACTAATACTTTTCGTTGCGATAAATCAAGTGAACAATTATTTATATTATCAAAAAAAGAGTCCTTGAGAAGACTCTTATCACTTTTAAACATAGCTCCTTTATTAATATACGCTATTTATAGTTCACTTAAAAAATTAATAATAGTATTGAAATCAATTTTAGTCCAAAATAAGAAGACCAATGATAAAACAATGAATGGACCAAATGGAATCGCATTTTCCTTATTCTTTATAAAGATAAATAATGAAATGGGGAAAGCTATAACACTCGCTAATAATAAAACCATCATGCTCATTAGTGGATTAAAGATTAAACCAATAATAAAGAAAAGTTTTATATCCGCTCCACCCAAAGTTTCTTTCTTGAAGATTTTATTACCAAGAAGCGAAACTAAATACATAATCACAAAGGCAATAATACCATAGCCAATAGATAATAATGTTTTAAATAAACCAACAGAAATGAGTTTGGTAATAATAATTAAAACACTTGCCACAATCAAAAAGACATCAGGTATTATCATATAGTTAACATCACTTACAATGACAATACACAAAAGGCTTACTAAAATAAGTGAAATAAATAAATTACCTGAAAAGCCAAATGAATAGTAGCTTACCATAAATAAAATACCACAAAACAATTCAATAAAAGGATACATCAGGGATATAGGTTGTTTACAATTACGACACTTACCCCCAAGGAAAATATATGAAATAACGGGAATTAATTCATACCATTTTAAATCATGGCCACATCTTGGACAAAAAGATCCAGGATAAACAATGGATTTATTTAAGGGAACTCGATATCCTAAAACATTATAAAATGATCCTAAAACCGTGCCAATTATAAAGAAACTAATCATCCATAAAATCTTCATCATGATAGGGCTCCATACATTTTAAACATTGGTAAGATAATTGCTAAAACAATAACACCAACCGCCATAGCAAGGAAAACAATCAAGAATGGTTCAACCAAACTTTTTATCTGTGTAATAGCATTAGAATGAAGATTATCGTAATATTCATATACCTTCTCCATCATCGGACCTAATTGACCAGTATTTTCACCAGTTACAATCATCTCATAAGCAACAACCGGAATAGCCCAATTATCTTTAAAAGTATCTGAGATTTTACCACCAGAATTTAGATTTCTGACTGTTTTCATAATGATATCTTTATATACTTCATTCTCTGATACTTTCGCTAAAACATCCATACTATCTGTAATATAAACACCATGATTTAAAAGCGAAGCAAATGTCTTTGTAAACATTGATATTTCACTATACATAATAATATTTTTTAAAACAGGAACATGCAAATAAATAACTTGCATTGTCTTCCTAAAACTTCTAATGTTTTTATATAAATAAATATATATACCAAGTATCGCTAAAATAATGAGAAATAAAATCACAAAATTATTTTGTAAATATTCACTAATTCCTAGAACTATTTTAGTTATTGTAGGAAGCTCCATGCCATATCCTTTAAACATTGTTTCATATTGAGGAACAATATATATAAGCACGAAAGTTACAACGGCAACCGAAAATAATAAAACAATTACTGGGTATGTCATAGCACTTTTGATTTCTTTTTTTGTTTTATCAATCGCTGTATAATAATCAGCCATATCTTCAAAAGTATTAGGTAAATCTCCCGTTAATTCCGCAGCTTTTGTCATATTAACAAGCAACTTAGGAAAGACCTTTTTTTGTTTATCAAATGAATCAGATAAACTATCTCCTGCTAATAAATCATAAATGACAAGTTCATATACTTTACGTTTAGCAGGATTAACACTTTGTTTTGCTAAAATTCTGAATGATTCAACTAACGGAATACCTGCTCTTATATAAGTGGCAAGTTGGGTAAGTGCAAAGGCTAATTCACTAGTTGACATTACTTTACCTAACGTTATATCAACGTCAAACTTACCACGTGGCTTAATTTCAAGAACTTCCAAACCTTCTTGCTCTAAGAATTTTTTTGCTTGTTCTATATTATAAGCATCAAAAGATGAATTTATAATTTTACCAGCACGATTTTTAGCCTTATATCGAAAAGATATTTTAGGCATATCAACCATTTCTTGATGGGCTGTTTTTATTTTATCTAGTTTGTTAACAAATGTTGTAACTTCTAAATTAATTTTTTCTTCCTCAACATATAGTCCTTTAATTTTTTGCTTTTTACCAGTAAGAAAATATATTACTGACACAAGTCCTTTATAGAAATATGTTAGGATATTATCTTTCATAAGCCACCTTCTATTCTTACTTAATTCTAGCATAGCCCTTAAAAAAAAGCAATGTCATTCCATTACTTTTTATGTCTATTTATTAATTAAAACTAAATTCAATTTTACCATCCTTTAATACTAAATAAGCATCAAATTGTTTATTATTTTTAGAAGTAAAACCTTTTATTTTGGAAGTTTTGCCACTCTTTAGAAGAAGCATAGCATTTTGTTTAGAAATAACACGATTACAAATATTTAAACTTATTCTAAAAGTGCAACCATTACGATAACCACTGCAACCATATCCATAACGATTACGTAAAACATTCTCTCCACAAATAGGACATTTGCCAACATTATCTAAATAAAAACCCGTATCTGTATCTTCTTCAAGAGTAGATTTAGTTTGTTTAAATACTTCGCTTATTTCATTTTTAGCAAGCATAATACTATCATCAATTTTAATTTCATTGTGATAAACTTGTTTTAGAGCACGACCTATTTGACTTGTTTTATATTTATCCATATTAATATTCATTTGTTTAAGAGATTCTATCAAAAATTCGCCATCTGGTAAAATGGTATATACATCTTTTTTTAACAGAATATATTTACTATTAAGAGCATTTTCAATAATCCCTGTTCTAGTTGCTTCCGTTCCTAATTCTAATCCTTCAAAAATAGCTTTATATTCATCATTATCATCGTCATCATTCTTATTTGCTTTATCATCTTTAAAAGGATTTTTTAAATAATTATTAAGCGTTTCGATAGTCCAATGTTTAGGGGGGGACGTTTCCTTTTCTTTTGGAACGAATTTAATATTTATTTTATCCCCTACTTCTAAATTGGGAATATCCTTATCTTTTTCTTGTGAATCTTCATATTTAGTCCAACCTTTAGTTAAAACAACAATGCCTTTTAAACTAAATTCTTCATAATCCCCTACTTTAATTTTTAATTCTTCTCTTAAAACCGAACACTCTTCTTCACAAAAAACAGCGACAAATCTTTTAAAAACCGTTTGATAAACAATAAATTCATTTGGACTTAGACTATCTTTACTAGGAATCTTATAAGTTGGCGTTAAAGCTGAATGGGACTCTATCTTACTATCATCAAAAATCGTTTTTTTATCTTTAAAAATTACTGGATAACCTATTTCTTTAATAGTATTTAAAATCTTTTTTACTTTATCTTTTTCTTGCGTTGCTAAATATTCTGTATTAGTTCTGGGATAAGTTAAATAACCCTCTTCATATAACTTTTGCACGATTTTAAGACTCTCATCCATCGACATTTTATATTTTTTACCAAGATAACTTTGTAATTTTGATAAAGAAAATAATTTTGGAGGATTTATTTTATCTTGTTTTTTCTTCTTATCAATGACAATAGCATCACTCTCATTGTATAAATTACACAATTCTTGGGCTTTCGCTAAAGAATCCTTGTCAAACTTTTCTTTACTATTTAATTCAATTTCAGTGCCATTTGTTGTTTCTTTACTAGTAAGGCCATAATAAATACTTGGCACAAAGTTTTTAATGGCCATATCGCGATCATATATAGCTTTAACAATGGGAATAATAACTCTCCCAACTCGTAATAAAACCCCGGTTTTTAAAGTGGCATAACGGGTTAGGTTTACACCATATAACCAATCAATATAGGTTCTCGCTAAGCCTTCATTGGCAAGATTATCATATAAAGAATCATCCTTTAAATCAGCAAGAGACTCTTTAATGGTCTCCCTCGTCTGATCAGGTAACCATAACCGCTTCATAGGTTTATCTTTTAAAAGCGCATGACTAACACAAATACGAACAATAATTTCACCTTCACGATCAGCATCGCCTGCATTAACAATAAAATCAACATCATTTCTATTAATTAATGTTTTTATTAAATTAAATTGTTTTAGGACACCTTCATCAACTTGGTGATTCTTATCTTTTTTTAACTGAAATTTAAATTCTTTAGGAAAACACGGAATATTATCAATTTTCCAACGATAATCAGGATTTTCTTCATAATCTTCAACATCACATAATGAAAACAAATGACCAAACACCCATGTAACAATATATTTATCATTAATAAAATAGTTTCCCATACTCTTCATATCAGGAAGACTATCACGAATATTTCGCGCTAAACTAGGTTTTTCGGCAATAATTACTATCATTCTAACACCCTTCGTTAAGTATACCAAAACTTTTAAAAATCGTCCACCATCAAAAAACACAATTTTTTTCTTAATTTATAAAAAAATAATTGACTAGTCCTTAAAAAAATGCTAGAATGAATATGTTTCATTTGAAATGCGCTCGTAGCTCAATTGGATAGAGCGTTTGGCTACGGACCAAAAGGTTGCGGGTTCAATTCCTACCGGGCGCACCATTTTATCGGGATGTGGCTCAATTTGGTAGAGCACTTGGTTTGGGACCAAGTGGTTGCAGGTTCAAATCCTGTCATCCCGACCATTTTGAAGTGTCGTTGCAATGCAACGTTTTTTTTTGTAAATTTTTAATGTTTTTTTCTTAAATTTATACTATAATACATTTATTGAGGTAGATATGTTTAAGATGGCGCGAAATAATTTAAGAAAAATCATTAAAGAGAAAAAAGATAAAGGCTATAAGTCAATAGCCATATATTTTATACTACGTTTTTGTGTAATTTTATGTCTTATACTACAGCTTGTGCATGGTGACTTGAATAATGCTTTCTTCTGTTTAATAACACTTATCTTATTACTGCTTCCCTTCATTGTTCAAGAACGCTTAAAAATCGAATTACCAAGTATGTTAGAAAGTATTATCTTATTTTTTATATTTTCAGCAGAAATCTTAGGTGAAATTAACAATTTTTACAATATTATTCCTTTTTGGGATACCATCTTACATACCATCAATGGCTTTTTAGCAGCAGCGATTGGTTTTGCCCTTGTTGATTTATTAAATAAAAACAGCGATAATTTTAATCTATCACCTATATACTTATGCCTTGTAGCCTTTTGCTTTTCGATGACTATTGGCATCTTATGGGAATTCTTTGAATTTAGTGCTGATCGGATATTCAAAAGTGATATGCAAAAAGATCGTTATGTTAGTAACATCTCATCAGTTTTGTTAAATGAAGGTAAACACAATCAACCTATTAAATTTGATAATATTGGGTATACTATTATATATGATAAGGATGGCAATGAATTATACAAGATGAATGCATATTTAGATATTGGCCTTATTGATACGATGAAAGATTTAATGGTCAACTTTGTAGGAGCAGCCTTCTTTTGTTCAATATGTTATATATCCCTAACACGTCAAAATAAATATAAAAATATAATAACTAATCTAACACCGAAAAAAGGAAATTATTAATAAAAAGGAGTGAATTTATGGAATTTGTTAGTGATTTAAATGAAAAAGAATATAATGATTTTTTAATGAAATCTGCTGATAGTGTCCATTTCTTACAATCAGTAGAATGGGCCAATGTTAAAAGGATGAATAAAAAAATAGAAACACATTTAGTTGGCGTTAAGGAAGATAATAAACTAATCGCCGTTGCTTCCCTTATTGGGCGACGTCTTCCTCTTGGATACAGCTATTGGACAATCCCTAGAGGATTTTTAATGGACTATAATAATCGTGAACTACTTAGTTTCTTTACCAAAAGTGTCGTTGATTATACTAAGAAATTTAAATCCATCTATCTAAAAATTGATCCAGATATTGAACTACACAAAATTGATCATCAAAATAACGTCTTAGATGGACCTAATAATTATGACTTAGTTAAAGATATGGAAAAATTAGGTTACAAACATTTAGGATACAATAAATTTTTTGAACATAGTTATCCACGTTATACTTTTAGAATTGATTTAACAAGCGACGTTCCAACAATTGTTGAAAGATTCCATCAATCAGCAAGACAACGTATTAAAAAAGCCGAAGTCTTTGGCGTTAAAGTTAAAATTGGTGATTATAATGATGTCAATAAATTTTACGAATTAATGGAAAAAACTGAAAAAAAGAAAGACTTCTACTCGCATAATCTTAAATTTTACCAAGAATTTTATAAAATATTCCATAAAAATAAGCATGTAACTTTGTATATCGCAACTATTAATATTGATGAAAGTCTAAAAAATATTAATAATGAAATCGATAAATTAACCAAAGAACTTGAAAGTGGTGATAAATTAACAAAGAATCAAAAACAAACACTTAATAGTCAAATAGAAGGTTTTAAAAAATCATCTAAAGAATTTATAGAAGTTCAAAAAGAAATGGGTAATGAAATTCTTTTAAGTGCTTATATGATTGTTAATTATGGCGTGAAATGTTGGACACTATATTCATGTAATGAACCTAAAGTTAAAGGCGCCTTTGGTAATTATTTAATATATAACACGCAAGTTATTGATGCCCATAATAAGGGTTTTAAAATCTTTGATGCCTTTGGCACAATTGGGGATTTAAATGCCGATAATCACCTTACTGGTCTTCACGAATTTAAAAAGAAATTTGGGGGCGAATATATTGAATTCATTGGTGAATTTGATTATGTTCAAAGAAAGTTAATGTATTTTCTATGGACAAAGTTAGTGCCATATTATCATAAATTAGTTAATAAAAGCTTAAAGAAAAGTGTTAAAAAAAATGTTCAGTGATATCACCGAACATTTTTTAATTCATGGCAACTAATTTAGAATAATAATATTTATTATTAACATCAAATATTTTAAATACACAGAAGTATTTAGCATTCTTTGAAAAATCAGCTAACGAAAATTCAAAGTCATCCACAGGATATTCTTGTCCACGCATAATGCCATTACCTTCCCAATTAGTGGTATAATTTCCTTTACTATCTAAGATTTTATAAGCACTCGATGAAAAAGAAATATATTCATAATCACTTAAATTAGCATTTACAACACTTGGTAAATCATTATCAGATTGAATGGTTAAACTCTCAATACCTATTTTATTCTTTTTCTTATCATATGAAAGGCCCATACGGGTAGTTTTCATTATAAAATCTTTGCTAAAATTCTCTAAGACAACGAACGTTGAATATCTTATATATGATGATGTTTCATCTTCTTCAATTAGGGGAATAATGTATTCAGCCCCCTTCTCTTTTTTAGAAGATACCTTTAAAAATCTTCCTTTAATACTAGCTTCCAATTTATTATTATTTAAAGTGGCATTCTTACCACGATAAATCATTTTATAATAACCATCATCTTGTTGTTCAAAAACTAAGTATTCAGCTTTCGCAAAGCCTTTAGTTTGATCATCAGTTAGTGTCATTTGAAATTCTGCTGAATTATTCTTAGGAGATGATACATTCGTCGTATTATTTAAGAAATTATATGAATACCGACTATTTGTTTGAATATTATAAAAATCTTTAATAAAAGTATTATATTGTGTTAACTTATCAAAGTCACTATATTTTCCAAGTAACATTTGTTTAGCTGAACTAGAGCCATTATATGGAAAATAAATACTTAATCCATGAGATTCACTACTTGATGATGAATTATAAACAATACATTCATCTAATACACTTAAAAGATTATCAGCTTTCGTTTTAGAAAGACTTTTAAGATTAGAAACTAAACTATATAAGTCAACCATATCAAAACTAGCATCATCTGATCCTGCATATTGATACAAATTACTTCTTACCCTAGCAATTTGATTATAATTATTTTTAACATCAAGTTGATTGAAAAATTCATTTACACTACTTTCAACTTTACTAATTTTGCTTAAATCTAGAATTGAATATGTTGAATAAATATTATAACTTCGACCATACGCTGTATAATAGGCTTTTTGAAAATCACTAATACTTTCGTTATATGATGAAATAAATTTTTTACCAATTTGAACATTATTATCACGTTTTGAAATATTATTAATGAACGTTAAAGCACTAAAACCATTCGCACCTTGGGTTGTTTCTTCCGATGCAACCATATATTCAGCATAATCATCAAGAATACTTGCCATTTCCAAAGAGGCATTTAAACAAGTTCTAAACATAATTAATTCTAACTTATTGTTACTATTAAATGGTGACTTTTTAAAAGCTGTATCAATTTCCGTAAGTTCTAGACCATCACCGCCATGTAATTCATCAAACTCACTACCTAAAATAGCCGCTCCATGATTCCAAAAAATTAAATCATATGTATCAGACTTATAATTCTCATATACATAATTTAGAAAAGAACTTAGAGAACTTGCATCCCCCATATTCAAATTGTCTTGCTGGCGAACTTTAGTAAAACCACCTGATTTTAATTCATAGATAGAAGATTCCCCATATGTTATATAACGGTTATACCACTTCTTACTACCACCTGCCATTAAAACAATATTGATATCATTCTCTGAAGTTTTACTATATTTGATAGCGCTTAAATCCGAAGTTCCAAGCCCAATACTAGACTCTAAATCCGAACCTACCATATATATCATAAGTGTTCTACTCTTCTTTGGTCCAATAGGGGCATTTGATAAAGCTCCATCTTTAAATAGCCAAATGAAGAAACCAAATGCTATCAAAAAAATGATTAAAGCAATAAAACCAACACCTAAGTTTCTAAAAGGATTTTTAGGCTTAACATTAGGTCCCATTGGTCCATTACCATAACTTTGATTATTAGGCATCCTGTTCATAGGATTTGGCGTGTTGTTATAATTATTCATAGGCATACCCGTATTGGGATTAAAATTCATCTGTTGATTATTTGGCATATTATTAATTGGTCTTTGCATATTATTATAATTATTTAAAGGCATTCCTGTATTAGGATCAAAGTTCATTTGTTGATTCCCTGACATATTCATTGATCCCGCATTATTATAATTATTTAAAGGCATTCCCGTATTGGGATCAAAATTCATTTGTTGATTATTATAATTACTATTAACATTATAATTATTAGAATTCACCCCTTGCGAATTATTCTGAATTCTTATCCCATCATTTAAATTATTATTGTATGAATTGTTAGAAATACCACTTTGATTTGACATATTAGTAGTATTTGAAAAGTTGCTTGACATGTCATTAAGCGGCCTTCCTGTTATAGGATCATACCCACCTATTTTCTTATTTCCATTATCCATCCTTCTACTCCTACTATAAAAGTATACCATTACTACACATTTTTTTATAGATAAATTTGGCTTTTCTTTATATAAATGTTATAATCTTTGTTAAGGAAGTTGATTATGAAAAAAATTGATACATTAAAAATTAAAATGAAAATAAAAAAATTAAAAAATAAAATTCAAAATTTTATTGCCAATAATAAACTATTTGCAATATACATCTTATTAAGTTTGGTAGAAACTTTTTTAATAAGATTATTAACAACTAAAGCAATTATTAGTTATAAACCCTTAATTACTGATTTAGGAATTATCATTATCTTAGGAAGTTTTGTCTTTTTTATAAAAAAGGATTCTAAAAAATATTTATACTTACAATTACTTCTTTGTTTTTATACTCTTATATGTGTTGTAAATGGTATTTATTATGCTTTTTATTCATCATATGCTTCCATAACCGAATTAAATTCATTAGGACAAGCACATACAGTCGCTGGATCATTCTTTGAAAGATTATCTATTGGTCAATTTGTATATATATTATTTCCAGTTATTTTTATTTTTTGTTATAAAAAACTTCATTACAAAGTATTTAATTTTGAAGGGCAAAAAAAAGAACGCCAAAAGAAATTTAAAAAAGTTTTTCTTACAGGCTTAGCCTTTATTCTTTTATCATTTGCAACTGCTAAAGGCCAAGATTATAGTAGATTATACAAACAATGGAATAGAACTTATATTGTTAATCGTTTTGGTATTATTCTTTATCAAACAAGTGATTTATTTAGTTCTTTAACATCTAAATTAACAACCATGTTTGGGTTTGAAAACGCCCTTATGGAAATGGATGATTTTTATAACAATAAGGAAGATGATGAAACTAACAAATGGACAGGGATTTTTGAAGGATATAATGTAGTCTTTGTGCATATGGAAAGTATTCAAAGTTTTCTAATTGATTTATCATTCAACAACGAAGAAGTATTACCAACTATTCACAAATTAATGAATGAAGGAATGTATTTTTCAAATTTTTATCCCGAAATAAGCACGGGAACATCAAGTGATACCGAGTTTTCATTATTAACGTCCCTTCTCCCTACAAGAGTTGGGGTGGTCTTTACCAAATATTATAACCGTGATTATGTAACAATACCTAAGTTATTAAATGATAAAGGCTATTATACCTTTAGTATGCATGGTAATGATTTCACAATGTGGAATCGTCATAATGCCCATCCATCTCTTGGTTATAAAAACTTCTATTTCAAAGATAAATACACTTATACTGATGATCAAGCTTTTAATCTAGGTATTAAAGATGAATATTTTTTTGAACAAAGTCTTAAATATTTAGAGAATATTGAAAAAGAGAATGCTAATTATATGGGAACGGTTATTACGCTATCAAACCACTCTCCTTACATATATTTAGATAAATATGCTAAATATGATTTATCAAAAACATACATTGTTTATAACAGCAAGACACGTCGTTATGAAAATAAAAAAGTAGACTATTTAACAGGCACCACGATTGGAAATTATATTATTAGTTCACATAGTGCTGATCTTGATTTAGGAAAATTTGTAAGTGGCATTGAAAATAGTGATGCTTTTAATAATACGATATTTGTATTTTATGGTGATCATGATGCTAGACTTTCAAAAGATCAATTCAACTACTATTATAATTACAATCCTGAAACAGATGAACTATTAGATAGTTCTGATCCAAACTACTATGATTATAATGATTATGAACATCATTTAAATAAAAGTACACCATTAATTATTTGGAGCAAAAACAAAAATGTGCAAAATATAATTAAAGGTGAATACGATTATCCAATGGGAATGATTGATGTTATGCCTACAATTGGTAATATGATTGGTATTAAAAATGAATATGCTCTAGGCCATGATATTTTCAGTATAAAATATGATAATATTGTGCCTTTCCCAGATGGTGATTATATAACAAGTGATTACTATTATAGTAGCACTAAAGATAATGCTTATGTTTTAAAAAATAATGCTATTATTAATGATGATATCATCCAAAAAGGTATTGAATATACTAATAAACGAATTCAAATAAGTAATGATATTATCATTCACGATTTAATTAAATATAGACGCAATTATAAGAAAAATAAATTATTATAAAAAAGAGGTTAAGTAAAAAAGCTACTTAACCTTTTCTATTGTAATTTTAAGTGATACGGACTAGATACTGTGCCATCACCTCTTGATATTAAAACATCAGATCGAATATTAATAACCGGACGCAAAGCGTTAGCATAATATAACATACCATATTGAACAACTTGACCATATCCTAATAAACTATTACCAACCATTCCTTCAGAATAATAATAGTTAAAAGGTGTCATGGTCCAGTAAGAAACGTTAGAATTTAAATAAAAGTTTTTGTTTGTTATCTTATTTTTACCACCTGCATAAATAAGCTCCGATGCTGTTATTAAAGCAATGGGATATTTTAGATGAGCATTACCATAAAGAGATGTGACACTAAACTTTTCAGTATCATTTTCACATTTAAATGACGGATTATTTAATGTTAAAGCTCCTCTAAAATTTATTGTTTTATTAAGCGCAATTTCGCCTGTCGTAGTAATACTTCGCTCATTACAAAAGGTATTATCAACTAAGTAATCAGTTAACTTATGATTATTATCATCCAGATTATTTAAGATATTATTTTCATACCATAAATCTATTTCTTTTTTAGCATTAGAAGAAATAGTATCTAAATACATTGAATCAACATCTTTAGAAAAATATCCAATTGTTTCACATAAAGCCGCATACTTGGTTTTATAATCTGTTACTTTTATAAGTAATTCACATCCATCATTCGTGGTTATTTTACAAGTATACATATTGATTTTATTAGCATCCATCATTTCTAAATATGTTGCTTCCATAATATTACCACTTAAATAAAATTTATGATCTTGCTCATTATAAGTATAAGCATCCGCCCAATAATATTTAGAAGTATTTCTAGAAAATGATATGGAAGAATTTTCATAACTTTTTACTTCAAAATTATCACCATACATATAGCCAACATACGATAAATCAGATGACCTATCATTATACTTATATAATTTTTGGTTAATAGAAGATGCATTACCACGAGCATCAGCACTTGCTCCTGCATAAATTAAACGAATACTTCCATCACCATTCGTTCTTATAATCTTCCAATAATATCCTCCAAAATAAACATTATTGTTTTGAACATCACCACGGTAATAGTAAACATCACCATAATTATCAACATTTTTATATAAACCAATTTCTGATCTTATCGTATCAGTTAATGTTGATGAATAAACATCAGCTAAAGTAATATTGGTAATATTGTTTTCTATTTTAAGAGAAATGATTTTATAAAGTTTTTGACAAGTATAGCCAACAGATAATTCTCCGCATGTATAATAACCAAGATAATTATCAGAAATTTCATCTCTTTTATAATCTGTAATTGAATACATTCCTGTTTTCTCATCAAAAGTATATTGTTTACCAAACCCAAAATAGGTTGCTGATACTTTTAAAACATTTGAAACATTTGTTGAGACTTTTTCAATATATCTATAACTTGGAGCGGTATCATTTAAATTAGGTTCCCCTTTATTGGCAATATTCGTTTTAGCAACATCAACCGATTCACTTAAGCTATCACTTACTAACATACAATCAACTAGTTTATTAAAACCATTATTTAAACAATAGTTATTGCCTTTAACTTCTACTCTTTTGATAAAACTTTGCATCAATTCTTTATTTTTGTATATTTCTAACAAAACATTAGTCTTTCCATTCGCATCATTATTTGGATGGACAAAGACTTGAATTTCAACAGTTTTATTTTTAGTGAATAGATAGGTTAAATCTAACATATCACTTTTTTCTTCGACTGTGTTTCCTTCACTATCTTTATAACTAAACTTTATATCACTATTGGTGCCTGTTACTTTTAAATTCATGGTATCATTGCTGTCTTTACCAAGGTCTTCTATATTTATAAAGTTGCTTATCTTGGCAATGAAATAGGCCTTATTATTCTCTACATATGTATCACTAGTTTCCATTGATAAAGGCATATTCATTGTTTCTAATCCTGCATCAACATTGACTTTAAAGTTTAAATAACTATTAGCCCATTCTGTTGCTTTATAACTAGCATTACTTTCCGTATCACTTATTGTTGTTTCTTCATCTACCCAAAATCTTAATGTATAATTCTTAGTAGTTTCGGTATATGTTTTGGCATCTATCTTATCTACATAGATTCTTCGATTATTAAAGTCACTATACCTTATACCATCTATTAAGACTTTGCCATCACATTCTAGGTATATCATAATATATTTAGCATCTATTCTAATCTTATTACTTATCTCTTCACCATAATTTAAAGTGATTCCATAATAGATATCTTTATCACTCGTGTTCTTACTTAATACTTTAAAACTTATAGTGTTATCATCTCTTTTTAAAGCTTCTTCCTTAGTCTCTGGAAATATCCCACTTACATGAACTTCATTATTCTCTAAATAATTTAGATAGATTTCCCCGTTTAAAAGATTTTGCATACCACTATACTTTTGATAAGTATAAAAGGCATAACTTACGCCTAACAATAAGACTAGGCCTAATACCATTAATATATTCTTCCTAGTCTTCATATTTCACTCCACATAAAAGAACAAGACTTAATCTTGTTCTTGCTTGTTTACATTCTAAATTAGGTTTGTTACTTAATAAAGTAACCCCCCCCCATATTGACATTATTTGACACATTTATTTTGATACTATTTAACACTTTTCATCATATCCCTTGTTTTATTTTTCTAATATGATTTTATCAAATAATGTTAGGACTTTCAACTATTTTATAACTCATGTTCTTTTATAAAATTAAATTTACTGAACCAACTAGTAGCTGGATATGCTGTAAAAGTCATTAATTCATTTTTTACGGGGTGTTTAAATGATAATTGGTATGCAAATAAACCTATTTCTTTAACCTTATCATGGCCATAACGATTATCACCAACAAGCGAATAACCTCTACTTTGAAATTGAACTCTTATTTGATGATGACGACCAGTCTTTAAGAAAACCTTAACTAAACTTATATCTTGCGTTTTTTGATATTCTACTAATTCATAAGATAATTCAGCATATTTACCATCTGCTTTTGTCGATACAATTGTATTGAAATCATCCATTTTTTTCAAATAATCGACAAATGTTCCTTTGTTAGCTGGATGTCCATGAACAATGGCAAGATATGTCTTATGAACATTATTTAACCTTATTTCATTAGAAAGACGACTTGCGGCTTTGGATGTTTTGGCAAAAACCATGACACCTCCAACTACTCTATCAAGTCGATGAACAAGGCCTAAGTAAACATTCCCCGGTTTATGATATTTTTCTTTTAAATATTCTTTAATTATCGTTAACATATCAATATCATTGGTGTTATCTTTTTGACTTAGAATATTTATATCTTTTACAACAACAATAATGTGATTATCTTCATATAAAACATTTAGTTTATTCATAATCAACTCTTCCATAAATACCACATGGTAGTATTAAATCATTTTGTTTTATTGGAAGACCTATTTCTCCAACAGAAATCTTTCCTAATTTATTAGCATTAATTGTTAATTTTAATAAGTTTTCAAGTAAAACTGGTGATAAGCCAGAATATGAGTTTACTAAAACAAATAATGGTTCATCACTTAATAAATCTTTGCACAATGAAAGAAGAATGAATAAATCTTTCTCAATATCCCATACTTCGCCATTTGCTCCACGGCCAAATGATGGTGGGTCCATAATTATGGCATCATACTTATTTCCTCGTCTTATTTCACGTTTAACAAATTTTATAACATCATCGACAATATAGCGAACCATCGATGTATCTAAATTATTACTTGTAACATTTTCTTTAGCCCAATCTACCATTCCTCGAGATGAATCAACATGCGTAACATGAGCACCGGCCTTCATCGAAGCAATGGTTGCGCCTCCTGTATAAGCGAATAAATTTAAAACTTTAACTTGACGGTTTGCATTACTTATTTTTTCACGAATATAATTCCAATTATAGGCTTGTTCTGGAAATAATCCAGTATGTTTAAAACCCATTTGTTTTAGATTAAAAACTAAATCACGATAATGAACTTGCCAACTTTTGGGAGTGTTTTTTTTATTTTCCCAATATCCTCCGCCTTTATTAGAACGATAATAAACAGCATTAATCTTATCTTTATATATATTTTCTAAATCACCATTATCCCACATAACTTGTGGATCTGGCCTTAATAAACATACATTTCCCCACATTTCTAATTTCATACCATTACTTGAATCAAGAATACAAAAATCCTTGTAATCATCTACAAATTTCATAAATCACCTACTACCTAATTATAATATATTATTATCAAAATAAAAAGAGGCTATTTGGCCTCTTCGGTTGCTCTTATTTCACGAATTACTGTTACTTTAATTGTTCCCGGATATTGCATTTCACTCTCAATCTTTTCTTTAACATCACGTGCTATTTTATAACTTGTTAAATCATCTACTTCTTCTGGTTTAACAATTACACGAAGTTCTCTTCCTGCTGACACAGCAAATGACTTATCAACACCTGGCATATCATTAGCGATTTGTTCTAATTGTTCAAGTCTTTTGATATAATTTTCCAAGCTATCATTACGAGCACCAGGCCGAGATGCTGATAGAGCATCGGCAATAGCAACGATAACAGATATAACACTTGTTGCTTCTGTATCACCATGGTGAGAAGCAATAGCATTAATTACTGTTTCATTTTCATGATATTTTTTAGCTATATTAACACCAATTTCAACATGACTTCCTTCTATTTCATGATCAATAGCTTTTCCTATATCATGTAAAAGACCAGCCCGTCGTGCTAAGATAACATTTTCTCCTAATTCACCAGCAATAATACCTGATAAATTAGCAACTTCAATTGAATGTGTTAAAGCATTTTGACCATAACTTGTTCTAAAATGAAGTTTACCAATTATTTCTATTAAACCTGGTTCAAATTTGGTTAAGCCTAATTCAAATAAGGCATTGTTACCATATTCGATTATTTTTTCATTAATTTCTTTACAAGTTTTATCATATAACTCTTCAATACGTGTTGGATGAATACGGCCATCTTTAATTAATGTTTCAAGCGTAACTCTTGCAATTTCACGACGTAATGGATCAAAACTTGAAAGGACAATTGTTTCAGGAGTATCATCAATAATTAAATCTACCCCTGTTATGGCTTCAATTGTTCGAATATTTCTTCCTTCACGACCAATTATCCGACCTTTCATATCATCATTTGGTAATTCAACAACCGTAACCGTTTGTTCATTAGCAATACTACTAGCATATTTTTGCATAGATAAAACTAACATATCACGCGCTTTCTTATCACAATCTAATTTAGCTTCATTTTGTCTATCTTTAATGTAGCTTGCAATCTCTTTAGTCATGGCCTCTTTAACTTTATCCATAACCATTTTCTTAGCTTCTTCTCTAGAAATACCAGATAATTCATTCAATACTTTAATTTGTTCTTGTTTTATCTCTTCAATTTTTACTTTTTCTTCTTGGACAGCAGCTTGTTTGTCAATAATTTTAGATTCACGTTCATCAAGAGCTTCTTCTCTTTTTTGAAATAGAGCATCACGTTTATCAATACTATCTTCACGTTGAACTAAACGATTTTCGGTTTCTTTTAATTCTTGTTTTTTCTCTTTAATTTCACGATCTGCTTCAAGCTTCAAACGATGTATTTCTTCTTTTGTTTCAAGAATTGACTCACGTTTATTTTTATCAGCCTCTTTTTTAGCTTTTTCTAAAATCTCTAATGCCTTACGGCTTGCAATATTACCTTTAATGTAATTTACACACAAGGTTAAAACAACACCAACTACTAGACCTACTAAAGAAAGTAAAACAACTAACCATGTGTCCATTTTTCCTCCTTTAAAATCCAATTTTTGGACAGAAATATGTTTTAAACAACATATACACAATAAATTTAAATACTATATATAAAAATAAAATATAAAACATAATATCTAATAACTATTTTAAAGATTTATAAATATGATGTCAACTTATTTTACCAATAATTTAAAAAACTCTTTACAATGCTCAATGGATAAAATTTACAATATCTGTAGAATTTCCTTATCTAATATAGTATAATTAAATAAGGTGATTGAATGAATTACCCAAATGGTATTAAAAAAAGTCAGAATAAAATAAATACACTATCTGATAATGATAAAAATATAAATTATAAAAATAGAGGTATGACGTTAGAAAAAATGTTAAATGATACTAATAAATATTATTGTGATACCTTAAAAGCTTTTGTTTATAAAAAACCTACACCTATAAAATTAGTAAAGGTTAATTATAAAGAAAAAAGAATTGATGAAGCATATTTTGATAAACCATCGACAACTGATTATAATGGTTTATATGAGGGAAAATATATTGATTTTGAAGCGAAGGAAACAAATAATTTAAAAGATTTTCCTATTGCTAACATCCATGCTCATCAACTTGCATATATGCGTAATATTATGAACGCTAAGGGCATATGTTTTCTAATTGTTAGATGGGTTAAATTAAATCGGGTGTATTTATTAATGACGAAAGATTTATTTGCATATTTAGATAATGTCAAAAGTTCTAAAATACCCCTTACCTATTTTGAAGAAAAGGGTTATTTAATAAAAGAAAAATTTATTCCTTGTTTGGATTATTTAGAAATAATTGATAAAATTGGAGGTTTATATGAAAAATAAAAAAAATTCAGAGACTAATAACAAAGTTAAAAAACATAAATTAAATAAGAAAAATATTACGGTTTTAATAATTGGAATAATCGTAGCTTTAGCTTTGATGGTTGGTGGTTACTTTTTATTAGGTCTTATTCCAACTATTATCTTAGTTTTGGGAATTTCAATAATTCTATTAATTGGTCACCTACTTGATAAAAGTAAGACTAAAAAGAAAAAGTATAAAATATTAAAGACAATATTCATTATAATTTTAGTCATGGGAATTATTGGTTGTGTCGCTGGCGGTGCTTTTATTATATATATAGTTAAAAATGCTCCTAGTTTTGATAAAGAGTTATTAAAAGAAAAACAATCAAGTGTCTTATATGATAGTAAAAACGGAGAATATGCTAAAATTGGAACACAAATTCGTGAAAATATTGAATATAGTGAAATATCAGAAGTTTTAATTGATGCTATTATTGCAACCGAAGATTCAAGATTTTTTCAACATAATGGTTTTGATTTAATGCGTTTTGCGAAAGCTGCTGTTGGTCAATTAATGGGCCATAGTGATGCTGGTGGTGGTTCTACTCTATCAATGCAAGTTGTAAAAAATACTTTTACTGATGCATCAGCTGATCAAGGTATTAAAGGTATTATCAGAAAGTTTACTGATATATATATATCTATATTCCAGCTTGAAAAGAATTATACTAAAGAAGAAATTATTGAATTTTATGTTAATAACCATATGTTAGGTGGTGTATGGGGTGTTCAAGAAGCTAGTCAATATTATTTTAATAAGAATGCTAGTGAACTTAATCTATCAGAAGCTGCCCTTATTGCCGGTATCTTTAAATCACCTAAGTATTATAATCCATATAATTATCCTAAAAATGCTGAAAGTAGAAGAAATACTGTTTTATATTTAATGGAAAGACATGGTTATATAACAGCTGAAGAACGCAAGTTAGCTAAAAGTATTCCAATTGATAGTCTACTTGCCCATGATACTGATACAAGTGGTAGTGAATATCAAGGATATATCGATACCGTTGCCGCTGAAGTTAAATCACGTTATGGAGTTGATCCTTACTCTACATCAGTCTTAATTTATACAAACATGGTTCGTTCAAAACAAGATGTTGTTAATAATGCTATGAATAACGATAAAAACTCATGGTGGGTTGATAGTGTTCGTCAAGGAGCAACGGTTGTTTTAAACACAAGCAATGGTAAAATAGAAGCTATTGGAACTGGAAGACACAGAACAACTAAGAAAAGTTATAACTATGCTACAAGTATTAAACGTCAAATCGGATCAACCGCTAAGCCACTATTTGATTATGCTCCTGGTATGGAATATAACAATTGGTCAACATATACCATGTTTGATGATGAAAAAGGCTATACCTATTCGAATGGTACGCCTATTAAAAACTATGATGGTAAATGGGAAGGTCCAATAACTTTAAGAAGAGCCCTTTCTAATTCACGTAATATTCCAGCGTTAAAAGCATTCCAACAAGTTGATAATAAAAAGATTATTGAATTAGTTACATCTGTTGGTATTACACCAGAGATTTCTAATGGTTATATCCATGAAGCCCATGCTATTGGTTCATTCACAGGATCTGATCCGCTTACAATGGCCGGAGCTTACCAAATATTTAGTAATGGTGGTTATTATTATGAACCATATACTGTAAGTAAAATTGTCTTTAGAACTTCTGGTGAAGAATATGAATATTCATCACCAAAACAAAAAATTATTAGTGATTCAACTGCTTACATGATTACAGATGTTTTAAAAAGCGTTGTTACTTCAACTATGCGTAGAGGTATGAACGATGTTATGGCAGCTAAAACCGGAACTACAAATATAACAGATGCTCAAAAGAAGGCTCATAAGATTACCGGAACTTATTTACGTGATTTATGGGTTGTTGGTTATACTAAAGAAACAGTTATAAGTTGTTGGTTAGGTTATGACGAAATAAACGCTAAATATCGTTTAGGCGATGCCGATTATACAAGAAGGTATGCTTTCTTCAATGCTATCGCACGTGGTGGATTTAATCATACAGGACAAGATTGGACAATGCCATCTAGTGTTGTTAGAGCCCAAGTTGAGAAACTATCCGATCCTCCTATGCTTCCAAGTCAATATACACCAAAAGATCAAATACTAACCGAATTATTTAAACGAGGAACAGAACCAACGGAAGTCTCTACTAAATATATGAAAATTGAAACCCCAAAAAATTTAAACGTTACATGGACTGGCACAAACGCTTTCCTATCTTGGAACTCCGTTAATGATCCTAAATATATAGAAAATGATGTTTTAGGATACTATGTATATTTCAATGATAAACTACTTGGTTTTACAACTGAAACATCATATACTGTTCAAGGATTAGATTCATTCTATGGAACATATAGTGTCAAAGCTGGTTACAAAGAATCTCAAACAAGTATGAGTGATGCTGCAACATATACCCTTGAAGAAAAAAAAGACTATCGCTTAACAATAAGCAATACATCTTATACTTACAAGCTTGGTAGTGTTATTGATGAATCATACTATAACGGTGATTTAATTAAATTATTTGAAAATAATAATGATATCACCGATAAAGCTAAAATTACCATCAAAATTATGGACGCCAATGGTGTGCAATACTCCAAAGTTCCTAATGATAAAGTTGGTATATGGACAATAACCTATACTGTTACCTATGGATCATGGAGTGGCACAACAAGTAATAAAGTAACAGTCGTTGAATAAAGGCCTAAAAAGCCTTTTTTTTATGGTTAAAAAACAATACTAAATAACATTATAATAAACCCTACAATTATGCCTATATGAGCCATTTTAGGACTTTCTAGAAACGCTTCTTTTAATAAATCATTAATACTTATATTCAACATTATCCCTGCAATTAAAGCATACATTATACCAAAAGTATTAGGCGTTATAAATGATTTAAAAAAAAGATAAGTAATAATGCCTCCTAATAATTCACTAAGACCTGCGATGAAAACAATTATAAATACCTTTAATTTCTTATGAATAGCATAATAATATGGAATAGCAATACTTATCCCTTCAGGAATATTATGAAGAGCAATTGATAAAGCAAGTGATAAGCCTATTTTCATATCATATTGCATACTCATAAAAGTAATAATCCCTTCAGGAATATTATGTAAAATAATCGAAATTAAGGATAATATCCCCAATTTTTTTAATTCATTACTTTCATATTTAGATAATACCCATTTAATAGAAGATGATATAAATATTCCCAAAACTAAAAATAATAATAAATACAATATCCGATAAAATAAATAGTAATTACTAAAACTACTAAATGATTCAGGTATTAAAGAAAAAATAGAAATACTAATCATTACACCACCTGCAAAAGATAAAAAAAAGCTAATAACTTTATTAATATTTCCTTTAATATATATAGCAAAATAACCAAGTGTTGTTGTCATACCTGCAAGAAAAGTAATTATAAAACTATAAAATATATTATTCATACTTAATTATATGAAAAAAAGAAAACACTAATTACTTAGCATTTTCTTAAGTTTTCATATTATTTAATTAATTCTTGTTTTTGTAAGAAATTAATTAACTCACTTTCAGATAAAGCACCAACCGAAAGGCCAACAATCTTACTATCTTTGAAGACAATAATTGAAGGAGTTCCTAAAACATTTGATGAATACGTTTGATCATATTCAATTAAATATGTTCTAATAGCAGCATCTTGATCATTTGTTAACTTTCTAGTATTTAAATAATTAAAAGTTAATTTGTTATCATATGTAACATTTAAAACAACTGGCTTAAATTGTTTACAATAAGAACAAGTTGGACTAGCCCAATAAATAACAGTAGGTTCATCACTTTTAATAATTTCTGTAAAATCATTGTAACTAATTTCTTTTAAATACTTACTTCTCTCACCACTTTCATTAAGAGAAACAACAAATAAAGCCACTAAAGCTACAACAAGTAATAAACCAATAATCCATCCAAATTTATTACTCTTTTTACTTTCTTTTTTAGCAACAACTTCTTCTTTAACATCTTTCTTTTCTTCAACTACTTTACGCTTAGGAGCTGCTGTTTTCTTAGCAGAAGTAGTTGTTTTCTTTTTAGCATTTTCTTTTGCTTCTTCAGTTTTTGCCATAATTTAACTCACCACCTACTGATAATTATAACATATTTTCAATAAATTTGAATATTTTATTAGTTAATTTACTTACAAATTCCCAAATTATATCCAAAATACTTTGATTATCATCATTTTCACTATCTTCATCATTAGTATCATTATTATCATCACTATCGTCCATACTTTTTGATACATCATTGCCCCAAATACCTAACTTTTTTTCTTTAGCCTTTGCTTCAATTTTTTTTAACTCTGATGTATAAGTATAATCAGCATATAGATACGCTACTTTAGCATAACCTATTTCTAATAATTCTTTTTGAACCATTGTAGAATCAGCATAGACAAATGCTAACCAACGACCATATTTATCTTCTTTATCACTATTTTTATCAAATTCCAATTCAATTTTCTTAGCCTTTGTTAAAAGGTTACAAGTATATTCACTAGCCTCTTTACCAAAAGCCTCTACAGCTTTTGTAGGATGAACACTTTCTGGTGTATCAATTGCTAAAAATCTTGTTGTATGAACTTCCCCACTACTTGTTTTAAATTTGGCAGTATCACCATCAACACATTTTTCCAAAGTTACAGTGATTTTTTCATTAGTAATATCAGCATAACAGCTAGGTTCTTTAACCGTTTCTTTATCCTTTACAACCCATTTACCATCTTTTTTTTCAACAATATGCCAATGTTTAGGACTTCCATGATAACCATAATACTTACCATCACACTTTATAACACCATTTTGTTTAATAGTTCCACTACTCGCATAAACATTAGGGATTAACACTATTGTTAATAAAATCATCATTAATATTTTCTTCTTCATATTATTCACCACTATCATAATAATACAAAATAAACTTTTAGACAAGATTTAATAAATAAAAATTAGAATACCAAATCATTTATTTATTACTAATATTTTATTTAAAAATGTCTTAATTTAATGTCAACTGATATGGACTTTCTATTGTTCCATCACCTGATGAGATTAAGACGTCAGAACGGATATTGATAACTGGGCGAATGCCACCAACAAAAGTAACCGAATTAAAGGTCATATTACCAGTTTGAGTAACAAGCCAAACGTTGGCATAAACAGCAGCATTGAAATAAGAAGGCGTCATCGTCCAAAAAGAGTTGTTGGTATGCAAGTAATAATTTTCATTTTTGGTGTTAGTTTTACCTCCGGCTAAAGCTACCTCATCCACCATTATTAAAGCTATAGGATACTCTAGTTTAGCATTGCCACATGATGATGTTGTGCTAAATTGGTCTCGCATATCACTAGAACATTTTAAAGTCGCTGTTTTTTTTGCACTTGCATGTAATCTTGTATACGATGAATAAAACATATGCTTACCTAATTTATATTCCGAATTATTTGCTACACTTCGATCGTTGCAAAATTTTGAATCTACAATGTAATTTGTTAATAAATTATCAACATCCGTCTTGCCAACTATATTTAAAGCATACCATTTATCGAGCTGTATTTTAGCATTACTTGATACTTCATTTGTTCTTGTGCCATCCAAACTTGTTGATGAATATGAATAATACTGCACTTTGGCACTTGTTTCTGATACCAAACTATTTACTTTTATTAATACTTGACATAATGCTGTTGAATTAGTGCTTTTACATGTATATGGATATGTTCCAAACTCATCTTTCATTTCACTAAATGTGCCTTGTTTCATATTACCTTTTAATTTGTAATTTTCTGTTCTTTCATCAAACTCATAATCATCGGCAAAATAGTATTTTGTAGCAACAGCTGCATCATAATACGTTATTTCGTCACTTATTTGATGTTCAAAATTTTTACCATACATATAACCGACATACGTTGGATCTGGATATTTGGTGCTGTATTGATATGTTGTATTATTTATAGCCGTATTATTACCAGTAGCATTGGCGGTTTTGCCATTATAAATTAATCTTAAACTTCCATCGCCATTGGTTCTTATTATCTTCCAATAAAATCCACCAAAATATACATTATTATTTTGAACATCACCTCGGTAATAATAAACATCACCATAATCATCTTCCGTTTTATATAAGCCTACTTCAGATCTAATGGAACTTGCAATCTTATATGTTCGTTTATCACCTTTTGTAATTTTGTAATTGGTCGTTGATACATCAACTTCCTTTATATAATATATGTTGCTTAAACCTGATTTTCCCATATTGGTTCCACCACCAGTCCAATAATCTATGTATTTATCACTCAAATAATCTGTTACAATATCACCGGTTAATTTAAATGTTCCTGTCTTTTCATCAAATTCATATGTTTTTGAAAAATAATATTTATATCCTGCAACACTATATGGATTTGATACATTTTCTGTTAATTTTTCAACATACATATAAGTTGGAGCGGTATCATTTAAATTAGGTTCCCCTTTATTGGCAATATTAGTTTTTGCAATATCAACCGATTCACTTAAACTATCACTTACTAGCATACAATCAACTAATTTATTAAAATCATTGTTTAGACAATAGTTATTACCCTTAACTTCTACTCTTTTAATAAAACTTTGCATTAATTCTTTGTTTTTGTATATTTCTAAAAGAACATTAGTCTTACCATTTGCATCATTATTTGGGTGCACAAATACTTGAATTTCAACTGTTTTATTTTTAGTGAATAGATATGTTAAATCTAAGGTATCACTCTTTTCTTCTACAGTATTTCCTTCACTATCTTTATAACTAAATTTTATATCACTATTAGTGCCACTTATTTTTAGATTCATCGTATCATTACTGTCTTTGCCAATGTCTTCCATATTTATAAAGTTACTTATCTTGGCAATAAAATAGGCTTTATTATTTTCAACATATGTATCGCTGGTTTCCATGGATAAAGGCATGTTCATAGTTTCTAAGCCTGCATCAACATTAACCTTAAAATTTAAATAACTATTCGCCCACTCGGTTGCCTTATAACTAGCATTACTATCAGTATCACTTATTGTGGTCTCTTCATCTACCCAGAATCTTAATGTGTAATTCTTGGTTGTTTCGGTATACGTTTTGGCATCTATCTTGTATACATAGATTCTTCGATTATTGAAGTCACTATACCTTATTCCATCTATTAAAACTTTACCATCACATTCTAGGTATATCATAATGTATTTAGCATCTATTCTAATCTTATTACTTATATCTTTACCATAATTTAAAGTAATACCATAATAGATATCTTTGTCACTCGTATTCTTGCTTAATACTTTAAAGCTTATTGTGTTATCATTTCTCTTTAAAGCCTCTTCTTTCGTTTCTGGAAATATCCCGCTTATATGAACTTCATTATCTTCTAAATAGTTTAGATAAATCTCCCCATTTAAAAGATTCTGCATTCCACTATACTTTTGATAAGTATAAAACGCATAACTTCCTCCTAACAATAAGACTAGGCCCAAAACCATTAATATATTCTTCCTAGTCTTCATATTTCACTCCACATAAAAGAACAAGACTTAATCTTGTTCTACCTTGTTTACATTCTAAATTAGGTTGATTACTTAATAAAGTAAACCCCCCCCCCCCATATTGACACTATTTGACACATTCAATTTGATACTATTTAACACTTTTCATCATATCCTTTTGCTTTATTTTTCTACCATCATTCTATCAAAAATTATAATGAATGTCTATATTGTTTCTCATTCAAATACAAAAAAAGATAAATAAGCCTTAACCTATTTACCTTATCTATTTATCTTATATTATTATTCCATATCGTTTTTCTTACTATATTTAACGAAACCAAATGTAACTAATGCCAATACACTAACTAATAAATAATTAATATATAAAGGAAGAGCATTAATTCCTGTTATTGGTGGAATATCTCCTGTAGGAGCTTGATATACATATGTGAATTCTTGATCTTCTGCACCATATTCACCTGTATATTCTTGACTGTCACTACTTATAATTTGATATGATTCATCTTCTAGTAAGTTTCCACTATATAAACCAACAAATTTATATTCTTTAGGGTTACGACCATTAAAGCTAAACTTCGTGCTTACTTTACCAGTTAAAACTAAGTCAAGTAAATCAAGACCAATAAAGTCTTCAGTGTTATTGCCATCAGCGCCTACACCATAAGTTTCAAATGGAATATATTTACCAGTATCAACATCTTTAATTACATAGTGAACTTTAACATTTGATCTATTTTTTACATAGTATAATTTAATTACTAAATTATCGTCTAACACAACTTTAACTTCTGGAGTAGTTTTACTATCGTCAAAAGTATAATTGGTATATTCATTTGAAGTATAACTTGCTTCTTCATTGTATTTAGCATCAAATGTTCTAGTATCATCTACTTGTAATGTCCAGTTGTCGTCATCATCATTTTCTAGATAATGTTCAACAGTATATTTATAAGTATTACGAACATAATACAACTTAATTACTAATTCATTATTAGCAGGAACTGTTGAAACATTAGTATTAACATCTAAACTACTATCGTATGTAAAGCCTGTATAATCATTAACTTCATATAAAACTTTACTATCAAATTCTTTATCATTATAGTTATCAGTATCTACTAATTTCCAAGAACCATCTAGATTTTCTTGATAATGTTCTACTTTATAATTATAATTTTCACGAACATAGTATACTCTAATTACTAAGTCATTATCTGTTACTAAATCAGATGGAACAATTTCACCTTTTTTAGTATATTCTGTTTTTTCATACTTAAATCCAGTATAACTCTTACTATCTGCTGTTACACTATCATTATAGTATGCACTACGTGTATAGTAATCTCTTAGTGTATAAGTATCACTATTAACATCTTTTACTAAATATTCTACTCTATATGTATATTCATTTCTTTCATAATATACATTAATAACATTCTTACTAGAATCAAAATCAATAGTTATAGGAGCAGTATCTTTAACAAGATGATATCCTTCTCTAACTTTATCTTTGTAATTACTAATTGTCTTACCATAAACTTCTTTAAATGAATCTGTTAAAGATTTATCTAATTCATTATCAAAATAATAATTAACAGTGTAATCACAAACTTTGCGATCATAATATAACTTAATTACTAAGCCATTATTAGCAGGAACAACTCTTACGGTTGGTGTTGTTTTTGAATCAACAAAGTCAAATCCTGGATAAACATTTGGTTCATATTTAGCAATACTTCCAAATGAAACATTATTATATTTGTCTACATCATTTGTCTTTGTATATGTTGTGCCATCTAAATTTTGTAAATAATGTTCTACTGTATAACTATAAGTATTACGAACATAATACAACTTAATTACTAATTCATTATTAGCAGGAATTGTTGAAACATTAGTATTAACATCTAAACTACTATCGTATGTAAAGCCTGTATAATCATTAACTTCATATAAAACTTTACTATCAAATTCTTTATCATTATAGTTATCAGTATCTACTAATTTCCAAGAACCATCTAGATTTTCTTGATAATGTTCTACTTTATAATTATAATTTTCACGAACATAGTATACTCTAATTACTAAGTCATTATCTGTTACTAAATCAGATGGAACAATTTCACCTTTTTTAGTATATTCTGTTTTTTCATACTTAAATCCAGTATAACTCTTACTATCTGCTGTTACACTATCATTATAGTATGCACTACGTGTATAGTAATCTCTTAGTGTATAAGTATCACTATTAACATCTTTTACTAAATATTCTACTCTATATGTATATTCATTTCTTTCATAATATACATTAATAACATTCTTACTAGAATCAAAATCAATAGTTATAGGAGCAGTATCTTTAACAAGATGATATCCTTCTCTAACTTTATCTTTGTAATTACTAATTGTCTTACCATAAACTTCTTTAAATGAATCTGTTAAAGATTTATCTAATTCATTATCAAAATAATAATTAACAGTGTAATCACAAACTTTGCGATCATAATATAACTTAATTACTAAGCCATTATTAGCAGGAACAACTCTTACGGTTGGTGTTGTTTTTGAATCAACAAAGTCAAATCCTGGATAAACATTTGGTTCATATTTAGCAATACTTCCAAATGAAACATTATTATATTTGTCTACATCATTTGTCTTTGTATATGTTGTGCCATCTAAATTTTGTAAATAATGTTCTACTGTATAACTATAAGTATTACGAACATAATATAACTTAATTACTAAGTCATTATTAGCAGGAACTGTTAAAACATTAGTATTAACATCTAAATCACTATCATATGTAAAACCAATATAACTATTAGTTTCATATACTACCTTACTACCAAATGCTTTATCATTATGGTTATCAGTATCTACTAAATTCCAAGAACCATCTAAGTTCTCTTGATAGTGTTCTACTTTATAATTATAGTTACCACGAACATAATATAATTTAATTACTAAATCATTGTTAGCAGGAACTGTTTTGATATCTGTATTAACATCTAAACTACTATCATATAAGAAACCATTATAACTATTAGTTTCATATACTACCTTACTACCAAATGCTTTATCATTATACTTATCAGTATCTACTAAATTCCAAGAACCATCTAAATTCTTTTGATAATGTTCTACTTTATAATTATAATTTTCACGAACATAATATACCTTAATTACTAATTCATTATCAGTTACTAAATTAGATGAAATAACTTCGTCATTTTTAGTATATTCTGTCTTTTCATACTTAAATCCAGTATAATTCTTATCATCAGCTGTTACACTATCATTATAGTATGCACCACGTGTATAAGAATCTCTTAATGTGTAAGTATTACCATTAACATCTTTTGTTAAATACTCAACACGGTAATTGTATTCAACTAAATCATAATATAAGTCAATTACCTTATTACTATCAGTAATAACATAGTCACTTTGATTTACAGTAGTCTTGCTTTCATTGAATTTAAATCCAGCATAATTTTTACTATCGTATGTTGCTAATTCATTATATTTACCATATAATGTTTCACTTTCTCTTAATTCATATGAACCATCACGTTTCATAACATTATGTCTAACAATATATGAATAAGTATTACGATCATAATATAATTTAATTACTAAATTGTTATCAACAACAACAAAGTCATTTTGATTTTTTTCTGTTTTACTTGCTACATATTGATATCCATCATAATTATTTGGATTGAACGTAGCCGTATCTTTGTATTTAGCACTAAGTGTTGTGTCCTTATCTTTTAAAACATAACCATTTTCTGTTTCAATATAATGTTCAACTGTATATGTATATGTCTTTCTTTCATAATATACTTTTATTACATTTTCACCATTATTTTTGATTTTAATTGGATTAGTTGTAATATTTTTATATTCATAACCTGTTTTAAGGTTATTGTTAATCATTTCATCTGTTACAGTTATTTCTGTATCAACAACATCTCTACCTCTAACAGTTTTGTCATTATCAATTTGATTATCATAATAGTATTCTATACGATAGTCATATTGATTTTTAACCCAGTAAACTTTTGGATTAACATTTGAAGAAATTGTTTGTTTATTACCATCAGCATCATCATATGTAAGGGTAAAGCCATCATTTGTATCATACCATCCTGTTTCAGAATCACCATCTATTGTAATTGTGAACTTACCCATTGATTGCCATTCTTCAGTTATCTTATCTACTTTTAAAGTATTGTTACCACTTGTTAAAGTGAAGGCACTACCTAAATTATCTTCAAGTGTTGCATTTGTTCCGGCAGGAACGGATACTTTAATACTATCAGCAATATCTGTAAATGCTTGTGCTATTTTATTAGCATCAGATAAAATATATTTACTCTTATCAGTTGCAAGATTTTGTAAAACCTTTTCAGCTTGACTATTTTTTCCTACCTCATAACCAATTGTGTAAATGGTTACACCTTTACCACTTGGAACACCATTTTGAACATTTTTTAATCTATTTGCAACTTGAATTGCATCATTATAAGCAGTTTCATCATATCTATTACCATAACCACGTGTATAACCATTATCATCGTAATACATAGTTGGTACACCATCACCAATAAAAACAATATACTTTAAGTTTTTATTACCATTTGCATCTGTTTCTGGAATAGCCTTTAATAACTCTTCAGCTTTTAATAAGCCGGCTTCAAAGTTTGTTCCCCCACTTGGATTTTCAAAGCTTAAATCATTAAAGTGATTATTAGCGAATTCTCTTTCAACAGTTGCATCATCGTATGTTTTACTATCTTCATAACCTGAGAAAGTTACTAATGCAAGCTGGGCTTTTGGAAACTTGCTTAAAAGTTCTGTTGAAAATTTTTGAGCACCTTGATATGCATTCTTCCACTTCTTAGCAATACATACACGATTAAACCAGCTACCAGTGCACTCCTTTTCGCCTTCACCCATTGAACCAGACTTATCTAGAACAACAACAGCATAAATGTTACCATAACTAACATTCGTTTTAGGAACACTCTTACCACGAACTTTAAATTCTACTTGATATTTACCTTCATCATTTAATTTAGTTACTATTTTTTGAACTTCAACATCGCCATCTTTGTAAGTTCCACCTTCACCATATGAATTAGCATTTATAGTTGCACTATCTGATACAGTATCAGTAGAAGGATTATAAACATCTCCTTTATTTGCTGTATCAGGTTGTAGGGCCATTACCGAATAAGGTGCTAATTCCGAAAATAACATTACTGCAATTAATAAAACATTAACCATTTTTTTAATTATTTTCATATTCTTTAACCTCCCTAGAAATAATTAATACAAATTTTCTCTTATATTTTTTGTATTTTTCATGTGTGCTGCAAGCTTGTAAAATTAATATATTATCATTTTTACTAAGCTCAACATTGGTGTTATAAAATGATTTATTCTTAAGTTTAGTTATATGTCTATAAAATTCATCATTTGATGAGAATTCTATATCCGTATAATAAGAATAATCATTTGTTTCCACAAATACACTAAATACCTCATAAAGTTTAACTTCATTTTCGGTTATTAATTCAATGTATTTATGGTCTTTCTGATAATCTTCATCATAATAATTCTCTAAAATTTTAAATGGCATATTATATTTCAATGAATTATGACCATAAATTATCAATACTCTATCTCTATTTATCTTTGTTCGATAATCAAGATAAGTAGAACCAATAATACTATGTTTTTTGTTAGGAAGCCTTCGGTAATAATAATTATTGTCTGTTGACTGAGGTATTGGTGTTTTAAAATTAGTATTACCTATTCTAAGTTCTGCCACAATATCATTGTTATCATACTTTTTTCTTAGAGTATTAACAACATTCTCTGAAGACGTATCACTATCACTTGACGTATCATCACTTAGGACAATATCCTTTTCATAATTGTAATAGTTTTCATCATTTTCGTTTTTATTCTTAGTAAAATAAATTCCACTAAAAATACAAATCAAAATAACAAAAATAGCAACAATTTCGCCTTTCTTCATGTCCCCCCCATAAATATTCGAATATACCAACTCGAATAGCACACTATTATAACTGTTTATGATGTTTTGTCAATATTCATGTGTCTTATAACGTTAATATTATAGGCAATTTTTTTCCAAATTATACCATTTATAAAAAAAGATATAAATTTTACTTATATCCTTTCTTCTTATATTCTTCAAGTAGTTCATTAAACCGGTTAAAATGAACAATCTCACGCTGTCTTAACCAAAGTAAAATACCAATCACATCCTCATCTTCTGCTAGATCAATTAAATGCTCATATATTGCTCTTGCTTTTTGTTCAGCTGCTAAATCTTCAGTTAAGTCAGCAATTGGATCACCTGTCGTTGAAATATAGTCAACTGTCCAAGGAACCCCACTAGCATCCGTTGGATATAATGCCAGTTTATGGTCAGCATAATGCGGTTCTAAACCAGCCTTTTTAATTTCTTCAATTGTGGCACCTTGCATTAACTGATAAACCATGGTTGATATCATCTCAACATGTGCTAACTCTTCCGTTCCAATATCAGTAAGTAAAGCCATTCCTCTAGCATCAGGCATTGTATATCTTTGATTTAAATACCGTAGGGCTGCTCCTAACTCCCCTTGGGCGCCTCCATATTGTGTTACCAACAATTTAGCCATTTTTAAGTCCTTTTTCTTTATATTTATTGGATATTGTAATCTTTTTTCATACGCCCACATACTACTTATCCTCCCATGGCCATTTACTTATTGCCCAATTAAAGGGAACCGTATCATTATTTATCATTGATACACTTAATGACCCATACTTCCTTTCATACATTTCAGTTAATTCATTTGCTTTTCTACGATAATTGTTAAATAAATTTAAGGCTTCTTGATTATTAGGATGAACATCTAAATATAGATTTAAATCGTGGGATGCAAAAGACAATTCACTAATATTTAAAAGCATTTCTTCTTGTTCACTATTTATTTTAATTTTGCTTGGTTTATAATTTTTATATCCAGAATATAAGTTAGAAAACATATTTCCTTTATTAAAGCCCTCAAGCGGACTATATACATCTATTGAACTACCACTATAATTATTAGGACTTGTATTAGCATTATTATTAAAACCAACTAAATTATTAAAATTATCATAATAGTTATAATTCATTTATCCTCCTATCAATACTAGTTTATTTGGCCTATATTTAATTGATAAGGACATATACCTATTATTTATCTATTTTATTAATTTCAATGTCTAAAACATCATCTAAGGGAATGACATCATTATCAAGTGTAATAATACAATTATTAACAACACTTGCAATATTAGTTTCATATTTATTATCATGCGTTATAATACAAACAGGCACATTAAAAACATATCCTTCTCTATTTAAAAGACGCGTTATTTTATCAACAACCGATGAATTACTATCAACTTTATCTACATTATTTTCCTTATTAACATCTTCTTTAACTATTTCTAAAACTTCTTCCTTACTACTATCAAAAACCGTTTTATTATTCTTTATTACTTTATCAATTTTATTTTGAAAAACTTTAGGCTTCTTAACCATTTAATACCTCCAAAATATTTTATGTTAAAAAAAAGAATTTATTATAAAACTCTTTATTAGAAACATACTAATAATATGAAAGCAAAAAAATTAGACTTAAATATTATAATATCTATTACCATTTTCTTTATTATGAGTATTGCCAGTATTTATACTGCTAAGAATTTTATGAATATTGAAAATATAACTATTAAACAAATCATTTATTATATTATAGGAACAATCCTTTTATTTATTAGTTATAAAAATAAAGATATGATTTTTAAATATGCTATCATTTGGTATATTGGTCTTAATATATTGCTTCTTTTTCTCTTATTTTTTGGACTAAGTGTTAATGGTAGTAAATGTTGGATATTTATAGGACCATTTAGTATTCAACCAAGTGAATTTATGAAGATTGCTATCATTATTCTTGATGCCAACATTGTTAACAAATACTATTGCCTAAAAAGATGTATGACTAACAATCTTAAAGTCATCGCTCAAATAATGCTTGTTTTTATAATACCAGCAATTTTAACTTTTCTAGAACCTGATACAGGTGTTGTTATCATTTATTTTATTATAAGTGTCTGCATGATTCTTTCATATGGTTTGAATAAAAAATGGTATATTGTTATAGTAGGCGCTTTGTTACTAATCTCTTCAATTTTTATAATTTTATATATAGTTGACAAGAATATGTTAGTTAAGTTTATGGGAACAAACATTTTTTATCGTATAGAACGAATTATAAATTGGTCTAATCAAAGCGGTTATCAATTAGAGAATTCACTAATAGTCATCGCAACTAGCGGTATTTTAGGATATGGTCTTAACAATATCCCCCTTTATTTTCCAGAAGCCGGAACGGATTTTATTTTTACATCATTAAGTTCTATTGCTGGATTTGTAGGTATATTGTTTTTAATTTTAATAATGTTAATCTTTGATATAAGCATTATTAAAATATGTCAGATGAAAATTAGTATTAGAGATAAAGCTTTTCTATATGGGATTATTGGGATGCTTTTATATCAACAAGTGCAAAATATTGGCATGACACTTGGTTTATTACCAATAACCGGAATAACCCTTCCTTTTATAAGTTATGGAGGAAGCAGTCTTTTATCTTATATGTTTGTGACTGGGATGCTTCTTGGTATTATTAAGAGTAGAAAATATAGTATTAATTAGAAATTATTAGTTAAAGTTTTAATTTTTTTACAAATTTATTAAAAATATATTGACTTTAATATAAGAATTGTTATAATTATAAATGTCTACTTTTTGCGGATGTAGTTTAATGGTAGAACTTCAGCCTTCCAAGCTGACCACGTGGGTTCGATTCCCATCATCCGCTCCAGATTGATAGGAAACTCGGAAATTAACTTCTGAGAGTAATAAATGCTAACTAGAAATAGTTAGTTTTTTT
>CAKPMB010000012.1 GCA_934167885.1 uncultured Bacilli bacterium
TCTAAATTAGGTTTGTTACTTAATAAAGTAACCCCCCCCCCATATTGACACTATTTGACACATTTATTTTGATACTATTTAACACTTTTCATCATATCCTTTGCTTTATTTTTCTAATATGATTTTATCAAATATTGTTATGTTATTCAATATCCTTTATTTCAATTTTAACTGATAAGGACTATCCATTGTCCCATCACCACTTGATATTAAGACGTCAGAGCGAATGTTTATAACTACCCGCAAACTCATTCTAATATTTACCCAACCATTAGCAAGAAGTCCAAAAGAGTTAACAAACACAGAGTTTGCATAACCATAGCCTGCATCAAAGTCAGAAGGCGTCATGGTCCAAAAATTATCTTTTGAATTTAAATAGTAATTTTCATTCTTGGTATTACATTTTCCACCGGCTAACGCTACTTCATCAATTGTAATCAGACCAACAGGATACACTAGTTTTCCATTACCATAATCATTAGTAACGCTAAACTTATCTTTTATGTCACTGGAACATTTTAATGTTGCTACCTTATTAACATTTTGTTGTAAACGTGTAAAGGCAGAATAATATGTGTTATTAGAAATTTTATATCCTGAATTATATGTTTTATCTGTTATGCTTCGATCATTACAAAAGGTTGCATCTACAGTATAATCTGTCAACAAGTTATTATCACTATCTTTCTTTTCAACTATATTACTTGCATACCATTTATCTAATTCTATTTTAGCGTTACTTGCTAATTCATTCGTTCTAGTGCCATCTAAACTTGTTGAGGAATACGAATAATACTGCACTTTCGCACTCGTTTCTGATACTAAACTATTTACTTTTAATAAAAGTTGGCATGACGAATTTTGATTTGTGCTTTGACATGTCCATGGATATATTTCAAATTCATCTTTCATTTCATTAAATGTTCCTTGTTTCATATTACCTTTTAATTTATAAATTTCATTTATTTCATCAAATTCATAATCATCTGCAAAATAATATTTTACATTTACGCCTATTGCTGAATATAATAATTCTTCACTTATTTGATGTTTAAAATTTTTGCCATACATATAGCCAACATACGTTGGATCGGGATATCTTACATTATACTGATATTTTGTATTGTTTATTGATATATTATTACCAGTAACGTTTTTAGTTTCACCATTATAGATTAATCTAATAGTTCCGTCACCATTTGTTCTTATAATCTTCCAATAGTATCCTCCAAAATAAACATTGTTATTTTGAACATCACCTCGGTAATAATAAACATCGCCATAGTCATCTTCCGTTTTATATAACCCTACTTCTGATCTAATCGAACTTGCAATTTTATATGTTCTAATATCAGCCTTGGCTATTTTATAATTAGTTGTTGATACATCTATTTCCTTTACGTAATATATATTACTTAAATTATAAGTCCCAGCTACTGTCCCACCACCTGTCCAATAGCCTATATAATCTTCACTTAAATAATCTGTAATTATGTTTCCTGTTAACTTAAATGTTCCAGTCTTTTCATCAAATTCATATGTTTTTGAAAAATTAAATTTATATCCTGTAATACTATATGGATTTTCTACGTTTTCTGTTAGTTCTTCAACATAAGTATACGTTGGAGCGGTATCATTTAAATTTGAATCACCCTTATTAGAAATATTGGTTTTAGCAACTTCAACAGATTCACTTAAACTATCACTTACTAACATACAATCAACTAACTTATTAAAACCATTGTTTAGACAATAATTGTTACCTTTTACTTCTACTCTTTTAATAAAGCTTTGCATTAATTCTTTATTTTTGTATATTTCTAAAAGAACATTAGTCTTTCCATTTGCATCGTTGTTTGGATGGACAAAGACTTGAATTTCAACTGTTTTATTCTTGGTGAACAAATAAGTTAAATCTAAGGTGTCACTCTTTTCTTCTACAGTGTGTCCTTCACTATCTTTATAACTGAATTTGATATCACTATTAGTGCCTTTTACTTTTAAGTTCATCGTATCATTGCTATCTTTACCCAGATCTTCCATATTTATAAAGTTGCTTATCTTGGCAATAAAGAATGCTTTATTGTTTTCTACATAAGTATCACTGGTTTCCATCGATAAGGGCATGTTCATTGTTTCTAAACCAGCGTCAACATTAACTTTAAAGTTTAAATAACTATTCGCCCATTCAGTGGCTTTGTAACTTGAATTACTATCCGTATCACTTATTGTGGTTTCTTCATCTACCCAGAATCTTAAGGTGTAATTCTTTGTCGTTTCCGTATATGTTTTGGCATCTATCTTGTCTACATAAATTCTTCGATTATTAAAATCACTATACCTTATACCATCGATTAAAACTTTGCCATCACATTCTAGGTATATCATAATGTATTTAGCGTCTATTCTTATTTTATTACTTATCTCTTCGCCATAATTTAAAGTAATACCATAATATATATCTTTATCACTGGTATTCTTACTTAATACTTTAAAACTTATAGTGTTATCATCTCTTTTTAAAGCCTCTTCTTTGGTTTCCGGAAATATCCCACTTATATGCACTTCATTATCTTCCAAATAATTTAGATAAATCTCACCATTTAAAAGGTTTTGCATACCACTATACTTTTGATAAGTATAAAAGGCATAACTTCCGCCTAATAATAAGACTAGGCCTAATACCATTAATATATTCTTCCTAGTCTTCATATTGAACACCACATAAAAGAACAAGACTTAATCTTGTTCTTGCTTGTTTACACTCTAAATTAGGTTTGTTACTTAATAAAGTAACCCCCCCCCCATATTGACACTATTTGACACATTTAATTTGATACTATTTAACACGTTCATCATATCCTTTTGCTTTATTTTTCTAATATGATTTTATCAAATATTACAATAAATGTCTAGATTGTGTTTTATTTTACCATATCAATATGTTTTTTAATTTCATTAAATAAATTATCTACTGAAATACCATTTTCTTCTAATAGTTTAGATGCTTCAAAATCTGTATGGAATTTTTTAGAAATACCATAATTTTTTACTAACATTTTCTTCATACCATAGTAAGAAGCGATGTTTTGACCATATCCACCCATTAATTCACCATCTTCTAATGTTATAACTAAAGTATGGTCTTTTTCTAAACTATCTAATAAATTAGTATCTAAGCCTGATAAGAATAATGGATTAATTACCGTAATATCTAAACCAAGTTCAGATGAGACTTTACTTGCAATATCTTTGGCTATTTGCATTAATTGACCAACAGCGATTATAGCGACTTTACTTCCTTTTTTAACTACCTTGTTTTTATTATAAATATTGTAATCCGTATTATCAGCTTCCGTCGAATCATTAAACTTTGATGGCACTCTTATTCCGATAGGATGCTTCTTTTGATGGGTTGCATAATTAAACATTTTAATATATTCTTCTTTAGTTGATGGTGCTAAATAAATGAAGTTAGGTATATGGGAAAATAACTGAATATCACATAATGCGATATGAGTATCTGAATTCATACCATATACACCAGGACTTAGCACAAGCATTGTGGCTGGATTATCATTCAAGCATAAATCATGTGAAATTTGATCATATGTTCGTTGATAAAATGGCGCGAATGTTCCAAAAACAGCCGTTGCTCCACTTTTTGCAAGACCTGAACAAATAGCAACTGCACTCTCTTCAGCAATGCCAACATCTAAGAATTGCCCCCTTTTAACATATTCTTCTCTAACGCCTTTAACAAAACCTAACCCCATTGGTGTCGCTGCATTGACAACTACCGCTTTCTTATCATTGTCCAATAAATCCTTCAAGCAATTAAAAACAACATTTTCATTATTTGATGGATAAGGACGTGTGCCATCTAAAACATTGAATGGACCACCTGAATGCCAACTCTCTCTATTCTCTTCAGCATATTTTAATCCTTTACCTTTAATTGTATGAATATGTAATACAATTGGATGATTAATGTCTTTAACACTTTCAAATAACGATATTAATTTTTCAATATCATGACCATCATCTAAATAACGATAATCAAGACCAAATGAAGTGAAAATATTATTTTGACATGTGCCATTACTTTCACGTAATTCTTTTAAATTTTTATAAATACCGCCATGATTTTCAGCGATACTTTGTTCATTGTCATTTAAAACGATTATGAAATTATTTTTATATTCACCAGCGGTATCCAAGCCTTCTAAAGCTTCACCACCTGATAGCGCTCCATCCCCAATAATAGCGATAACATTATATTTTTCATTTTGTCTATCACGACCAATGGCAAGCCCTAATGAAAGGGAAATAGAAGTTGAAGTATGACCAACTTTAAAAATATCATGCGCACTCTCTTTAGGATTAGTATATCCAGTAACATCATGAAATTTGTCATCATAAAGATAAGCATCTTTTCTTCCTGTCAAAATTTTATGTGGATAACATTGATGGGATACATCAAAAACAAACTTATCAATAGGTGACGAAAACACATAATGAAGGGCTATCGTTGTCTCAACCATTCCTAAATTAGGACCAATATGTCCCCCTGCTTTACTAACTTTATTAATAATTGCTTCACGCACATCATGCGCTAGTTCATTCAATTCCTCTAAATTAAATTTTTTTATATCTTTTGCATCATTAACTTTGTCTAACATCCTATACTCCTTAAAACTATTCTATAATTTCCTTAATACTATCTGCATTATTACGATTTAATAATTTACCATTAATAAAATGTAAATTAGGATACTTATTCTTTAAATAATTAAAACTCTCTTGTATATCACTACCACCACTGGTTGCAAATAAATAGATATTTTTATTAGTTAAATTATTCTCTTCAATAAAAGTATTAATAATACGAGGAGGTAAATCCCACCATATTGGATAACCAATAAAAATATTTTCGTATGCATCAATTGAAGTTAATTTATTTAAAATTTTTGGCCTTGACGCATCATCATGCATTTCAATAGTTGAACGACTATTTTTATTAGTCCAATCTAAGTCCATGCTTGTATATTTATTCTCTGGAACTATTTCAAATAAATCACCATCTAAAACATCTTTTAATTCATTCGCCACCATGCGTGTTACGCCTGATGCTGAAAAATAAACTACTAAACTTTTTTTCATTTAACTCACTCTCCTAGTAATATTATAATATCAGGGAGTGTATACCGGTCAATATAAATATTTTAAAAAAAATGCATTATTAATATGCACCTTTACTTTAATTTAATACCTTCACTTCGTAAATAATTAATATATTCTAAATAAAACATTGCCCCTACTTGCATACTCGTTATTTTGCCATCTTTAATATGGAAAATAACGGGTGTAACAATACTATTTAATTGATTGCCATCAATATTTAAAATCATTTCTTCATTTTCTATTTTTCTAGAATCTAAATAATATATTTGATAATTATATTCATCTAAACTTTTAACTACATCCCTTCTAAAAATTTTACAATAATAACAATTACTTCTTGCCATTAATACATAAAAATCATCTTTATTGTCTAGTTTATCTTTTAACTCATATTCTGTTATTTCAGTAAAACGCGTTATATCATATTCTTCATTCTGTCTTGCTTCCGCTACCATAAGTTTATTTTCAAGACTATCTTCATAACTATGATAAAACGTCATATCATAAACTTGAAGTTTATTTTTATTAATGACAAAAGATCTTTCTTCGGAATCAATATATAAAAGACCATTTTTAATATAATAATTATTTTCATATATTATAGAATCATCATCATATTCTAGTAATACTTTATTATCGGTAAAATTCAAATAATAAGTTGTTGTATCAATCGTTATATACCATTTACCTTTTAATATTTGTGTTTTGTAATAATCACTATTTATATATAAAATACTTCCTAAAGCTATAAATAATACAACTAAACAAATTAAATACACTCTTTTCATATAAACATCACCATTATAATTATATCTTACTTTTTAAAATAATTATACAAAAACTTTTTCTCAGGCATCATATTTATAATATGAGATTTATCCTTATAAAATTTATCATAAGAATTTATACAATTAGTCTTTTTAAATTGATAATTATATAAAAGACGATCTAATAGAAAATTATTATATGTATAAGGAAAATCTTTATATAATTTAAATAACTTAGTAAGAAGAACAATACTTATTAATAAGTAATTAAATTTAAAGATTTTAATATTATAAATAACAAGCATTATAATAAAGATAAATGATATCATAATTGATATTTTAAAACTTCGTTTATAGTTATAATGAAAATTAAAAATTATATTTAATATTCGGCCACCATCGAGTGGATATATGGGTAATAAGTTAAAGAATAATAAAGTATAATGATAGATTTTTAGATATTCATAATGAATAAAATTTTTTAAAATTATATAATAAATTATTTGAACGAGTGGTCCCATTATTAAAATAATAAGTTCTTTTTTGATAGGATAATTATAATTACACTTAAAAACTGTTTCACCACCATATGAATATAGTTTTATTTTATCTAACTTGTTTTTTAAAATAATACCAGTTAAGGCATGCCCTAGTTCATGCACAATAATAAGGGAAAAATATATAACAAAATTATTAAATAAACCACAAATAATTACTAAAATTAAAACTAAAAAGAGTGATTTATCAAGATAAAATATTTTCAATACTTAAATATTCTCCATTCTTTTCAAGTTCTATATATAGTTGATTATTTATGGTTTCACCTAAAAATTCACCTTTTTTAACATAATCATATAGTTTATAGGATGAATTTATATTGCCATACAGTATCTTCGATCCATCACTATTTTCAACAATTAAAACCTTACCATACTCATCTCTATTACCAATATATACAATAATTCCATCTAATAAAAAGGGCACTAAATAATTATTAGACACTTCAAGTTTATAACCATTACCATATTTTTCAAGAGATTTATACTTTATTTTTTCATTAAAAACCTCTTGAACATTACCACTATCAATTGGAAATACTTCACCTAAATATTTATTATAAAGATTCTTAATATAAGCGAAGGAAATATTATTGTTTAATATTTTATTATTAACAAAGTCTTTAAATTCAGTATTTTGTTTCATTAGAATTAAACAAACTAACAAAATAATAGCACAAAATAATATTTTATTGATAAAAGATATAAAAACACTTTTAACTTTGGTTTTTGATGGTTTTAATTTATCAAGACATTTATATTTCATAGTAATAATTCACCCACTAAAGTTTATGATTAATTCTATATTTTTTTAATATAAATGATATGACAAATAATGACAAAATATTTAGGATTAAACTATGACTTATTTTATAAAATAGTGATAAGAATGTAACGTCATTATACTTAGTTAGATATACTATTAAAAAACTTATAGAATCATATATAATAATATTCAATATTAATAGTATTATTCTTATTATGAATGATTCACGAATACTATTTAGGATTTTTTTATTAATTTTAGCGAGCATTAAAAAGATTAAGGTATTATATAAAAAAATTGTGCTATATAATAAATCATAAATAAAACCAATAATAAGACTATATTTTAAATAAGTATCTTTATTACTGCTAATAGATACAATTAAACTAAGAGTTAACATGGGATAAAGGTATGTTATATTATTAAAATAAGATGGATAAATGTAAGTTATATAGCCATCTAATATGATTGTTAAAATGGTTACTAAGTATAGCATTTTACTTTCTCCTAAGAACTGCTAAATACTTCATATCATTAAAATCACTACTCGGTTCTACTAACACTTTGACACCTACATTAAACTTATTGTCTTTAATTTCTTCCACCTTACCAATTAAAATACCACTTGGATATATTCCTCCAAGACCAGATGTCATAACCCTGGTATCTTTTGGGATATTTTCATTATTAGACGTTAAGATAACTTCTAAATAGCCATTATTATAACTTTGAATTACCCCATATATTCTCTTTTTATCAAATTCCATTAAAACACCTATTTTATTATTAACATCACTTGTTGTTATTAATTTAACCTCACTCATATTGTTGTAAACACGCATAACGCGACCAATTAAACCCGACTTATCAATAACCGCCATATCATTTTCAATACCATCTTTTTTGCCTTTATCAATAGTAATGGAGTTAAACCAATACTCACGATTTCTGGAAATAACCGTTGTATTAATTTTTTCATAGTCTGAAGAAATTGTTTTAATGTTATTTAATTCTTGAAGTTTTAAAATATCATCTTTAAGTTCTTGAATATAAGCTTCATAATAAGTATCATTATTTTTAAGTTCTTTATTAGAAGCACTAACAATTAATGGATACCAAATAAAGTTTTTTAACCATTCATATGGATAAAATAAATTAATATCAATTTTAAATGATACTAAAACAATTAGATAGATAAAGGCTAAAATAACAAAATTGCGAACTTTAAGCATTATCTAATCAATCCTTCTTCACTAAAACTATAATAAGCATTATCACTAATAATTAAATGATCTAAAACATTAATACCTTGTATTTTACCTATTTCAACTAATGACTTGGTTAATTCAATGTCTTCGTTGCTGGGTAAGATTTCCCCACTTGGATGATTATGCATACAAATAATTCCCGATGATGATAATAAATAAGCCTCTTTAAAAATCTCTCTAGGATGAACAATACTACGATTAACAGTTCCCATAAATAATAATTTCCTTTCAATTAATCTATTTTTATTATCCAAATAAAGACAATAAAAATATTCTTGTTTCTTACCACGAAATAAAGGTAGATTATCCTGATATACTAAATAGGGATTATTATACTTTAAACTATTTACTTTATGACTATTTAAATAAACCCTTTTTCCTAATTCAATAGATGCTAAAAGTTCAATTATTTTAACATCACCTAATCCCTTAATACCTTTTAAATAATTCATATTTAATTCTTGTAAATTGCCAATATTTTCTAGTCTTTTGATAACAATTAAGGCTATATCTCTTACAGAATAACCTAAACAACCAGTCTTTATAATGATAGAAACTAAATCCTCATTACTTAAATTACCAGCGCCATACTTTATCATGCGTTCTCTTGGACGTTCAGATGCTGGCATATCTTTTATTTTCATATACTCCTCTAATTAATATATAGTAATTAAAGAGTATTTCGATATTTTTCGTAAATTTTTAAACTTTTCCCTAAACTAAGACTGATTTCATCATAATTCTCCGTTTTAAAGTTATCATCATTTTCCTTTATTTCCTTAACAAGCTTACTATCACCAACATAACTATTTTTAATATATAAATAAATACCATTACTATTATATTTTTTCTTAATCACTTGAGCTTTATTATAGTCAGTAGTAACACCAAAATAAACGTAATATATATTATCTTCTTGCAAAATTAAAGTATTATCACTTATTTTTTTTACAATATCATCCAAAACACTTTTATCAGTGTAAGCCCCATATTGTAACAGATAAACATTACCATCACTTGTCATAACTTTTTCTTCATGATAACTACTAAACAAAATATTACTAAATAAGATTCCTAGTAAACAAGCTAAATATATAGGCCAATATTTTTTCATAACACCTCCTATTCTTACTCTATCAAAATTAGATTAAAAAAATTGTCGAAAAAAAGAAAGTTATGATTATAACCTCTTATATCGATAACTTTCTTTTAATATATATGTTATTTAATTTAATTTTTATTTTTTTAAGTAAATATCTATTAGGTAAACTTTTAACAATAGCTTTATTTTTTTTAATAACATCTTCAAAATATGCTCTATTAACTGTATCTTTAAGATCTAATTTACCAAAAGTTTTATTTATTTTTTCAATATTGCCTTTTTTATAATGACTAACTAAATAATATTTATCATGGTCACATACCATTTTCTCAGAACATAAATGAAATCCTAATTTACTAATTTCTTCCCTTGTTAAGGCAAAATCATTGTTAGGGGAAATAATTAATTTAGTAACATTCGGATATTTATAAACATTCTTCAAAATATCAATTATCGTTCTACCACCCATACCAGAAATAATAACTGTATTAATATCGTCTTCAATTGGCTCTAACCCGTCTCCTAATTTTGTTTTTATGCGACCTTCTAAACCATATTTAATAATATTTTCATTAGCATTTGCCAAAGGATTAGTATTAATATCACTACTTATGATTTTCTTAGGACGGTATTTTAAATATACGTATATGCCAAGAAGCCCATGATCACATCCAACATCAATAATTAGATCATTAGAACAAACAAAATCGCTTATTACACGTAAGCGATTGTTTATTTTTAAATTCATTAGTCTGTTAAGAAGTCTCTAAGACGGCGACTTCTTGATGGGTGACGTAATTTGCGAAGCGCTTTCGCTTCAATTTGACGAATACGCTCTCTTGTTACATTAAATACTTGGCCAACTTCTTCAAGAGTTCTGCATTGACCATCATCTAGACCAAAACGAAGACGTAAGACTTTCTCTTCTCTTTCTGTAAGGGTTAATAAAACGCCACTTAATTCTTCTTTTAACATTTCAATAGTCGCATATTCTTCAGGTGACATAGTTCGTTCATCTTTAATAAAATCACCTAAATGAGAATCATCCTCTTCACCAATAGGTGTTTCAAGACTAACAGGATCTTGACTTATTTTATATACTTCACGAACTTTATCAATAGATAAACCTAATTTTTTAGCGATTTCTTCATCGGTTGGTTCACGGTTTAACTCTTGCGTAAGTTGTCTTTGAACACGCGCTAATTTATTAATTGTTTCAACCATATGAACTGGAATTCTTATAGTTCTTGCTTGATCGGCAATGGCACGAGTTATAGCTTGTCTTATCCACCAAGTAGCATATGTTGAGAATTTATATCCTTTACTTGGATCAAACTTATCAACCGCCTTCATAAGACCAATATTTCCTTCTTGAATTAAATCAAGGAATAACATACCACGGCCTACATAACGTTTAGCGATACTTACAACTAAACGAAGGTTAGATTCAGCAAGCATCTTCTTAGCGTGTTCATCTCCTTGTTCAGCAAGACGAGCATATTCAAATTCTTCATCTGATGTTAACAAGTTAATACGACCTATTTCCTTTAAATACATTCTTACTGGATCATTTATCTTAATATCTTTGGAATTAACCAAATCATCAATAATTTTATCAGGAGACTCTGGATCTTCATCCACTACAGCATTCATATCGTCTTCTGAAACAATTTCAATTTTATTTTCTATAAACGTGTTATATAAATCATCTAAGGCATCAGCATCAATGTCCAAGCCCTTTAATTCATCCGCTAGTTGCTCATAAGTAACATAGCCTTTTTCTTTACCTAATTTTACTAAAGATTCTTTTCGATCTTCTAGCGATTTAACTTCGTTTAACATGATTTTCCCTCTTTCATTCGCAAAACGCGTATTTCCTCCAATAGCCTCATCTGTTCAGTAACAGAAGTTTCATTCTTAATTAAATTCTCTAATCTTTTGATTTCAAGAGCAACACTACATTCTCTAATTACTTTCAAAGTTTCTAATACTATTTGAGAAGACACTTCACAAGGATATTCATCTTGCAATATTTCGTGGTAGACTCGTTGTAATTCTTCATTACCTTCCAAATAAATATAAAAATCAGCTTCGTTAATACGACCATATTTATGATAATAATATATTATTTCGTTTACTAACAAACTGATATTTTTAGAAGGAATAAATACTCTACTATTTTCTACCAAAGTTATTGCTTCAACACTATTTAACATATAATAAATAAGTGAATCCATAGCCTTTTCATACTTCGTTTTATGCTTTTTAGAAACGCTTTCTATCAAGACATTTTCCTTACTATTATGATTAGTATCAAATTCCAACAACTTTTTTTCCAAGGTATTATACCATACATCTGTATCTTTTGCAAGATTTTTTAATACTATTTCACGTTTTATATAATCTTTTTCATTAACCAGTTCTTCTAAAACTTTATTTATATAACTCATCTTATCACTAACACTAGCTAAGTTATAATCTTTCTTAATATTCTTTAATTTAAAATCAGTAAAATTAATCGCATTATCAATTAAATTTTGAAAATCATCTCGCCCATATTTAATAATATAATCATCGGGATCCAAGCCATCTTCTAAGACAATAACTTTAGGATTAAGCCCACTTTTTAAAAATTGTTCGCCATTTTGCATCGTAGCTTTCAAGCCAGCTTGATCACCATCATAACACAATATAACGTTATTACTTAAACGCTTAATAAGTTGTAATTGTTCCTGTGATAAGGCCGTTCCCATCGTTGCAATACAGTTTTTTATACCAACTGAATAAGCTCTAATAACAGCCATAAATCCTTCCATGACAATGACACTTTTTTCTTTCCTAATAGCTTCTTTAGCGCGATGATAATTAAATAAATTCTCACGTTTTTTAAATATCGGTGTTTCCTTAGTATTTTGATATTTGTTTAAATCTTCATTATTATAAATTCGCCCAGAAAAACCATTAACCTGCCCCTTCTGATTATTTAATGGGAACATTATTCTATTTATATAAGAATCATGCGAAGTATTTGATAAATCGATTAAATTTAAATCTTCAAGTGAATACCCTTTATTTTGTAATAATCTTGTTAAAGTATCCATTTCCCTTAGCGATAAACCTATTTGAAACTCTTTAATAATCTCTTCAGTAAGACCTCTTTTTTTCAAATATTCACGAGCTTTTTCGCCTTCTTTACTGTATAAATTATTTTGATAAAAGGCACAAGCGATATTCATAATATCATAAAAAGGCTGATACTTTGATTCTATAGTTTTAATATTGAATTCTTCACTCATTCCATGCTTATTAGCAAGAAGACGAATCGTTTCTTGAAATGATAGGTGTTCATAATCCATAACAAAGTTAAAGACATTACCACTACTACCACACACAAAACATTTATATATTTGTTTTTCACTAGATACACTAAGACTTGGCGAGTGGTCATCGTGAAATGGACATAATCCAAAATAATTACGGCCTTTTTTAGTCAAAGGAATATATTCAGAAATTACTTCAACAATATCACATTTTTCACGCAAAGACGTTAACAACTCTTGATTCATATACTCCTCCTTGATAGGACTATTATACTACAAAACACGAAATTTATAATATTAAATTTTAAATATTAAACCAAATAAAAAAGAATTAAAACTGATAGCGAATCAATTCTAATTCTATAATTGTTTAATTTATTTAACATTGAACAGACCAACTACAAGAACGTGAGCTTTCAAGAACTTTTCGACCACCACCTCCACATGGATTAGCAGTCTTACATGCATTCATAGCGGCGGTTGACGATGAGTAATTAAAACCACTTTGGGTTCGTTTTTCACCAAATAGAACACTTCCTGTAGCATTGGTACATGTGACTGCTATGTTATATCGATAACTACAACTTGCGGTAGTACCACCTGATGAAACAATGGAAAATTCAACACGATATAAACTTCCATTTAACGTTGAGAAAGTATTACCAGCTTTATCAGTAGCATTAATTTCAGCAACATAAGTTCCAACACTACTTAAAGGATATTTCCAATTATCAGTTGTTGGTTCTGTCGATACTAAGACGTTACCATTATAATATAATGTTACAGAACGCCATGCAATACCAGTAAAATCTGCAAATGACACATAAAATGTTTGATTGCCATTATACTGTTTATATCCATAGTGACTAGCATTTATCGTTGGTGAAGTTTTATCGTAATAATAAACTTGATAATAATATCCATTATTGTTTAGTGGAGAAGCACTATTTTTATTACCAACCTTATCAGTTGATAATGTATATAAAATCCAAGTTCCTTCACTATTTAATGTAACACTATAAGAAGTTGTTGCCGTGCCACTTTTATATAGGGAATCGTCTTTGTATAATTCATACTTAGTTGTATTAACGCCAGAACCACTATCAGAAATAGTAACTGTTATAGTTTTATTTGTATTAAAGGCTTGGCCACCATTCATACTATATTTAATAGTTGGACCAGTTGTATCAACTGTTACTTTACTACTAGTAACCGCATCATTAGTATTACCACTAGGATCACTTATAGAGCCAGTTTTTAAAGTCAAAGTAGCAGCTCCTTCACTAACACCCATGACTGTTACTGTCCATTTATAATCAGAATTCTTGGTTACTGAATTTACTTTGATACTACTTTTTGAAAGAGTAAAATCAGAAGTCGTAATTGTTGAATCACTCAAACCATTTAAATCTGAACAAGTTATGGTATAAGTTGTTGTGACATTTTTAGCAATATAATTTGCCGAAGGCCCTGTGAACGAACAAGCTGGTTTTGTTGTATCAACTACCGTCAATGTTCCATTCTTTTTCGTAATATCATAATTACTTGTTACATCATCCGCACCATTCTTAATAGTTACTGAATCTAAAGTATTAGCAGAGCTACCAACAGCCGTTTGACTTCCAGAAATCGTAAATGTTGCGGTATGACCTGATACTAAACTACCACTTGTAACTGAAGCCGTAGCATCCTTTAAAGCATTGCTATCATATTCTTTACTAGAACTTCCAGATGTAAAGGTTATTGGACGTTTACTAACAATTAAACTACCCGTTTCCTTTGTTATACTATAATTACTAGTTACATCGATTGTGCCATTCTTTATTGTCACCGTACTTATGGTATTAGTAGAACTACCAACTATCGTTTGGCTTCCTGAAAGCGTGAATGACGCTTCATGCCCTGATACTAGACTACCACTTGTAAGTGTAGCCGAATCTTTAGTTAAAGCCGTGCCATCGTATGTTTTACTGCCAGTATCAGCCTTATATGTTACTGGTCGCTTATCAACTGTTAATGTTCCAGGAGTTAATGTAACATCATAATTCTCTGTTACATCTTTATCACCAGTTTTAATGACAACCGAATTTATTGTATTAGCTGAACTACCAGCATCAGTTTGACTTCCTGAAATATTAAAAGTTATTGTATGCCATGATACCAAACTACCGCTTGTAAGCGTGGCCGAATCTTTAGTTAAAGCCGTGCCATCATAGGTCTTACTATCGCTATCTGCCTGATATGCCACCGGTCTTTTGGTAATAGTAAACGTCTTAGTTACACTACCACCATATGAATATCCAGTAGTTGAATTTAATAATCTCTTACCACTTATTACCACTGTTGCTGTTCCAACATACTTATTATCCGAATATGTAACTGTATAATCAGCTCCTTCAGTTAAAGTAGTTGAGCCATCTTTAACAGTTATAGTAACCGTTCTATCTAAACCATTATAAGGAAAAGATGCCGGAATATCTGAAATTGTTAAATTACTAACACTTTTAACATTGCTCTCCCAATGAGCATATAATATTTGACTATATGTAGTTGTTACTGTTGCCGAACTTGTGACAGCAGTGCCACCTATAGGACCTGTATACCAACCAAGAAATTTATGACCATCTCTTGTTGGTGTTGGTAAAGTTCCATAAGTGCTATTATATGTAACTGTCTTAGACTTTGTTGATACACTACCACCATTAGCATCAAATGTAATTGTATAAGTTGAAGCCTTTACTCTAGCAGTTAATGTTCTATTTGAATTAATACTGTAAGTATCTTGCTGATTTCCAATTTTAGTATCACCATAATACCAGCCATCAGCATAATAACCAGTAGCGGGTGCTATTAATGGAAGGTTTATAGAACATGAAGTTCCACCATTTTCGGTTCTACAAGTTTCACTTGTTTTATAAACGCTCCTAACATTACTTCCCTTGGTAAATGTTGCCGTAAATGTTTTAGTGTTACTGCCATCCGTTGAACATGTTCTTGTGTATTGATATTTCGTATATAAAACACGTGATGCTGTAGAGCAAGTAAATGATGTGCATTTTTGGCCACCTATGTCATAACAAGCGCTACTTGCATTTGCTTCACTTGTATATGTAAACAAAGAAGAACCTGAAGAACTCGATGGAACGCATGAAAGAGAATATCGCCATCTAGTATGAGCATTTTCACAAGTTATGTATGTATTATCAACACCTGGTGTTCCACTAGGAGTGCATGATGTTTCAGTGTCCAAAGTTGTTCTTGTATAATCTGTACACACTTGAGCATTTGATATTGTATAGGTATTTGAACCAACCCACACAGAACCAGATGATGTTGATAATTCATTACCAGCAACATCCCAAACACGTGAACTAAATTTCCAATACCCTGGTTTGTTGAGGATATACGTTATGTATTTCTCAGTTCCACTGATAGTTTGTTCTAATTCATCATAACGACTGTTATTACTATCACTTGGGTTAGTTTCAGTCGCACTATAGAATACAAGTGTTCGATAACGAGCTAATCCAGAATTATCAGCATATTTAATCTTTACGGTTTCAGGATTATCGTATGAACCACCATTTGGTGTATAGGTAATCGTTGGACTAGTAGTGTCGGCTGTTACATTAAAATATTGTGTAGAAAATGTTTCGTTATTAGGGTTATTGGCATTATCATATACCTTGTTACTTCTTATACCAATTCTTGTTGATCCAACACCTACACCACGAGCGGTTATAGTATAACTAAAACCATTAGTAACTGTCGTTGGGGATGAAATACTAATTAATTTCAATATATCACTTTTATCAGTTTCTAAATCATTAACTGTTAAATTTTTAAAGTTTGAAGCAATACCATGACTATCAGTACATGTCATTTTAAGCGTAAACGTGCCACCTTGAACAACGGATGTCGCTGAATAATCACTAAAGGTGCAGGCAGGTGGTGTTAAATCAACAATAAAGTAAATACTTGTAAATGTTTGAGCATTACCATTGGAAGCATTATCATAAATACCATTTTCACCAATTTGAAGTCTTGTTTGAGCACCATCTTGAGCACTATCAGTAGCTCTGAATGTTATTGTGTATTTATAACCATTATCAACTTCAACGCCTTTACTTACGCTTACAATTTTAACAATACCTGATGTGCCACCCATTATCTTTGAAAGGTCTAAATTATTGTTAATACCACTTTCTGAATCAGTACATGTTAAGTCAACAGTCGTTAGACCAGCAATACTAATATATTGTGATGACTGATTACTAAATGAACAAACTGGTTTTGTTGTATCGGGATTTACTTTTTCATTAACAACCATATCATATGTTACAGAATCAGCATTAGTTGCTTTAACCGTTATTTTAGCACTACCAATACCCGTTCCTTTTATTACTAATCTGCCATCACTTATTGAACATGTTGCAACGCTAGTATTACTACTTTCACAACTTAATGTTCCATAATTTTCACCAGTAATTTGAATCTTCTTATCAGCGTCTCCTAATTCCATTGTTCCACTATTTGATGCTAATACAATAGTTCCTCTATTTAGACTAAAGTTTGCATATAAAGTCTTTATATCACCAACGATTGTTTCATTACTAACAATCTGTGTTCCTGCACGATCTCTACTAAATCCTAAGAATTTATAATATTCTCTAGTAATATCTGGAAGTGATTCAATGTAATTTAATTGTTGACCTTTAACAACTTCAAAAACGGTTCTTTGAATATCATATCCATCCAAGCTTATTAAACCAACATCATAACTTATAACATATTGAACATGTTCCTCATGCTCCTTACCTGCTTCATCAACTGTTTTAACATATAATTCATAAAGACCACTTTCAACATATTCCCTTATTTCATAATTATCTTTAGTTAATTCAACTGTTTTATAACTAGTTGGAACTTTACCTTTCTTCACTAAAGCATACTTCAACACAACTTTATTATCATCACTTATCAAAGTTATTTTATTACTTATTAAAGCTTTGGTGTTATTATAGGCAATTTTAATGTTTTCACCAGCCATCATTGTAAATGTTGGTGTTTCTTTATCAATTCTTATGTTAGCATGTCCTATATCACTTTGTTTATTATCAGAATATATAACATAATACGTTAATTTAGATGATTTACTATATTCTTTTTCATAAACATAGTTATCACCACTTTGAGCAGGAACAACTTCTTCTTTCGTATTATCAGTTTCATTAACAATTATTAACTTAGATGGTTCCTTGCTTATTGTCCATGTTATTAAAACATTATCATCCACAATCGCTGTCTTACCATAATCAAGTGTTGTTATATAATTTATATTATTACTCTTAGTTTTAGCGGTAATAGATACTTCACCATCTGACGATGATTTTGGTTCAAAATCACCTACTACTTCTACTTTTAAACTAGTGTAACTATTACTAAAATCTTTTTTAGTATATACACTTCGACCTTCTTTATCTTTAACTGTATCACTTATTAATACCTTCTCACTTATCCATGTTGTTAATTCGTATTCAATAGATACTTTATTACTTTTAGCAATATCTTTGCCTATCGTATTAGAATAAATCAATGTATTATTAAATTCTTCCAAACTACCTGGTCCATAAACAACTTTAGTTTCACCATTTTTAGTTTCTTTTAAGACCATCATAATATCACTATCATTTAGTCTTACTTTACTACTTTGATATTCACCCTGATTTATGTAGATACCATAACTTATATCTTTTTTCGATTCATTGTATCCTTCTACTTTAAATTTATATTTCGTTCCTTTAACCATACCATCAGAACTAGACATTGGATACATATTTGTCTTATTGTCAAGTGACGTCGTCGTCATACGCATATAAATACCACCAGCGACAATACTTGTATCTTTATTACTTACACGATAATATGCAAAAAAGGCAAAACTTGTCCCCAACAAGAATATAGCCAATATTAAAAATAAAGTATTATACTTAATTTGCTTCTTCATAAGACACCCCATTCAAACTATTTATTAGTTATATGGTAGTTCACTCGCTACCATATTTTACAAAGTAATTTTATCATAAGTTTTTAAAAACATAAAGACTTTAATTTAATAAATTAAGACTTAATTTTCATGACATACAAAAAGAGAAATATTACTTTCATTGTAATATTTCTTTTTGATGTTATTGGCAGCATATATATTGGGCACAATCCCTAGTGTAGATATGTGAACAAACGTATGGTGTACCACACCCTGTTTGCATACCAGCCTGACTTATAGGAATACATCCAGAATATTTTTTACGAGAAAATTCTTTGTTATTATAATTACTGCATTTGCTACCACTAGTTTCTTTCCAAGGAGTATATGATTCACATCCACACTCTGCTCTTCTTGTGCAACTTGGAACAATTGTCAATGTTAAAGTTGCTGATCCACTATTAGCAGTGTAATAACTATTTCCAGCAGCATCAATAGCATTAGCATAAATAACATATGAACCTATATCAGTAATATTATATGTATACGTATTACTAGGTGCTTTGGAATTTGTTAAAATATTAGAACCATCTTTACTTATGGTAATATTTCTTTCAACAATGCTTGACATATTATCAGCAAACGTAATAGTAATTGATTTTGGAACCGTGTAACTACCACTTTGTGTATCAAAACTAATTGTTGGTGCAGTTGTATCAACACTTATAGATGAACTAGTTGCTTGATTATTAACGTTACCATATTTATCAGAAACAGAACCACTTTTTAGTGTTAAAGTAGCACTACCTTGATTAGTTCCTGTTACCGTCACTATATATTTAAAACCATTTGTAATATTTTGTTTATTTGAAACAGACACTGACAAAACATTGCTTGATATTGTAATATCTGAAGATGTAATTGTCGAATCATTAAAACCAGCGGAATCCGTGCATGATAACGTATATGTTGCAGTTGTTCCTTTTCTAATAATAGTTGGCGAAGGTCCAGAGAATGAACATACTGGCTTAGTCATATCAATAGTATATTTTTGATAATACCATCCTGATCCATTATTAGGAGATTGATTTTGGGTATTAGAAACATTATCAAAAGCTTGACTATATATTATCCATTCACCTTCACTATCAATAGTTACTTGATATGTGCCACTTGTTATATTATTAGCACTCTTATTTGATATAACTACATCATTTTTCTTAACAAGAACATCCATATAATTTAAACCACTACCACCAGCATCCGTTGCTTTAATAGTAATCGTTTTACTTGTGTTATATGAGTTACTTGTAGGACTATACGTTATTTGAGGCTTTGTTTTATCTATGTTATATGTCTGATAATAGTAACCATCTTTATTAGGATCTTGATTTTGAACATTACCAACCTTATCATAGGCTTTCGTTGATACCGTCCACTCACCTTCTTCTTTTAATTTAACATCATATGGTGATGATACTTTATTATATGAACTATATAATGATCCGTTTTTATAAACTTTTATATCCATATAATCAATACCACTTAAAGCATCAACACTTGTTATTGTTAAGGAAATATCTTTATTATAACTGCCACTTGCAATGGAATATGTTATTGTTGGTGTTCCTACATCAATTCCAAAGTCATTTATAGAATATTTCTCATCATTTTCATTATTTGTTCTATCTTTAATAGCGCCTTGTAATATTTTTAATTTAGTTTTTAATTCACCACTTGCTTCACTCTTTGCTTTTAAGGTTACTTTCCATTTATAACCATTGGTTATTGTTTCCTTGGATGATATACTTTTAATTTCAAAAAAGCCATCCTTTTCTAAAACTATCTTTTTAGTATCCAACTCTTTTAATGCGCCATCATCCGTACACGTTAAATCAACTGTTATCGTGCCATTTAAACCAGCATAACTACTAGATGGATTACTAAAGAAGCAGTCAGGCTTACTCTCATCACGCTTTGGTGGTTCAACACAGTTCTCTGTTTTATAACTATTACATATTAAACAAGCATTATAACTAATGTCACTATAATTACTATTGGCAATAACTGTAACATAACTATCTGGACAATCCTTAGCATCCTCTGGATCAACAAATTTATCCAAATATTGATTATTTATCAAGTCACTCATTGTTATTTTAGAACTACTTGGAACACCATTTTTGATAACAAACATCATTGCGGCATCCTTCATGGTTATCTCATATTCCTTATATACCTTATTTTTAGAATTATTTAAAATACTTTGATAAGTAAAAGTTGCAACAGTTATAAGTATTCCTAAAACAACTATTACGGCAAGCAATTCAACTAATGAAAATCCTTTATTATTTTTCATATTCACTATCTACCTTTATTTTCATTATAGCAAAATGTTATGTTAAAGTCATCAAAAAATCTTTTGTTTCCAATAAAAAAATAGCCAACGCATAATTGCATTGACTATATAAATAATTATTTTTTTCTACACACTATTTGACAATTATCTTTTAATGCTATGAACATGTTCTTGTATATTGATATTTTGTATACAATTCCCGCGATACTGTTCCACATACATAACTTAAACATCCTGATCTAGCATTCTTACATGCTGTGGTGGCAGTTCCTGAATCTACATAACTAAAACTTGACTTAGTTGTTGTTATACCTGTTGATTTTTCACACTCCAATATATATCGCCATCTAATATGTTTATTTTCACAAGTTATATATGTATTATCAACACCAGGTGTTCCGCTAGCTCGACAAGATGTTTCAGTGTCAATAACTGTCTTAGTATACTCTGTACAAACAGGGGAAGCTGCTTTAATAGTTACTGTAACCGACGCTGATTTGCCATTTACTGCATAATAATTATTTCCAGCATAATCTTCAGCATTAGCATAAATTACATAAGTTCCTGGTTGATTGAATGTATATGAATACGTATTGCTTGATGGCTGAGTATTAACAATAGTTGTGCCATCTTTTGCAATTGAAACATCTCTTGCTTTTACGCCTGAAAGGTTATCAGCAAAGGTAACTGTTACGGTTTTAGGACTAGTGAAACTAGAGCCATTGGCTACATTAAATGACATAATTGGTGGAGTTGAATCTATTTTATATGTTTGAGATTCTGTTTGAACATTACCGGCTTTATCAAAGGCTTGACTATGTATTATCCATTCGCCTTCACTATCAATAGTTACTTTATATGTGCCACTTGTTATATTATTAGCACTCTTATTTGATATAACTACACCATTTTTCTTAACGAGAACATCCATATAATTTAGGTCACTACCACCTTTATCCGTTGATGTAATAGTAATCGTTTTATTTGTATTATATGAATTACTAGTAGGACTATAAGTTATTTCAGGTTTTGTTTTATCTATTTTATAAGTTTGAGATTTTGTTTGAACATTACCAGCTTTATCATAAGCTTTAGTTGATACTGTCCACTCACCTGCATCTTTTAATGTAACCTTCCGTGATATTGAAAGTTCACCGGACGTGGCTTTCACTTTATCAAATAATTTTTTATTGATCTCTATATCCATATAATCAATACCAATTTCAGCATCAACACTTGTTATTGTTAAGTCAATAGCTTTATTATAACTACCACTGGCAATAGAATATGTTATTGTTGGTTTTCCTACATCAATTGCAAAATCATTTACAGAATATTTTTCACCATTTTCATTATTTGTTCTATCTTTAATAGCACCTTGTAATATTTTTAATTTAGTTTTTAATTCACCACTTGCTTCGCTTTTGGCTTTTAAGGTTACTTTCCATTTATAACCATTTGTTATTGCTTCTTTGGATGATATGCTTTTAATTTCAAAAACGCCATCTTTTTCAAAAACTATCTTTTTGGTATCTAAATCTTTTAATGCGCCATCATCCGTGCATGTTAAATCAACTGTTATCGTGCCATTTAAACCAGCGTAAGGACTAGATGGATTGCTAAAGAAGCAGTCAGGCTTACTCTCATCACGCTTTGGTGGTTCAACGCAGTTCTCTGTTTTATAACTATTACATATTAAACAAGCATTATAACTAATGTCACTATAATTACTATTGGCAATAACTGTAACATAACTATCTGGACAATCCTTAGCATCCTCTGGATCAACAAATTTATCCAAATATTGATTATTTACCAAGTCACTCATTGTTATTTTAGAACCACTTGGAACACCATTTTTGATAACAAACATCATCGCGGCATCTTGCATGGTTATTTCATATTTTTTATAAACTTCTTTCTTAGAATTATTTAGAATACTTTGATAAGTAAAAGTTGCAACAGTTATAAGTATTCCTAAAACAACTATTACAGCAAGCAATTCAACTAACGAAAAGCCCTTATTATTTTTCATATCTACCTCTACTTTCATTATAGCAAAATGTTATGTTAAAGTCATCAAAAAAAGATCTCTAGTTCTCACTAGAAATCTACATACTCTTTACAAACTTATCAAATTTATCAATTGTTGTATCTCCTAAATCTGTTTTTTGTAATTTTTCCATTAATTCTTTTTGTTCTCTTGTTAAACGTTTAGGAATAACTACTTTGTATATTATATACATATCGCCCATTTGATTAGTTGTAGCATTTTTAATACCTTTACCTTTAATACGTTGTTTATCCAAAGAATTGGTTCCTGCAGGGACTGTTAGGGTTATAACACCACTAATAGTAGGGATTTCTTTTTTACAACCTAACATTGCTTCCGCTATCGTTATTGGAACATCTAAATATATATCATCTCCATCGCGTTTAAAGAATTGATGTGGTAAAACGTTAAACTCTAAATATAAATCGCCACTTGGACCACCATTAATGCCGGCACCACCTTTACCACTAACACGAAGACGCATACCATTATCAATACCGCTTGGAACCTTAACGGTTATGGTTTTGTTTTGTTTTATTTGACCAGTACCACGACATTTACTGCACTTTCTCTTAAAACTTCGACCTTCACCATGACACTCTGGGCATGTTGTCTTTGATAAGAAAGAACCAAACATTGTTCGTTGTTCTTTCGTTATTGTTCCACTACCATGACATTCAGAACAAGTTTCTTCCTCAAAACCACCACGACCATCACAATCAGGACAAGTTTCCATGGATTCAACTTTTATATCTTTTTCACAACCAAAAGCAGCTTCAAAGAAATTAATATCAATTTCCTTTAATAAATCATCGCCTCTAGTTCTTCTTGAACTGTCTCGTCTTGAACTATTACCAAAGCCAAATGATGAACCAAACATATTTCCTAGAATATCATCTAAATTAATATCAAATCCTTGGAAATCGAATCCTTGAGCACCTTGACCTTGACTAAAGGCCGCATGACCAAATTGATCATATTGACTACGTTTTTGTTTATCTGACAAAACAGCATATGCTTCTTGAACTTCTTTAAATTTCTCAGGAGCATCTTTGTCTTTATTGATATCAGGATGATATTTTTTTGCTAACTTACGAAAAGCACTTTTTATCTCATCATCAGTTGCATTTTTACTAACTCCTAATACCTCGTAATAATCTCTTTTATCCATATTCATCACCTTACTTCTTTAAAATATCTGAAAACATATCGATATACTTATCAAATGTTTGAATAGCCTCCAAGTATAACTTCTCATCTAAAACGGAAACTCCGCATACTTCAAGTTCATCTTTGGGATACATACTACCACCCGTTTTCAAGAAAGCTAAGTAATTTTCTACTGCACCTTCCTTATGACTTAAAATATCATTAACAATCTTAGTAGCACTCGATAATCCTACCGCATACTTATAAACATAAAAATTATAATAGAAATGTGGTATTCTCATCCATTCATTCTTTATTTCTTCATCTATAAAAACTCTAGGGCCAAAATATCTTTTAACTAATTCATAGTATTTAGAAGATAAATATTCATTAGTTAAAATAACACCCTTTTCATAATCTGCATGCATATTTCTTTCAAATTCTGCAAACATTACTTGACGATAAATTGTGCTTTTATAAAGTTCCAAGAGTTGATTTATAAAGAATAATTTATCATTATCAGGCGAATGTTCTAACATATAATGCACAAGTAATAATTCATTAACCGTTGATGCAACCTCAGCTACAAATATGTTGTAACTAGACAAATTATAAGGATTATTATGACAAGAATAATATGTATGCATTGAATGTCCTAATTCATGCACAAGTGTTGTTAAATCTTCATATCTATCAGTCCAATTAAGTAAAAGATAAGGATTAGTATCATAAAAACCACTAGAATAAGCTCCTGTTCTTTTACCTTTATTACTATAAACATCAATCCAACGTTCATCAAAAGCTTTTTGTAAATTATGAAGATAATCATCGCCTAATACTTTAAGAGCTGAAAAAGCAATATTTTTAGCATCATTAAAAGTATAGATACGATCATTTTCTTTAACCATTGGTGTATATACATCATATAAATGTAGTTTAGAAACTCCTAAAACTTCCCTTTTCAAGTCATAATACTTATATATTGTATTCATATTCTTATTTATTGTTTCAATCAAATTATTATATATATCAGTATCTAAATTATCATGAAATAAACTTGCTTCTAAACTTGATGAGAATTTTTTTAATTTTGCTAAACTAACAAGACAATCTACTTGTCCTTGAAACGTTGATGCTAAAGTATTTTTATATGAACCATATGTTGTTAATAATCTCTTAAAAGCTTGACGTCTAACATTTCTATCTTGAGATCTTATATAAATATTATAATTACTTTCTGTTAACAAAGTCTTTTTACCATCAACCATTATTGGATCAAACGAAATATCAGCATCCGTTAAGGCTTCAAACGTTGATGAAGCATTATCAAGGGACTTCGAAAGCATTGACAATGTTTTTTCTTCTTCATTATTTAACGAATGGCTTTTATAACGATAAATATCTTCTAAATTAAATTGATATTTACGTAATTCTTCATTTTGTTCAATGAACGATAACACTTGATTATAATCACCTTGCATTAATTCTGGTAAGACAAAACTTGTTAATAAACTATACTCTTGTAAAAGATTAGTAATCATCCCTTCTAATTCTTGCGAAGTAGTATTGGTTGTATCCTCATCTAACTTTAAATGGGCATAGTAATATAACTTATATAGTTTTCTTTCTAGTTCATCTGATAATTCTAAAAAAGATAATAATGTTTCAGAACTTTCTAAGATTTTCCCTTTAAAACCAGTAATTTTTCCTATTTCACTGCGAACATCATTGAGTGACTTGATATATTCATCATTATTTTTAAATATTTTAGTTAAATCCCAAGTATACTCTTCTTCTATTTCACATCTTTCTTTTTGTTTTATCATGTATCTCCTATAAATAAGCAAAGGTCCTAGAAACCTAGGACTTCGCAATTATTTTTCTTCATATTCAGCATCTTTAACATCGTTATCATTCTTTGTATCAGATGAGCTTTCATTATTATTTGATGATGCTTGTTGTTCTTTTTGAATATTTTCATAAACCTTAGTTGCAAGAGCCATAGCTTTTTCTTGTAACTTATCTTTTTTAGACTTGATCTCTTCCATATCCTTCTTTTCAATAGCATCTTTTAAATCTTTAACTAATTCTTCTGTCTCTTTTCTTTCAGATTCTGATACTTTATCTCCTAAATCTTTTAGAGATTTTTCTGTTTGAAGAACTAATTGTTCAGCTTCATTTAATAAATCAGCTTCCTCTTTACGACGTTTATCTTCTTCTTTATTAGCTTCAGCTTCTTTTACCATACGTTCAATTTCATCATCTGATAAATTTGTGCTTGACGTAATCGTAATAGATTGTGATTTATTAGTTCCTAAATCTTTAGCTGATACATTAACGATACCATTAGCATCAATATCGAATTTAACTTCAATTTGTGGAACACCACGTGGAGCAGCTGGAATACCTGTTAATTGGAAATTACCAAGTGTCTTATTATCTGCTGCCATTGGACGTTCACCTTGTAATACGTGGATATCAACAGCAGGTTGATTATCAGCAGCTGTTGAGAATACTTGACTCTTACTTGTTGGGATAGTTGTATTACGTTCAATTAAAACAGTCATTACACCACCAAGAGTCTCAATACCAAGTGATAATGGTGTTACATCTAGTAAGACGATATCATTAACTTCACCAGTTAAGACACCACCTTGAATAGCAGCACCCATAGCAACTACTTCATCAGGGTTAACTTCACGACTTGGTTCTTTACCTAATTCGTTTTTAACTAAATCATAAACCATAGGAATTCTTGTAGAACCACCAACAAAGATTACTTTATCAATATCATTCTTTGTCATCTTAGCATCTTTTAGAGCATTTCTAACAGGAGTTAATGTTCCTTCAACTAAATCACGAATTAAATCTTCAAATTTAGCACGCGTTAAGGTCATATCTAAGTGAAGTGGACCTTCATCGCTTTGTGAAATAAATGGAGCAGAAACTTGAGTTGTTGTCATACTAGATAAGTCTTTCTTAGCTTTTTCTGAAATTTCTTTCAAACGTTGCATAGCCATCTTATCTTTTGATAAATCAACACCATTTTCTTTCTTAAATTGTTCTACTAAATAATCCATTAGACGATTATCAAAATCATCACCACCTAAATGGTTATTACCAGCTGTTGATTTAACTTCAAATACACCATCACCTATTTCTAGAATAGATACATCGAATGTTCCACCACCTAAGTCGTATACTAATATAGTTTGTGTTTTATCTTGTTTATCAAGACCATATGCTAAAGCTGCAGCGGTTGGTTCATTGATAATTCTTTCAACATCCAATCCAGCAATCTTACCAGCATTCTTTGTTGCTTGACGTTGGGCATCGTTAAAGTAAGCAGGAACCGTAATAACTGCCTTTGTTACTTTATCACCCAAATACTTTTCAGCATAATCTTTCATATAAGAAAGAATCATTGCACTAATTTCCTCTGGAGTATATTCTTTATCTTCCAAAGTAACTTTTTTATTTGTTCCCATCAAACGTTTAATACTACTTACAGTATTAGGATTAGTAATAGCTTGACGCTTTGCAGCATCACCTACTATTCTCTCGCCTTTTTTAAAGGCAACAACAGATGGAGTTGTTCTATTTCCTTCAGGGTTAGGAATTACTGTTGCTGTTCCTCCCTCTAATACAGCAACGCAACTATTAGTTGTTCCTAAATCAATACCAATTATTTTACTCATATATATCATTTCCTTTCATTCAATACTTTATAATTTAATTTGTTATTTTTAGTAAAAATTATTCACTAACCTTTACTAAAGCTGCTCTTAATAATTTATCTTTAATCATATAACCTTTTTGTAAAACTTCAATAACGATACCACTTTCAACATCATCACGTTTCTCAGTCATTAAAGCTTGACATGTATTATGATCAAATTCTTTATTTAAGCAATCTATTTCTTTTATTTCAAACTTGTTTAGAATATTAATTAAGCTATTATACATAATTTTGAAGCCACTTAAATATTTTTTAGTTTCATCTGATAATGTATTCTCATCAACATTCAAAGCACGTTCCAAACTATCAATTATTGTAAGAAGTTCATGTCCTAAATCATAATTACAATATTTTAAAAGATTACTTGTTTCTTCTTCTTTTCTTCTTTTAAAATTAGCAAACTCAGCTTGATTTAAAAGAAGTTTATTTTGTAATTCTTGAACACTATCGCTTAATTCCTTAAGCATCTTATCTTTTTTATCAGCTTCTTCCTTACGTTCTTGACGTTTTAAAAGTCGATCCTTCTTCTTTTTTAATTCTTCTAATTTTTCTTCTTTTGAGTCCATATCTACCTCTCTATTTGTTTTTTGATGTAATCAAGTAATTCAACTACCCGTCCATATTCCATACGTGTAGGACCAATTATTGCAATCGTGCCATTATCTTTATCTGTTTTATAATTAGTCTTAATTACAGTAACATCTTCGTCTAATTTATTCTCATGGCCAATATATATATTAATATCATTGTTATCTTCTTCAATGTTTTTTAAAAGGGTTTCATCATCTAGTTTTTCAAAAATATTTTGAATCTTTGAAAAATTATTGAACTCTTGATGTTTTAATATATTACTTCTTCCAACAACCGAAACACTGCGATTATTTTCTTTTATATCATTAAATACATCATAAAAAGCATTGTATAATAATTCATGTTGTTTAACATACTGACCAATTATAGGCTTTATTTCAAATTCTAACTTGCTACTTACCTCATCAATAGGTGTTCCTGAAACTAAATCATTAATTAATTTAACGGTTTTCTTGATATCGTCCAAGTTAAGATTTTCAATAGTAATATTTTTATGTTCAACATGGCCTTTATCAGTAACAACCAAAACAATAAGGGAATTATCATTAATAGGAACAACATTAATTTCTTTTAGTCTATTTTCATGACTCTTACTATCTAACACAACAGAAGTATAACAAGTCATATCAGAAATAATTTGTAGACTTTTAGCAAGAACATCATTTAATTCTAACTTTTGATTATTAAAAATCGTTTGTAATTTATAAACTTCTTCACCATTCAATTCACGAAGTTCCATTAAATTATCAACATAATATCGATAACCCTTTTCACTTGGAATACGACCAGATGAAGTATGAGTTTTCTCAAGAAGTCCTAACTCCTCAAGAGCCATCATTTCATTTCGAATAGTCGCTGATGAACAATTTAGCGAATCACAAATTAATTTAGAACTAACAGGTTTTGCTAATTTAATGTATTCCATAACAATAAGTTTTAATATATCTTTTTGTCTTTGGGTTAACATATAGACCTCCTAGCACTCTACTTTTTCGATTGCTAACTACATTATATTATTATATTTAGCACTTGTCAATATATGAGTGCTAATTTTAAAAAATTTTTCACAAATAATAAAAAAAGGAAATAATTTCTTACTTCCTATCTTACAATATACATAAGTCTATACCCGCCACCTTCTGCAAACATGGTTCGCCGACTCTGGCCAGTGATATTAGGATCCATCGTTGTTAAATCACCAGACCAAGCATCAATAATTAACAAATCCGTTTCCTTTAAAGCATCTCCACTTAACACACCACTTTTATAACCAACAACGGTAACAAAGTGACGACTAGTTCTAGCCTTATTACCATTAACCATTAAAACAACTGGGTATCCCGCTAATATTTCATCATATACGCGTTTTAAAATATTCTGTTTATTTGGATCAATATAACTACGTTCTGAACATGATAATTGATAATGACCAGCCGCTGAAAGACTCATATTCATACTGCCAAAATATAATTCGCAAGTATGGTATTGGGCAAAACTTAAGCAACTTGAACCATATGTATCAGGATCAGCTGATTGTGAAATTTTATTATGAACCGCTTTATAAAAGGCATAAACATCATTTTTAGTATTTACAACAACATACTTTATATTAGCAAAATCAAATGATTTTACTTTATTATTACCAATAGTTGGATCCATTTGTTTAACACTACACTCAACAGTTTTAGAGTTACCTACTCTATCAATAATAGTAACACTAACATTCTTAGGATTAACAACTCTTGCCGTGTAAGTTGTTGAAATGATTGTGCCACTCTTTGTTCCTTGAACATTATAATCATAACTGCTTATACCAACATAACTATCACCACTTGCTGTAACCGTAGTATATGATGGATATAACCTAGCTTCACAAACACCCGTTGGTGGCGTTTTATAGATATTACTTACTTTAACCGTTTGCACACTTTCAACACCATCTGTATTATAAGCCCTAAAAGTATATTCACCATTAACAGTTGCATAATACTCTAAAGTTGCTGATTTAGTCGTCGTGCCATCTGGTAAGATTGTATAAGCATAATCATTACCAAAAACACTAGCAATAATGCGAACTTTATCATTTGTTAAGGAAGTAGGACTCATAATAGTGCCAATAGTAACCGCTTCCTTTTTACGAGATACAATAACTTTTCTTGAAATAGCATTTGAATATCCTCTAGTATTAGTAGCAATATAGGTTACTTCATACTCACCTGGAACAGATGAATTAACATTACTATTAACCTGAATCTTTTTAACAACGCCATCTATACTATCAACACTTAATACCCCCTTATCAACATAAGAGTCACCTTCCGTCAAATGTTCAATAGCACTACCTTTTAAATAAATAGATGGATATAAATTTTTAACATTCGCATCATCCACAATAACCACTTTACGTTTTAAAATATCCGCAATAGTTCCATTAGAAACTACAGTATATGATATATTATATATACCAATTTCACTACCTACACGACCATTTATTTTAACTGAAACATTCCGAAGTGGCAAATATGAACTTTCAATATAATCAATACCTTTAGCTAAAAATAAAATACTTGGACCATTTAACTTAATATACTCTTCACTATTATTAATTACCGAACTTTCATAATTATCACAAACTAAATAAGGCGTTATTTGGCCACCTTGAACAAACACCCCACTAGTCTTTTCACAACCATCCTTCAAGGTAACATTAAGTTTACTATAATTTATATAATATTCACTTTTAGATGAATAATTATTATTCTTTATATAATTCGTAGCACTTGCTTTTAATTCATCCTCTACATATTGATAAGAATTGTAGTATGCTACGCGCTTATTATATAATACCAGCATAAAAACAATAACTAAAACCCCAATGCCCATTAAAATCAAACTAAAATAATTATTTTTACCATTTTTTTTAAAATGATACTTTCTCCTACTTCTAACGGGTGGTTTTTGGTATTCATAAGAATCAAAATAATCATTGTTATTATACTCCGAATACATACTACCTCCTCTCATTATTATACATTATCTAAATACAAATTCCCATATTTTTTTCTAAAATTACATAAATTAAATAAATTAAGTCATATACTTTAATATGAAAGAAAAATTTATAAAAAGTAGCATTGTCTTAATAATAGGTGGTCTTCTAATTAAATTATTGGGAATGTTTATTCGGATAATGATTAATCGCATTGCGCCTTTGGAAACAATTAGTTTATATATGTTAATACTACCAACATTTTCATTAATGATGGCTATAAGTCAATTAGGTTTTTCAACAAGCATTTCCAAATTAGTGAGTGAAGAACGTTATAAAAATAAAAAATTACTTTTTTCTATTCTCCCCATTTCCATTTTTATTAACATAGCTTTAACCATTTTTTTAGTATTTGCATGCCGTTTTATTGCTAATACGCTCCTTAAAAATCCTAATGCATATCTTCCTATTTTAGCAATTAGCTTGGTTTTACCGTTTGATAGTATGTCAAGCATTTTACGAGGATTTTTCTTTGGACATGAAAAAATGGTTCCTCATATCATAAGCCAACTTTGTGAACAAATCACAAGACTAGTTCTTATTATGATAACAATTCCCTACCTTGTAACCATAAATTATGTTTACGCTACCGTAGGTCTTGTATTAGTTAATGTCTTCTCAGAATTATCAGCATCCCTCATTCTTTTTTTATTTTTACCAAGATCTTTTACCATAACAAAGGATGATTTAAAGCCTAACTATTTATATATAAAAGACGTTTTAAATATATCACTTCCTACAACAACCTCAAGAATTGTAGGAACCATTGGTTATTTCTTTGAGCCTGTAATTTTAACCTTTGTTTTATTAAAAGAAGGTTACACAAGTTCTTATATTACGCTTCAATATGGCATAATAAATGCTTATATTATGCCGATGGTCTTATTTCCAAGTTTTTTCACAAATGCCATTAGTCATGCAATGTTACCCATAATCTCGCGGGAATATGCCAAAGGCAATAAAACATATATTAAAACAAAGTTATGGCAAACAATCATCTTTTCCTTAATAATTGGTGTTCCTATAAGCATTGTTATGTTTCTATTCCCCGAATTTTTTCTTAAATTATTTTATAATACCCAAAGCGGTGTTCATTATTTAAGATTTTTAATTCCCTTCTTTCTCTTATACTATATTGAAACACCTCTTGCTATGTTTTTACAAGGAATAAATAAAAGTTTTCATGTGATGGCGGACAATGTTATAGGCATTATTATTAAAACCGTGTTATTGTTTGTGTTATCATTTTTAAATATTGGTCTATATAGTCTATTAATCGCTACGATATCTAATATCATTATTGTAACCATTAGGCATATTATAAGTATCAAAAAAAGTTTACAAAATTAATAAAATATGATATAATACGCCCAAATGTGAGGTAATATGAATAATTTTACAGAAAATGATTGTCTTTTTCATGGCCTACGTTCATGGAAGAATTTAGATAGTTATCAAATACTTGAAAATATTTTAAGTAAAGGCTATATTTTAACAACTAAAAGCTTAAATGATCAAGGAATATACTGTGAACGTGAAAATATAAGTTATCAAGGCACAAATGCTATATCTATATGTTTTCATCCAGCTAATCAAGCCTTATATACGATGTTTTTAAACTCAGGTGATACCCTACAAAAGGAAGATAGTGCTTTTAACATGTTTGTTAATATCAAAAGCCCTAGTTTGGTTCTATCAAAAAAACTATTACAAGATTTAAGTATAAGAGGACTTAAATATGCCACTAGTTATAAACGAATGACAGATGAAATTCAAGTATTAAGTGATATCCCTACTAAATATGTTATGGCCATAAGCTATGATAATAAAATATCACTTTATATGAAAGCTTTAGAACAATTTCTTAAAACTAGTCAATATACCGAAGAAGAAAAAAGATATATTAAAGATTTTATTACCTATTATTATTTAGATAAGTTCGATTACCAATACTCTGATTTTGACAATCAAAACATCGCTAAAATTCAAAAAATATTAACAAAATTAAACGTAGACATTCCCATTATTGATCCTTTAACACTAGATGAATACAACAAAGATAATAATGATGAAATGATAAAAAGATGCTACAAATTAGTAGAACAAAATGAAAAAACGTTAAGAAAGACATTCAAGTTATAAATCAAGACATTAAATGATGTCTTTTTTTGTCAAAATAATTTTTTTAAAATAACAATATTATATAATAAAGATGGAGGCAATATGGAAGATGAATTAACAGTTTTAGCTAAAAGTATTTTATACGAAGTTAAACACCATTTAAAAAACAATTATCAAATATTAGAAAGTGACAAAGAAAAAGCCACAGATGAAGAAATACTTAAGATAATTTATAGCACAATTATGTTATTACAAAGCAAGGAAACATCTTGCATTCCTATAGATCCAATGAAATCAGAGAATACGCCCATTATCAATAAAATTCTATCAAAATTAATGGAATATTATATGGCTATTTATAACGATAACTTAGATTTATTATACCAATTATTAGATAATAATTTCTATTTTGGATCTTTTCCAAGCAAAGATAATTTATTTGTTTTAGATAAAAACTTATCAAGTAATTTTGAACAAGATGAATATGTTAGATTAGTAATTAAAAATAAAGACGTATTTAAAAACTTTTATAATTTATATCAATACCACATTATAAAAAAAGATGAACCCAAAAATAATTTGGATAAAATTATGCAAAGGTTTTGTAGTATTATGCATAAAAATAGTGATATTGCAGCATGTAAATATTGTATTGATCACAAAGCCGATCACCTATTAACTTTTAATCTTCTAAACCTTTTAAGTGAAGATGAAATTCTTAATTTAAATGAAGAAGAAAAATACATGCTAGACGATTTTACCGATAAAAAAGATGGTCTAACACAAGCTAAGCTTGATTTAGTTTTAAAACATAAAGTTTATAAAAAAATGATTTATTTATATTTTGAACGTTTTTATAAGTATTTTAGTATTGACGAATTAAAGGAATTATCAATAGATGATACTATAATGTATAGTGAAGCTTTCATTACTCATAGACACCCACTATATTATCGCTTATTTTGTCATGATAATTGTAATTTAGAAGCAAAAGCTGTTAATAAAATTAAAAATATAAAAAAAATAAATAAAGAATATAATTTTAAATTAGACAATATTATATATGATGCTTTATCGGAAGATGAAATTTTAAGTTTAAGTGAAGAAGATTTAGAAAGTCTTAGTTTATATTGTCACCTTTTCTTAAATGATATTCTTGAAAATGAATGTCATCTTCGTAAAAGAAATATTAAAAATCCTATAAGAAGAAAATATAATGAATTGAAGTCACCATTAAAAAAATTAATAAAAAAGAAAGCTCGCATCTATTGATACGGGTTTTCTTATATCTAATTTTCAAATTGTGAATTATATAAATCAGCATAAAAGCCATTTTTAGCTAATAATTCTTCATGATTTCCTTGTTCAATAATATTGCCATCTTTCATTACAAGAATGTGATTAGCATTTTTAATTGTCGATAACCGATGGGCAATAATAAATGATGTTCGGCCTTCAGTTAATTTATCCATCGCTTTTTGAACTAATTCTTCAGTTCTTGTATCAACAGACGAAGTAGCTTCATCTAAGATTAAGAATGGTGCATCTTTTATCATACCACGGGCAATAGTCAATAATTGTTTTTGACCTGCGGATATACTTTCATTATCAGTTATTTGGTAATCAAGTTCATGTGGAAGCGATTTTACGAAATGAGCGACACCCACGGTTTCAAGAGATGCCCATATTTCATCATCACTAACATCCTTTTTATTATACTTGATATTATCTCTTATTGTGCCATTAAATAACCATGTATCTTGTAATACCATGATAAATAATTGATGAATATTTTCACGGGTAAGTTTACTAAGAGGGATACCATCGATTTTAATACAACCAGAATTAATATCATAAAACTTCATTAATAAGTTAACAATAGTTGTTTTACCAGCACCGGTTGGCCCAACAATGGCAATTTTTTCACCTTTTTTAACTTCACAATTAAAGTCTTTAATAATGGTTTTGCCTTCATCATAACCAAATTTAACATGTTCAAACGAAATATTACCTTTAACTGTTTTAGGATCTAAATAATCAGCTAAGGCACTTTCATCAGGCATTTCTTTCTCCTCCAAGAATTCAAAAACACGTTCACTAGCAGCTAAAGTTGTTTGTGCATTAGTCATACCTTGAGCGATTTGTGAAAGAGGTGATGTCCATAATCTAACATAAATAATAAAGGCAATTATTACTCCAAAAGTTATGTTTCCTTTAACAACTAACATAGCACCAACAATACAAACCATTACATAACTAAAATTACCCATAAAAGACATCATAGGAGGCATTAAACCTGATAAGAATTGACTTTTACGATTACATTCATAAACTTTGTCATTAAGTTTTTCAAACTTTTCTTTAGCATCATTTGAAGCATTATATACTTTTACAACATTATGTGATGAATATATCTCTTCAATATGACCATTTAAATTACCTAGTTCTACCTGTTTAGCTTGGAAATATTTTTGCGATTTACCTAAAATTGTAAACATAAAGGTAAAACCAAAAATAGATGATAAAATAGCTGTAATCGACAATGTAACATTAGTTACAAACATCATAATAGTTGAACCAATAAACAAAGTTATAGCACCAACTAAAGTTCCTAAGCTTTGTGATAACGTGGTGCCTATTGTATCAACATCATTAGTTACCCTTGATAAAATATCACCATAACTATGACTATCAAAATATCTTAGTGGCAATTTATTAATTTTAACAGAAATTTTATGACGAAGATTCTTGGCAAAATTATTAGAAACAGTTGCCATTATAAAGTTTTCAAAGAAACTAAATAAAGCACTGACTAAGTAGAAAGACAACAATATATAAAATATCTTCTTAATACCACTTAAATCCATCTTAGGTTTAACCAAGTTATAAATAGGTGTTTGTAGACTATCAATAGCTTTTAAAACAATTTTCTCATCACTACTACTAACATTACTTATAGCTTTTAAAAAGTCTTTTTGCATATTAGCATCAATTAAAACATCTTTATATTCAAAATCTTTAAAAATAAGACTTGCTAAATTAGCAGAAATAGAACCAATTTTAGATAAATCAGTATTACTATCACTAAAATTATTAATTAAATAAATCTTATCATCAACCGTTATTTCTACTCCATTATATTTACTATCACTTAATAATAATCTTTTGATAGTATCTGGAATATCTTTTATATTTTTATTTGTTAAGCATTCATTAAACTTTTGTTTATCATCATCACTTATTTCACTTGATGACACAATTTTATTAATATTCTGTGAACTTAAATCAAGTTTAAATGATTCTTTCATAAGATCTTGCATCGTTTTTTGATCAATATTTTCACGAATCAAATTACCAATATCTTCAATAACAGCCTGTTGTGGGATAAGACCATCTGATATTTTATCTGTTAAATCACTTAATTTAGAAGGTCCTTTTATTGACAAGATTGAACTTAAACATGCCAGTATTAAAGCAACAAAAATCATTACTTTATATTTTTCTAAGTAGTTCCACAACTTTTTTAAAGCATTTTTTAAATCTTTAGGTTTTTCTTGAACCCTCGCATGACCGACTGGTCTTTTAACGGAATTTTTTTCATTATTCATTAGATAATTCCTCCTTTGATAATTGTGAATATGCTATTTCTTTGTATACTTGACAATTTTCTAGCAATTCTTTATGGGTTCCCATACCAACACATTTACCTTTATCAAGAACTATTATTTTAGTGGCATTCATGATAGTGCCAATTCTTTGGGCTACAATAAGTGTCGTAGCATCTTTCGTGTATTTTTTTAAATTGTTTCTTAATAAATAATCGGTTTTGTAATCAAGGGCTGAGAACGAATCATCAAAAATATAAAATTCAGGATGACGAGCAACAGCTCTGGCAATTGATATTCGCTGCTTTTGGCCACCGGATACATTGGTACCATTACGTGCAATTTCATTATCACCCTTCTTAGGTAACTTATCAATAAAGTCTTTAGCTTGCGCTATTTCAATAGCTTTATTAAAATTATCCATATCATACTTTTTAATATCACCATATAAAACATTACTCTTAATAGTTCCATTAAAAATAACCGCTTTTTGAGGAACATAACCCATCTTTTTATAAAGAGTTTTTAATTTATAATCACGAACATCAATACCATCAATTAAAATTTCGCCTTCCGTAGCATCATAAAATCTAGGTATTAAATTAATTAAGGTGCTCTTACCACTTCCCGTTGATCCAATAAAGGCAATAGTATCTCCAGCATGCGCTTTAAAGGAAATATTCTCAAGAACATACTCAGATGAATCAGGGTATTTAAATGATACATTATTAAATTCAATTTCCCCTTTAAGGTCATTTTCTTTAGCAATATGACCATCACGTATTTTTTCATCTTCTGATAGAATTTCATTAATACGACCAGCTGATACAGAAGCACGTGGATACATTATAAAAATCATCGCTAACATTAAAAATGACATAATTACTTGCATAGCATAACTTGAGAAAACAACCATATCACTAAAAGTTGCAATTTTATCAATCATCATTGCTTTATCAATAATATAAGCCCCTACAAAATATATTCCTAAAGTTAATAAGTTCATAACTAAATACATTATAGGAGATATAATAGACATCATTCGTTGATTAAACATTTGTGTCTTAGTAAGATCATTATTTCCCTTTTCAAATCTATCATTTTGATAATCTTCAGCATTAAAAGCTCTAATTACTCTAATACCAATTAAATTTTCACGAACTAAATTATTAATATTATCAATTAATTTTTGAACAATTTTAAATTTAGGTAAAACGGTTAATATTAAAATAACAATCGTTACTAAAAGAACTAAAACGGCTATTAAAGTAAGCATACTCCAGGTTATGTTTTTATTCAAAATCTTAACAATAGCCCAAGCGGCAGTTATTGGCGCTTTAATTAATAATTGAAGTCCCATACTTATTAAAATTTCAATGTTAGTTACATCATTGGTAGTTCTTGTAATTAAACTACTAGTTTGAAACTTCTTCATTTCTTCCATACTAAAACTTTGCACTTTATCAAAAATCTTTAGGCGGATATTTTTAGAAAAACGTGCTGATAAGTTAGCAATCAAATATCCTACAATAAATGACGAAATTAAACTACCAAAAGCACAAGATAACATATAAGCGCCTTCTTTTATGATATCTTTGATTGCACCATTTGTTTGAACTAATACCGTAATATTAGACATATAATCTGGTAATTTCAAATCTAACCATACTTGAAGAACAATTAAAATAGTGCTTACAATCATTACCAAAAAATCTTTTTTTGTTAAATTTTTCATTAATTTAAACATCAAATCACCCTTTCAAATTATTTATCATTTTATCAGTTACCTCAAAAAATATATTAAGTTCCTTTTCACTTATTCCCTTACACATCAAAAATTCAAGCTCATCCATTTTGATACTTATTTCGTCATAATAATCATAACAACGTTTCGTAGCCTTAATTTCTTTACACCGAGCATCATTAGAACTTGCATCTTTTAAAATAAGATTATTCTTAATCATTGTATTCAATATACCAGAAAGTGTTGATCGCCTTATATCAAGTTCCCTTTCAAGATCGCGCTGATATATTTTTTTATCACGATTAGTAACCAAATACTTTAGTATAGCCATCTGAATAGGCGTTATATTGTTATAACCATTTGTAAACATTCTTCTAAATATTAAATTATCTATCTTCTTAATAGACAAACATACCTTTCTATTCATAACATCTCCTTTTAATTCGGTAACTAACAAAATTATATATATCACCCTTTTCATTGTCAAACAAAATGATAATATTTCACAATAATTTCAAAAAAAAACCTATTATAAAATAGATTATTTACAATCACTCATTGCAAGAGGTATCGAATATGTCACAACTTGATTAATGTCATTTTTCGCATTTATTTCAAGATATAAATCATCTTCTATGCAATATTTGCGCCAATTATCAACTTTAAAAGTTATATTCTCTAATAAATCATTGAGAGTTGTCTTATCAAAATCACGATTAACATCACACTTACTTATTTCGTCAATCGTTTTTCCATTTCGATGATAAAGACGACATTCCAAAAGAGTATATTCTTCCAATGATGGAACTTTATACGATATATCTGATATATAAATAGAAGACTTATCTTTAGAATAAGCGACAATGCCTTTTATATTAAAATCATTATTACTTGTCGTTAATTCCTTAAATTCATAACTTGAATGATGTTTTAAAAGACATACTAGAAGACAACCTAATATAATTAATATAATTACAATTATAAACCATTTAAAATGTTTAGGCTTAGTTTTTTTATCGCTAACATTTAAAAGAGTTGCAATTGGAATATTAAATTTATTACTTATTTCTTTTAAAATCATAATATCAGGAATACTTTTATTATTTTCCCACTTAGATACGGCCTGATATGTAACATTTAAAATATTCGCTAATTCTTTTTGTGTTAAGTTATTATCATGGCGCAACTTAATTATAATGTTTCCTAATTTATTTTCATCCATACATACTCCAAATTTATTATATCATTATCCTCTAATATAAATAATGAAATTTTAATAAAATATGTTAAATAATAACAAATTTCGTATTATTTAACATATTTTTGATACCATGACATTTTCTTAATATTATGAAAAATATCATAAACCCCACCCGCTAATAGGCCACTAATTGCAATAGAACCTTCAAAGTCTTTATTTATAAACCAATATATAATTGCAATACAAAGGCCAATTAAAAGATTTTGATAAGGAATAAGGTCGGTTTTAATATTTTTCTTTTTAGATACAAAACCAAAAATCCATGTTATGGTCATCGTTACAAACATAATTATATTATCCACATATCCTCCACTTAAGAATATGCATTGATATTATTTTTTTGAACGATAGACTACTAATTTATATACTTCCATCACAATAAAGATGATTAAAGCAAAAGCTAATAAGTATATTATGTGAATTATAGGAACTGTTTTAGTTTGTAAAAGTGAACTAAGAAAAGGAACTTCCATGATGATAAATTGAAGACCAATCGCTAAGGCAATACTAAATAAAATAAATGGATTACTCGAAATTGGAACATTAAATGATGAACATTTCTCACTACGACAATTAAAGACATGAATATTTTGGATAAAAACCATTAAAACCATTATATAACCACGGGCTTTAGAAACATCCATTCCTACTTTTTTAATCAAGAACATCCATACAAGAAAAACTACTAGTCCAATTGATATTCCAGATACTAAAACTTCAGCAATCATATGTTTATTAAAAATCGTTTCTTTGGGACTAATTGGTTTATTTTTCATAATATCAGCTTCGCTTTTTTCAAAAGACAAAGCAAGGTCTTGAAAACCATCAGTAACAACATTAAGCCATAGAAGTTGAATAGCGACAAGGGGCATAGGCATATTGAAAATTAAAGATAATACAAAGAATAATACTTCAGCTAAGCCACATGATATTAAGAAATACACAACTTTACGAATATTGCTATAAGCTGTTCTTCCTAATTCAACACCACTAACAATTGATTTGAAATTATCATCAATAATAATCATATTAGCGGTTTCTTTGGCAACTGATGTGCCACTTCCCATGGCAATACCAATGGATGCACTTCTAATCGCTGGAGCATCATTTACACCATCACCCGTTACTGCCACAAACTCCCCTTGTCTTTTAAGTGACTCCACAATATGCAATTTATCAAGTGGTGAAACTCTTGAAAATACTCTTTTAGAAGCAACAAGGTCATCAAAACTATTTAAGTCTTCCTTATATAAACTATTTAATTCATCCCCAGTTGTAACTAAAGAAGCATCTTTAGCAATATTAAGTTCCTTTGCAATAGATAAAGCCGTTAGTGGATGATCACCTGTTATCATTAATACTTTAATACCAGCCATCTCACACTCTTCAATCGATGATTTAACATCTTCTCTAATTGGATCGATAAACGAAACCATTCCAAGAAAATTAAGTTTTGGGATATCTTTTGAATCATAAAAATCTTTATGTTGAAAACCTTTAACCTCCCCACTCGCTAAAGCAATTACACGATATCCATCACTTGCTAATAATTCATTTTGTTTTTTTAGGGAAGAAGGATTTATTAAATCTTTCTCATGCAAAACATTCATTGTATCACAAAAATTCATAACGACTTCCAATGAGCCTTTTACTGTGCAATAAACCTTATTATGATACTTATAGAAAACGGCCGAATATTTATTTTCAGATTCATAAGGAATGCGTTCTAATACTTCATATTCAGATATATCAATATTCGCTTTCTTACCTAAAACTAAAAAGGCAATATCAATAGAGTCTCCATAATAATTATAATTACCATTTATTTTTTCAATACTCGCTTCATTATTTAATAAAGATACGGTTAATAATTCATGAAGTTCTCGTGTTGACGACGTCTTAGAAAATGAGCCTTGAAAATTATAACCAACACCTTCCACCGTCAATTCTTCACCACTTGGAAAAGTAATTTTTTTCGCTGTTTGTTCATTAACCGTTAATGTGCCAGTTTTATCCGTTGCAATTACCGTGCAACTACCAAGACTTTCAACAGAATTTAATCTTTTACAAACAACATTTTTTTTAGCCATTTTATTAGAAGTTATCGAAAGAGCCATGGTAAGAGCAAGTGGTAGTCCTTCAGGCATCGCTGAAACTGACAGAGCTATAACCGATAAAAATATTTCGTTCAATGAAACATTCTTACAATATAAAACAATGGCAATAATTAAGGCCACAATAACGATAAGAATACTAATTTGTTTTGATAATTTGGACATCCTAATAGTAAGAGGCGATTTTTCTTCTTTAAGATTAGTGACTTCATGGGCAATTTTACCAATTTCCGTATAAACACCGGTTTGACAAACAACACATCTTCCTCTTCCCGTTACAACTGAACATCCAGCATATACCATATTTCTTCTATCAACAAGAGATGTATTTTCACTCAATACATTATGGCACTTATAAACATTGACACTCTCTCCTGTTAATGTGGATTCATCCACTTGCAAATTGTTACTTTCTAAAATACGCATATCAGCACTAATCTTATCACCCGATGATAGCAAAACAATGTCTCCAACAACTAGATCATTAGAATCAATAATCTCTTCTTGACTATTTCGAATAACTTTAACCTTATATTTAATCAAATCTTGAAGACTCTTGGCCGTTTTATTCGCGCGCCATTCTTCAATAGTGCCCATAATCAAATCAACCATAATGATAAAAACAATCGCTAGACCATCAATAAACTCTTGAATTAAAAAAGAAAAAACGACCGTTACAACTAATATTAAAACTATTGGATCACATAATTGTCTAAAGAAAATAGTCAAAACACTATCCTCTTTCTTCTTTGGTAAGACATTAAGTCCATAAACCTTACGATGCTTATCGATAGTTAAATCATTTAACCCTGTTTTAGCATTAGTTTCCAAAACTTTTAAAATGATATTTTCATCAACTGCATAATACTTATCACCCATAAATACACTCACCTACTATTAAATATAAAATACCAAAATATACTTTTAAAGTCAATTATTAAAACTTAAAAAATTCTAAAGAAAAAGAATATCGTATGGTGTTAACAAATAAAAGATTAAAAAGAAATAAATGAGAGAATAACCATGGGTGATGAGAATGAATTTTAATTTAAAATATATAAGAGATAAAAACAATTTAACACAACGACAAATGGCTAAAATTCTTAATATTAGTGCTGCCAATTATAATTATTTTGAAACCCAAGAACGTGTTATAACTCTATATCATTTAAACAATCTTTGTAATAAGTTCAAGGTAAGTATGGATTTTGTCCTTGGTCTTAGTGATAAAAATATTACACCAAAAGAAACATATTATCTAGATAGCAAATTAATTGGTGAAAGATTGAAAAGTATAAGAAAAAGTAAAGGTCTAACACAAGAAGGAATGGCCAAACTATTAAATACATCACAATCAACAATAAGTTCCTATGAGCATGGTAAAACATTAATACTAACCGCCTTTTTATATGAAACATGCAAAAGATTAAATGTTAGTGCCGACTATATAAGTGGTAGAAGCAATATTATAAAAATACATAATAGTAATTAATTTAGTTACTATTTTTATTTTGAATTTTTTTATACTTCTCTTCTATTTTAATTTTATTTCTAACAAGCACAATATCCTCTTTCAAAGTCCAAATAGTTAACAATTGCCAAATACTCATAAACATCCAAAGAAATTCATACACCTTATCAAAGGAAAAAAACCTTTTAATTAACAAAGTAAACAAAGAGAAAACAAATAATAACAAATACCCTATTCTATCAATCATTAAAATCTTTTTAGGATAATTTTTAAAATGCATATAAAGAATAATTAAAACAATACTAAGTTCTAAAAGCAAATTGACAAAGACAACATGTTCAGTTAAAACAAATGAAAATAATATTAAAATAAGACCAATTTTATCAAAAAGATAATCTATAAATGAAATATTATTTTTATGACGAATGAAAACAATTAATTCTAATAAAATAAATATAAATAATATAAATATAGAAAGATAGAAATTATATTTTCTAAATACCAAATATAAAAAAATAAAAATAACTTTTAATAAATTCACTAATTTTTTCATTTTTTCCTCTTTTAAAGATTATCATAATCCTAAAAGTCAGTCAAACAATTTGTAAATAATAAATTTAAATATTATAATAAATTTGAGGTAATATGATAGTAACAATAAATAATAAAAAAATATCTTTAAAAACTGCTGACAATTTTAAAACAAGGTTTATAGGATTAATGGGGAAAAAAAAGATAGAAAATGGCTTGATTTTCTATAATTGTTCTAGTATTCACACTTTTTTTATGAAAGATAATATTGATATTGTCTTTTTAGATAAAAATTTAAAAATCATACAATTATATAAAAATGTTAAAAAGAATAAAATTATAATAGAAATAAAAGCTAAACATACTCTTGAATTGCCTAAAGGATATATTGAATATTTAAGCTTACAAATGAATGAAACACTAAATCAACTTATTAAGTTATAAAAAAACTGCTGAAAATATCAACAGTTAATCACTTCTATTTAAAACCTTTTATACATTGTCTTGCTTCGTCACTTGCGACAAAAGTAAAGACTAAATTAACTAAATCTGGAATAAAGAAAATAACTACGGCCATAATAGCTCGTTTTGTAAAATTCTTTTTGGCTTTATCTATACCATCTTTTGAATCTGAAAAAACAACTTTACTGAAATCTAATGTCGTCATTACTAATAAGATGATTGGTGCTGCATATTTAATATATCTAAATAGACTTTGTAATTCTTTATATAAATTCAAAAAAGCACTAGAATTACAATTAAAAGCCGTATCTAACATATTAATTTCTTTAGCATCAACAGAAACGATTCCAAAGATGGCTACAAACATAATAGCAAACAATAAAATATCTTTTTTCTTCATTCAAATCACCAACAAATATATAATAGCATACTTTATTAAAAATAACTACACATTTTTATCAAATAAATCACGATATATTTCTTTATAATTTTCAACAAATTTAATTGTTAATTTATCTGAATATAAATCTTTATATTCAATTATTTCATTGTAATTATCTTTAGGAACGAACATTGTTTTTATATTATTCGTAAGAGATGCAATTATTTTTTCTTTCATACCACCAACTGGTAAAATTCTTCCAGAAAGTGTTATTTCACCAGTCATCGCAATATCATTACTTATTTTTATTTTTTTAATTAAACTAATAATAGATGTTACAATGGTAACACCAGCGGATGGTCCATCTTTTTTAATACCACCACTTGGAAGATGAACATGATAGTCAAATTCATTTAATAATTCAAAGCGAATATTGAAAAGCTGGGTATGACTTTTTAAATAAGAATAAGCGATATCAATAGACTCTTCAATCATATTACCTAGAAGACCAGTTGTTTTAACTTGTCCCCTACCTTTAAATGAAACCGTTTCTACTTTAACAATTTCGCCACCATAAGGAGTATAACTAATACCATTAACACACCCTACAACATTCTCATAATTTTCCATATAATCATATTTAGGATGACCTAAATATTTTTCAATATGGCTACTTAAATCATTATGCTCATTGTTTATTAAATTATTATAAATAAGTTTTCGACATAACTTACGAATAAGACGCTCTAATTCACGAACACCACTTTCTTTTGTCCATTTTCTAATTATCATGCTGATTTCTTCATCACTTAAAGTAAAATCATCAAATTCATACTCACGTCTTATTTTAGGAATAATATAGTCTCTTGCAATATTTATTTTTTCTTCTTGGGTATAACTATGTAATTCAATTATTTCTAAACGGTCTTTTAATTCATTAGGAATTTTTTCGGTATAATTGGCCGTCAAAATAAACATAACTTTGGATAAATCAAATTCTTCTTCAACAAAATGATCAATGAATTTATCGTTTTGTTCTTTATCTAAAACATCCAACAGACTACTCGCTGGATCACCTTTAATATCTTTGGTCATTTTATCTATTTCATCAATAATAAAAACAGGATTATTAACAGCAGCTTTTCTAAGTCCTGTGATGATTTTTCCAGGGGCTGCCCCAACATAGGCTCTACGATGTCCAGTAATTTCAGCCGCATCATTTATACCACCAACGGATATCTTGACACATTTACGATTTAGAGCAACACTTATCGCTTTAGCAATGGATGTCTTACCAACACCCGGTGGACCAACTAAACACAAAATAGGACTACACCGATCATTGGTATGTTCACGGGTGGCAATATATTCAAGAATTCGCAACTTAGTTTCATCTAAACCATAGTGACTTTCATCAAGTTTTTTGCGAATATCATTAATATCTTCGTTGTCTTTAGTAAACACATTCCAAGGAAGACTAAAAAGTGTGTCAATATAATTGCGAATAATCCCTGTTTCTGGAGAATTCTCATTACATAAACGATAACGATTAATTTCTTCATTCAAACGTTTTTTAACATTAATTGGACAATCAAAATCACGTAATTTATTTTCATATTCATCATAAATAGAAAGTTCATTTAAACCAAGTTCTTGATTAATAACTTTCATTTTTTCTTTCAAAATATACTCTTTTTGATTCTCTTCTAATTTTTTTTCAACTCGTTCATCTAAACTTTTTTCGTAATCTAAAAGTGATAATTCATATTTTAAATCATCAATCAACATTTCAACACGAATGGAAGCATCCGTTTCTTCGATGTATTTAACTTTACGCACGAAAGCCATAGGAACAAAAGCGATGATTATATCGGTAAGTTTGCTAACGATATTTATATCTTCAATCTGTGATAAAATACTATTACCTATTCCCTTTTTACTTTCTAAATATTCATTAAACAAATTTTTCAATGTTTTAGTGCTGGCAAGCTCTGAAATTGGTGATAGTGGTTTGTCATCAATTTTAGAAACACTAGCATCATATATACCATTTTCTTCATTATATGTGTTAACTTTAACACGATTTATACCGCGTAATGAAACTTTCATCATACCATTAGGCATATCTATTTTAAACTTGACTTGAGCGACAATACCTATTTTTGATAAAGTGTCTTTATTAAAGTTATTTTCTTTGGAGATTACTACTAACAAATGGCCATCAAAATAATTCTCGGCAAGTGAAATTACTTTTTTGTCATTAATATTATCGAATTCTAATTTGATTTCAGTATAGGGAAATAATACAACGTCATTAACTACTAAAACAGGCAAATTAGTTTTTAACATAGCAAACCTCCCTTTGTGTTTTTTATTATAGTTTTCTAAGTGTTAAAAAACAACATTTTTACATCTTTATTTACATTAAAAAAAGTGTTGAAAAACATCATAAAAAAAAAGAAAAAAATTTTATAAAAATCCCTTGCTTTTATTAATGTGGTTTGCTATAATGAATCTTGCGTGGGGTCATAGCCAAGTGGTAAGGCGTGGGACTGCAACTCCCTGAGCGGCGGTTCAAATCCGTCTGGCCCCTCCAACGTTAGTGCAGATGTAGTTTAGTGGCTCGAATATGGCCTTGCCAAGGCTAGGACGCGGGTTCGATTCCCGTCATCTGCTCCATAAGATAAAATCGTCGCACCAATGTGACGTTAATGATTAAGTCAACTAGTAATAGTTGATTTTTTTGTGCTGTATAATTGTAAATGATGTGATATGATTAAAATAATAAAAAAGAAAATCAATATGAGTGTTGAATCAAATAAGTATGATAAGTATTGTAAGAAATAACAAAACAAGCCGAAGACATAAAAACTAATCTTAATAATTTTGATAAAGATATTCAAAAAGAAAAAGACAATTCTAGAAATTTATAAAATAATGACAGTATTTTATAGCACCGTCATTATTTTTTTGATATATGTTGTGAAATAATATTAGCTATTGCTTCTTGATACATATGCTCCATACTATTATTAACATCAATATCCTTTCCAAAAATTATTTTTGAAAAGTTATTCATAGTATTCATAATATTATTAAGTGTTGTTTTATCAACAATAGTTTCAAGTTCTTTAAAAAAATCATCCATATTATATTTATCTTTTGAATCACCTAATTCAATTGATTTTGTTATATCAAGTAATTGTTGAGGTGAAGCACTACATAAAATTTTTATACTCTTATTATCACTATGATCGGTTTGATCATATAAAATTAAACTACCATTTTTGTTAACATAATAATTACCATGTTCAACAGAATTTCTTATAGATGATATAATTAATTGATTTCCATTACCTATAGAATTCATAATTGAAGTATAAAATTCAGCATAAATATCCATCAATGAATGTCTAAAACTTTCACTTGGATTGTTGTAGTATGCTTCAATTCTGGTGTCCATC
>CAKPMB010000013.1 GCA_934167885.1 uncultured Bacilli bacterium
CTAAAGCCTTGAAATATCAATAATATTATAAATATTATAAGTATTATAAATATGGGAGTTCCTACAACATGTGGCAGTGGTAAAAAATATAAGCAATGTTGTGGTAAATAATGCTCGTGAGCCCAGTATTTATAAGGGTTTGCGAGTTTTTTCTACCGTACTAGAAATTAGTACGAAAAGGCCGATTTTTGACTTTAGATACCTTTTTAGATACCTTTTTTCAGTAGTTTTTGATGAGTAAAAAGCCTTATTTTATGGTATAATAAAGCAAATATTACTTTATTTTTAAGAAAGGAGGTTTATATGGAAACTAAAGTTTGTAGCAATTGTGGAATAGAGAAACCACTGACTGAATATCATTTAAGGGATAAGTCAAAAGGAATATATAGAAACATTTGCAAAGAGTGCGTAAAAATATATACTAAGGAATATAACAAAAAGACAACGGAAATAAGAAGTCAAAAAGCAAAAATATATCGTGAGAATAATAAAGAAAAAATAAAAGAACAAAAGAAAAAAGAATATGAAAAAAATAGAGAGCGTTATAGAGAAAGCGGTAAGAGAAGATATAGAGAAAATGCAGAAGAGATAAAAGCAAAACAAAGAGAGTATAATGAGAAGAACAAAGAAAAGATTTTAGAAAGACAAAAACAATATTATTATGATAATAAGGATGAAAGAATTTCTAAACAAAGAGAGTATTATAAAGAACATAAAGAAGAGAGACAAGAATATAATAAAAAATATAGACAAGATAATATTGAAAAACTTAATGAGTATCAAAAACAATATTATTATGATAATAAAGATAGATTAAATGCTATATCTAAAGAGTATAGTCATACTGACAAAATGAGAGTTTGGAGGATAGAACATAAAAAAGAAAGAAAAGCAAATGATCCGTTATATAGATTGTCGGAGCAAACTCGAACATTAATAAACAATTGCTTTAGAAAACAAGGATATAAGAAACATAGTAAAACAGAAAAAATATTAGGCTGCGAATTTGACACTTTTTATAATTATTTGTTAACAACTTATAAAAACAATTATAATGAGGACTGGGATGGAAAAGAAGAAGTTCATATAGATCATATTATTCCGATTTCAAAAGCTACAACGAAAGAAGAAATTATTGAACTTTGCCATTATACAAATTTACAATTATTAAAGGCGAAAGACAACTTAATAAAAAGTAATAAATTAGACTGGAATTTGAAAAATTAAAATTAATTAAATATTTAACAGGAGGTGATAATTTATATGGATTCAACAGAATTATGTTGGGAAACTGGAGAATACAATGATGAATGTAATTGTGAGTTGTGTGATCATAAAAGTGAATGTAGTGGTTATGAAGAGCATGATGATATTGATGAAAATTAGCCGTACTAATTTTTCTCGAAAAAGTGCCATTTTTGAAATTTAGATAAGTTCTGCTAGGTTTGCCGAGTGCTACGGAGTGCTCTGTGGTGCAACCAAGTGCCGAATTAACGAGCCAAGTGCTTTCAAAAACTCCCAAAATCCCCAATACAAAAGACCTTGTGGCTCAGGCAAGAAGTATAAACAATGTTGTGGTAAATAAGCCCACGAACCCGTATAAAATAAGGGATTGCGGGTTTTTCTATTATTACAATATTTAGGTAATTTTTGGAATGCCCATTACCCTAGATAAGTTTTAGATAAGTCATAAAACCTTTATAAGCCTTTATAAAATCAAAACACATATTAAGACAATGCTTTCAAATTGAATCCAAAACTTATCTAAAAATTATCTAAATCGTAATTTATTGTTCAAAAGTAATAATAGTAAAAATAATAGAGTAGATATATGGTATAATTTATATAGGAGTTGATAGAGTGGAAATCAATTACAATGATACACTTCAAAAAAGAATGCTTATTTGGAAATATTATGGTGATAACATGAATCCATTTTATAGTTGTGTAATTTCATATTTAATAGAAATTTGTGGTTATAAATTAAGCAAAGATGGAAGTAAATATGAACAAATAAAAAAAATAGAAAGTATATTAAAAACAAGCCCTAAAATATTTAAAGAAGTATTAAAAATACTTATACAGAATGGATTTTTAGAAGATTTAAGCTTTAGATATAAATATAGTAATAAGTTTTATAAAAATCGTGGAGATGAAAATCACTTTAGTATATTAAAATTTAAAATAATAGATGGAAAATTATATGTATACGATTTAATTACAAGTAGAGAAAATAGAAAGTATGTAGAAATTAAACAAATAAATAATATAGATGTTAATGAGCTTATTACATTATTAAAAAATGATGGATATACTGATGAAGAGGTAGAGGTTTTAATACAACATAAAGAAGTATTACAAGCCTATGGAATAGATAGCAAGTCATATAATATTACTGTGTTAAATGATAACAATTTAATTAATATGCAATTAGATGATCCAAATATTAGGTTGGATTTTTCTATCTTTTTCAAAGAACATTCCAAATCTAATTTGTTAGATAAAACGAACTTTAATCTAAATATAGAATCAAGTGATACCAATATTTCATATGGATATGATAGTAATTTAAAATTATTGTCTTTAATGCATGGATTATGTAAAAGTCAAAAAGACTTATCATTTTTTGAAAGTATATACAAGAAGAATGTTGAGTTGTTGGGAAATGGTGGTAATACAGATACAAATATAGATTGGATGTTTATGAGTAGTTTCTTTTTACTAAATCAAGAAGAAAAGAATACATTACCTGATTACGTATATTTAGATTTGGCACGAAAACTAAAATTGGTTAATTCTAGAGGCGCAATATGCAGTTTTATGGATGAAAACAATAGAGAAACGTCTTATGCTAATGATGTTAATCGTTCAAATTATGGTTGTAATGATTACATATTTACTGATGGAAATCTTGATTGTAAAATGCTATTTCATGCTATACGAAACGCTTTAGCACACTCATCCTATGAAGTTATAGACAAGAATTATATTCGTATTTATGGGTATAATGATGAAAATGTAATGAATTGTAATTTTAAAATTCAAAAGAACATGATAATTGAATTCATTAATAAATTATCAAATTACAATGCTTTTGGTAATATTTTTCCAATATGTACATTGGAGAATCCAAACTATGATAATGTTCCAATTCAAACAAAAGAAGATTTAAAATCATATTTAGAGAGTATAGTTATTTCAGATATTACTGATGTAAAATATCATGATTTAGATACTTTAAAGAAGCTACAAATGTATGCATCTTATTTAGTCAAAGAAGAGAATACAGATATAAATGAAAATGTAGATTATACGATGTTAGAAATGTTTGAATATGATTATGAGAGAAAAATATATTATTTAAAAATGAAATTACAAAATCCTATGACTCGAAAAACAACGCAAATAGATTCTGTTATAAAATCACAGCTTAAATATTTCATGGATTATAAATTAGAAGAAAAAAAACTATCTGAATCACAAATAAGTAAGATCATTGACCATATAGGACAAATAGCTGATACTTTTTATAATCATAGTGCTGTTAATCAACATGAAATTATCACTGAGCTAATAAGAAATGAATTGAATCCAAGTAGAAACGTTTCAATGATTATAGAAGATATTGTTAAAACAAGTAGTAAATCAGATGGTGCAATTATGGATATGCTGAATGATACTTCTACAAAATATATAGATTATGATAAGGTAATAAAAGCAACTGTTATATCATATTTGAATAATATACTTTTATATAATTATAATGAGAAAAAAGTAGACTTAAGTGGATTAGATTTTTCAGGTTTGAAAATTGATATAGACTTTGATGATTTAATTTCTAAAAAGAATAAAAGAATAGATGATTTAAAGAGAGAAAACAGAAATATTTATAAGTCTAATAATAATATGAAGAAAAGGCTTGGAGATATTACTATACAATTAGAAAGAGCGACTGATGAGAATCAAAAAGCTAGCTTAACTGAAGAAAAACAGAGATTAGAAACTATTCTTAGTCAAGATAATGGTTCTAGACAAGAGATAAACAGTATTGAAATGACTGCTTTGCAGGAAGATTTAGAAGATTTAAAAAATAGAAGAGTTGATAACTCATGTGTATTAGAGCATTTGAGAAATTCTCTAGCACATGGGAATATATTCTTTTCAGATACAATCAATTTAAATGACATAGGAGATTTGGAAATAACATTTATAGATTATTATCCTGATACAACAGATGAGTCATTTAAAGGGACTATCAAATTTAGAGAATTATTAACTACATTAAGTGATGAAAAATTTATTATTAGTCTTTTTTCAAAAATAAATGAGCGAACTATCAATAATCAACCTAAGAAAAATTAGATTATATAATTATTGTAAAAACTTAAAATTCGTTATTTTTAGATAAGTTCTAATAGGTTTGTCGAGTGCTACGGAGTGCTCCCAAGTGCAATAAAAAGCCGAAGTGACGAACAAAGTACTCCTAAAAGCTCCCAAAATCCCCAATACAAAAGGCCCTGTGGAAGTTGTAAAAAAATATAAACAATGCTGTGGAAAATAGTCTATAATAAGAAAAATTTGAAATTTAAAAAGGTAGTAAATTTGTTATTTGTCACTTAATAAAAAAAATTAACTGAATTAAAAAATGTTAGCAAAATAAAATTTGTTGACATTTTTTTATATTGTTGTAACACAATTATGAAAGTAAATATTAAATATTTTTTTCAAAAATAAGACAAGTGTAAATTTTGATAATTATTAGAACCAAAATATATAAAAAACTCAAAAAACAATATATATTAGGTTTAGAAGAAAATAAAATGAATAAGTTTTAATTTGGCCAAATTCGCCCAAATTAATTGTTTACCATTTTAAATAATAGTATAATATCTAGTATAAATTAACTAAAAAATATTTGGATAAGGAGGAAAGGTATGGATAATAAATTAATAGGAAATGAGAAGAACGTTTTATTTTATAGTGATGAAGATGGTGATATAAAAGTAGAAGTATTATTAAAGAATGAAGATGTGTGGCTAAATACGGAATCATTAGCATTACTTTTTAATGTTGATAGAAGTGGAATAGTAAGACATATTAATAATATTTATAAAGATGAGGAATTAGATGAAAATGTAACTTGTGCAAAAATTGCACAAGTTCAAGTAGAAGGGACTCGTAAAGTTAAAAGAATTTATTTATATTACAATTTGGATATGATTATTTCCGTAGGTTTTAGGGTTAACTCTAAAAAAGCAATTAAGTTTAGGACTTGGGCAAATAAAATAATAAAAGATTATATGGTTCAAGGTTTTGCCTTAAATGATGAAAGATTTTTAAAAGCAAATAAATCTGATCAAGAGTATTTTAAAAGATTGCTTGAAAGAATTAAATTAATTAGAGCTAGTGAGAGAATGTTTTATCAAAAAATTACTGATATATTTGCTGAATGTTCTGTTGATTATGATAAAAACAGTGATACAGCAATAAATTTTTATAAAACTATCCAGAATAAATTCCACTATGCGATTACTGGAAATACTGCTGCAGAAATAGTTTATAATAGGGTAGACTCAAAAAAAGAAAATATGGGACTTGCTACTTGGGGAAATTCACCTGATGGAAAAATTTTAAAATCTGATGTTCTTATTGCCAAAAACTATTTAAATGAAAAAGAGATTAAAAATTTGAATAGTTTAGTAAACTTATTTTTGGACATTCCTGAAAATAATGCCTAAAGAAATATAATGATGTATATGGATGATTGGAAAAATAAAGTGGAAAATGCTTTGAAAGTGTTCCATTATAAAGTTCTAGAAGGAAAAGGTAAAATTTCTCATAAACAGGCTGTTGGAAAAGCAGAGAGTGAATATGAAAAATATAAAGTTATACATGATAAAAATTATGTATCAGATTTTGATAGGTTGCTAAATGAAACAAAGCAAATTGAAAATAAATAGATTGCATATTAGAAAAAATTAATTTGATTACATTAGTTTATAAAGGAATTGGAAAAGGTATTAGGCATGGAAATAATAGAGTATGAGGATAAATATATAGATGACGTTAAGGACTTATTAACGGAATTAGAAGAGTATATTGTATCGATTGACAAAGATAAATTAGATTGTGTTCATCCAGAATATCATGAAAAAATGGCTCTAATGGACCTAAATGAAATTAAAGAAAATGATGGAAAATGTTTCCTTGCCATTTGCGATGGTAAAGTTGTTGGATTAATTATGGGTTATATTTCTCAATATAATGAGTTTGATTATTTAGATTATAAATGTCCTAAAAGAGGAGAAATAAGTGAATTAATTGTTACTAATAAAATAAGAGGCAAAGGAGTAGGACAATTACTAATAGATAAGATGGAAGAATACTTTAAAATTATTGATTGTAAATATGTTATTGTGGATGTATTTGCATATAATGAAAATGCTATTAAATTTTATGCTAAAGGAGGATATCATCCAAGAATGTATACTAATATAAAAAAACTAAAATAAAAATATCAGTGTTAATAAGAAAATCCGTTTACACCTTTTAAAAACGACAATTTTATCACTTTTAACCATAATTATATAATAATATGTTATAATTTGTTTAGGAGTTGATAATGTGATGAGGTAGGTGTTGTTCTAAGTTTGAAGATTTAATAAATTTAATTTTGTTTAACAAAATATTTTCTTGGTTAGGTCAAAAAATAAAGAAGTAGTTTGATTTTAATAATTTGTTTTAATTAGTAAAAGTATTTTAATTTATAAAGGAAGTGAATATATGAAGAAAATAAGTATTATTGTTCCTTGTTATAATGAGGAACAAGCAATCCCATATTTTTATGAAGAAATATCAAAAGTTGCCAAGAAGATGAAAAATGATTTTGAATTTATTTTTGTTAATGATGGTTCAAAGGATAAGACTATTGAAATAGTTAAAGATTATGCTAAAAAAGATGAACGCGTTAAATTTATTAATTTTTCTAGAAACTTTGGCAAGGAAGCAGCGATGTATGCTGGATTGGAATTATCAAGTGGTGATTATGTGGCTATTATGGATGCTGATTTGCAAGATCCACCATCATTATTACCAGAGATGGTTAGCATTTTAGAAGATGAAAATAGTGATTATGATAGTGTTGGAACACGTCGTGTAACACGTAAAGGTGAACCACCTATAAGAAGTTTTTTTGCAAGACAGTTTTATAAAATTATTAATAAAATGTCAAAAATTGAGATGGTTGATGGTGCTCGTGATTATCGTCTTATGAAGCGCCAAGTTGTTGATTCTATTTTAGAATTAAAGGAATATAATCGTTATTCAAAAGGTTTATTTGAGTTTGTTGGATACAATACAAAATGGTTAGAATTTGAAAATGTAGAACGTGTTGCTGGTGAAACAAAATGGTCATTTTGGAAGTTGTTTCTTTATGCAATTGAAGGTATTGTAGCTTTTTCAACAGTCCCTCTTGCCATTGCTTCTGTTGCAGGTTTCCTATTCTGTTTAATATCATTTATTATGATACTAGTAATTATTATTAAAACAGTTGCCTTTGGTGATCCAACATCTGGTTGGCCAAGTCTTGTATGTATTATCTTTTTTGTTAGTGGTGTTCAACTATTTTGTCTTGGAATTATGGGAGAATACCTTTCAAAGACATACTTAGAAACTAAAAAAAGACCTATATATATAGTTAAGGAAACTAATATAGGATAATAAAATGTGGTCTTTTATTAAAAAATATTACAATCAAATAATTATTATCGCTACTATTTTGTTTGTAGTTTTAATAAGTATGCGATTTGTAAATATGTTTGGATCTAACACTGATTGGATTAACCAACATACAATTATTCCTGAATATTTTAGACAAACGTTTTATAAAACTGGTAAATTAATTCCTAATCTTGCACTTAATTATGCATCTGGTGAGAATATTTATAATTTGTCATATTATGGCTTATTAAGTCCTTTAATATTACCATCATATCTTTTCCCATTTTTGAGTATGACTACTTATATGACAATTGTTGATATACTAGTAGTTATTGCTTCGGCTTTGTTATTTTATCATTTTTTGATAAAACATCATTTTGATAACTGTGTATCATTGACTGTTACTTTGCTTTTGACGTTATCAGCTCCATTTATTTTTCAAATGCACCGTCATATTATGTTTGTGAGCTATATGCCATTTTTAATTATGGGTTTCTTAGGTATTGAAAAATTGCTTCATGATAAGAAAAAAAGTTTATTGATTATTAGTGTATTCCTTATGATTATGACAAGTTATTACTATAGTGTATGTGGTCTTTTAGTGTTAGGAATATATTACCTTATGGAGTATTTTGCTTTAAATAGTAAGGTTTCCTTTAAAGTGTTTGCAAAGGATTTATTGTCATTTATTTCATATGTATTGGTTGCTATTTTACTAAGTTCTGTTCTTTTAGTTCCTACTTTGTATACTTTGTTTTCAGGCCGAGGAACGAGTGAGAGTAGTTATTCCTTAATTTCTTTATTAACACCATATTTAAAGATTCATAAAATTTTTTGTGGAACATATGCAATAGGTTTATCATTAATTGGCTTTGTGGCGCTTATATATTTGTTTTATAGTAAGAAGAAATCTAACATTATTGCTGCATCTTGTTCCTCATTAGTTTTATTTATTCCAATATTTCGTTACCTATTAAATGGTGGTTTGTATTTAAGAGAGAAATGTTTTATTCCATTTTTACCATTAATATCATATTATATTGCTATTTTCTTAAGAGATGTTTTTGAAAAGAAGGTCAAAGTTCGTAATTTTGTGGTGGTAATGGCGGTAATTTTAGGATTTTTATATTATTTTAATCGCTTAGAATACTGTTATTTGATTATATTAGGCTTCTTACTTATTCTTATTCTTTATCAAAAGTTTTCAAAACGTATTCTAGTTACATCTTATTTAGTTATTGCAAGTTTGATAATTTGTGTTAGTGAAAATCTTGCGGAAGATTATATAACTAGGGAAGAATATTTGCAAATATTTAACACTGAAACAACGGAAGCTATAAAAAAGACACTTGATACTGATAATGGCTTTTATCGAATGAATAATTTGGATAATGCTACTAAAACAGTTAATAAAATATATGATATTAGATATCTAACTACAAATTTTTACTCTTCAACATATAACAATGCTTATTTATCATTTGTTAGAGACGAATTTAAAAATAGTATGATTGATTATAATTACTTTTTATATTCTGCTAACAAAAATATTTTATTTAACACATATATGGGCACTAAATACATTTATTCAAGTGTTGATCCTGGTTTAGGATATACCAATATAGGCAACAATATTTATAAAAATGATACAGCTTTTCCTATAATATATACTATGAGAAATACGATAAGTTTGAAAACATATCAAAATTATTCATATCCTTATAATCTTGAAGTGCTTTTAAATAGTGTTATTGTTTCGGATGGGAAAGATAGTGTTATTACCAATAATATTCAAAATGTTTCTTTAGATTATGAAATAGTTTCATCATCTAATGTTAATATTCAAAAAAATAATGATGATTACGTTCTCGATGTAACAAATGATGATGGTGGTAATATTAAATTAAAACTAAATAATCCTTTAGTGGATAAACTATTATTTATAAATCTTGAAGGTCTTTTAGAAAATAGTTGTAGTATTGATAATATAGAAATGACTATTAATAATGTTAGTAATGTCCTTACTTGCAGAAGCTGGATATATAAGAATAAAAATAATACTTTTCATTTTTTAATAAATGATAAATATTTAGATACATTAGATATTTCTTTGAAAAAAGGAACTTATAATATTACAAATATTACTACTTATGTTTTAGATTATAACGTATTAAAAGAATTACAAAATAATATTAATCCTTTAAATAATATTTCTGTTGAAAATGATACAATTAAAGGAACAATTAATGCAGATAGTGATACATATTTAGTTACTTCTATACCATATGATGAAGGCTTTAAAATATATATTGATGATGTATTAGTTCCTAGTGTGAAAGTAAATACAGCTTTTTTGGGAGCAAAATTATCTAGTGGTCAACATGAGGTGAAGATTGTTTATCATACACCATGGTTAAATATTGGCAAAATATTATCTGTTATGGGACTTGTATTTTATTTAATAATTTTATATAAGGAGAGAAAAAATGAAAAAATTAAAAGAACTATATCTTAAATATAAAGAAATAATCAATTATTTAATCTTTGGTGTATTAACTACGGTTGTTAGTCTAGGAACATATTATGCTTTGGTTTTAACAATTTTAGATGCTAATAATCCTATAGAACTTCAAATTGCTAATATTATTGCATGGATTACTTGTGTAACTTTCGCCTATTTTACTAATAAGAAATATGTTTTTGCACCAACAACCAAAAATGTTTGGAGGGAAATGATTGAATTTTATTCATCGCGATTATTGTCATTATTTGTTGATATGGGTTTAATGTTTTTATTAGTATCAACACTTAATTTCAATGACAAAATAGTAAAAGTAATTATTCAGGTTATTATAATTATAATGAATTATGTTTTAAGCAAGTTGGTTGTTTTTAAAAAAGAAAAAAATAAATAAGTGATATTTAAATTGTGAGGCTTTATAGTCTCATTTTTAATAATATAAAAAGTTAATGCGCTTATATAGCGTTTGGCTATAATTATTAAATAGGACAATTTATCATCATTGTCTTTATTATTTAAACTTGTTTAAAAATAAAAAAAGTATTAAGCTAAGCATCTAAAAAAATATGTATAATTGTCCATGATGTGATACCAAAAATCAGAAAAATGTTTGACTAAATATTTTTTTTGTAATTATAATGTAGATGGTGATAGTAATGTTTTATGATAAGTTTAAAAATGAGAAAATAGATCAAGTAATGATTGATGGTTATAATCAAGAAGGTAGTAAGGTTTTAAAACTTTGTTTGTTTACTGATGGTGAAGTTTTAAAAATTAACGATTGTCCTTTTGAACCTAATTTTGATTATGTTTCCTATTTTGTTAATTTATATAATTTAAAAGATGTGCCTATGATATTGAAGAATTCTGAAAATATTGCTAAGTATGTTGGTAGTTTATGTAAAATTGCAAATTATAATTATATAACATATGCTCTTTATGCGTATAAGAATGAACAGTGGTATAATGTATCACGAAAGACGTATGTTAGCAGGGAATTTGGATTGTTTGATGAAGTTAAATTTATAAAAGGTTTATCATTAATGGATATTCCATTTATTTCTTTGGAAGAACCTGATAGTGTAAATTTATTAGATTGTCCAAATAAAAAGATGGTTAAAAAAATATAATGAGGTAGGGTTATTATGGAATATAGAAGATTTAAAAATACAATAGTTGCACGAATTGATAGAGGTGAAGAGATATTACAACAACTTGAAGTTATTGCTAAAAAAGAAAATATTAAATTAGCTAATATTAATGCTTTAGGTGCTACTAATAAGTTTATCGTTGGTGTATATAAAACTAAAGAGAAAAAGTATTATGCTAATGTGTTTGAAGGTGATTTTGAAATTGTTTCTCTTACTGGAACGATTACGACCATGAATAGCGAATATTATTCACATATTCATATGAGTGCTGGCAATGAAAAAGGTGAAGTATTTGGTGGACATTTAAATAAGGCTTTTGTTAGCGCTACTTGTGAAATGGTAATTAACATAATAGATGGTCATGTTTCACGTGAGTTTGATGAAGAAATTGGTTTAAATTTATTTAAATTTTAATATTATAAATGCTATTTTTTTTATTACTAAATTTATTATTTATGGTATAATTACATAGAATAGTAGGTGTTTTAGATGAAAAGATATAGATTATCTTTAGTTAGTAATTTAATTTTATTGTTACTAGAAATTTGTGGTTTTATTTTGTTATCAAATGGTTCTAATTCTTTTAGTTTGTTGTTATATACAGAAGATAGTAATTTACTATGTGCGTTGACTTCAATATTATTTATTTTTGCATATATTTTTAATAATAACCATACTTTAGTCCGAATAACTAAAATTATGAGATATGTTGTAACTTTAGGATTAACATTGACTTTTTTTGTTGCTATGTTTATTCTTCCTAAATTAACATCTTATAATGTTTTTGAGATGATGATTAATAATGAGTTTTTATTTTTTCATACTTTATGTCCATTGGTATCAATAATGAGTTTTCTTTTCTTTGAAGATTATAGTGTTACTTCTTTTGAATCACGTCTTGTGCCACTTGCGACCGTAATTTATGGAGCTATAGTATTATTATTAAATATTTTTAAATTAATAGAAGGTCCATATCCATTTTTTATGTTATACAATAATGGTGTTTGGTATACGACAATTTATATGATTATCATTACATCATCTTGTTATTTAATGTCCTTTTTACTTGGAAAAATGAAACTATTCGCTTATGAATAGTTTTTTTTGTAAACTCTTTGCACTTTCGTATGCTCTGTGTTACTATATAAACTTGAAGAGGTAGTTTATGGAAGAATATGCGGTTATTTTAGAAAAAATTAGAGATATTTTTAATCATGATATGCAATATCACAGTATTGATGAAATTATCAAAAAAGTAGGTATGCCAGTTGATGCAAGAAATATTAAAATTTTATTAGATGTTTTAGAAGAAGATGGGCTTATTTTTAGTAAAAATAAACAATATAAACGTTTTAATGAAAAAGATGGCTATATTTATGGAACTATAAATATAAATAAATCAGGAACGGGTTTTATCACTTTAGAAAGTGGGAAAAAGATTTTAATAGAGAATAATTGTTTGAATGGTGCTCTTGATGGTGATACGGTTTTAGTTGTATTAGATGAAATGCGTAGAAAAGATTATGTTAATGGAAGAGTTCATAAAATTTTGAAAAGAAAAAGTGGTAATGTAATATACCAAGTTGTTGGAAATGGAAGACATGTTAGTTTAATTCCCTATAATTCAAATGAATTTATTAATGTCGATATTAAAAATAGTGATTTGAAGAACCTAATCGATGGTGATATTATCAAAGTAAAATTATCAAAGGATGCTTATAATGGAATTTATAGTGGCCGAGTTGTGGAAGTTATTGGTAATAAAAATGATTTAAGCACTGATATTAAAGTAATCGCTTCTAAAAGGGATATCCCGGTTGAATTTAGTAAAGAGATAGTTGATGAAGTATCAAAACTACCTAAAGAGGTTAGTGAAAGTGATTGTTTAAATAGAGTTGATTTAAGAATGGATAACTTTATTACTATTGATTGTGATGAAACTAAAGATAGAGATGATGCCGTTTATGTTAAACGTCTATCTAATGGTAACTTTTTGATCAAGGTATCTATATCGCATGTTAGTCATTATATTCATCCATCTACGAAGTCATACGATGAAGCTTTAAAGCGTTGTTTTAGTCATTATATTTTAAATTATGTTATTCCGATGATTCATCCAGTTGTTTCTAATGGCATATGTTCACTTAATCCGAATGTTTCAAGACTTACTAAAACTATTGAAACTGAAATTGATAATAATGGTCAAATATTAAGCTATAATATATATGATAGTGTCATCAAATCACGTGCTGCGCTTTCTTACAGCAAGTGTAACCGTTTTTATGAAGGTGAAAATGTTTTAGAATGTGAAAGGTTTAAAGATGAATTAACAACATTATATGATTTTTATAAAGTAATGTTGAAAGAAAGAGATTCTAAACATTTCCTTGATTTCAAATTGAAAGAAATAAAACAAGTTTCTGATGAGAAAAACAACATCCAGGGTTTTATTAAAAATGATCAAGGAATTAGTGGTAAAATAATTGAAATGTTAATGGGGATTGCTAATATTGTTTTCTATACACATTACTCATGGATGATTTTGCCATTTAGAGTTCATGAAGAACCAGATGAAGAAAAAATTCAAGAAGTGTTAAGTATATTACGAAAGTCTGGATATAAGATACCTAACTATAAAAATGTTGATGTTATAGCGCTTAATACTATTATAAATAGCTTATCAAATGATGAAGCATCCTTAATTGCTCGTGAGTATATTTTACGTTCTATGAAACGAGCTAAATATCAGACAGAAAATATTGGCCATTTTGCAACTCAATATGATATTTATGGTCATATAACGTCACCCATTAGAAGGGTAGCAGATTTAATCGCTAGCGTTTTAGTTGATAATTATGAAATGATGGATTATAGTGATACATCTGTTAAAAATATGGAATTAAGTCTTGCTAAACAATGTGAAGAAATAAATAAAATTGAAAAAATAGACGAAGAGATGGAAGAAGAAGGCTTGGAAATGGCTATGGCTGAATATATGGAACATTGTGTTGGTGAAGAGTTTGAGGCATATATTGTTGAAATTGGCCAACATTCTATGTTTGTTAGAACAACAAACAATATAATTGGTCGTATCCGCTTTAGTGATATGTTGGATGATCAATACCATTTTGATAAGGACAAATTTGGTGTAGTTGGAAGAAATGGTAATATTTACCATATAGGTAATAAAATTAATGTTTTATTAAAAGATGCATCTAAAGAAAAAAGAACAATTGATTTTACAATTCCTAAAACTAAAAAATTAGTAAAGCAAAAAGATTTTAAGACATAAAATTTATTTTTGCTTTTTTTGTTGTTTTGTGTTAACATAAGAAGATGTATTGAAAAAGGTTGGATAGTTTATGAATAAGGATGATTTAATTAAATTAAAAAATGATATTGCTAAATTAAGTGATGAAGAAAAAAGATTAAGAGATATACATTTACGTGCTCTTGCTACTGGTAAATTACAAGGGCCTCCTGTTGGTATACCATCAATAGATAAGACATGGTTAAAAAACTTTGATGAAACGGTTGTTGGAAATTTTTCTTTAGATAAAATGACTATGTATCAATATATGAAAAAAAATGTAGAAAAGTATCCAAGTAATGCAACTACAATAAGTTTTTTAGGTAAGAAAATTACTAATAAAGAACTTTTGAGAAAAATTGATGATGTTACAAGGGCTTTATTGGCTTTAGGTGTTAAGAAAAATGATAAAGTTTTACTATTGTTACCAAGTTGTCCGGAGGCTGTATACACAGTTTATGCTTTAAACAGAATAGGAGCTGTTGCATGTCCTATTGAACCAATGATTAAAGAGAATAATTTAGATAAGACAATTGAGGATATAAAGCCAAATTTAATAATATCTCTTGATATGTGTTTACCACTTGTTAATAAATATTGTGATTCAAAAAAGAGAAAAGTTGTTAGCTTATCTCCTGTTAATTCGGCATTATTTCCAATTAAAATGATATTTAAATGCAAGGAAAAAGGCTTTACTGATTATAGTTATTTAAGTAATTTTAATAATTTTATTGAATGGAATGATTTCCTAGCAGATGGTAGTAATTATAATGGTTATCTTCCAAATGAATGTAGTGATGATAATTTAGCAGCTATAATTTATACAGGTGGCACAACCGGTCGAAAAAAAGGTGTTAAGTTATCTAATTATTCTATTAATGCTATGGTTCATCAACATTTAAGTTCGGGTATACCATTTCAAAGGGGCCAAAAATTTCTTGATTTTCTACCACCATTTATTGTTTATGGTTTAGTTATGGCTATTCATATGCCAATTTCTCTTGGGTTTGAAACTCTAATGGTTCCTATGTTTAAACCAAAAGATTTTCCTGAATTAATCCTTAAATCAAAATCTGAGTATATTTTTGCAAGTCCTGTGCATTATGAAGAGTTGTTAAAATATACTGCATTTCACGATGTTGACTTGTCATTTATAAAGTTGCCAGTATCTGGTGGTGATTCAATGACTATGGAATTTGAAGAGAAAGTTAATGAAGAGTTAGTAAGATGTAAGGCTAATTGTAAATTAGGTCAAGGATTGGGTATGTCTGAGGCTGGTGGAACTATCGCTGTTCCATTCCCTGGTAAAGTTAAATTAGGAAGTGTTGGTCTACCATTCCCTAATACTCTAATTGGCATATTTGAACCAGGTACGGATATTGAAAAAGGTTTTTATGAATCTGGTGAATTATGTTTTAGTGGACCATCAATTATGCAAGAATATTTAAATAATAAAGAAGAAACTGATTTGGTATTACGTAAACATAGTGATGGTTCTTTATGGCTACATACTCAAGATATCGCTCATATTGATGAAGATGGTTATTTATTCTTTTCATCACGTATTAAAAGAATAATTAATCGTGGTGGTTTAAAGGTATATCCACAAGCCGTTGAAAAAGTTATTTTAAAAAATAAAAATGTTCGTAACTGTGTTTGCGTTGGTGTTTATAATGCTATAGAACGTCATGTTCCAATTGTTCATTTAATTTTAAATGATGATAGTAAGAAAGAGGAAACTTTAAAAGAACTTGTTTCATTATGTGAACAAGAATTAGAAACTGAATCAATTCCATATGGTTATGTTATATGGGATGAACTACCTTATACATTAAACGGTAAGGTAGATGCCTTATCTCTTGAATATACCAATGAAGACGATATAATTAGAACAACTTCTATTAATCATGATAAAATTAAAACTAAAAAATTATCATAAAAAATGTCTATTTTTCATAATAGACTTTTCTTTTATATACTTTTTTTATAAATTATGTTAAGATTATTCTAGAATAGAGGATGATATTATGTATAGTTTTAGTGCAACTGTAGCTTTATGTTTTACTATTTTTACCATTATAATTATTTTTGTTTATGCTTTTAAAGAACATTTAAATAAACTTGCTAATCGCATATTTTCATGGGTTTTATTAAGCAATTTTATTGGTTTAGTTCTTCAATTAATAAGTTTTATTTTTACACTATCTACTAATAATGTTGATAATGTGTTATATCATATCGTTGTTAAGTTGGTTTTGACATATTACTTAGTATTTGAATTACTAATGATTTTATATGTTTATGCTATTTCTAATGATATTATTCAGGTTAAAAATAGCAAATATGTTAGGTTTAAGAATATTTTATTAATAATTTCGGGACTAGCCATTACATTATTATTTGTTTTACCTCTTAATATTGTTCAAAAGGGCAATTTTACATATCCAGATGGTTTATCTGTTAAATTTATTTATTTCTTGGTTTTAATTGGTAGTATTTATATGGTATATTGCTTGTTTAAAAATATTAAAAATATTTTTAATAAAGCCTACATTCCTTTAGTATTTTATTTATTCTTTGGTTGTATTGGTGTTTTGTTTCAGTTTATAAATCCAAGTATGTTATTAATGACACCTATTGAGTCGTTAGTTGTTATATTAATGTTTTTTACAATAGAGAATCCAGATTTACAAATTGTAAATGAATATTTAAATTCACGAAATATTGCCGAAAAACAAAATCGTGATAAGACTATGTTTTTATATAATATGGTTCAAAAAATTAGAAATCCTATTTTAGAAATAAATATGGAATGTCAGTATGCATATAATGATGACGTTTTAGAAGAAGTTAAAGATTGTGTTCGGAATATTGATATCAAGGCTAATGGCATTATTCGTTCACTAAATACTATATATGATGTTGAAAAAATAAATGAAAGCACATTAAGAGTATTTAATAATGTTTATAAAACAAAGCATTATTTTGACTTATTTAAAACTTATGAAGCACGAGTTGATGAAAATATCAAATATAACTACTATGTTGATAGTGATATTCCCGAGACGTTATATGGTGATTTTTATAATATTAAAGATATAATTGGTAGAGTATTTAATAATGTTGTTAAGACTGAAAATATTAAGAATATTGATATTAAACTTAGTAATGCTATTAAGGTCAATGTGTGTCGTTTAATAATATCTATTAATTATGATGGTCGTGGTTATACATATGAAGAAATAGGCGAGTCTTTAGAAAATGGTTTTTTCAAGAGTATATTAGATGATCTTAGAATGATTAATGGCACAATGTATGTAAATAGTGAGTTAGATAAACGAACAGAAATTGTTATTGTAATGGATCAATTAATTGATAAAAATTATATTCATGTGCATAAACTTGATAAGATAGAGACAGAAATTAAGAAAAAACGTGTTATTTATTGTGATGATGTTGATGCTAAAGATATTGAGAAAGTTCTTAGTTCTTTTGATTTTAACGTAGAAAAGACTTCTATTGGAATGGATATTGTTAAAGCGGTTCGTAATTATGAAAAATATGATTTAGTAATTTTAAGATATGATATAGAGCCAATAAATGCTGTTGAAATATGTAAAAAATTACATGACGTTCTAACTTTTAATGCTCCAATAATTTTAATTACCAAGGAAGTAGATGCTAAAAAAATGGATGAATTAATTAAATTAGGTATTACTTCTGTTATTCAGTTACCATTTAATAAAAAAGTTTTGATTAATGAAATTAATAGAATTTTAAATGATAAAAATTCAAAGAAAAAGAATAACTAAGCGTAGAATTTTAATAATAGTTATAGTATAATAATGAGAAAGAGAAAGAGGTATTTATGAAGAAGTGGCAAATTGTTTTAATTGTTATATTAGTTTGTATTCCAGTAATTGTTGGAATATTCTTAGGAGGAGCAATTTTAAAAGATGTATTTAATGAATTAGGCGAAGAAAAAAAGTTAAAAGCTGAAATGGAAGAAATTACAGAACTTTTAGAAAAACAAGACATTTCAGAAGATGAAATTAATAAAAAATTAGATGTTATTGTAACCGATGGTGATTATGGTAAGGTTGAAAAGGCTTCAAAAGAATATTTAAAGGATTTTTGTAATATTATTTTTACCGTAACAAATGCCTATAATAACGAAGAAATAACTAATGCTTTATCCGCTGAAAATTATAAAAATGATGGCCCTAATTTTGTTAAAACTAAAAAGAATTTGGATGATTTAATTTCAGTATTACGCCAATCTTTAGATGAGTATGAAGAGATTATTAGTGACAAAAAAATAATGGAATATATTGATAAATATAAATTAGATGATTATTATGTTGATTTGTATAAAGATGAAATAATTGGTGATATGTCCGAAGTTAGAAAGAATAATGATATGTCTGATGCTATTAATTTATCAATTGAATATGCTGAAAGTATTAAAAATATTTTAAGTTTTTTACAAAAAAATAAAGGTAAATGGGAAGTAGAAGGTAGTCAGATTTTATTTGCTAATCAAGCTTTAGTTGATGAATATAATAAAATGCTTGATGATTTACAAAGCAAAGTTAATGATAGAACAGATAGTGAATTATAAAAATAGATGAGTAGACGTTAATTTTAATAGTTAAGTGTTTATTCATTTTTTTATAAATAATAGACAATATTATTATTGTTTTTTTTTATAATATATTATATAGTTGTTATGAGGTAGTCTATGGGTATTTTTAAAAAAATTATGTCTGGTTTATTTTTAATTTTAATTGGGGTTATTTTGGCTTTAAATGCATTTAATATAACACATATTAATTTATTATTTAATGGTTGGTGGACTTTATTTATAATTATTCCATGTGTTTATGGCTTGTTTTTTAATAATGATAAAGTGGGTAATTTAATTGGTCTTTTGGCTGGAGTATTTTTATTATTAGCAGCTAATGGTCTTGTTGAATATAAACTTATTCTTAAATTAATTTTGCCACTTATATTGATTTCATTAGGAATTTCATATATTATTGGTTGTTTTAATACTTTCAAAGTTAAAAGTGTCAAAGCTTCTGATGGTGAAGATTTGAAGGCTGTTTTTTCAAGTTCTATTGCAGATTATAGCCATCATAATTTTAAAGGTTGCAAACTTAAAAGTATTTTTGCGTCATATGAATTAGATGTGTGTGAGGCTATTTTAAAGGATGATGTTTTAATTGATGCTGTATGTCTTTTTGGTGGTATAAGCATTTTAGTTCCTAAAGATGTTCAAGTAATTGTTAATTCAACGAATTTTTTTGGTGGCGTAAATAATGAAGTTGTTTTAAAAAATGCTAAAAAAACAATTTATGTAAATTCTTTAGCTATCTTTGGTGGCATTGAAATTAAAGAAAAGTAGGTATTATATATGAACGAGAATGATTTGCTTAATAATATTTCAAAATTAAAAACAACTGAATTGGGTAAAAAAAGACTTAGAAAAAATTTAGAAATAAAAGGTAATGTTATAAATTTTTGCAAGAAAATGATAATTGATAATAAGACTGGTATAACTAAAAATGGTAAGAATTGGTATGTTATAAATAATAATATTATTTTAACAATTAATGCGACTAGTTATACTATAATAACTGGTCATATTTTATAAAATTATCTTTTTTTGTTTCTATGTATTTATTGTGAAAACTTGTAAATTTATTTGCTAATATAGACATTTTTTTGTATAATTGTTTTGAGGAGGAAATATGAAAAAACATAGCACAATTTTTGTAATAATTTTTACGGCTTTATTTATGGTATTATTGACTTGGTTGTTGCCAATTACATATTTAAATGGTGAGTTTGTAACAGCTGAACGTTCTCAAGTTGGTTTAGCACAATTATTTACTTATCCAACATATTTAATGTATAACTTTGTTTATGTATTTATCTATGTTATTTTAGTTGGTGGCTTTTATGCTGTTTTGAATAAAACTGGCGTTTATAGAACTATTATTGATAAAGTTGTTTCCTTAGTCCGTGGTAAAAAAATGTTATTTTTATCATTAACAGTATTACTTTTATCTGTTCTAGTTTCATTTACTGGACATACTTATGAAGCAATTATTATATTTCCATTTATTATAGCTGTTGTTTTACTATTAGGTTATGATAATATTACAGCTTCAATGGTTACATTGGGTTCAGTTGTAACTGGTATTATGGGTTCAACTTTTTCAAAAATTGTTAATGGCACTTTTATGGGCATGTTAAATGCTAATTCAACTATTGTTAAATATACTGATTTAATTTGGTTTAAATTAGGCTTGTTAATTCTTAGTGATGTTGTTTTAGTTCTATGTATTTGGTTATACGTTAGAAAACATGAAACATCTAAAAAAGTTGAAGAGAGTATGTTTATTCCTAAGAAAGTAGAAAAGGAAAGCAAGAAATGGCCTTTAATTACAATTTTAAGTGTAATGGCTGTATTGTTTATAGTTGGAACTCTTAACTGGAGTGACGCCTTTGGAGTATCATTATTCACAGATGCTTTAGAGAAGTTTGAAGCTTTAACTATCAAAGGTTATCCAGTATTGTCTAAAATTACTGGAACATTAGTTGCTTTTGGTGAATGGACATATAACGAATATATGGTAATGTTATTTGTTGCTACTTTATTAATTAAGTTCATTTATCATATTAAGTTTGAAGAGTTGTTTGATACTTTGTTTGATGGCATGAAAGATTATTTCTATGCTGCAATGGTTATGCTAGTATCTTATGTTATATTAATTATTACAAGTAATCATCCAGTTATGTTAACTATCCTAAAACCATTATTAAGTATAACAGATGGCTTTAATAGTCTTACATTGCTTGTTTCTACATTAGTAAGTGCATTGTTTAATACTGATTTTACTTTTTATCAATATAGTATTTTACCACTTACATATGTGACAGCTTATATTAGTGATACAAGTGTATATGCACTTTGTGGCTTTATCACTCAAGCAATGCACGGACTTGCCATGTTAATCGCTCCAACAAGTGTTGTATTATTGTTCAATTTATCAGCTCTTAAAATTGGATATTTAGAATGGCTAAAAAATATTTGGAAATTATTTGTTGGGTTACTATTACTTTCACTTATTACTTTCACTGTAATATTGTTAGTTATTTAGTTGATATCAGAAACTATACGTTTAATAGAATGTATAGTTTTTTTGTCGATTAAAATAGACTATAAACTTTAGAAAAGTTCATATACTATATATGGAGGAATATTTATTATGTTCATAAAGTTTAATGAAGAAGCACAAAAAGTATTAAAAAATAGTAAAAAAGAAATGCAAAAATTAAAACATATTTATGTTGGTAGTGAACATTTTTTATTAAGTTTATTAAAAAGTAATACAAGTTTATGTTCAAAATTAAATATATATGGTTTAACCTATAATAAATTTCGAGATGAATTAATTAAAATAGTCGGTGTTGGTAAAAATACTACTAACTATATTATTTGGACGCCTCTTTTAAAAAGAGTATTGATTAATGCTATAATGGATACCAAAGATGATAGTAGGAAAGAGGTAACACTCGAAAACATTTTTTTAGCATTGCTCGATGAAGGCGAAGGTATTGCGGTTAGAATTATAAATAATTTAAATATTAATATTGATGATTTATATTTAGAAATAAACAATAAGACAAATGATGTTCCAAGGAACAATTTATTGGTATATGAATATGGAATTGATTTAAATAAATTAGCATGTGAAAATAAGCTTGATCCATTAATAGGAAGAGATGATGAAGTTAATAGATTAATTGAAATTTTATTGCGTAGAACTAAGAATAATCCTTTGTTGATAGGGGAAGCCGGTGTCGGTAAAACGGCTATTGTTGAAGGACTTGCCATGAAAATAGTTAAAGGTGATGTTCCCAATAATCTTTTAAATATGAAAATAGTAAGTATTCAAACATCCGCTCTTGTTTCGGGGACTAAATATCGTGGTGAATTTGAAGAAAGAATTAATAAAATATTAAAAGAAGTAGAAGATAGTAATATTATTTTATTTATTGATGAAATTCATACTTTAGTGGGAGCAGGAGGAGCGGAAGGGGCCATTGATGCATCTAATATCATAAAACCAAGTATGGCAAGAGGCAAAATTCGCTTAATAGGAGCAACAACGATAGATGAATATAAGTCTACTATAAAAAAAGATAAAGCCTTAAATCGAAGATTCCAAGATATAACTATTGAAGAACCTAATTTAAGTAAAACTAAGAATATTATGAAGAATATAAAAAAAATTTATGAAGAGTATCATAATATAAAAATAGATGATAATGTTTTGGATGAACTTGTTAATCTAACTAATAAATATATGCCTACTTTATATAATCCTGATAAATCGATAGATATTTTAGATGAGGTTTGTGTGCGCTGTTCTTTAACTAAAAATAAATATAGTAAAAAAATTGATGGTTTAAAGGATGAGTTAAAACGGATTAATAGTGCTAAGAATAATTTTATAGTTAAACATAATTTTAATGAGGCTTATAAATTAAAAAATTATGAGTTAAGTCTTGAATCTAAATTAAACAAAATGTTATGTAAGAAAGATAATCATAGTGTTTATAATGTTACAATTTATGATGTCGCTAAGGTTTTAAGAGATAAAAGTCATTTTCCAATATATGAAGTATTAAGTAGTGATTATAATTCCCTAAAAACTCTTAATATGAAATTAAAAAATATTGTTGTTGGTCAAGATAAGGCCATTGATGAATTGGTAAAGACAATTAAAAGAATACAACTTGGTTTTAGAGAGAGTATTAAACCCTTATCTATTTTATTTCAAGGATCTAGTGGTGTTGGCAAGACAATGCTTGTGAAGGAATACTGTAAACTTACAAATATGCCTTTAATTCGTTTAGATATGAGTGAGTATCGTGAAGATCATACTGTAAGCAAAATAATTGGTTGCCCTCCAGGTTATGTTGGTTATAGCGATAATAAAAATATTTTGGAAAAAGTCAAAGATAATCCGTATAGTATTATTTTGTTAGATGAAATAGAAAAAGCATCACCTTCTGTTTTAAATCTATTCTTACAAATTTTGGATGAAGGACGTATTAATGATTCATCTAATAATATGGTTGATTTTAGTAAAACGGTAATTATTATGACGAGTAATATTGGATGTCTTACTAATAAAGTAGGCTTTATAAATAATGAAATGAGTAAGCAAGAATTAAGAAGTAAACTATCAACGGAACTTGTTAATAGAATAGAGAAAGTAATAGTTTTTAATAAACTAACGCGTGATAATATAAGGACAATTGTTAATAATATGTTTAAAGTATTAAAAAAGAAGTATGCTAAACATGATATTAAAATTTATATTAAGAAAGATATTTATGATAAAATAAGCGAAAAATCTAATTATAATATTGAAGGCGCTCGTCGTATAAAACATCTTTTGGAAGAAGAGATTGATAATATTGTTCTTGATGCTTTGTGTGATGGTAAGAAGAGAGTTATTCTTAATAGTAACATGATTGAAATTTAAATAATTGGTTGAGTTTTAAGGAAAAAGTGTTATAATATGCCTAAGGAGTATTATATGGTAAAGTTATTTTTTTGCACCCATATTGTTATTTGTGAGTATAGTTTATGCTGTTGTTGCAACAACTAAAATAATTATAAATAATAAAATGGAGGATATATGAGAATTTATAATACGTTAACAAGAAAAGAAGAGGAATTTATTCCTAATAATAAAAATATTGTAAAAATGTATACATGTGGACCTACAGTTTACCATTATGCTCATATTGGTAATTTACGTTCATACATAGAAGAAGATTTACTTGAAAAAACTCTTAATTTTTTAGGATATAAGGTTGAGAGAGTTATGAATATTACCGATGTTGGTCATTTAACAAGTGATGCTGATACCGGTGATGATAAAATGGTTAAAGGTGCGATAAGAGAACATAAGACAGTTTTAGATATCGCTAAATTTTATACCGATGCTTTTTTTGAAGATTTTAAATTATTAAATATTAAAAAGCCTGATACGATTGTTCCAGCAACTAGTCAAATTGATGAATATATAAAAATTATTTCCAAGTTATTAGAGAAAGGTTATGCTTATCCTAGTGAAGGTAATATTTATTTTGATACATCTAAACTTAAAGATTATTATGTTTTAACTAACCATAAAGAGGAAAATCTTATTTTTGGCGTGCGTGATGATGTCACAATGGATCATGCTAAACGTAATAAAACAGATTTTGTTTTGTGGTTTACTAAATCTAAGTTTGCATCTCAAGAATTGAAATGGGATTCACCTTTTGGTGTTGGTTATCCTGGTTGGCATATTGAATGTTCAGCGATTTCAATGAAATATTTAGGAGAGTATCTTGATATCCATTGTGGTGGTGTTGATAATATTTTCCCACATCATACCAATGAAATTGCACAAAGTGAAGCTTATTTAGGCCATAAATGGTGTAATTATTGGTTTCATGTTGAACATTTAAATGATAAAAATGGTAAGATGAGTAAAAGTAATGGAGATTTTTTAACATTGTCACTTCTTAAGGAAAAGGGTTACAATCCCCTTGCTTATCGTTATATGGTTATATCAAGTCATTATCAAAAACCATTGGAGTTTTCATTCACATCTCTTGCCGGAGCATCGAATGAATATAATAAATTAAAGGCTAAAACGATGCGTTTATTGGATGCTAATGGTGTTTTAAATGAAGATGTATATAATACATTTATGAATAAATTTAAGGATGCTTTAAGTAATAATTTAAATACATCATCATCGTTAACTGTTTTATATGACTTACTTAAGTCAGATGTAGATGATTATACTAAAAAGGTGCTTGTTAGTGAATTTGATAAAGTATTATCACTTGATTTGTTAAAAGATGAAAAAGAAGAAATATCGTCTGAAGTTAATGAATTATTTAAAGCACGAAATGAGGCTAAGGCAAAAAAAGATTATGCGAAAGCTGATGAATTACGTAATAAATTGATAGCCTTAGGATATCGTATTGTTGATTCAAGAGATGGTAGTAAACTAGAAAAGATTTAATAAATATTTCATTTAGATTTCGTTGACTATTAGTTAACTTTATAGTATATTGCTATTGAAAGAAGGTGCCTATGTATTTGCATTATAGTGGTGGACTTGATACACTTTTAATTATAATTGGCTTTTTGATAAGTTTAATTGCTACAATAAGAGTAAATTTATCATATTCTAAATATAAAAAAATTAAAAATAAAAGAGGTTTAACGGGTTTTGATGTTGCTCGTAAAATATTAGATGATAATGGTCTTAAAGATGTGTTAGTTTTAGAAACACAAGGTAAATTAACTGATTATTATGATCCTAAACGAAAAGTAGTTAAATTATCGAGTGACATTTATCATAATGATTCTATCGCATCGATTGCTGTTGCTTCACATGAATGTGGTCATGCAATTCAAGATAAAGAAAATTATAAATTTTTGCGTTTTAGAGCTTCAATATTTCCTTTAGTTAGAATATCATCCAATTTGGGTTATTTTGCTTTAATGATAGGCTTAATATTTGGTTTAACTGATTTAATATGGATTGGTATTGCTCTTGAATTAATAATCCTTTTATTTCAACTTGTAACATTGCCAGTTGAATTTAATGCATCATCACGTGCTTTGAATATAATTTCTAAGGATGGTTTAATTTTAAATGATGAGTATCAAGGTGCTAAAAGAATGCTTGTAAGTGCTGCTATGACATATGTAGCATCTGTTCTAACTTCTATTATGGAAATTTTTAGACTTATTTTAATTGCTAGGGATAATGATAGATGATGGACATAAGGCAAGTTAATGTCTTAGTATTAGCATATTTAGGTGATACAATTTATGAAGATTATATTCGTGAATATTTAATAAAATTAGGAATTAATAATGTTAATGAATTACAGAAAAGGTCAGTAGATTATGTTAGTGCTAAAGCTCAAGCAGCAATTTTAACACGTTTAATTAATGAAAATGAATTTAATGATGAAGAAATGGATATTATAAAAAGGGCGCGCAATAACCGTAGTAAATCACATCCTAAAAGTTGTGATATTATAACATATAAATATGCTACGGCGTTTGAGGCTTTAATTGGTTATTTAAAATTACAAAATAATAATGAACGTATAGATGAAATAATTAATAAAATTCTTTATTAATTATTTTTTTAAAGGAGAGAAGTATGTTAGTATCAGGAAGAAATAATGTTCGAGAAATTTTAAGAAATTTAAATGAAGTGGATGGTATAAAAAAGGCTTATTGTCAAGATAATTTTGATGAAAAAAGTATTTTGTCTATGATTAATTCTCAAAAAATACCGTTAATTCATATGAAAAAGCAAGAATTAGACGCTCTTGCACATAATAATCATCAAGGTATAATATTGGATGTAAGGGATTTTGTTTATAAGGATTTGGATTCAATTATTAGTGGTAAGGATAAGTGCATAGTTTTAATTCTTGATCACTTGGAAGACCCTCATAATTTAGGGGCTATTGTTAGAACTGTTGAAGCAAGTGGCATTGATGGTATTATTTTACCAATAAATCGTAGCGTTTCAGTTAATGAAACAGTTATGAAAACTTCAGTTGGTTCTCTTTATAATGTTAATATTGCATCTGTTACTAATTTATATCATACAATTGATAAGTTAAAAAAAGAAGGATTTTGGATTGTAGGAACTGATATGAATGGTGAAGATTATGCTAAGATTAATTATCCTAGTAAAGTTGCAATTATTATTGGCAACGAAGGTGCGGGGATGCAAAGATTGGTTCGTGAATCATGCGACTTTATAGCAAGTATTCCAATGTATGGAAAGGTAAATAGTTTAAATGCTTCTGTAGCAGCTGGAATAATGATATATGAAGTAATTAAACATCGTTAGGATTATGTATAAAGACTTAAATGATTATGAAATTTTGTATTTGGTTGCGGATAATGAGGATAGTTATGATATTATGCTTAATAAATATAGTGGCTTAATATGGAATATTATCCGCAAATATCGACATGTTGTAAAGAAAATGGGGTATGAGGAAAATGATTTATATCAAATTTGTTCTATTACCTTATACAATACTATGAAAAATTATAATGGTGATATAAATAGTAATTTATATTACACTTACTTGTTAAAATCACTCGAAAATGCTGTGTTATCTTTAATAAAGACTAATTCTACTAATAAAAAGCGTGTTTTAAATGAAAGCTTTTCATATGATAATAGTATCGGTGATTCAAATTTTACTTATAGAGATATTATTCCCGATCCAGACTCATTTAAGTATTTTGAAAATTGTGCTAGTAGTGATGTATATATTAATTTTAAAAACCTTTTTTCTTTTGATGTTGCTAATGTCTTAGAAATGATGATAGAAGGTTATAGTTATAGCGAAATTAGTATACTCTTAGAAATTAGTATTTATGATATAAGACGGTATGTCACTAAGATAAAGGATAAACTTTTATATTGACATTCTGGCTTTATTTTTAATTTAACGTATGATACAATTTATATGGTGATGTATATGAAAAAAAAGGAAATTTTAAAGGAACAAAAAAAAATTAAAAATCAAAATAAGGATACTTTAATTGATTTTAGTGATAAAGATGATGTTAAAAAAAATGTTTTTATTGCTTTAGGTGTTATTTTATTTATAGCAATAGTCTTTGTAGCAATTAATATACTAAATGGCACATGGAATTTTTGGAAACGAACTAATGATGAAACAGCAACGATAGACAATAAATTATTAATGTGTGGAACTCTTTTCCAACCAACTGATAAAGAATATTTAGTTTTAGCTTACAAAATAAATAATGATGAAGATGAAGTTTATAAGGCTATGATTGATAAATATGATGGTAAGGTTGGATTGTATTACTTAGATTTAGAATCAGGCTTTAATAAAGCATGCATTAGTGAAAAAAGTAATTTAGTAAATGATAGTGAAAAAATTAAATTTAGTGGTGAAACACTATTACAAATAAAAGATGGTAAGATTACAATGTCATGGACTACTAAAGATAAAATTGCAAAATATTTAAATAAATAATTGGTTGTTTTATGAATAATATAAAAGTATCAGATTTAATTTATGGATGTTTTGAAAATTTTAACATGGATTTATTTATTGAAGATAAACATTTTATATCAATAATTGGTTCAAATAAATGCGGTAAAACAACATTATTTAAAATATTAACAGGTATAATCCCAACAAATAATGTTGTTTCAATAGATAATTTATCTTTAAATAAGAAAAATGTTAATGAATATATTGAGAAAATAGGTGTTGTTTTTAAAGCAAACAACAACTTGTTTTTGTGTTCAAAAGTATCAGATGAACTTGAATATAGTTTATTAAATTTGAATTATAATTCACTTTATAGAAAAAAATGTATTAATGAAATAATAAAGCACTTTAACTTTGAAAAAGATATTTTAGAGAAAGAAATAAATGATTTGACTTTTTATGAAAAACAAAAGTTGATGTTTTGTCTAGCTTTAGTGCATAGACCTAAATATCTTTTTATAGATGATGATGTCTTTTCTTCTTTAAATTATAGTGAAACAAAAGAAATTATTGATATCTTAAAAAAGTTAAATGTTTTTGTCATTAATTTTTCATCAACCTTAGATAATGGTAATTACTTTGATTACTTTTATATATTATCATCAAATAACCTTATGTTAGATGGTGATTATAAAACGATTATTAATAATTTTGATATATTAAAAAAAGGACAAATTGATTTACCAATAGATGATTATCTTAAATTAAAATTAAGTAATGAAGAAAAAGATATATTAGGATTAGGTGAATAGTTATGAGAGTGATATTAAATGATGTATGCATCGAAAAAACATTTGATAAACTTAATTTAAGCATAGAATCCGCTAATACTATAACGATTTATGGTTTAAAAAAACAATCATTTTTAGAATTACTTAGTAATAAAAAAATTGATAGTGGCACTATAGATGGTGATATAAATACAATATTTAATCTTAATCTAAGCGATTATTCCTTTATCACTAGCAATGTAAATGATGAAATATCTTTATGGCAAATGAAGTATGGTTTTAGTATTAATGATTTTTATAAATCATTAGAAAAGTTTGGTATGAATATTAAAATAATACCTAATGAATTTAGGTTTTTATCATCTTTTGAAAAAAAGGTTATTAAATTTTTATTAGCAGTTTATACTAATTCTTCAATTATTGTTGTTGAAAATATTTTTGATAATTTAGACGGTAAAAGTAAAGGATTATTTATAAAAGAAATTAGTTATTTTAAAAAGAAATTAGATATAATTTTTATTATTTTTGATAAAGATTATAATACATTATGGGAAGTTGTTGATAATTATTTAATATTAGGTGATGATTTTGATTTTTATGGTAAACTAGAAGATTTTATAAATAGTGATAACTATAAAAAATCTGATATGGATGTTCCTAAATTGTTATTAATAGAAAATAAGTTAAAAGAATTAGGGTATGATATTGATTATACAAGTAATATAAATCATTTTATAAGGGAAGTGAAAGAACATGTTTAATTTTTATAAATATAATATTAATGTTGTTTATAGGATTATATTTTTGATTTTATTTGCTATAACTATTATGTTTATAAAAAATCCATATGTTCTTGTATTCTTAACTTTAGGTATAACTTATATTAACAAAAAGCCTAATCTTGTTTTTTGTATCTTTTCATCCTTTACTTTTTTCTTTTTAGTATGGTATTTATTAAGTAATGATGTTTTACTAATTAATTATCTTTTAGTAATTGAATATTTATTAGTTTTCTTTCCTAAAATTAGTAAAGATGACTTAATTTTTTTAAAAAAACTTTTCAATAAACAAAAATATTTATATAGTGATTTAAATACTAAATATCGCTCCTCTTTAGTTGCTAGTAATGAGAAAATATTTGATGATTTTGTTAATAATATGGAGTTTGATGAGAGTATTTATGAAATTAAAAGTCGTTTAAAAAATAAAAATAATTACATGTTATATGAAAAATCAATGATAAATTATGTTAGATTTTATAAAAATAGAAATGATGTATTACATAATTATGCAATGAATATTGAAACTGTTGCTTTTTTGGTTGTGCATGTTATTTTGTTAATTGTTGCGATTGTGTGGTGATATAATGCGTTATTTGATTACTTATTCTTATGATGGAACCAATTTTTTTGGATATCAATTTCAAGAAGGATTAAGAACAGTAGAAGGTGAATTGTTAAGAGCCTTAAAATATATAAACAATAAGCAAGATACTAAAGTTTTTAGTAGTGGTCGAACTGATAAAGGTGTGCATGCTAAATGTCAAAAAGCCCATTTTGATTTATCGGTTAGTATAACACCATATAAGTTAAAGTGTGCTTTAAATTCTAATTTACCAAACGATATTCACGTTATTGATGCTGTGGAGGTTGATGATAATTTTCATGCACGATATATGGTTTTGGAAAAAACATATCGTTATTATTTAAACATGGGGGAATACAATCCTTTAGAACGTAATTATGTTTATCAATATTGTAACAATCTTGATATCGCTTTAATGCAAGATGCTATTGAATGCTTTATTGGAACACATAATTTTAAAAGTTGGACACCTAATAAAGATAAACGAAACAATTATGTTAGAACCATAAAAAGGGCCTATATTGAACAAATGGGTGATGTAATTGTTTTTACTTTTTGCGCTGATGGTTTTTTAAAGTATCAAATTAGAAATATGGTTGGTTATTTAATTAGAGTTGGTGAACATAAAAAAAGTAAAAATGATATTGAATATATTTTAAGCAAGATGGATAGAAGATTTGCATCAATTACAGCTCATCCTGAAGGTTTGTGTTTAGAAGATGTTGTCTATAAAAATGTTTAGAAAATGCAATAAATGATTGACAAATAAGGGAATAATTAGTATAATTCATATCGGTACATTGAGATCCCTCAAAAGTTTTAGTGGTGGGAACACTGAAACTGATTAGAAAAGGAGAAATTATGAAAAGTTATATGCAAAAAAAGGAAGAAGTTGTTCGTTCTTGGTATGTTATTGATGCATCTGGCAAATCTTTAGGTAGAGTTGCTACATTAGCTGCACATATCTTACGTGGAAAGAATAAAGCAACTTATACACCACATGTTGATTGTGGCGATTATGTTATTATTATTAATGCAAAGAATGTTAATCTAACTGGTAATAAATTAGAAGATAAGATGTATTACAATCATTCTATGTATCCAGGTGGTTTAAGAGAAAGAAATGCAAAAACAATGCGTGAAGATTATCCAGAAGAGATGATTGAACGTGCTGTTCGTGGTATGCTTCCACATAATAGACTAGGTAGAGCAATGGGTAAGAAGTTATTTGTATATGCAGGAGAAACTCATCCACATATGGCTCAAAAACCAGTAGTAATTGAGGTTAAATAGGAGGGTATATGAAGAAGAATGTATATTATGGAACTGGAAAACGTAAAGGTTCTGTTGCTAAAGTAACTTTAACAAATGGAACTGGTAAAATAACAGTCAATGGTCGTGATGTTCGTGAATACCTACCTTATGAAACTTTGGTTATGGATTTAACACAACCACTTGAATTAACAAATACAAAAGAAATTTTTGATGTTAATGTTGAAGTATTTGGTGGTGGATTCTCAGGACAAACAGGAGCTATTCGTTTAGGTATTACTAAGGCTTTATTAGAATATGATAAAACTACAAGTAAAGATAGTGAAAATAGCTTACGTAAGCCATTAAAAGTAGCTGGATTTATTACAAGAGATGCACGAGTTAAAGAAAGAAAGAAATATGGTCTTAAAAAAGCTCGTCGTGCTCCACAATTCTCAAAGAGATAATGTATATAAAAAACAAATATGTAAAGTTCTTATGGACTTGCTATTTGTTTTTTTATTATATTGAGAAATTGTGAAAATAGTGATAAAATTAATTTTAGAGGAGGGATATATATGAAATTTTGTCCAAATTGTGGAAAAGATTTAAAAGAAGGTGCTTCATTTTGTCCAAATTGTGGTTCTCAAATTGGTGGTAATGCAAATAATAATACAAATAATAATACAAATATGAACGCTAATATGAATATGAATGGAACTCAATCTGCACCAAAAAGTAAGATGGCTGCAGGCTTATTAGGATTATTCTTAGGTGCTTGGGGTATTCATAATTTCTATTTAGGATATACAAGTAAAGCTATTACTCAAATTATTGTTACACTTGTAACATGTGGACTTGGTGGATTATGGGGCTTTATTGAGGGTATTATGATTTTAGCAGGAAATATTAATACTGATAGCGAAGGTCGCCCATTAAGTGACTAATAAAAAAATTATTATTATTTTATCTTGTGGTATTACTTTTTTAGGATTATTTGTTTTTTTAGGATTTAGATGGTATTGTCCATTTAAATCAATTACAAATATTCCGTGCCCAGGATGTGGTATGACAAGAGCTTTTATAGCTCTTCTTCATTTTGAGTTTATGAAAGCCCTTTATTATAATTTTTTGTCATATTTTATTATTATTGTTATTATATTGTCATATATTTTATATTTTATCGATTTATTTAGAAGTGGCAATATATTAACACATTTTTATAAAATAATGTTAAAATACAAAGTTATAATATTTGTACTTATTTTTATTGCATGGATAGTAAATATTTATCACAATCTATAAATTAGTTAGCATTGTTTAACTAATTTTTATAGACAAAAATTTTAAAATATTGTATTATGTTTAAGAGCCCCTAAGTTCTCTAGAATGAGGTGTTTTTTATTTTATGGCAAAATATGTATTTGTAACTGGTGGTGTTGTATCTGGACTTGGAAAGGGCATTACTGCTGCTAGTTTAGCATTATTATTAAAAAGTAGAGGATACAAAGTTTTTATGCAAAAATTTGATCCTTATATTAACGTTGATCCTGGAACAATGAATCCTGTGCAACATGGTGAGGTTTTTGTAACTTATGATGGTTGCGAAACAGATTTGGATTTAGGACATTATGAAAGATTTATTGATGAAGAGTTAAATTATACATCCAATATAACAAGTGGTCGTATATATTCAACTGTAATTGAAAAGGAGCGCCATGGTGATTATCATGGTGGCACGGTTCAAGTAATTCCGCATATTACTAATGAAATTAAAGGTAAAGTATATGAAGCATCTAGTAGTAGTGGTGCGGATATTGTTATTACAGAGATTGGTGGTACGGTTGGTGATATTGAGTCTCAAGCTTTTATAGAAGCTTTAAGGCAAATTCAATATGAATTAGATCCACATGATACCTGCTTTATTCATACAACACTTATTCCATATATTACTGGTAGCGATGAATTAAAGACCAAACCAACTCAAAATAGCGTTAAAGATTTACGAAATATGGGAATACGCCCAGATTTTCTAGTATGTCGTGCACCATTTGATACTGGTAGACAAATTAAGGAAAAATTATCATTATTTTGTTCAATTCCAACCAATCATATAGTTGATGCTGTTGATGCTAAAAGTATTTATGAAGTTCCTTTAAATATTCATGATCAAGATATTGATAAATTAGTTCTTGAACATTTTAACTTGCCTATTAAACGAAGTAATTTATCTTCATGGAAAGAATTTATTAAAAATATGAATAATTTGCATGATGAAATAGAGATAAGTATAGTTGGTAAGTATGTATCATTACATGATGCCTATTTATCAGTAATGGAATCATTACGTCACGCTGGTTATAAATTTAACACTAAAGTTAATATTAATTGGGTTAATTCGGAAGATCTTGAATCAATGAGTGAAAAGGAAATTCGTAAATTATTTAAGAAGACCAAAGGTATTTTAGTTCCTGGAGGTTTTGGAAATAGGGGAATTGAAGGTAAAATAATTGCTATTAAATATGCTCGTGAAAATAATATACCATTCTTGGGTATTTGTTTGGGTATGCAACTTGCAACAATTGAATTTGCTCGTAATGTTTGTCATATTGAAGATGCATCATCTTCGGAGTTTGGTAAAACCTCAAATCCTATTATTGACATTATGGAAGATAAGAAGGACCTTAAAGATATTGGTGGAACTCTTCGATTGGGAAATTATGATTGTCATATAAAAAAGGGTAGTGAAGCCTATAAGGCTTATGGTGAGGAGTTTATAAAAGAACGTCATCGTCATCGTTATGAATTTAATAATGACTACCGTGAAATATTAGAAGAGAATGGCCTTGTTATATCTGGAATGAATGATGAGAGAAATTTAGTGGAAATAATTGAATATCCACATAATGATTGTTTTATTGCATGTCAATTTCATCCAGAATTTAAATCACGTCCAACAAGACCACATCCTTTGTTTGCATACTTTATTTCTAAATCTATAAAAAAATAAAACTTATTGACTATTTTAAATAGTTGATAAGTTTTTTTATCCTAATAAGACGTCAAGAGTCATCATTATTATAAAACCAATTAGCGTGTATATTGTTATTAGTGGTTTATTATCATTTTCCTGGCTTTCTGGCACTAATTCATTAACAACAACATAAATCATTGCTCCGGCTGCAAAAGATAGTAAGAATGGTAATAATAATCTAATTTTTAAAACTAAAAGTGCCCCAATTATTCCGCTTATTGGTTCAACTATACCACTTAGTTGCCCAAAGAAGAAAGCTTTCTTTTTAGACATTCCATTTCTTAATAGAGGAGCACTTACGGCTAGACCCTCAGGAAAGTTTTGAATACCAATTCCCAGTGTTAACATTAATGAGGAAATAAGTGTTGCACCATCTAAATTGTATAGGATTGAGCCAAAGGCAACACCAACCGCTAGTCCTTCAGGTATGTTGTGAATTGTAATTGATGATATGAGCATAAATGATTGTTTATGATTATTATTTGCAAACTTAGATTCGTATTTTTGAAATAGTTTATCACTTATATAAAGAAGAATACCACCTGCGAGAAAACCTGCAATGCAAATTGCAATAGCAATAATTTTGTTACTGTGAATATTGTTTGCCTGGGAAATAGCGGGAGATAATAATGACCAAAAAGAAGCTGCTAACATTACACCTGCAGATATTCCCAACATTTTATCAAGAATTGGTTTATTAATCTTTTTAAACACAAAAATTAAGGATGAACCAAGTAGGGTAATAAACCATGTAAATAGTGTTGCAATAAAGGCTTGCATTACTGGATTTAAATTTTGAAAAAAATTTAACATAAAATCACCTATATATAAAATATGCTTTTATATTTAGGTGATATGGGCTAATTCAATGGTAAACCATTGGAATATGAATTATTACCAATTAAAGTATCAATATCAACATTTTTATTTAAGTAAATATAATCATATAAATTATTAATAATGTTACTAGCTTTTAATACTACATCATTATATAAATCCTTAAAACTTTTATTTGATTTAATGTTTTTATTTCTTATATTATACCATTCATTGTGTTTGGTATTAAGATAATAATCTAAATTATCAAGGTTAAAGTGATATGATAAATATGAAATTCTACGCACATTTAAATGATTTTTATCAATAAGATGGTAGAACTTCCTTTTAATACCATATTTATCATAGCGAAAATATTTAAATACCAAACGCATTTCTTTTAAACCTTTATAATATTTTGGACCGATGTTTTTAACGTTAAAAAATTTTTCAAATAGTTTATTAAGTAAATCAACTATTTTTTCATCTTTTTTATTGTTAAATTGCAACTTCCATCCTTTATATTGTTGATAATTTTCATTATGAATCTTTAACATGTAGTTATCAATCACTGTTTCTATTTCAAAATGTTTGTTTTGATGTTCTATTTTTTTGTTATTATTTGCTAAATAATTAACATATGGATGGATGGTCGAATCAGCAACATAATGTGTTATTAAGCCACTAAGAAATGTAAAAACAATAGGATCGTTGTTAATTTTATTATATTCAATAATATATTTAAACACCTCATTTGTTTTAAAATGATGAAATCTATGACCTAATTTAATTATGTCGTTTTTTTGATTTATAAAATGATAAAAATATAAAATATCCATTCCTTGTGCGAATGATTTAAAGTTTTCAAGGTTGTTTTGTATTAAATTTATAGCATTTTTATTTAATTTATCATAAACATCTAAACTAATATATGAATGTGTTATTGTGCTTGGCATAAAACCTCCTTTTAAATAAATTGTATCATAATATTGTCTAATTATACTTTTTTTTCAAAAAAATGAGGCAAAAATTTCCCATGTTATGCTATACTTATAATAGAATAATGGAGTTGGTTATGAGCAACAAGGAATTTAAAAATTTAAATCAGCAAATAGAAATATTGCGGTCTAAAGGTTTAATTATTAATAATGAAGAATATGCAAAAGAAGTCTTATTGCGCGAAAATTATTTCTTTTTAAATGGATATCGTCATTTATTTATGAAAAGTGATACTAATAGACAGTATATTGAAGGGACAACTTTTGAAGAGGTGTATAGTTTATTTCTTTTTGATAGATCTTTTCGTAATGTAATATTTAAAAATATTTTAATTATTGAAAATAATGTAAAATCTATTTTAAGTTATACAATGTCATTAAAATATGGATATCGTGAAAAAGATTATTTGCATCCTAAAAACTTTACCCAAAACCCTGAAAAAATTAGACAGGTTAATGATATTATTCATAAGATGAAACGTCAAATTAAAACTAATGCTACTCAACATTCAGCTACTATGCATTATGTTAATAATTATGGTTATATTCCGTTATGGGTTTTAGTAAAAGTTTTATCGTTTGGGTTAGTAGGTGAACTTTTCACTATTTTAAAGAAGGAAGATCAGTTATCTATTGCCGAAATTTATAATATTGATCCAGAGACAATGAGCAATTATTTAGTTATGTTATCCAATTATCGTAATTTATGTGCGCATGAAGATATTGTTTTTGAAAATAGAACACAAAGACAAATAGATGATACTAAATATCATCGTATTTTGAAAATTGATATTACAAATGATGAATATGTTTATGGAAAAAATGATATTTTTGCCTTGATTATTATTATTAAGCAAATGCTAAAAGATGACGAAGTGCGTGATTTGATTTTGGAAATAAAAAAATTATTTGATAATTTAGAATATAATATCAAGAGTATTTCTATTGATAAAGTTTTAGATAGAATGGGTTTCCCAAAGAATTGGCAAGATATTGCTGATATAGATAAGAAGGTATTTTTATGAAAGAAAAAGTTAATTATCTTTTAATTACTTTTATCTCTTTTATAACTGGTAGTCTTGTTATGTATTATTTTTGTCATAATAATTTAGTGGCATCAACGAATAATAGTTCTAAAGGTGAAATAACATGTAAGGCCTGTAATGATACTGTTATCGTTGAAAATGGTAGTTTATCGGCAGCTATTGAAAAAGTCTATGATGCAACAGTTATGATAAAAACAATTAAAAATAATGAATTAATTTCAACTGGTTCGGGATTTGTATATAAAACTGATAATAAATATGGTTATGTTATGACTAATCATCATGTTATCGAAAAAGGAAACACTTATAAATTAATATTATCGAATGATAAAGAAATTAGTGCGGAATTGCTTTCAAGTGATGAATATTTAGATTTAGCGGTTTTACGTATTGCTAAAGATGATGTTTTAATGGTTGCTTCTATTGGTAAAAATAGTGAATGTTCGCTTGGTGATAATATTTTTACCGTTGGTTCACCAGTTGGTTATGAATATCGTGGCACGGTAACTAATGGTATTATTTCTGGTCTTAATCGTTTAGTAGAAGTATCAACAAGTGGTTCAAATGATGACTTTGTAATGGAAGTTATTCAAACTAATGCTGCTGTAAATCCTGGTAATAGTGGTGGACCTATGGTCAATGCTAAAGGTGAGGTAATAGGTGTTGTTTCACTTAAATTAGTAAAAGACTCGGTTGAAGGTATGGGTTTCGCTATTCCTATTGAGTATGCTATGAGCCATGTTGATATTTTAGAAAATGGCAAAAAAATTGAAAGACCTTTTCTTGGTATTAGTATGATGGATGTATCGCAACGAACAACAATAAAAACTCGTTACAATATATCAATACCGTCAACTATTACCGAAGGCGTTGTTGTTATTGATATAACAAACGGATCAAGTGCTAGTAAGAGTGATTTAGCAAAGGGGGATGTTTTAACTAAAATTGATGGTAAAGATATTAAGAGTCCTGCTCATTTAAAATATCTATTATATAAATATAACATTGGGGATACAATAACCATTACCTATTTAAGAAATGGTAAATATAGTGATACAAAAATTAAATTGCAGACAAAATAAAACTAATATTTGAAATGATATTAGTTTTTTTATCCAATAATTAGTAATTGTCCAATAGTTATATCATCGGTTTGTAAGTTATTTATTCTTTTAATGAAGTCAACATCACGATTAAATCTTTTAGCAATGGATTCTAAGGTATCATTTGTTCTAACATAATATGTAATAAATTCATTGGTATTTGGAATGGTAAGTTTTTGACCTACGGCAATCATATTGTCATCTAGATTATTATAATTTTTTAATAAGTCAACGTCAACGTTATATCTTTTGGCAATAGAGTATAGTGTATCACCATTTTTGACTACATATACTATATTATTGTCACTAGAATTATCCTCGATAGGAATAACTAATTGTTGCCCTATAGTTAAAATGGTATTAAATAATTGGTTATATTCTAACAAATCATCGATTGAAACATCATATTGCTTGGCAATAGAATATAGCGTATCACCACGTTTAACAGTATAAATAGTGATGTTACTAGCGGGCTTTGTTAGGTTAATGTAATTAGGCAACTTTAAAATTTGACCAACTGATAATATATTATTTTTTAAATTATTTAAAGATTTTAGTGCTCCAATAGTTGTATTGTATTTTTGAGCGATACTATAAAGTGATTCGCCTTTGGTAACGATGTGAGTATTATTCTTTATATTGCTTGGTTCTTGATATGCTAATCCATAATTAATAGCAATAGCTCTAATAACTCCTTCAGCATAATTATAAATATTTTTATTTAATTCTTCATATGATTCATTATCATCAATATTGCCATATTCTATAACGATTACTTTAGCATTATCGAAATTTCTTTGAATTAAATTAGCATCTTTATTATTATTGCTAGGTAATGGTTTAGTTTTTATATTAACAGGACTTAGTCCTTCATATTCAAGTTGTGTTTTAATATTTTGTTCTAAGTTATCATTTACTTCGTTAACAGACGGAATTATTAAGGCTCCTTTACCATTATTTGCAAGAAGACTGTTTGAAATAATTAGAGTATCAGAATTATCGCTATAGTTTCTTTTAATTTTATTGATTCGGTCATCATATGATAAGGTTACATCATCATCTCTTGTTATAAAAGCGTCAATGCCTAAATCTTTTAAGCGATTTTCCATATATTTTGATAAATCTAGAATAATATCTTTTTCGTATTTGCCATTATTAACTTGACCTAAATCAATCCCTCCGTGTGATGGATCAATGACAATATTTAATTTGTTATTATTCATAATCACCCCTTTATAGTTTATGAACAATAAAAAAAATATCCACATAATTGTGGATAAAATTATTTAGTGCCAGTTGAACCAAAACCACCGTTACCGCGGGCAGTATTTTCTAGTGATTCACTAATAACAAAGTTTCCTTTTAAGTATGGTGTGAAAACTATTTGAGCGATACGATCATTAGGATTTATAACAAATTCTTCTTGTGATTGATTATATAGTGCAACCATTAATTCGCCTCGATAATCCGAATCAATAACGCCAACTTTATTGCTAGGGGCGATTCCATATTTGCATCCAAGTGAACTTCTTGCATAAACAAGTCCTACAAAACCAACCGGGATCTCAAAGCTTAAACCAGTGTGAATAAACTCTGTTTTTCCTGGTTTAATTGTTATCGCTTCATCCATGCATGCATAAATATCAGCACCTGCTGAATAGGTTGAACCATACGTTGGCACAATAGCTTTATCATTTAATAATTTAATATTTATATCTTTAACATTCATAATTTAATTAACTCCTTTTTTTTATTTTTTTCATGTAATACAATTTTATTTTCTTTAATACTTTTAGGAATATCAATAATTCTTTGATTACTACTACCTCTAAAATAAAGGTTTGCATCAAATAAATCTTCTTCAAATTTACCATCAACTAAAACATCAATTATTTTAAGAATTTCGTTTGTTTCTTTAAAAGGCATTTTTTGAATTTGTTCATATGTAAAACCTGAATATAACCATATGGTTTTATTTGGCAATAATTCTTTTACTTTTCTTAAAAGTGGTAAAATTCCTTGTTGATTTACTTCTTCTAATGGTTCCCCTCCAAGAAGGGTTAAACCGGTTATATATGGTTTATCTAAATCGGTAATAATTTCATTAATAGTATTTTCGGTAAAGTCTTCGCCACTTGTAAAGTCCCATATCTCACTATTAAAGCATCCCTTACAATGATGATTACATCCCGTTACATATAGACTAACTCTAACACCTTCACCATTAGCGATATCATATTTTTTTATTTTTGCATATTTCATTGTTCACCTATAAGTGTAATTTGCGATCTTTAATTTCACGTGTTTTGCCTTCATTCCAAAAGTTTTCACCAAGATAACCACAAGTTCTTCTAGTTACATTCATTTTATTTTTATCTTTATTATGGCAATTTGGACATTCCCACTCATAATTATCATTTATGATTATTTCACCTTCAAAACCGCATTCATGACAGTAATCACTCTTAGTATTAAACTCGGCGTATTGAATGTTATCATAAATAAATTTAACAATTTCTTCAAGTGCTTCTAAGTTTTTTTGCATATTAGGTATTTCAATATAACTTATTGCACCACCACTTGATATTGTTTGAAATTGACTTTCAAATTTAAGTTTAGAAAAGGCATCAATTTCTTCACGAACATCGACATGATATGAATTAGTATAATAACCTTTATCGGTAACATCTTTAATAATACCAAACTTTTCTTTATCAATTTTAGCGAAACGATAACATAAACTTTCGGCAGGAGTTCCATATAAACCAAAGCCTAAGCCTGTTTGTTTTTTCCATTCCTCGCATTTATCACGTAGTTTATGCATAACTTTTAAAGCGAATTTTTCACCTTCAGGATTAGTATGACTAACACCTTTCATTAGTTTAGTCATTTCATATATTCCAATATATCCCAAAGAAATAGTTGAATAACCATTTTTTAAATATTTATCAATTTTTTCGCCTTTTTTAAGACGTGATATGGCACCATATTGCCAATGAATAGGACTTACATCTGATAATGTTCCAAGAAGAGCGTAGTGACGACACATCAAAGCTTCGAAGCATAAGTCAAGTCTTTCATCAAGCAGTTCAAAAAATTTATCTTCATCTTTATCAGCAATAATAGCAATTTGTGGTAAATTTATACTAACAACACCTTGATTAAATCTTCCTTCAAATTTGTAATTACCATCTTCATCTTTGTAACATGATAAAAAGCTTCGACATCCCATTGGACTAAAGACATTACCCTCATAATTTTCACGCATTTTTTTGGCACTTATATAATCAGGGTATAATCTTTTGCTTGAACATTTAATAGCAAGTTTTGTTAAATAATCATATTTTCCACCTGATAAATTATTGTTTTCATCTAAAACATAAATCAATTTTGGAAAAGCAGGAGTAACATAAATACCTTTTTCGTTTTTTATACCTTTTTCTCTTTGTGTAATAATTTCTTCGATAATTTTGGCTGTATATTCAATATATGGATCATTTTTATCTAAATACAAAAATAGTGTTACGAAAGGACTTTGACCATTAGTTGTCATAAGTGTATTAAGTTGATATTGAATAGTTTGAACACCATCTTTTAATTCTTTTTGTAATAAGTCATTGACTAAATTATCAAGAGTATTTTTATCTAAACTATCTTTATATTTTTCTTCAATATTTTTACGATATTTATCTTCACTTTTCTTTAAATATTTTCCTAAATGCATAATATTTACAGATTGTCCACCATATTGACAAGATGCAACAGCGGATATAATTTGTGTTAAAATCGTGCATGCTACTAAAAAACTTTTAGGTGTTTCAATTAATTTACCATTCATTACCGTGCCGTTTTCAAACATATCGTTGTAATTAATTAAACAACAATTGAAAATAGGTTGTAAGAAATAATCAGCATCGTGAAAATGTAGTATTCCTTCTTCATGAGCCTTACTAATTTTCTCCGGTAATAAAATTCTTTTTGTTAAATCCTTTGATACTTCACCTGCAATTAAGTCTCTTTGAGTGGAAGCGATAGTGGCATTTTTATTACTATTTTCTTCCATTACTTCTTTATTATTGTTTTTTATTAGCGTTAAAATGGATTCGTCTGTTGTATTACTTTTTCTAATTAGTGCTCGATTGTATCGATAAATAATATAGGCTTTTGCTAATTCATATTTTTTTATTTTCATTAATTCAGTTTCAATGAAATCTTGGATGTCTTCAACTAACATTCTTTTTTTATTTAATTGTTCAATATGTTTAATAATATTTTCTATTTGTTTATCATTGACTCTTTCTGTTTCTATAACGTCGTTATTAGCGCGTTCAATAGCTTTTTTAATTTTATTACGGTCATAATCAACAATTCGGCCGTCACGTTTTACAATTTTCATAACTACCTCTCTATCTTAATTATAACATCATTTTTTGCACAATGTATGTTGCATGTGCAACAATTTTAATTTATAATTTACTTGGTGATTTTATGGACGAATTAACAATATTTGAAGGCCTTGACATCTCTTCAATTGAAGCGATTATTAAGTGTTTTAATGCTAGGAGAATGTATTTTAAAAAAGATAGAACTATTATTTCAAATGTTTTAAAAGTAAGACAAGTAGGTGTTATTTTATCGGGAAGCGCTAATATGATAAGGTATGATTATAATGGTAATCGCACAATAATTGAAAAATTAGAACATGACTCTGTTTTTGGTGAAGTATTTTCTTATTTAGGTAGTGATATTTCTGTTTTAGCAACAAGTGATTGTGAAGTTTTATTTATAGATTATGATTGTATTATTAATAGATGTTCAAAAAATTGTCCACACCACGCTAAATTAACAGATAATGTATTACAACTTTTATCGAAAAAAATAATTGATTTAAATAGTAGATTAGAAGTTTTATCAAAACGTAGTATTCGTGATAAATTGTTAGGATATTTTAATTTGTTAACGAAAGATAAGGTTAATCGTAGTTTTTCTATACCATTTTCTTATACTGAACTTGCTGATTATTTATCAGTTGATCGTTGTGCAATGATGCGTGAAATTAAGAATTTGCGCGATGAAGGATATATAAAGACAATAGGGCGTAAAATTACTTTAAATTACTAATAATTACTACTTATTTAACAAATTAACAAAGAACAAATTCTATCTAAAGAACAGATTTATGATAATGGAAAAGCTGTAAATTAAAAGAATGACTTTGGTGTTTGTCATCAAGCCATTCTTTTTTATATTTCTTTAATAAATTGTTTAATAACTTTCTTAAAGTTTTCTTCAGCTTTTTTAGCAGTTTCTTTAACATCTTCATGAGTTAGAATTTCATTAGAAACGCCAGCAGCCATATTAGTAATACAAGTAATACCAGCACATCTTAAGTTACAATGTCTTGCAACAATGGCTTCAGGCACAGTACTCATGCCAACAGCATCTGCTCCAAGGGTTCTTAAGGCTCTAATTTCAGCTGGTGTTTCGTATGTTGGGCCTTTCATGTAGGCATAGACGCCGACATTGCATTTGTTAGTAACATTTTGCATAATAACCTTTAATTTTTCAACATATTCTTTATCATATGTATTGCTCATATCAATAAAACGGTCCCCAAATTCATCTAAGTTAGGGCCACGTAAAACGCTTTCTGCAAAGAAACTAAGTTGGTCATTTATAATCATTAAATCGCCTTTTTGGAAAGAAGTATTAATACCACCAGCTGCATTTGTTATAATTAATGTCTTAACCCCTAATAGTTTAAAAATACGAATAGGGTAAGTAGTTTCTTTTAAATCATATCCTTCATAATAATGAAAACGACCATTCATTAAAATAACTGGAACATTTTCAATTTCTCCAAAAATTAGTTCACCCTTATGTCCAGCGACAGTTGATACTGGAAAATTAGGAATGTCTTTGTAAGGAATAACTTGCTTATTAGTAACATCATCACTTAAGCTTCCAAGACCAGAACCTAAAATAATTGCAATTTCTGGAATATTTTGCACTTTTTCTTTTAAATAATTAACAGTTTCTAAAAATTTGTCCATTTATATCTCCTTTAACATAATATAGCATAATTTACTTCGAATGTATATTAATCATTCATAAATTTATTTAATATATCAACAGCAATTTTTAAAGTTTTATCATTTTTATCAAATGTTGGATTATATTCAACTAAATCAAAGGATGTAATTCTTTGTTGATATTTTTTTAAACAATCCACTATTTCATATGCTTGTTTTTTTCTTATACCATCAATTTCAGGAACAGAAACACCTGGAGCATCGAGAGGATCAATTAAGTCTAAATCATAACTAACGTGCACTTTAGAAGGCATAGCTTTAAAAATATTGTCAATAATTTCTTTGGTATCATGTTTTAATAAATAATCAGTGCTTATAACATTAATATTCGCTTTATTAGTAACAACCTTTTCTTTTTTATCAATACTTCTTGCTCCTAAAACAAAGATATTTTGAGGTTTAACATTGTTGTTTGCAAAATCCTCAAGTCCTTTACAAAGACCGGCGATAGCTGCTAAAGGTAAGCCATGAATATTGCCCGTTTCAGTTGTTTCAAAAGTATTAAAATCAGTGTGAGCATCAATCCATAAAACACCAATATCTTCTTTATAAAAATCACGTGATGCTAAAGCTGTTGCAATAGCAAGTGAATGATCACCTCCAATTGTAATAGGGATGCAACCATTTTTTAATGAATTATATGCCTGTAAGTATAATTCACTATTAAACTTATTAATATAATCTAGATTTTTTTTAAGATTTAAATGATCCTTATCTTTAATAATTTTATCTTTCTCAATATCAATAATTTCATTAATTTTTTTATTCTTAATATATTTAATAATTACATTAGGTCCTAAGTTTGTTCCATCAACGTGCACACCTAAATCTGTTGATGCTAAAATTACATTATACATATTATCACCTTTCTAAAATGATACTTTAATTGATAATTAATGTCAATTGTTATAACGTGGGTTTTTATTTTTTTAGGATTATTGTATAATGAGAGTGGTGATTGAATGAAAAAATTAAGTGATTTAATAAATTGTAATATTGATGTTTTAGTAAAAGATATCAAAGTTAATTCTAAGGATGTTGAACCGGGTGATGCTTTTATATGTGTTGATTTTAATACAAAAGATCGCCATGAATTTATAGATGATGCGATATCACGCGGTGCTTCTTGTATTATTGCTAAGAAACAAGTTCCTCGAAAAAGTGTTCCGGTTTTGGTAGTAGATGATCCTAACAAAATATTAAATGAAATTTGTTCTAAGTTATATGATAATCCTGAAAAAAAATTAACAATGATAGGAGTAACAGGAACAGATGGTAAGACTAGTGTTTCAACTATTATTCAGACGCTTTTAGGAAATGAAAATTGTGGTTATATTGGAACAAATGGTTATAATTGTGCTGCTTTTAATCGAGATGCTCCTAATACAACACCATCAGGTGATAAATTATTTCGCTACTTTCATGAATTTTTAGAAAGTGGTTGTTCATATTGTTCAATGGAAGTTAGTAGTGAAGGTTTAATGCGGGGACGTGTTGATAAAATTGATTACGATATTAGTATTTTAACTAACATTACGAGTGAACATTTAAATATTCATGGCGATTTGCAAAGTTATGTGCATGCTAAATGTGAATTATTTAGAAAAACCAAAAAAGATGGATACTCAATTTTAAATATCGATGATAATCATTTTGAAGAAGTTTTAAAGTCATGCAATGGTCATGTTTTAACATATGGTAGTAAAAGTGATGCCGATTTATACTTTTATGATATTGAGTTATTTCCAACTAAAACAAACTTTAAATTTAAATATTTAAATAAAGAATATAGTGTAGAAACTCCATTTCCAGGATTATTTAACGTATATAATTTAAGTGCTGCGATGCTTGCTTTATTTGCACTTGGATATGACTTTGATTATATAAAGAAAAGAATTCCCCTTATAAAAGTCAGTGGACGTCTTGAAATGATCGATTTAGGACAAGATTTTCATGTAATGGTAGATTATGCTCATACACCAAATGGTATAACAAAACTTTTAGAATATGTTAAATTATTACCGATAAATCGTAGTATCGTAGTTATTGGACAAGCTGGTGAAAGAGATCCATATAAACGCAAAGAAGTAGGGGAAATTGTCGCTAGAAATTGTGATTATGCTATCTTTACATATGAAGATCCAAGAAGCGAAGATCCTCGCGATATTATTGATATGATGACACAAAATATTCGTGATTTAGATAATTATGAAATCATAATAGATAGAAAAGAAGCTATTAAAAGAGCTATCGAATTAGCGCAACCTAATGACATGGTTATGGTTTTAGGTAAGGGTAATGAAACGTATGAAAAACTAAAAGATAAAGTTATTTATTTTAACGATATTGAAGAAGTAAAGAAAGATTTAAAAGAAAGATTAGAAGTTCATAGTTAAAATTTGGCATTTACTTAGATTATAATTTTTGATAAAATTGTATTAGAAAAGATAAAGCAAAGGATATGATGAAAAGTGTCAAATAGTGTCAATATGGGGGGGGTTTACTTTATTAAGTAACAAACATAATTTGGAGTGTAAACAAGGTAGAACAAGATTAGGTCTTGTTCTTTTATGTGGAGTGAAATATGAAGACTAGGAAATATATATTAATGGTATTAGGCCTAGTCTTATTGTTAGGAGGAAGCTATGCTTTTTATACTTATCAAAAGTATAGTGGTATGCAAAATCTTTTAAATGGTGAAATCTATCTAAATTATTTAGAAGATAATGAAGTTCATATAAGTGGGATATTTCCAGAAACTAAAGAAGAAGCTTTAAAAAGAGATGATAACACTATAAGTTTTAAAGTATTAAGCAAGAACACGAGTGACAAAGATATTTATTATGGAATTACTTTAAATTATGGTGAAGAGATAAGCAATAAGGTTAGAATAGATGCTAAATACATTATGATATACTTAGAATGTGATGGTAAAGTCCTAATAGATGGTATAAGGTATAGTGATTTTAATAACAGAAGAATCTATGTAGACAAG
>CAKPMB010000014.1 GCA_934167885.1 uncultured Bacilli bacterium
TAGCCAAGTGGTAAGGCGTGGGTCTGCAACACCCTGAGCACCAGTTCGAATCTGGTCGGTTCCTCCATTTAAAATAAGTAAAAGTCAATCGAAAGATTGGCTTTTTTAGTTTAATTAAAATGTATATCACATAAAAAAGTATTAAGAATGTATTTATTATTTTAAAATTATATTTTGATCATAACTTTGGGGAATTTCATCACCAAATTGAAGCCACATGTCCACAGCTTTCTTTTGCATTAAAGTATATGATCTTTCAACTTCAATATATTTTAATTTGTTTCTTGGTATATTTCCATATAATGGAACTCCATATTCACTATTTAAATTTGGGCCAGAGTACATGTAATCTTTAGATATATTAAAACTATCTAAGAATTTATCAAAAGAAATTAGTGATTGAATTTTTACATAAGTAAACATAATTATTAATTATAGCGCTAGTTTTTACTTTTTTTAAAAAGTATGTTAGAATAGTCATATATTTTATTGATTGGGGGAAATATAAATGGAATATAGTTGGAAAAAACCAAATGATAAGGATTTTATTGAAATTATGCAAGGTTATTATAGCTTTCTTGAACAAAACTTTGGTGTTTCTATTTTTAGAAAAATTTCTATAAAAAATATTTTGGATGGTAATTTTTCAGGCAAAATATCCTTCTTAGACGATAACTATAAAAGAGCCAGTGAGATTATTGAATCAATAAAAAGTGACGAAAAAATTCAATTTTTAACTATTTATGATGACGAATGTCATCCATTTGCTTATTCAAGAATTAATGTATGTGCTGGTGGTAATTTAGAAAATGCTATAGTAGGTGAGATAGTCATTTTGCATCCTTTAGATGAAGAGACAAAGCAAATATTTTATGAAGATACAATTCATTATATTGAGGGTGCATTAGAAATAGTATCACCTACATTAAAAGTTTTAACTTTTGAAGTTCCTCAAGATGACTATTCTTATTTTAATGCTGTGCAAGAAAATGGATATACACTTATGCAAGAACCAGCAAGAGATTATCAACTTACAAAAACATATTTATTTGATAAAAACGTTAGAGATATAGATTCTGAAAGAAAAATATCAAAATGATATTTTTTTTAATAAGTAGTGGAGTACAATATGGAAAAATATTTAGAAATAGAAAGAAGTATTATTACCAAATATCGTAAGGATATATGGAGTAAATTTATAAAAGGTATAAGTGAATATAAATTAATAAACGAAAATGATAATATTATGGTTTGTATAAGCGGTGGTAAAGATTCATTTTTACTTGCTAAATGTATTCAGGAACTAGTACGCCATGGAAAATTTTCTTTTACTGCACATTATGTAGTTATGGACCCTGGATATAGTAAAGTAAACAGAATGTTAATTGAAGAGAATGCTAAAAAATTAAATATTCCAATTGAAATATTTGAAAGTAATATATTTGATGTTACAACAAATGTTAGCGGTAACCCATGTTATTTATGTGCTAGAATGCGAAGAGGATATTTGTATAATAAAGCCAAACAATTAGGATGTAATAAAATTGCTTTAGGCCATCATTTTGATGATGTAATAGAAACAACTTTGCTTTCCATGTTTTATGGCTCTGAGGTTAAAACTATGATGCCAAAACTGCATTCAGAAAATTATGAAGGGTTAGAACTTATACGACCATTGTACTTAGTTAAAGAGCAGGCAATTATATCATGGAAAAATTATAATGATTTAACTTTTTTAAATTGTGCGTGTCGATTTACCGAGGCATGTGATATTTCTGATGAAAATTTAAGTAAACGAAAAGAAATGAAAAATTTAATAAAAGAATTAAGAAAAGTTAATCCAAATATTGATAATAATATATTTACGTCATTAAATAATATTAATTTAAATTGTATTTTGGGAACAAAAAAGGATGGAGTATACAAAAGTTTTTTGGACAATTATGACAATTTTTAAATATACAATTATTTAAATAGATGATATTATTATTATAGGAAGGTAGATATGATAAAATTTGATTTTAAAACAAACACTAGTAAATATTTTAAAGATGATGATTATGATGATTTAATTCAAAGAAAAGATGAGATTATTAATAAACTTCATAATAGCAAAATGAATGGTTGGATTAATGAAATTAGCTCAGAGTTAATTGAAGATTTAAAAAAAACTGCTTTAATGATTAAAAATACATGTGATATAATGGTTGTTGTAGGCATTGGTGGTTCTTTTTTAGGAAGCTGTGCTTTTGATAAAATGTTTCGTAGATATTTTGACGATAATAAATTTGAAATAATTTATGCTGGCACTACATTGTCTAGTAAATATATGATCCAATTAATTGATTATTTAAAAGATAAGAACTTTTGTATTAATGTTATAAGTAAAAGTGGTACTACTATGGAAACAAGCATTACCTATACACTACTTAAAGATATATTAATAGAAAAGTATTCTGTAGAAGAAATTAAAAAAAGAATTATTTTAACAACAGATGAACATAATGGTTTACTTCGTGAAGAGGCAAAAGAAAACGGATATAAATCATTTATAATACCAAATGACATAGGAGGAAGATATTCATTTATTACACCAGCTCATTTACTTCCTTTAGCTATAAATTATGATTTAGATAATATTATTAATGGGTATTATAGTGGTAAAAATTTATTAAATGAAGCTTACGAATATGCTTGTATAAGATATTTGCTTTTTAAAAATGGAAAATATATTGAAAATTATGTTGTTCATGAAGAAAATATGTTGTTTTTTTCGGAATGGTTAAAGCAATTATTTGGTGAATCTGAAGGGAAAAATGGTCTAGGAATATTTCCTGTCTCTACATTATTTACTAGAGATTTACATTCACTAGGACAATTTATTCAAGATGGTAATAAGATTATTTTTGAGACTTTTATTAGGATTGAGAATAGTCTCGAAGATATATATTATGACAATAAAAAATTGAATGATATAAATAATTTAGTAATCGATTCAGTTAAGCGAGCACATGAAAAAGGTAGCGTACCATGCATTAATATTGAGATGGATTATTTAACTTTAGAAAATGTTTCTTCACTAATATTGTTTTTTGAGTATGCTGCAGCATTTTCAGGATTTATTTATGGAATTAACCCTTTTGATCAACCTGGAGTTGAGGTATATAAAAAGGAAGTTAGAGATTCCCTAAATAAATAAGTAAGTAAAAATTAATGAATAAAAAATTTTAATGGCAATTAGCCATTTTTTTTTATAATAATTATGGTTAATTTATAAAGACAAGTTTGGAAAAATCTGGTAAAATTTAATGGGAGCATGATATGATTTTATTTAGAAACAAAAATGAATCTTTTGAATTTAAAAGCTTAGAGAAATATAAAGACAATATAATTGCACTGCTTACTTGTGATAAATATATCTCAAGAAAAGAGTATATATCTTTTTTTGAAAGTATCCATGAATTATGTGAAAAATTGTCATTAATGGATAAAGAATCTGTACTATTTGCTTGGTGTAAAAAACAAAGAACCAATTACATAAAATTAAAAGAATTATTAGATTTTTATAATAGTACTGAAAATATCATAAAAAAGCACAATGAGGATTTTATTTGTTCACATTTGAAAGTGGACAAAGAGTATTTAGATAACATTTTAGAAAAAGATGATCCTAATATAAGACTGGACGAGGAGCAACGAAAAGTTGTTTTATCTGATGAAGATTATACCTTGGTTATTGCTGGAGCAGGAGCAGGAAAGACTACCACAATCGAGGCGAAAGTTAAATACTTAATTGATAAAAATCACATAGATCCTAATAGAATTTTAATAGTTTCATTTACTAAAAAAGCTACCAAGGAATTACAAGATAGGTGTAAAAAACTTGGGTTATCAGTAAATATTTCTACTTTTCATTCTATAGCAAACACTATTATAAAAAATTCTGAAGACGAAAAACATAGTATAGCAACTGGGGATATAATGTTTAGCTCAATAAAAAGATTTATGCTTGCAAATAAAAATGATGAGGAATTTATTAGAAAAATATTGCTATTTTTCGCTAGTTACTTACAAATTCCGCAAGGTGAAGAAAACTTAGCTGTTTTGTTAAATGAATTAAATAAAAATGATTGCATTACGATGAAATCTGATATTATTAATACACTTAATGACTATAGAAAAAAACAAGAAACAAATAGAAGAACTATTAAAGATGAAAAAGTTAGAAGTACTGAAGAATGTAGAATTGCCAATTTTTTATTTATAAATGGAATTAATTATGAATATGAACCGATATATAAATATTGTTTTAAGGATACTATCAAGCCTTATTGTCCAGATTTTTTGATTAAACAGTTTAATAAAGAAATTTATTTAGAACATTTTGGTATTTCTCAAGATGGTAAAAATAGCAGATTTACGTCTGAAGAGTTAGAAGCATATAAAAGGCATGTTAATGATAAAATACTTTTACATAGGCAGCATGGTACAAAACTAATATATACATTTTCAAAATATAATGATGGTAGAGATACAATTACTCATTTAAAAGAAGAACTTCAAAAAGCTGGAATTTCATTTGAACATAAAAGTGATAAGGAAATATATAATACACTTTTACAAAATATTGAATATAAATACTTTAATAAGTTTATTCAGCTAATATGTGTTTTTATTTCAAGATTTAAGACAAATAACTTTACTCCAGCAAAATTTGATGAGTGGAAAGTATCTTTAAATGATGAAAGAAGTAAATTATTTATTAGTTTATGCTACCAATGTTATCTTGCGTATATGACAGAACTTAAAAATACAAATAGTATAGATTTTGAAGATATGATAAATAATGCCGCAAATGTTTTAGACAAAAAAATTAAAAGTGGTGAAAAATTACCTTATGATTATATTTTTGTTGATGAATATCAAGATATTTCCCTTCAAAGATTTGACTTATGTGAAAAATTATCAAAATGTTCAGATGCAAAGATAATTGCCGTTGGAGATGATTGGCAATCAATATTTAAGTTTAGTGGAGCTAAAATAGAACTATTTACTAAATTTGAAGAATTAATGGGTTATGCAAATATCTTAAAAATTACAAAAACTTATAGAAATTCTCAGGAATTAATTGATATTGCTGGTGGATTTGTTATGTCTAATGTAGATCAAATAAGAAAAGAATTGAAATCTAGTAAATCTATTGAAGATCCGGTAATTTTAATGTCTTATAAAGATTTAAATGATAAAGATGACATAGATAAACCAATTGATAGAATGTGCCAAGCAATAGAAAAATCGCTTGACTTAATAGTTAGCAATAGCGGAAATAATGGTAGTGTACTTTTAATAGGCAGATATGGATTTGAAGGAATGCAACTTGCAATGCAATCTAAATATTTTACCAGTTATCGTGGAAATATAAAATCTATAAAGTACCCTAATTTAAAATTAACATACTTAACTGCGCATTCTTCTAAGGGCTTAGGTTATGACAATGTAATTATAATTAATGGTAAAGATGCGATTTTAGGGTTTCCATCTAAAATTGTTGATGACCCAGTAATGAAGTTAGTTATCAAAGATAATGAAAAAATTGAATATGCTGAAGAAAGAAGATTATTTTATGTTGCTTTAACAAGAACTAAAAACAGAGTATTTATAATTACCCCAATAAATAAACCCTCAAAATTTATTTTAGAAATTAAAGATAAGTTTAAAAATGTTATATTAGAAGGAAAAGAATTAAATCCTATAGATAGCATAAATAATTTAATAAAATGTCCATATTGTGGATATCCTTTGCAAAAAAGAGAAAATGTAAATTTTAAATTTGCACAAAAAATATGGATTTGTTCGAATGATCCAGAAGTATGCGGATTTATAACCAATGATTTAAAAGGTGGAAAAATGGCAATATCTAAATGCCCTAATTGCGAAGATGGATATTTAATTGTTAAAAAAAGAAAAAATTCTGATGATACTGAATCCAGAGTTTTAGGATGTACAAATTACACGGTAGACGGTAAAGGCTGTAATACAATTATGTTTCCATTTAATTATACTCAAGATTTAGAAGAATTTAACATAAAGTTACAAAATGATGCTGACATTAATAACATAACTATTTGTGGTCATAAATTAAAAGACATGGTTAATGCGATTTATGAAGTAATTAATGATTATAAAGATTTGGAAACATCTGTTGGACCAAAAATGTTATTTAGCATATTATCAGGTGAAAAAACAAAAACAATTGAAACATTTGGAATATATAATAACTCAAAATTTGGGTATATTTCATTTGATGATAAAAGAAAATTTTATTTACTATTTGCATCATTAAAAGATAATGGATATATAACTATTGATGAAAATGATTTTGGTAGAATAAAAATACTTAATAGTAATTTAAGTGATAATGATTATAAAATTATTTATTCTGGAATTAAGTTTTAATAATTAGGTTATATTTATAATTAGTATTTCATCTTATTATTTTTAGCATAAATTATTATAGGATGTGATATTTATGGCTAAAAAGGTGGTAATTGACGCTGGACACGGTGGTGCAGATGGAGGATCATCAGGTAATGGCATACTGGAAAAAGAATATACATTAAAAATTAGTAATTATATAAAAAAAAGATTAGATGAATTAGGAATAGAAAATTCGATGACAAGAACTTCAGATGAACTTTTAGATCAAACAACTAGACCAAAAAGAGCGCAAAGTTTTTATGGTAATGGCAGTGATGTTATTGTTTTATCTAATCACTTAAATGCAGGGGGTGCCGATGGTCAAAGTGTAACAAATATTAAGTATAACAATTAAAGCCTAAAAATAATAAGAAAAGAGGAAATGTTATGAATATTAGTTACACTAAAAAAGGTGATTATTTACTACCTAATTTAATACTAAAAGAGAAAGTTCAATATAATATAGGAAAATATGGATTATTAAGACTAGAGTATATTAAGAAAGAAAAATTAGGATTATATTTTGATTTGCTTGTTGATGATAAATTAAATGAATATCTTCATAATATAGATATTACCGTTATGGAGAAGGTGCAGAAGTTAATTAATGAACTATCTGAAAAAGAAAATATTACTGAAGAATTAAAAAATAGTAATCAAATTTTGTGGATAAGTAAAATGAATAATATTAAAAATATAGCAGATGAAATAGCTTTAAAGGAATATATCTATGCGTGATATAACTGATAAAGAATTTGAAAAAATATATTTACCATTTTATAACAATGTTAATAATTATTTAAATAATTATGTTATACCTGATTTAGTAGCATTTTATTTAGCAAATGCATATAGTAAACATTGTTTAATAGAATGTAATTTAATAAATCATATTAACTCTGCTGTGGATATATTTAATTGTAGATGTGATATTAGTAGACTTATACCTAAAGTGAAAGAAATATTAAAAATAAAATATAATTTAGTAGTAAAAAATACTAATCCTTTAAGATTGAAAAGATATTATTAAAGAAATTAACACTATCAGAAAATGGTAGTGTTTTTAATGTTATAATATATGTAAGGAGTTGATTGTTATGAGTCTTAGTGCATTGTTAGAAGAATACTATACTGAGCAAGGTTATGATACTAATGTTGTTAATATTTTTTATTATGATGAAACAAACAATTTTATTAAATTTCAGTTTAAAGATAACAAAAATTTAAATATTAATAATTTTTTACAAAAATATAGATTAGGTGGAATAACGTTAGCAAAAAATAAAGATGATATAGTTGATTGGGACGAATTATTAAAAAAATTAAATATACAAGGTGAATTAAAATTTAAACAAATAAATACAGGAAAAACAGATACATTTATAAATTGTTTGAGAGGTAAAAATTTAAATAAAATATTAGAATTTATGTATGATAATGATATATATTTGCATTGTTCTACTTTTGATAATCTTTATGATGTAATAATAGAAATAGTTGATTCTTTGTTGTTGGATAAATATAAAGAAACATATTCTTTTTTAGCACCAATAATGAAAGATGAATTATATTTTTATGTAAAAACAGATATGAATAGGTTTATACATATTTTAGAGGAATCAAATTATCCCAATGTTACTGGAGATTACATTGAGTTTTTTTGCAAAAAAATGTGTAATTGGATTAATGAAACAGATACTAATATGTTATTTGGTCTTGAAAATTGTAGGCAATTATTTAAAGAATATTCAAAAAAAGAGCAATTAATTTTTTTAGATAATAATTCTGAAAAGGTAATAATTGATGGTTATTCAGGGTTGAACTTAGATATGTGTGTGAAATTTTATAAATCATTTCATTGCTTTGATGAGATTACGGAAATTCAAGATAAATTAAAAAAAAGTGACATTACTAATTATAATTTTGAAGATTCTAAGAAAAATATTCGATTACAATTATCTGATGTTATGATTGGTTTTATAAATAAATTTTTTGATTTTTTAGATCAACATTCTTATCAAAATATAAATTTTTTGATAGAAAATATGACTGATTTTCAAAAGAAAAACTTAATATTATTTTTAAAATTATATAAAAAATCAGTGGACAAAAATGAAATGTTTATGTGTTTTTATGAACCAAGAAGTTTAGTAATTCATAGAAATCAGATAATATTTCAATTAATAAATAACTATATTTTATAAGTGAATTTAATAATAAAACAAATTTAAAAATTGTTATAGGAGTATGTTTGTTGTCTAGCCAGCACTGAATTTGTACTCCCGTACGAAATTCTTTTATGGGAATGTCCCAAACCCTAATTTTGAAATAGTTACATTGTAAAAATTGAAAAATGGTAAGAAATTTGGTGACAAAATCCAAAAATTGTCAAGTTATATGGTATAATATATTTGTATTTGTGTTTTTAGGAGTGTGAAAATATGAAGCAAAAATGTGGTGTAATTTATATATTAACAAATCCGTCTTTTCCAGAATATGTAAAAATAGGATATGCAGATGCTGTTGAGGCAAGAGTTAAGCAATTAAATAATTCTGAGGCAGTACCTTTTTCTTTTCATATATATGCAACATTTGACGTAACAGAAAGATTAACTGATAAGAAATTGCATAACTTTATTGATACTTTAAATCCAGAATTAAGAAGCAAAGAAAAAATTGGAGATAAGATAAGAGTAAGAGAATTTTATCATATTAAACCAGAAGAAATATATTCAGCATTTGAAAGTATGGCAGAAGTTACTGGTACAAGTGATAGATTACATTTATGGAAAGAAACTAAAGAGGAAATAGAAGAAGAAAAAGAAGCATTATCATTGTCTAAAAATAGACATCATTTCAAAAATATTCAATTTCATTCTAGTTTAACTGGAAAGGATTATTATTCAAAGACAAAAGAAGATGGAACATTAGGTATTTATGAAAAAGAAAATGATATAGAAGTTCCAAATAATTCAAATCCGTCTAAACGTCAAATATTATATTCAGCTCTTGAAGATTTAGGCGGAGATGTATCTAGTGGAAATACTTTATATCAATTGGAACACAAATTAGAAAAAATTATAATTAGTAGGAGGTGATATTTGTGGCAATCGATAATAAAGGATTAAAGGCAGCTAATAAGGCAAAAGCAGATGAATTTTATACACAGTATGATGAAATTCAAAGAGAGGTAAATGCATATTTGGAGTATAATCCTGATGTATTTAGAAATAAAACTATATTACTTCCTTGTGATGATCCAGAGTGGAGTAATTTTACAAAGTTTTTTGCTCAAAACTTTGAGAGATTTGGATTAAAAAAACTAATAAGCACAAGCTATGCAAATGAGAAGAAAAGTGCAGTATTTGTACAATTATCATTATTTGAACAGTCTAGTCCTAAATTTGATAAAAATAAAACTAACACAAATGGAAAAATTTTTATATTAGATAGAGATAAAAATAAATCTGGAAAGATTGATATAGAAGATTTAGAATGGGATTATCTTGATGGAGATGGTGATTTTAGGTCTGATGAAGTGAAAAAATTGAGAGATGAATCGGATATTATTATCACAAATCCACCATTTAGTTTATTTAGAGAATTTGTAAATTGGATAATTGAAGCAAAAAAGGATTTTTTAATTATTGGAAATCAAAATGCTATAACTTATAAAGAAATATTTCCCTTAATAAAAGATAATAAAATGTGGACTGGTAATAGATTTAATCAAAGAGTAAATGGCAAAAACATGACATTTTTAGTCCCAGACTCATATGAAATGAAAGGAACAGAATTATATAGAGATAAAAATGGCAAAAAATATATTAGTGTTGCCGGTACAGGATGGTTTACTAATTTGGAACATGGAAGAAGACATCAGCCTTTACAATTAATGTCAATGGAAGATAATTTAAAATTTAGTAAGCATAAAGAGATATTAGAAAGAGGATATCCAACATATGATAACTATGATGCAATTGAAGTATCATATACTGATTCCATTCCAAGGGATTATGAGGGGACAATGGGTGTGCCTATATCATTTTTAAATAAATATAATCCAGATCAATTTAAAATTATAGGACTTACAACCAGTGGCAATAATGTCCAAAATGATTTAAGAACAAAAATATATGTTAATGCAAAACAACATGATAATGCTGGCAATATAAAAAGCGGAAATAAAGTTAATGATGGGCCAATTATTTTACATAAAAAACCATTTGGAAAGATATATTATACTGCCGACAATGCAGATGGATTTTTAGAAATTTTATATGCAAGAATACTAATAAAACATATAGATTTAGATTAAGATTTAGAGGTGTAAAAATGAAAACAATATTGAAAACTGATTTAACTATTAAAGATATAAATGAAGGATTTGTTTATAATGAATATGAAGGAAAAGGCTTATTTGGATGGGGTGGAAAATTAACAATTCAACCTGAATATCAAAGAAACTATATTTATGCTGATGGAAAAAGGGATGTTGCTGTAATTAATTCATTATTAAAAGGTTATCCACTAGGTTTATTATATTTTGTTAAAGTTGGAGAAGATAAATATGAAATTTTAGATGGGCAACAAAGAGTTACTAGTTTTGGAAGATTTATTACAGATAAATTTGCTATTAAAGATGAACATGGTATGGAGCAATATTTTGATGGGCTGGCTAAAAATTTACAAAATAAAATTCTTGATTCTCAATTAACAATTTATATTTGTGAAGGTGAAGAATCAGAAATTAAAGAATGGTTTAAAACAATTAATATTGTAGGTGTTCCACTTAATAATCAAGAATTATTAAATGCTATTTATTCTGGTCCATTTGTAACTATGGCTCGTGAAGAATTCTCTAATTCTCAAAATGCAAATATTCAAAAATGGAGTGCATATATAAAGGGTGATGTAAATAGACAAGAGTATCTTGCAACTGCACTTAATTGGGTAAGCAAAGGCAATGTTGATAGTTATATGAGTCAACATAGATTTGATACTAATATTACAGAATTAAAAGCATATTTTAACTCTGTAATAACTTGGGCATCAACTGTATTCAAAGATGTTAAATCTGATATGAGAGGTTTAGAATGGGGAAGATTGTATGAAACATATCATAATAATTCATATGATCCTAATAAGGTTTCAGAAATATTATGTAAATTATATGCTGATCCTCAAGTACAAGATACTAAAGGTATATGCGAATATATTTTAGGTGGATGTAAAGATACTAAATTATTAAATATTAGAGTATTTGATGATAATACAAAGCGGGTTGTTTACGAAAAACAAACTCAAGAAGCAAAATTAAAAGATATTAGTAATTGTCCATTATGTGCAATAGGAAATGACAATAACAAAAATAGAATTTGGGAATTAAAAGAAATGGATGCAGATCATGTAACTGCATGGAGCAAAGGCGGTTCTACTGATATAGATAATTGTCAAATGTTATGTCAAACGCATAATAGAGCAAAAGGAAATAAATAGTATTAAAGCGCTAGTACAGGCTTAAATATATTTAGGTTTTGTATTGCGCTTTTTATGTAGTGGGAGGTAATTATATGCAGTTAGAATTTTTAAAACTAAAAAAGGAAAATATTTTTTGTGAAGATTTTATTAATATGAATAAAAATAATATAATTGATTTTACTAATACAAACATCAATGTATTATATGCTCCTAATGGTGTTGGTAAAAGTAGTTTTTGTAAAGTTTTAGATAATCAAGGAGAATTTACACTTAACTATGATGGAAATCAATATTCAACTAATAATTGTAATTTGTTTCATATTATAAATGATCAGAATAGTAGAAATATTATTAAGGGAAAAGCACAAGACTTTTTATTAGGTGATAATATAGCTAGAGAATATGAACTTAAAGAATGGATTGATGATAAATTTGATGATATTTATAAAGATTTAAGATTATCATTAAAAAATAATATGAATTTGTCTAAAATTTCAGATAATAAATTTTCATGGATAGATCATTCATTACATAATATTCTGAAGAAGATTGTAAATGTTAGAGCAAAATCAACAGATATTAATCTAGATGATTATATACATCTTATTCAAAAATCGAAAGAAGAAAAACTGGATGAACATAATGCTGATAAATTTAAGTATGTCATTTCTGATGAAAATTTTGAAATTATTAATAGAATAGTGAGAATTTCTAATATTAAGGAATCAAACGATTTTTCCAAAATCGAACAATATGATGATGCTATTATTATATTAAATAAATATAATGAATTAAGTAATTGTATAGTTTGTGATAATGACAATATTAATTCAAAAGAATTACTGAAAAAGAAGAATATTAAAAAAGCAGAAATAATTAATAATCTTGACGATGATACTAAAAATATATTAATTGAAATTATAAATAGAATTGGTGAAACTGATCCTTTTAATATAAAAAATACTTTGACTCGTGCAATATCATCTGGAAGTATAGATATTGTTTCAAATCTTATAAAAGAGATTGAAATGTATATTAATATTTATAAATCTTTAATAAACAATTTATTATCTTCTTCACTTTCAAAAGAATTTGTTGATAAATATACAGAATATAAAAAAATGTTGACTAAAGAATTAAATATTACTGATGAGGACTTAATGTTTATTGAAGAATTTATAGAAAAAAATATCAATAAAAGCATAAAATTACAAAGAGCAGATAATAGAATTGTTATTACTTTAGATTCTGAAGATTTAATTGGAGTAGCGCGTGAAAATTTAAAATTGAGTTCTGGTGAACAAAATTTTATTTCATTAACATTTGAACTTTTGAAAGCAAAAAATGTTGAAAATGAAATAATAGTTATAGATGATCCAATCTCAAGTTTTGACTCTATTTTTAAAAATAAATTGGTATATGCGATAGTAAAGTTTTTAATAAAAAAGAAAATAATTATTTTAACTCACAATATTGATTTAATAAGATTAATAGAATATCAAAATAACAATAATTTCAACATTTATTTATTTAATAATTTTGATGGACAAGAGAATGGATTTATTGAAGTTAATCATAATGAAAAAATGCTTTTAATTTCAATACCTGATTTTCTCGATTTTATTCGTTCAAATAAAATTATTGAATTTGTAAAAGATGAAAAATTATATATTTATTCATTAATTCCATTTATGAGAGGATATGTTAAATATATAGGCAATCAAGTAATAAAAAATCAATTAACAAAATTAATGCATGGATATGAAACAGAACATGTTGATTTAGGACAAATATATTATTCATTATTTAATAATAATTTGAGTAATAATTATACTATAAATATTAGTGATATATTAAGTTTAGATATTTGTAATCTAAATGAGATTATTGACAAAAACGAATATCCAATTTTGAATAAAGTTTTATGCAATAATCTTACATATTTGTATTTAAGATTGAAAACTGAAAAAATATTAGTTGATAAATTTAGCATTAATACCACTAAATATGATCAACTTTCAAGTATAATTTTCCAATCATTTAAAGAAGAAACAATTGAAAATAGTAGGATGAGAATATTTTTCTATTCAAAAAAAACATTGCTTAACGAGTTTAATCACTTTGAAGGAAATATAAATATTTTTCAGCCTGCTATAGATATATCTGAGAATATTTTAATCAAAGAGAGAAATGAAATTTTAGATAAATTAAATAATTTATAATTAGGTTTTATGGGAGTACAGTTTGTACTCTTTTTTTCTTTTTTGTACAATATCTTTTTATTTTTATTTGATGTAAGATGAAAACACCTAGGAGAAGTAGTATGTAAAAGTGCACTTTTATAAAGATATATTTTATGTATGATTCTATAGAATGGATACTATGGAAGAATTTATAAATCCAATTATACCAATATCGGTATTAAGTGATAGTAGAATATCGTCTTTAGAAAAGTTATTGTTGCTGCACATAATTTCTTTGTGTAAGAATAAAGGATATTGTTGGGCTACAAATAGTTATTTTATGAATATTCATGGGTATAGTAAACAAACAATATCTAAAACTATTAATCATTTAGCCTCTTTAAATTATATTAATTTGAAATATGAAAAAGATGGCACTAATAATTCTAAACGTACAATTACACTTGACCATGTATTAAAGAATAAAATACAAGGTATAAAAGATAACTTTAATTCTAGTATTCAACTAAACTTTAAACAATATGATAAAAGTAATATAAATAAAATATATTACAAAGATGAGCTTGGTAATGAATATTGGAATGGACAATTAATTAAAAGTGAAAAGCCAACTGATGAAGAACTTGAAGAAATGAATAAATTATTAGAAGAATTTAAAAAAGAGGAGGAATGAAAATAAAATGGGAAAAATTATCATAGAATTTTTTAAGAGGTGAAATATGTTTAATATTAAAGAAACCTTTAAAAAAGATGATAATTCTACTATTAATGATTTGATAATTGGATATATAAAATGTGTTTTAATAAAATCGTAGATTTGTTATATGTCTATTTTAGTGATAGACTGGGTCTAGGCTTTAAATGTTATACAGAAGAAAGGAGAAAAAGCCGTGTATAACACTATATTACAACACCCTAGTTACTATAGAGTAGGATTATATATAAGATTATCTGAAGTAGATTCTGATAAAAGTTATGAATCAGAAAGTGAAAGTATTATTAATCAAAGAAATTTATTAATGAGTTTTGTAAAACAAAATGAATTTACCTTTGTCGATGAATATATTGATGATGGATTTACTGGTACTAATTTTGATAGACCAGGCTTTAAAAGATTACTTGAAGATATTGAAAATGGTAGAATAAATTGTGTTATAACAAAAGATTTATCTAGACTTGGTAGAAATTACATTACTTGTGGTTATTATGTCGATGAGTATTTTCTTTTAAAAAAAGTTAGATATATTGCTGTACTTGATCAAGTAGATACTTTTTTAAATAATGTTGGTAATGAAATGATACCTTTTAAATCAGTATTTAATGATATGACAAGTAGAGATAATTCTAAAAAGATACGTTCTATTTTAAGAAATAAAAAAGAAGATGGAAAATTTATTGGAAGTGAGCCTAGCTTTGGCTATATGAGAGACCCAGAAGATAAAGGACATTTATTACCTAATCCTGATACTGCCTTTATTGTTAAAAAGATATTTGAAATGGCAAATAATGGTGTAAGTGTAAGTGATATTGCAACTTATCTTAATGATTGTAAATATCCAACACCAAGTTTATACAAAAAGAAAGAAGGCTCAAAACAAAAATTTAATCCTATATGGACTGTTTCATCGGTAAAGAAGATACTAAAGAATCAAATGTATACAGGTGATATGGTACAAAATGTACAAACTAAATTATCATATAAATCTCAAAAAAAAGTTGCTCTTAATAAAGAATCATGGATAATTGTAGAGAATACTCATGAACCATTAGTTAGTAAAGAAGTTTTTAATAAAGTTCAAAGTAATGTTAAAAGAAAGCAGAAAACACAAACTGATAGAGAAAAAAGATTATTTGAAAATCTTATTTATTGTCAGGAATGTGGTAATACTTTAACGGTTACTTACCGAAAAAATCATGATTATTGGACTGTTAATTGTAATAGATATTCAAGGGATCCAAGAAGACATTTATGTTATCCACATTTTATGCCTTATGATAAATTAGAAGAAGCATTACTAAGTACTATTAAAAGTACTTGTAAGAAATATTTAGATGAGATTGACGTTAAATCATTAGCACGACTTATAAATGATAAAAATGCTTCTAAAGAAAGCACAACAGAAGAAATTAATTTTTTGAATAAAAAAATTAAAGAATACAATGCTAAAATTGATATGCTATATGATGATAAATTTAAAGGTAATATTTCAGAAGATACTTATAAACGACTATCAAGAGAAACAGAAATATTACTAAATCAATCTAAATCTAGAATAGAAGAACTACAAACTGTAGATAAAAAGAAAAAAGAGTCATCAAAAGAAATGAAAAACTATGAAGATAAAATTAAGAAATTAATAAATCTTGATAATCCAAGTAGAGAATTATTACAATCTATTATTGATAAAATTGTAATTGATAAAGATAGAAACATTGAAATATTTTATAAATTCAGTTTATTAAATGATATTGATTAATTGAAGTTAGTTTATTACTAACTTCGTACATATAGAGGCGAAAATACAAAGAAATTATGTGTAAAATTATTAAATATAATTATTATAACAAACTTGTGACCAACTTGAGCACAAGTTACTAATATGAATGATTAATTAACTTCGGCTCAAGTTGGACCAAAGTTAGTGCAATATCTACTAATTTACCACCAACTTGGATGGAAGTTGCTATTTTAAAATCTTAAGAAGAATTATTATTGTTTTAATCTATTAATGTTTAGATAAGTTAACTTTGTCGCAAGTGGCGACGAAGTTAAACTTTGCGCCAAGTTGTCTAGAAGATAATAATTATTAATAAATTACTTATAAAAGCGTTGAAATAAGAACAAATGTTTGATATGATATATTTAAAGGAGGAGGTAATTAATGAATCAAGATAAAATGCATTTAGTAAATAAAATATTTAATAATGAAACAATTAGAACTGTTTGGGATAAGGAACAAGAAAAATACTTTATAAGTGTTGTTGACATAGTTAGTGTTATTTCAGAAAGTAATAATCCACAAACGTATTGGAGAGTACTTAAAAAGAGACTTAAGGATGAAGGAAATGAAACCGTTACAAATTGTAACGCTTTGAAACTTAAAGCTAAAGATGGTAAATATCGTATGACTGATGTTGTTGATATTGAAGGAATGTTTAGAATTATTGAATCAATTCCTAGTAAAAATGCAGAGCCAATTAAACAATGGTTAGCAAAATTAGGTAGTGAAAGAATTGATGAAACGTTTGATCCTTCACTAGCAGCACAAAGAGCGATAGACTTATATAGATCCAAAGGTTATGACGAAAAATGGATTGGTAAAAGAATTAAAGGTATTCAAGATAGAAAACAACTTACTGATGTATGGAAAGATGGTGGAATAACTGAATCCAAAGAATATGCAATTCTAACAAATGAAATTTATAAAGAATGGTCTGGCATGACTGCAAAACAATACAAATCATTTAAAGGACTTAGGAAAGAGTCACTCCGAGATAATATGTCTGATGTTGAAGTAGCACTTGCAGATTTAGGAGAAATAGCAACTAGAGAAATTGCTAAAAAGAAAAGTCCAAAAGGTTTAAATGAAAACATAGATGTAGCAAAGCGTGGTGGCAAAATTGCTGGTAATGCAAGAAAAGATTTAGAAAGTGAACTAGGTGAGAGTGTAGTTACTAATGCGAATGCCTTAAATTATCAGTATGTTGATGAAAAGGAAATTGAAACAAAAAAATAATCGCTTTCTAGAGTAATAATTTCTAAAAAATAAAAATTATTACGTTTAATCGTAATAACTTTGCAATTGCTATTTTGAAATTGATAGATTATCTCGATTTGATTTGATACTATCATAAATTATTGGTATTAATATAACTGTAATAAATAGATTATATACATCTTTAGTAGTTTCACATATTATTTTAGGATTATAAGCCGCTATTATATAAACTATTAATAATGATAATATGGTTGATATTTTTAATGCTTTTGAAATAACTTTTTTGCTATTATCAAGATAATTTGTTAGATTACTACAAAAATTTAGTATTTTTCTTAATAAAAATCTAATGAATAATATAAATAATGCAAATAATAAATATGCTATAAGTTGAAATGGGCATAATATTATAAAGATAATTATATCTAGTGCAAAAAGTTTTTTTGAGCATTTATTTGATAAATAAAAATCATATAATTGTAGTTCAAATCTTTTGGTTATAAACTTGTTTAACAGTTCTTTTGATTTCTTTAAAGGTTTATTAAATAAAATAGCAAAATTTGATGCTAATATTGATAAGTTTATAATTATACAAAATATGAAAAATATAATTTTAATACTCAAAAAAGCTAGTAATAAGTATTCTTTAAAAGTATGCTGCACATTTAAAGGTGTATTTAAATATATTTGTGATGCGTTAGTAGAAAAGAATACTAAAAATAGTGATGTTGTCATAATATAAGACATTTTATTTTCAGTTGTTAAATCTTTAATGTTTTTATTAAATAACTTTATAGCTGCTATTACAAAGGATAAATAATATATTAATGTTAAATAAGAAGCAACATTATATTTTTTTGCAATCTTTATTATGAATATTGCAATTACTATAATATAAATAATTGCTATTATAATTTTGAATAATTGTATTTTTGTTAGTTTGTCATTATTATTACTTTTGTTTAAATCTTTTTTTAAATCATCAATTGATAAAATGAATGTAAAAATAATATTTAAAATAATTAGAATAGAAATTATAATATCAAAAATTTGATTATGTAATATAAAAGACATAGACACCTCCATAATTTAGTTATATATTTTATCATTTTCGGTAATTATTGGCAATAATTATGGAGAAAATTACATTAGTTACATTTTGACCTATGCCAGGTGGCGATGGTGCGGAAGTAATTTATGCACTTCGTAATAAAGATACTCTATCAAAACTTATTACTAAAGAACTAGAAGCATCTGGTCAAAATGTTAGAAAATATTATCAACGTAGATTACCTAGTAATCCATCAAAAGATTATTATTATTTGTTAAGAGATACACCAAATAATGAAACATTAATTGTAGAATATGGTTTTTTAGATAGCACTGAGGATGATGTAAACTTAATTAAAAACAATTGGGAAGATTTAGCGGAAGCAGTTGTAAAAGCATTAGCAAACTATATTGGTGTGCCATATTCATTAAAAGGTTCGAATGAAGAAAATGATTACTATATAGTTCAAAAAGGCGATTCATTATGGAGCATAGCTAAAAAATATAATACCACTGTCGAAGAACTTAAGTCTATCAACAATTTAAAGACAAATCTTTTATCAATTGGTCAAAGATTAAAAATTAAAGGCACTAAAGTAAATCCAGATAATCAAAATATATATAAAGTACAAAAAGGTGATACTCTTTATAAGATTGCTAATATGTATAACACAACAGTAGATAACATAAAGAAATTAAATAATTTAAATAGTACTACTTTAAGCATCGGTCAAGAATTAATTGTTCCATCGAAAGATACAATTTATATAGTTCAAAAGGGTGATTCATTATGGGCTATAGCTAGAAAGTTTAATACAACAGTAGATAGTATTAAAAATAAAAACAATTTAACGTCAAATACACTTCAAATTGGTAAAAAACTTAAAATATGAAAATAACAAATGTTTTCATATTTTTTTGCATAAAAAATAAAGATTTAAATATATTATAATTAGCACTTAATATTGACAAGTGCTAATTTTTGAGTATAATAGTATATGTAAAAAGGAGGTATGTAAAATGTACAATCAAAATAATGAAGAAAATGAAAACGTTCTAGAAAAATATGGACGTAATATAAATGAAGATGTTAAAAACCGTAAAATAGATCCAATAATTGGTAGAGACGATGAAATAAGGAGTATAACTAGAATACTTTCTAGAAAAACAAAAAACAATCCAGTTCTTATCGGTGAGCCAGGTGTAGGAAAAACTGCAATTGTAGAGGGACTTGCTCAAAGAATTGTAAAGGGAGATGTTCCTGAAAGTTTAAAAAATAAAACAATTTGGGAATTAAATATGGCATCATTAATAGCTGGTGCAAAATATCGTGGTGAATTTGAAGAAAGACTAAAAAAAGTTTTAGACGAAATTAAAAAAAGTGAAGGCAACCTAATAATGTTTATTGATGAAATTCATTTAATAGTAGGTACTGGTAGTGCCGAAGGTGCAATGGATACTGGAAATATTTTAAAGCCAATGCTTGCACGTGGTGAAATTCACGTTATTGGTGCTACAACATTAAATGAATATCGTATGTATATTGAAAAAGATGGTGCACTAGAAAGAAGATTTCAAAAAGTAACAGTATCAGAGCCTACTGTCGAAGATACAATAACTATACTTCGTGGTTTAAAGGAAAGATTTGAAATATACCATGGTGTTTCTATTCAGGATAAAGCTTTAGTTAGTGCTGCGACTCTTTCAAATAGGTATATAACTGATAGATTTTTACCAGATAAAGCAATTGATTTAGTAGATGAAGCCTGTGCAACTATTAGAGTACAAATGGATAGTGTTCCAACAGCTTTAGATGAAATAACCCGCAAAATTTTAACATTACAAGTTGAAAAAGAAGCGTTAAAAAAAGAAAAAGATGAACTATCTATAAAGAGGTTTGAAAAAATTGATGATGAACTTTATACATTAAAAGGGGAAGAGCAAAAGCTTAATGAAAAATGGCAAAAAGAAAAAGACCTTAACGAAGAGATTAAAAAGGTTAAATCCCAAATTTCTAAATGTAATTTTGAACTTGAACAAGCAGAAAATAATTATGATTTAGAAACTGCTGCAAGACTTAAAAATGGAACATTACCAGAACTTAAGTTGAAACTTGAAAATTTAACAAAAGAAAACAAGAATAATATATTAAGTGACGTTGTAACTAGTGAAGATATCGCTGGTATTATTAGCAAATGGACCAATATTCCACTTTCTAAGTTAATGAGTTCTGAAAAAGAAAAAATATTAAATCTTGAAGAAAACTTAAAAAAACGTGTAAAAGGTCAGAATAAAGCATTAAAACTTGTATCTGATGCAATTATTCGTTCAAGAAGTGGTATTAAAGATCCTAATAGACCAATTGGTTCATTTATGTTTTTAGGCCCAACAGGTGTAGGAAAAACTGAAGTTGCAAGAAGTCTTGCATATGAGCTTTTTGATGATGAACATCACATGGTAAGAATTGATATGAGTGAATATATGGAAAAATATTCTGTATCAAGACTTATCGGTGCAGCGCCAGGATACATTGGATATGAAGAGGGAGGACAGCTTACAGAAAAAGTACGTCGCAATCCTTATTGCATAGTTTTATTTGATGAAATTGAAAAAGCACATCCTGATGTATTAAATTTATTACTTCAAATTCTAGATGAAGGTAGACTTACTGATTCTAATGGAAGAACTGTAGATTTTAAAAATACAATTATAATAATGACATCAAATGTAGGCAGTGAATATATTTTAAATAATGAAGAAGATAAGGTAACCTCAGAGCTTACAAAATATTTCAAACCTGAATTTTTAAATAGACTTGATGAAATTATTGTATTTAATAAACTTAGTAAAGATGATTTATCGCAAATACTTGATAATATCATTAGAGATATTGAAAAACGTTTAAGCGATATAAATGTAAAAATAATTCTTTCATCTAATGCTAAAAAATATTTTATTGATAATGGCTATGATGAATATTTTGGCGCTAGACCATTAAAAAGACTAGTTAATAAAGAACTTGAAACACTAATAGCAAAAAAACTTATTAATAATGAAATAAGTCAAAATTCTACTATTAACATTGATGTTAAAGATAATAAAATTGAGATTGCATAATTTGTGCAATCTTTTTTTAATGAATTTCTTGACATACTCCTGGGTCAGGGTTATAGAAACAATGGTTTTTATATCTTCCAGATAAAGTTTGATTATACCAAGTATTTTTGCAATTTTCATTTTTGTTAGGTGCATAAAACCATAGTGCATTAGTTGCTGGGTAATAATATTCACCTTGTAATATTCTTTTAGCTAAGTTTTTTTCAAGTGTTGTAGCACTTGCTTGAAATAATGAACTGTTAGTTCCAACAAATTGATTCTGCTGATAAATTGCGTTATATAAACTATTAATATTTTTAAATGTTAAGCAATTAGCAAGAACTCTATTGACTACAACGTTTCCAACCATTAACATACCTAATTCTCCCTCATTTAATGCTTCTGCTCTCATTATTCTTGCTAGTAAATCTAGCTCTTTTGTATTATAAGAAATTATCACACTATCACCTAGAATATAATATGATTAAAAATCTTGATTGCTAATTATAATTATGTTATAATGTTCTTGCCTTAGGGGCGTGGTATAATGGTAGCATAGGAGTCTCCAAAACTTTAGATGGGAGTTCGATTCTCTCCGCCCCTGCCAAAATAAAAATAGACCGGTTAGAATTTCTAATCGGTTTTTTTGTTTTCTTCTTTATTAGTATCATTATCTTCTTTATCTAAATTATTTATTGCATAATCAAGGCATTGATTAATAAATTCATTCCTACTTATATCAATCTTCGCAGATAACTTATCAATCATTTCGAGTTTTTCGTTATCTATTCTAATTGTTATAACGACTTTTTCATTTTTGAATGGTTGAAATTTTACCATAGAATTTCTCCTTTAACTATAATATTATTGTATTCTTCATCTGATATTATTAATATGTTCAAATTTTGATTACACATATCACTAAAAAGAACTAGAATTAAAAATAAATTTGTGTTATTCTAAAATTATGATGAAAATTGTTAATCCCAAAATAAAAAAATGTATTGAGTCATCTTTTGAAGAATGTTTAAAAAATAATAATTTTGAAAATATTATAATTAATTCAAACGTTAAAATGAAAATAGTTATAGAAAACATTGATTTTAACTCGTGCATATTTGATAATATTGATTTTTCAAATATTGAATTAATAAATGTTAATTTAATAGATTGTATTTTTAAATCATGTGATTTGTCTAATAAAAATTTTAGTGAAAAATTAATCGAAAGGTGTGAATTTATAAATTCAAAATTACTTGGTGTAAGTTTTATCGATTCAAGTATTAAAGATGTATATATAGATAGTTCATTATTAAAATATTCTAATTTTTCGGGTTCATCTATTAATAAATTACTAATAGAAAATTCTAACTTAACAGAAAGCTACTTTATTGAAAGTAAAATAAAAAACATATGTTTTTATAGAAATATTTTTGACAAAACTGAGTTTTTTAACGTAAATTTAAAAGATGTAGATTTTTCTTCATCTGATATAAGAAATATTATTTTTGATAGTGCTTCATTAAAAGGTATTGTAATTGAACCTTTACAAAGCCAATTTCTAGTTGGCATGCTTGGAGTAAAATTTATATAGAAAGGGTATTTATGGAAAAAATAGATTATTTAAAAAACAGAAAATTTAGTATGGAAAATGAGCTAACTAAACTTGCCTCTAACAATAATGTAAATAATGCATTATTAATGCGAATGCAGAAATTAAAATCTCAGATAAATGAAGCCGATTTTCAAATTAATACTATTGAACGTAATAGGAAAAATCCAGTGCCAACAAATAGTACAACAAATAATAATCAGAGAGATATTTTTAAAACAATTAATAATAGAAACAAATAAAGTACTTGTACAAATATATGAAATTATGCTATAATCTTGCTGCAAGGAGTGAGATTATGAAAAAATTAAAGAAAAATTTACCTGAAGGCGTTAAATATGAATTTGCTAGATATAAGGGCGTAAAAGTTAAACTAGTTCCAAACAAGAAAAAAAGTACTAAAACAAAATAAAACTAATTAGAAAATTAAATCCTAATTAGTTTTTTTATTTTAAAAATTAATTTTACAAGCATTAGAATCAATCATTGTTACTATAAAATTAACAATAGTTGGTAAAAAGAATAATAATGCTACAAGAAGTAGTCTTGTTAAAACTCTTTTTGTAATTTTATTTAATGCATTTTTATCATCATCTAATATAGCTTTAACAAAGTCCACTATAGAAAGCCCAATACAAAGTACAATTCCCAAGTACTTCATAATACTAAAAATTTTTTCTAAATATTGTTGTAAATCTCCAGTGAAAATGCTTTCACATTCGAGCTCTTTAGGGTCGTCAACATTATGATTATATCCAGGTATATTAGTGTCTGCATCATTATCATTTTCAGAATCTCGTTCTGGCGTTTGATTATCTTGACCTACGTTATCAGCTTCAGTTTTGGCTGATGTAATAATCTTTGGACATTTAGATGTATCGGTTAATTCACCTTGTTTCATGTCTTTACTTAGAGTGAATGTTTCAGAATCACCGGCATAAGAGCATATGTATGATGAATTATTTTTTTTCTTAGTAGGATTAGTTGCCTCTTGGTCACCATATTTCATAATAACGTTGTTGTTTTCATCTGCATATATTTCAATTTTACAAACCCATCCATCTTCTTCATCGACGATAATATTATAATCTGGCCCGGCACATTTTACTTTTGGTGAATTAGCTGAATACGCTTCTAAACCGGTTATTTTATATATGCCATTTGATGGACTACCTGATACAGATACTTGATCAAATCCATTTAATCCTTTATTTAAAGGAATATTTAAACTAAATGTTATACCACTATTGCATGTATAACTAGTTTTAGAAATATCGTTTTGCTTTACACTATCAATAACTAGTTTTGGCGGAGTAGCAGAATTTAATGTTCTAGTTATAGTAACAAAACATGTTTTGTCTTCCATGGTAAAAGTACATAGTAGCCTTTCTTGATCCCCAGTTTTATTTGTCGAACATATTTCGTCTGCAAAAACATTGATACACATTATATAAAATAAACTTAAAAATAAAATAAAAAATTTCTTCATAGTCTAATTATATCAAAATAACTATAATAATTAAATAAAAAATACTGAAAAATAATCAGCATTTTAAAAATTAATTTTACAAGCATTAGAATCAATCATTGTTACTATAAAATTAACAATAGTTGGTAAAAAGAATAATAATGCTACAAGAAGTAGTCTTGTTAAAACTCTTTTTGTAATTTTATTTAATGCATTTTTATCATCATCTAATATAGCTTTAACAAAGTCCACTATAGAAAGCCCAATACAAAGTACAATTCCCAAGTACTTCATAATACTAAAAATTTTTTCTAAATATTGTTGTAAGTCTCCAGTAAAAATACTTTCACATTCGAGCTCTTTAGGATCGTCAACATTATGATTATATCCAGGAATTTTTGTGGGAACGCTTTTACAAACATTATCATTTAATGTAATTGCAAATGTTTTAAAATTTTCACCTGTTATATCAGCTTCGCAAAATGATAAATCTTTTTTTGATGGGCAAGAATTGAATGAACCAAAACTATCAAATTTTACTCTTGCATTTCCTGTTGCATTTCCAGATTCTAACTCTTTATAAGAACCATCGCCAACAGTATATTCATTCATAGTTGAACCATATGTAACTCTTATTAAAATTTTTCCACTTTTCTTTTTTAAAAATTCAAAGCTTATTTGACCGTGTGATGCATTTGGGACTTCACTAGTTGAAAAACTATATGAATATCCTTTATCATTTGTACATTCTAAAACGGTTTCATCAACGTTGCCATTACCTGAACCACTATCGGAGCCATGAGGATATTCTTTTCTTGGAATATACTCAGTTTCATATTCACTAGAAGTTGTATTTTTTTTACCAAATTTTAGTACAAGCCCATTGCCATATAAATCACTATTATCAACTATAGCATTGGGGCAATGTGGCGTAGTATTTTCATAAAAATTATCTATGTTAATTCTTAAGTTTAAAGAAACATCTTCTTTATCCCATAATTTTTCACATTCAGTTAAATTACTTTTACAGCCATCTAAATCATACGTTTTAGTACCACCATCTGTATCCTTATAATATACATACGCTTTTACATAATCATTATACACATTTATTTGAAGACCTTTTCCATTGTTATTACTTGGATCTAATTTAAAATCGTTATAAACACATGTAAATTTTGGCTCGTCAGCATAAACATTATTAATACATAATATCATTAGCAAAAAGATAAAAAGTGTTTTAATTATTTTCTTCATATATACCATCCTATCATGTGAATATGATATCACAAAAATTATTTATTTAGAAGAAGTATTAATTATATTACCAATAATTAGCCATTCATAACATGATTATATAAAATATTATAGTAATTTGTCTATTTATAAAATTTTATTTGACATAAATTTATTGCTAATTAATATCAAATATTATATAATTTATATGGTGGTATATTTTGAAAACGAGATTACTTAAACTATTTATATTACTTTGCTGCTTTTTTACATTTACAAAAGTTTCTTATGCAAAAAATATAGATATTAATAATATAAATTTTGGCTCATATAGTTTGATTTTAGAAGATAAAATTCAACAGGGACTAGACTCATTTACTTGTTCAAATGAAAATATTGTGAAACTTCTTAAACTAGCAGCTATTGGATTAATAATTATTAAGATTATAGTACCGGTTTTGCTTATTATCATTGGTATGGTTTCATTATTTAAAGCATTTATTGATGAAGACCAAGGTGCCTTTTCAAAAGCTTTAAGTGGGTTTATTTTTAAATTAGTAATTGGCGTATTTGTGTTTTTACTTCCTTCAATACTATCTGCAATGATTAATTTAATAAATGGAACAGAAAAAGTAAAGAGTGAATTTGAAGCGTGTAGTAAATGTTTATTGAATTATTGTGATTGCCCTGGCGTTACATGTAGTAGCAAATCAAAAAATGATTGGGCACCAAAATCAAATAATCGTAATACTATTAATATAGACGTGCCGAAGTAAGGAAGTGATAAGTAATGTTAATTTTAGGCTGGGATGACATTGTAGGTTGGTTTAATGGAATGCTAATTTCATTATCAACTTTGCCCTTTAAATTTGTAAATATAGTTTATAGAATCTTTTTACAACTTGCAGAAACTAATATTTTTAATGAATCCGCTTATAAATCATTAACAACAAATATATATAGAATAATTGCTGTAGTTATGCTTTTTGTTTTAGCTTATGCAATACTTCTTAAAATTGTTGATCCGGATGGTAGTTCTAAGGGAATTGATGGGAAACAAGTTCTAATAAAATTTTCTACTGCAATAGTTTTAATTATATTATGTCCATCAATTTTTTCGTTCGCCTATGGTCTTCAAAGTGCTATATTAAAATCTGGCGTTATAGGTGGAATATTTACTGGTGAAGTAAATAAAAATTCTCAAAGAGGTGCTATTGGAAATAAATATGGTGGAATAATAATGAGTGTTCAAACATATAAACCTTTCTTTACTAATGAAAGCGGTGATGATGGATTAAAAAATTCCACTGCACTTGGAAATGTAATTACTAGGTATACTCCAGAAGGTGAAGAAGCTGTTTTGAATTGTAAAAAGAAGAACAGTTGTACTTATGAGGAAGTTATTGATTTTGCTGATGCAACTGGTTCTTTTGCCGGGTTTAGGGCTTTTGCAAACAACTGGTACGATGGTGAGGTAAGCTGTGATTGGCTTCTTGCATTAATTGTTGGATGTTTCTTACTATACGTTATTGTTAGTTTTTGCTTTGACTTAGGTGTTAGAGTATGTAAACTTGCATTTTTTCAAATCATTGCACCCATTGCATTTATTTGTATGGCTATACCGAAAATGGACGATATATATAAAAAATGGTTAAAAAATACTACATCAACTTTTTTGGGTGTATTTACAAGAGTATTAGTAATGAATTTTGGAGTTTATTTAATTTCGTTAGTTGTTAAAGTTGATTTATTTGATAAATCCGCAGGAACTGGAAATGTTATATTAAATTTATTTGGCGGTGTTTTTATGATATTAGGTATTATTACTTTTGTTCAACAAGCACCAAAATTGTTGAGTGATTTATTTGGCATTGGTGATGGTGATATGAAACTTGGCATTAAGGATAAACTTAAGGCTGGTGGAGCATTTACTGCTGGAACAATGATTGGTGGTGCTGCTACTGGTTTAACAAGAAATGCCATACATGCAGTACAAAATTATAGAAAATTTAATGAAAAGAATCCAGATGCTACAGGTTGGCAAAAGTTTAAACAAGGAGCAAGAGGTGTTGGTAGCACTTTTGCTGGTACAACATCAGGATTTGCTCATGGATTTCTAAATGGAAGGAAAGCTGGAAGCGTTGGCGAAATGAAAGATGCTACATCTAAAACAAATAATGAAGTTACAGGCAATCGTAACAAGAGAGAGTCTTATAAAGCAGCTCATCCTGGAAGATTTGGTGTAACAAAGGGTAAAATTACTGATACTTGGACAAATGTAAAAGACTGGGCTGGTACAAATGATTACGAGAGTTTAAAAAAGGAACAAGATATTTACAATCAAGGTGTTGCATTCCAAAAGAAATTATTTGATTTGGCTGCAGATAATGAATTAGTATTAACATATGAAGGACAAAAGAAAGCAGCACAAGAAAGACAAATTAATGAAAGCGATTATACAGCTGAGGAAAGAAACGTTAAAGATTTAAAAACTGGGCAAGTTACGAAGAAGAAAATGTACAAATCTTCATTTGATAATAGATGGTTTGATAGTTCTAATAAAGCAATGGCTTATGATTTACAAAAGAAAACTGAAGATATTAAAATGTATGATAATTTGATAAAAATGGCTAAGTTAAAAACTGTTAGTGATAAGTTAAAAGCTGGCAATGATTTAAGATACTCAGCAGTTGCTCAAGAATTTGAAATGTTCAAACAACAACATGCTGATATTGATGTTATTAGAAATATGGGTGAGATAACTTACTTAAGTGATGAGCAAGAAAAAGCAATGAATGCAGCATTTTCTACGCTTAATCCAAATGGTGTTCAGAGTGCTTATGATACCTTAAGTAAAGGGCCTCTTGATGCATCTGGAAATCCAGATAGTGCAAATGCAGTTAATTTATTATCTAATACAGATACATTTAAGAAAGAAAGCGGCCGTATGGCACAAGAAATATCAAAAAAAATTCATGAAGAGCAAGCAAAAAAGGGAAATTAATAAAGGAGGACTAGTTAATGCAAAATCAATATTTAATACCTGCTAATAGTAAAAAATCACAATTAATATTGGGTTTCTTTACTTGGCCGGACATAATTGTATGTGGAATAGGAGCTTTAATAACAATTATTATGTTATTCATATTAAAAAATCCTACAACAGTGGAACTTATAATTAGCATTATACCATTATTAATTGCTACAGGACTTGTAATGCCTGTTAGAAATTATCATAATGTAATGCAACTTTTAAACAACATACTTGATTTTTATACAAATAGGAAAAAATATTATTGGAAAGGCTGGTGTGTTCGCGATGACGCAGATGAATAGTAATAAACCAAATGTAACAAGTAATGGGAGTTCCAAATATGCTGAAGATTGGCTTCCAATTAAATCAATTAATAATGGAATGATTTTAACTGTTGATGGTTACTATGTTACGGGAGTAAAAGTTAGTCCTAAAAACATCTTTATTTTGGACGAACAATCTCAAAATGCAACTTTATTTAATTTATCAACATTTTATAATACTTTAGATTTTGAATTTTGGTTATTAATCTCAGATAGACCAGTTGATATTGATATGTATTTAAGTGAATTACAAGTATTATATAATCAAACACCAGACCAAGGAATAAGAAAACTTATAATGCAAGATATTAATAAAGCAAATATGTTTATGAGTAGGGAGTATAACGTAGTTGATACAGAATATACATTTTTATTCAAAGAAAAGAAGATGGAACTTGTTCAAAAAAAATTAAATACATTAATAAGTGGACTTGCAAATGCTGGGCTTCAATCAAGACAAACTAGCAATGCAGATTTAAGGATGCTTCTTGATAATTATCTAAATGATGGAATAAGTACAAATTTTAGGGCGGTGATTTAATATGAGTAAATTAAAAAGTGAAATAGCACCTAAAGGAATTTATTTTAAACCAATTGATTTTATGCTAGGTGATAAATATTACACAATTATGACTATTGTTGGTTATCCGAGAAGCATATTTCCAGGATATTTGTCTGATATAAATAATATTCCTGGTGTAAGAGTTGGAATTAAACATATACCCATTTCTTTTGAAGTACTTAAAAATATGCTTAATAAGGAAATCGCAGATTTAAAAATTCGTTATCAGCAAGAAAAAGACCAAACTACACAAGAAAGAATTAGACAAGACTATGAATCACTTGAACAATTTATTTCTATGCTTGCGTCAAGTCAAGCGAGAATTTTTGACTTTCAATTACATTTAATGATATCTGCTGATTCAAAAGATGGCTTAGAACTTACAAAAATTCAAGTAAGAAATTATATAGATGCCCTTGGAATGCGTGGAGTATCTTTAATGTTTGAACAAGAAAAAGCATTAAAAAGTATGATTCCAATATTCCCTGAACAGGATATTGAAAAAAGAATAGGTATACCACTTCCTTCTGTTACTATTGCTGGTATGTATCCATTTGTATTTGATTCAATTAAAGATCCAGGCACTGGTACACTTCTTGGTGTTGATAGATCAGGTGGAGTTATCTTATTTAATCAATTTTTATTTAAAAGACAAAAAGAAAACAATCGTAATAATGCTAATATGATTATTTTGGGTACATCTGGTTCAGGAAAAAGTACTGCTGCAAAAATACTTCTTAGAACACATTTAAGAAATAAATTACAAGTTGTATGTATTGACCCTGAAGGTGAACTTGGCGAAATGGTTAATATGATGCATGGTGACTTTCTAGATTTAGGTAAAGGTGGAGATTTTGGTATGATAAATCCACTTGAGATTGTAGTTGATGTTGATGAAGAAGAAATTGAGCAAGGACTAGGATATACAGTATTAACTCGTACACTTCAACAATTAAAGGCCTTTATGAAATATTACAATCCTTCAATTGAAGAAGATGTATTAACATTATTTAGTGAAGTTGTTCAAGATACATATAAAAGATTTAAAATAGACTATAATACCGATTTTACAAAATTAACAAGTGCAGATTTTCCAACTTTTGATGATGTATATGCCACTATTAAAGGAAGACTTTTATCAATGACTGATGCGACTCGCGAAAGAGATGTAATGGAACGTCTAGAACTTAAGATTAGACCTTTAATAAAAGAATTAAGATATTATTTTACAGGACATACAACACTTCAAATTGATAGTGATTTTATTGTATTTAATATTAAAGAACTTATGAATAGTGATGAAAACATAAAAAATGCTTTATTCTTTAATATATTAAAATTTGCTTGGGGACTATGTTTGGATAAAGATATTGATACAGTTATGATGGTTGATGAAGCACACGTACTTTTATCTAATCATAATGAACTTGGTGCTGAATTCTTATCGCAAATTCAAAGAAGAGCAAGAAAATATAATACTGGAACAATTATTATTACACAACAACCAACTGACTTTGCAGCTCCAAATTTAATAATGCATGGAAAAGCTATATTTGATAATGCTTCATCTTATTTAATAATGAATCTTCGTAAACAAGCTGTTGAAGATTTAGCTAAACTTATTGACTTAAATGAAACAGAAAAAGAAAGAATTAAATATTATAATCAGGGTGAAGGGCTTCTTATATGCGGTAATAGAAGAATGAACATGACAGTTATTGCTACGCAAGAGGAACTTGATTCATTTGGTTCAGGCGGAGGATACTAAGAGTGATTTTTCACTCTTTTTTATTGATAATTATTATTTTATGTTAGAATACATCCTATGGGTGTGTTTATGGGTAACATTTTAAGAGAAATAATTGAAGAAAATAAATATTTATCAGAGTATTCAGATTTTTATTTTTGTTTTCTTTTACAAATTGAAAATATAATTCCCGAAGAGTTTAGAAATATATTTTATGATAATTTAAAAACTTTGGAAATAGAGTTAAATTATGGCACAAAAAAAGAATCTAAGGGAAAAACTACTTATGGAATATATGATGCAAAAATTAATAAAATAACAATGTTTCCACATACACTTTATAAAAAATGTAAAAAAAGTAAATGCACTTTAGACGAATTTGAAGCTTTATTTATGCAATCTCTATGCCATGAATTTTTACACATGTCTAGTACCTTTAAAAAGAATAATCGAATATTTTCAGGCCCTGATATTTATCCACCTATAGTAAAACCTAACAAAAATCGTGGTTTAACTGAAGGATTAACTGAATATATAGTTTATATGAATTCTCCGATTAACCCAATTGTTAATTCTGGGTATTTTATTGAATTAAGATTTGTTCAACTATTAAATATGATTGTTGATACTAAGGACTTATTATGTTTATACTTTGGTAATTATCCAACATCATATTTATCAAGTAAATTTTTAGAGTTTGGTATATCACAGGAGTCTGGAAATAGACTATTTGAGCTTATTGAAAATAGCTATGTTTATAGAAATGAGGAAGAGGAGCAGCCATTTACAGCGTTTTCTCAAAATTTAATAACTAGGATTTTTATAAATAAAATGGAGTATCTATTATTAAATGGGTATAGCAAAGAGGAAGTAATTGAAAAGGTACAATCTTTTAAAAGTTTGATTATTACATCAAATAGTTTAATCGAAAATAAAAAAAGAGTTAAAAATTTTCCTGGCATAAATGAATCATATAAAATGTTACTTAATTTTGAACGTCAGTTAGGCATTAAATATTCGTTGTAACTATTGTAGAAACAATTGTTTTTATGATATACTAAAAATAGTATTGGTGGTGATAAGATGGATAACAATAATAAAAATGTTGATAATATTTCTAATCTAATTCACGACGAAAATATAGATAATTTAGATGATAATTTATATGATGAACCAGATGCTATCGAATTACCACAAGAAGTAGATACCATTTATCCAAACAATACTGTTTCATCATTAATTGATACGCAACAAAATGCAAGTAGTGGAAGTTATTCAAAAAATAATTCATATTCACTAAATAATAAGGCAAGTGAAACAGATAGTGGTGGAGCTTATAAAGCGAAAAATAGAAAAGAAGAACTTGAAAAAGAAAGAAGCCAAGATTCTAACAAAAAAACAACAAAAGTGGCAACTCAAGCAGCAGCAACAGCATTAGCAGGACCTGCTGGAGGAAAAATAGCTAGTGCAGTTAACAATACTGCAGTAGGAAATAGAATTCATGAGACTTTTGCAAAAAAAATGGAGGAGGCTTCTCATAGAAATCCACGTGCAAAAAAATTACAAGACTCACTTAATAAATTAAATGATGTTGGAGCATTGGATGCTGCACAAACAGGTCTTGATATGGCTAATGCTAATGCAGAAGGTGCTGCGCAAAGTGCAACACAAAATGCAGCGTCTAAAAGTGCTAGTGGTGCTCAGAATGCAGCTAATGCAGCAAACAATGCAAATAGTGCAAAAACAAGTCCTACTAATCAACAAAAAAAATTTAATACTAACTTTGACATAAATAATAAAAAAAGTAGCATTAATACTTCAGAAGATGAGAAAAAAAAGATTATTAAGCAAAAAATATTTAGTTTAATAAAAAAACACCCTTGGATTTTAGGCGTCTTTGCAACAATGTTTATTATAATAATTATTTTACTCTTAATGGGTGGTGCTGCAGGAGCTGATGATGCTGAATATAATGAAAGTAATATGAGTTATACTTTTGGTGATTCATGCAGTGAATTTCCAATGTTTGAAACCAGTCTTTCAAAAGATGAATTTGTTAATTTAACACAAACGAATATTACAAGATGGGCTAGTGCTGCAAAAGAATTTAAGAATACAGATGATTTAGAAACAATATATGACGTTGCTACTAGTAATCATTGTAATCCAGAACTTGTAGTTGCAAGGGCTATTCAAGAGGGTTTTACTGGTGGAAAATATAATTATTGGGGAATAGCTGTTTATAATGGAATGACTTCAGGTAGTGATTTTGATTCTTTGGCAGAAGGGGTTATTGGATTTTGTAAAATTGTTAATAATTATGATACATTCTATAATTTGAATCATGCATATGCATATATTGGAGAATATTGGGCAAATGGTGGTGATAATTCATATGGTGCATGTACATATATAGAATACACGTATCAATATTATACAAATCAGTCAAGAGCTGATGAAGTAAAAAATACTTGTGCTAAAAATCAGTGCCCTTTGGATGATAGTCATTTGCGTCCTAAAGACCCTAGTAATTGCCTTGCTACAAATGATGAAGATCAGGACGCATATACTAAATATCAGAATTGGGCATTATCAAATCATAGAAAGAATGTTTATGGTTTAGAGCCTTCGGATTGTTCAGCATCAAGTGATTTTGGAGATTTTTCTAGATGTACAATTTTTAATCAATTTGATACTCGTTGGATTAGTAGAACACTTGGTACATCTACAACTACTATGAGATCTGGTTGTGCTGTAACGTCTGTTGCTATTGGAATTTCTTGTTTTGGAAATGAGTATGATTCATCATTTAATCCAGCAAAATATTTAGATTTAGCTAATTCATCAGAATATGTTGCTTCATGTTTTGACACTGATAATATAAAATGGGGATGTCCAGTAATACAACATTATGCATCAAACATACATTATGTAAAAGCGTATGAAGACTTATTAGGAACAAGTGATGACTATAAATTAGGTATAATTAATAGCTTTAATCCAGAACAGTACTTCTTCATAATTCAAATAAAAAACGCCTCTACTAAATCACATTTTATCGTTTTACAGAATATCAATAAGGAAAAAGGAACGTTCACATGTTTAAATCCTGGTGGTGGTACAAGGACTGAGGAAAAGATCCAAGATATAAAAGCAATAAAGGTATTTACAAAATAGTTTTGAAAGGAGAATTAGGTTGAAGAAAAATAAAATTTTAATTATAGCAATTATTTTATTCATATTTTTTGGAGTAATTGGCTTGTATTTTTACTTTACCAATAATGATATCACTGAAATAGTTAATAAAATTAATAATTCTTTATACAATCAAAATATTGGACCGAATAATATAAAGAATAATACAATTACTAACTCTTCGTATAATACATATCATTTGGTTGTCGGTGATTATTTAAATGTGGTTTTTAATGATAGAACTAAAGAATGGAAAAAAATTGATACTGAAGAGTATAACGAAAAATTTGAAACATACGTTGATAATATTTACTATGGAAAATATTATTTACTTTATGGTAACGTTTGGAATTTATTGGATGATCATAAGAATTTTGTAAAATATACTGGTAATATTATTGCGTATAGTTCAAATTTTAATGTTAGGGTTTTAAAATATCAGGAAATGAAAATTAATGACAATATTCTTGGTGAAATCAAAAAATACTTATTTAAGTATAACTATCAATATGAGGATGCATATTATAATCGTATATATTATATTGATGAAAATAATTATGTAGTATTATGTTCAAATATATTAGATTCAGAAAACAATATAGGTACAAATTATACAATTGGGTTTATAAAAATGGATGGTAAATTTTATACAATTTTTAATAATGAATTTGATGCTAAAGACAATAAAAAATATCCCGAAAATATGTTAACTGGGTGGTTGATTATTAATGGTAAAACTTATTTATCTTTAAAGCAAATTCATTATTCGTTAAATATTCCTACTGCTACATTATATGAATTTGATGGAAGTAAGTTTGAAGAAGTTATTTAAAAAGAGTATAATATGTTGTATAATAACACTATTAAATAAAAGGGAGAAAAAATGAAATTTAAAGTTACAAAAAAAGATTTTACGTTATTTTGTATTTATTGTGCACTACTTTTATATTTTTGTGCAGTAGCTGTACTTAATTTTTCGTCTTTATCGCAAGATGGAACATTTTATGGACTTCTTCCTTTTAAAGCTTTTACACCAGAATATATAGGATTTACATTTGGCCTTTTTATCGCAGTTTTAATTTTAATATTTACTAGTGTTTCTTCGAAAATATTTAGTAAAGAAAAAGGTGAAGGCTTCGGTTTATTTTTTTCTGAAAAAAGTAGCGATGGTTATTCAAAATGGGCTAGTGAAAAGGATATTAAAACTGATAAAAATATCGTTAAAGTTAGAACAATTGATGATAAGATTGAAGCTGCAGGCGTAGCACTAGTTAATAATGGAAAAGAAATGTGGGTTGATAATGGCGAATATCATAACTTAATTATAGGTTCAACTGGTTCAGGTAAAACTGAATGTGTTGTAAAACCTTTAGTTAATTTACTTTCTAAAAAGGGTGAAAGTATGGTTATTACTGACCCAAAAGGAGAAATTTATCAATATTGTGGTGAGTATTTAAAAAAACAAGGTTATAATATTGTTATTTTAAATTTTCGTGATCCTGATAGGGGTAATTCATGGAATCCTTTAGCTTTACCATATTATTATTACAAACAAGGTAATGTAGATAAAGCAACCGAACTTTTAGAGGACGTATCACTTAATATTTTATATGATAAAAGTGAAGGTGGGGACTCAGCCTTTTGGCAAAAAAGTGCTGCCGATTATTTTTCTGGCTTAACAATGGGCTTATTTATGGATGCTACAGAAAAAGAAGTTAACCTAAATAGTATTAACTTTATGTCAACTGTCGGCGAAGAACGTCGTGGAACAAAGACATATATGCAAGAGTATTTTAATTTAAAAGGTGAATCAAGCCCAGCATATATATTTGCTTCAAATACAATAAATGCTCCGAGTGATACTAAAGGTGGTATTTTATCGACATTTAGGCAAAAAATAAGACTTTTTTCAACAAAAGTTAATTTAAGTGAAATGCTTTCTTATTCAGATTTTGATATGAGAGACATTGGTAAACACAAGACAGCGGTGTTTATGATAATCCATGATGAAAAAAAGACTTATCATGGATTAATGACAATTTTCATTAAACAATGTTATGAAACTTTAATTGATTGTGCACAAGAAAATGGTGGTAAACTTGAATATCGAACCAATTTTATATTAGATGAGTTTGCAAATATGCCTCCGTTAAAAGATGTAGATTCAATGGTTACTGCTGCAAGAAGTAGAGCAATAAGATTTACATTTATTATTCAGAACTTTGCTCAGTTAAATGATGTTTATGGTGAAGAAGTTGCACAAGTTATAAAGGGCAACTGTGGTAACTTAATCTACTTAATTTCCACAGAGTTAAAAGCTTTAGAAGAAATTAGTAAAATGTGTGGTGAAGTTAAATCAAAAGAAAAAGATAAAACAGCATCAACTCCACTTGTTACTGTTTCAGATTTACAAAAATTAAAACTATTTCAAGCAATAATTATAAGATGGCGTAAAAACCCATTTAAGACAAACTTAGCTCCAGATTTTAAGATTGACTGGGGAATTGAAAGAAAAAATGCTGAATTGCCTACGCGTGAAAAAAGGGAAATAGAACTATTTGATATAAAAAAGTTTGTTTCTGAAAAGAAAAAACAAGAGTCATTAAATAATCCAGGAGTGATGGGTACTGGCTTTAATACAAATCCTTTTGGTGGAACAACCGCTGGATTTAATCCATTTATGCAAAATAATAATAGCAATATGACAATGCCAAATAGTGCAAATACTATGAATACTAATTTTGGTGGAAACTTTAATAATCCTTTCATGTCATCATCACAATCTATTCCATCACCAATGACAAATGCAAATAATGAAGTAACATCTAAAGAAATTGATGATATGGTAAAGGAAATTGAAAAAAAATTACAAGCAATGGATGAGGCTGATAAACAAAATAGTCAAAACTCTTCAACAAAGGAGAATATTGAACTACCTAAAATCATTGAAAATGATGGTCCAATAGTTACTCCATTAAAGGAAAAAGAACCTGGTCCTGATATTAATGAAGTAGTAAAAAAATTAGAACAAGTTCAAACTAGTGAAAATACTAGTGATGATCCAAATGATTTAACTCAAGAAATTAAAATTGGTGATGAACCAAAAACTAAACTTAATGTAGATAAAGAAAGTAAAATTATTAATGACACTATTTCTAGTGACGATGAATTCTTTGATGATTTTTTTGATGAATAGGCAAAAAAAATAATTACGAACTAAGTAACCTCATAATATATTATGAGGTTTTATTATGAATATAATTGATTATAAAAATTACAATTTATCTTTGGGTGTACTTATTGATGTACAACATCCAGAGGATTATGCTAAAAACCATGATCCAAGAAGTATTAATATATATGCTGATAAATTATTATATAATCCTAAGCAATATTTAGATAAAAACAAGCCATACTATATAATGTGTAGAAAGGGACATCTAAGTAAAAAAGTTGTAAGAATGCTTACATATCTTGGTTATAATGTTATTCTTGTAAAAAACTTTTAAAGTGTTTATAATTTAGATGGTGATATTGTTTGCTTAATAAATTATCAGATTTTATAGAATATTTTTTATTATCAATGGGAATATTTGCACCAATTTTTTCATGTTTATTAATAGTTGTGGAATCAATGTTACCAATATTACCATTATGTGTTTTTATAACAATCAATTTTTATTATTTTGGCAGTCTTTTTGGATTTTTAATATCTTATATTTTTACATGTTTAGGTTCATTTACTTCATATATACTTGTGAAAAAAGGTATAAAAATCTTAGCTATTAATAGTGCTAAAAAGACTGGATTTTTAAATAAAGCAATCAAAATTATTAAAAAAATCGAATTTCCCACACTTGTAACAATTATAGCTATTCCATTTACACCAGCTTTTATGGTTAATATTGCTGCTGGATTAGCAAAAATTGATACAAAGAAATATATACTAAGTTTATTAATTGGTAAAATTTTTATGGTATATTTTTGGGGTTTTATAGGATTAAGCCTTATAGAAAGTTTGAAAAATCCTTATATCTTAATAAAAGTTATTATCATGGTAATAATAGCATATTTAATAGCAATTATTACAAAAAAATATATTAAAGAAAATTAGGTAAAATAAATTACTTATAAAATTTAATTATTCATATATTAAACTGAAGGGAGTAATAATGAATAATAATTTAAGAAATGCTTATGAATATATAAAAAGAGAAGGTTCATTGAAACCAAGTTGCTGTTGTAGCGGTAATAGGGGTGTAACAGGTCCAACAGGACCTCAAGGGCCTGCAACTATAACTGTTGGTACTACTACAACAACTGAACCAGGAACAAATGCAAGTGTTACAAATTCTGGTACAACCGAAAATGTTATTCTGAATTTTTCAATTCCAAGAGGTGAAACTGGACCAACGGGACCTCAAGGAATCCAGGGTGAGACTGGTCCGACCGGACCTCAAGGAATCCAAGGCGAGACTGGACCGACTGGACCACAAGGAATTCAAGGCGAGACTGGACCGACTGGACCACAAGGAATTCAAGGTGAAACTGGTCCGACCGGACCTCAAGGAATCCAAGGTGAGACTGGACCAACGGGACCTCAAGGGATTCAAGGTGAGACTGGACCGACTGGACCACAAGGAATTCAAGGTGAAACTGGTCCGACCGGACCTCAAGGAATCCAAGGTGAGAC
>CAKPMB010000015.1 GCA_934167885.1 uncultured Bacilli bacterium
TTAGCATCAAATATTTTTTGTTCTTCTAATTTTATTCTTTGATCTACTAAAGATTTAAATTTTCTAATTATTTGATTAATTTGTTCGTTTTGCTTTTCACTTGTAGGTTTATATTCTAATAATAATTTTACTAATCTATATAATTCTTCAATTGTTGAATTATTTAATAATTTTTTAATTTTATTATCTTCTATTTCATCCGTAGGAGTATAATCTTCATTTTGTTTTGTTTTTTTTTCAAAATTTTTACTCTTATTTATAAATTCATTATTTATATTATAAGTATCGTTATAGTACTTATTAATATTAATTATGTAATTATTATCAAATAATTTTTTAGTATCTATATCATAATTGGTTGCTATTTTTTCTAAATATTCTCTATATGCTTTAGATAACTCTTTTTCATCTGTTTTTTTGTTAATTTCTTCAATATAAAATGAAATAGAATTTAATAATTTTATAGGAATAGAACATACCAATTTATAAGCATTATTTCTGTCATTTGAATGGTCATTATTAATTAGTATTCTATCATTTTCTAAATCAATTGTATATTGCCCATGAGCTAATGAATCTCTAACTTTATTGAATAGCCATAATGCTTCAGCCAATTTTTGAGAATCTCTATCAGTTTTTTCTAACCTTATTGACGTATTATTAATTTGATAGTTACCATTTTTCTTTATTTCATCAGCAAATGATAATATTGATGGTATATATTTAGCATTTTTAACATTATTAAAATATAAAATGTTATTTGTAGAATCCTTTTTTAAAATTCTTTCTTTTAATAAAACGAATTTTGAAATAGAAAACATAAAAAAGTATTCTTTACCTAATTTTTGCTTATTTCCATTAAGCAGGTTTTCTACTAATTCTCTAGATAATTTTATTAAATTTTTCATTATTTTACTCCTTTATCAGTATTCTTGGTAATAATCCATTCACCTTTTTTGACTAAATAATATGGTGATAAATCACTTAAACTATCCGCTGTAGATACTGGTCCAATTTCTGGTGCTATAAATATATCAAACATTGCTTCAATAAAATTTAACTTCTTAGTTCTTGATAAAACATATATTTCATATGGCTTTGGATAATACTCTTTTAATACATCACTATACATTGTCAATTTATTTTTATACTTTTCTCTATCTAATTCCTTACGCATGGATAAAGCTGGCAAGCTAACCTCATCATTTAATAAATAATCTACCGTTATACCAAAAACTTTTGATAATTCTTGTAAATTACTTACCATCGTTTTCCCATTTAGTTATAGCCTGCCTTGAAACATTCATTATTTCAGCAAGTTGTTCCTGCGATAAGGCAAATCTCTTTCTTATTTCTCTTAATTTTTGACCTAATGTCATAATATTATCACTTTTTTCTTTTATTAATACTACTAAATTTTTAATTTAATTAATAGCATTAAAACTTTACATTAATGCTACTATTAGTAGCAAACAATTTATCTCTCAATCTTTTTAAAGAATAAATAATATATTAACAATCCATCTATTATGAAATCATAAATTCTTAAATGATCAAACAAGATAATGGTTGACAAAATAGATACTACCACTATTCCTACACTTATAATTTTAGGAAATAGGCCTTTTTCTTTAGTCATCCATGTAAAATATGCTAAAATTGGTGAACAAAAAGCAAAGATAGTCCAACCAACAATAAAGACATTGCTATATACTCCTTTAGTAATGTAAGCCACAAAATAATAAGTTATAAGCATACCAAGACAAAAAGGTAAAACATTGAACATTGCCTTCTTTTTGGTTTTACTATATATAGAAATTAATGTTCCAAATAAAATCCATATAGCCATTTGTGAAAAGACATTACCTAAATTTGAAGTATAAATATCTAGTAATCTACTAATTATTCCTAATATCAATCCAATTAAAAACATACTTATGGGATTTAAAATATATTTCTTCATATCTAAGCACCTTCTTATACCATTTTTTATTTACTTTGTTTTCATAAAACCATTTGCTTTAATATAATTAGCCAACTTGCTAGTTTCATTATCGCGAATGATAAAATTTATATCTTTTTCATTACAATATATTTTAACTCTTTTATCGTTAGGAAAAAGTTGTATATATTCTATTTTGGTCATTGATTCACAATATTCTCTATTTTCTTGCTGCAATAATAAAGTAATTTGTTCTTTATTATCATTATTTATATCTAAAATATAGTATTTATTTTTTGATAAATTATCTACAAAAGACTTTGTTAATATAATGATTACCATTAATACGATTATAATAGCACCAATAAGTGACATAAAAATTACTGAAATCTTTTTTGCTATTTGTCTTTATTTTTTCATAACCATTATTCACAAACTACACCTTCTTTCATATATTCTCAACTTAATATTTGTAAATTTCATTAAATAACTAAATTATTTTAAACTACCATAAATATATCATTTTTATTCTTAATTTAAAAATATTTTTAAAGTTTTTTATAAATTTATAGTTATAAAAAAAATAATAGTTTTTTAATTATTTAAACTACTATTTTTCAATATACCAAACAGGATTAAATACGTTCACTATACGGCTCACAAAATCACTTTCTTCACCAAGTGGTTCCACCCAAAATATGTATTTACCATCCTCACCATTACCATTCAAAACTTTAATACTAACACACCCTTCTTCTTTTTTATCTTGAAAGCACATTTTATATTTAACAAAATATGTGCCATCATAATCAAATTCCATTAATCTAAAAGATTTATATTTTATACCATCTTCTTTAAATGTTTTCAAATTATCAATAAAATCTTGCGTTGTATAATTAGTTGCTGTTATATGCCACATGTCTTCTTCATACTTTTTAGTAATAGAACTTGCAATTTTTTCATAATCATTTGTCTTTAACAACTGATAAAAATTTCTTGAAGTATTCATTGCCTTAAATGAAGCCAAACTTATTCGTTTATTAAGTGAAATTATAATGACAAATATAAGCAAAAAGATAATAATTATTGTTAATAATTTAACGTTTTTACGAGATTTTTGCGTTTCATTTAAACTTTTTTTCAAATTATCATCCGTTTCTTGTTTAATATTCTTATCCGATATTTTATGCCCTTTAATTAATTCATTAATTGTTATCTCTAATTCAATACTTAATGGCTCCAAAAGGGAAATATCAGGCATACATCTTCCCGTTTCCCAACGACTTATGGTCTTACTAGATACACCCATTTTCTCCCCTAATTCTTCTTGTGTTAACTTATGATTTTTTCGACATTCTGCAATAAACTTTCCAATTTTTTCTTGTTCCATATTCTAATCCTTTCACCAAAAGTATAATAATAATTATAAAAATATTAAAGGACAAAAAGCGAGAATTTATAATTTTTGCTATAAAATCTAACAATAAAAAAAATTACTATCTATAAAGACGTAATTTTATAATTCTAATCCAAAAAATTCATAACTAAGTCAATTATAATATCTTTTTCTTTTGGATTTGATTCTGCAATTAGTAATGTTAAAGCTGCCAAAGTATTATTATCAATAACTTGTTTATCATCTTTATACAAAATATCATAGTAATTTAAGAAATAGATAAACAATGTTGCTGCAATTCTTTTTTACCATCAATAAAGACATGATTTTTAACAATCATATATAGAAAATTAGATGCTTTTTCCTCTATACTTTTGTATACATCATTTCCATCAAATGTTTGATAAATATTACCAATAATTGCCTCTAAGCCATTATCTCTTTCAATAGCAAAAATATCACTTTCTTCATTAAATCTTAATTTATTAATAATATCTAAGCAGTCCTTATATTTTATTTGTTTTTCGCTATCATTTCCCTTAGGTTTTACCAAAGTTTTATGGTCATAATCATCTAAAAGATCAAGAGCTTTTGAATAGTTGCCTATTACTTTTAAAATTTCTTTAGCATCACTATTTTCTAGTCTTTCATCTATTCTATTAGCAATGTCTATTAATTTTACTGTTTTTTCTAAATATTCTAGTCTTTTTTGATTTATAGCATAGCCTTGTAGCAGATAATCTTTTAAGATTTTGTTAGCCCATTTTCGGAAAATAATTCCATTTTGAGATTTTACACGATATCCAATACTTATAATCATATCTAGGTTATAATAATCGATTTCTCTAGTTTGAGTTTTATTTGTTAAAGCACCATGCGCAGTGGTATGTGCAAATTTTGCACATACCTCATTTTCATCTAACTCCTTTTCTTTAAAAATATTATTAATATGTCTTTTTATTACTGTCCTATCTCTATCAAACAAAATTGCTAATTGTTCTAATGATAGCCATACCGTTTCATCCTTCATATTAACTTCTAATTTAACATTTTGATTTTCAAATAAAATTATTTCATTTTTCATATGATTTACCTCCTACTGCTTATTTTATTATTTATATTTTAATTTTAATGTAATTTACTATATTCTTCATCTGAAACTGGTTCACACCATTCAGTAGAAGTATTCTCACCTGGAACTTCAATGGCAATATGACTAAACCATGAATCAGCTTTAGCTCCATGCCAATGTTTAACATTAGCTGGTATAGTGATAACCATTCCAGGATGCAAACTAATAGGAGTTTTTCCTTCTTCTTGATACCATCCACTACCAGCAACACATATTAAAATTTGTCCACCACCAACGGTTGCTTTATGAATATGCCAGTTATTTCTACATTTTGTTTCAAATGTAACATTAGCAGCAAACAAAGTCGTTTTATTCATATCGGTAAGTGGTTTTAAATAACTATTACCAATAAAATACTTTGCAAAATTAACATTAGGTTCACCCAAACCAAATACATTTATCTTATCAAATTCTTTACTATTCACCTTTATAAACATCCTTGGCCATCTTAAATACAGCCCATCCTTTAGGCCATCCAACATAAAATGCTGTATGGGTTATTATTCCTGCCATTTCTTCTTTAGATACACCATTTTTCTTAGCATTTTCCAAGTGATACCTTAGTGAATTATCAGTTATACCACTAGACATTTAGGCTACAACCGTTATAATGCAACGGTTTTTCACATCAATTGAGGAATCATTCCAATTCTCTCCAAATAACACATCAACATTATAATGCGCAAATAATGGTGCAAATTATCCTAAGACATCTCTTCCTGCCATTTGTTTTATCATTTTATCCTCCTCTTTCCTTTAAAACATTAATTAATAACGATCATCGATATAGTAATGGACATATACTTTTTTGACCATCAAACCTACCAATTTTTATATTATTTTCTTTTATATAATTTTCAATTTCATCTTTTTCAATAATACAAATTTCTAATATTTGATTATTATTTCGATCATAAACAATATTTTTTATATAACTAATAAAAGGAAACCTATCATACAAATAAATAATATCATTCATATAAGGAATATTATCATCATAAAGACAATCATCCTGATAATTATTTTCAACATATTCAATTAATGAACTTAAATCCCCTAAATCAAAATAAGTATTATCCATCTTAGAAAGGCAACCTTTCTTTGTATACTTAACTTTAATACCTATTAAATATGTGTCATCTTTTAATCTTATACGTCTTTCAATAACCATTTTTAAGCACCATCTTTCTAGTTATATTTTATCATACAATTGCGCTATTCAATTAGTCATTTTTTAGACTGTCAGTCCATTTTTTAATGTCATCAACGGAAACACTAGAATTAAAACGATGTCCATTTAACCAATGACCACCATTCACAATTTTAGATAAATTCTCACCACTTTGTCCTATACCACTTAATGCCGACGTGCAAAATGGAATAATAGTTTTATTAGTAAAATCATTTTCTTGAACAAAAGTATTTACAGGCCATGCTGCTACACCCCACCAAATGGGATATCCAATTAATATAGTGTCATAACTGTCAAAATTTTCAACCTGTGTTTCCTTTAATTTAACATTTTGTAAAGACTTATCATTATGTTCTTTAGAAACACGTGATGAACTATTAGAATAGTTTAAATCCTCTTGCGTATAAACATAAAACGGTTCAATTTCAAAAATTGAAGCATTCAAATTCTTAGCAATTTGTTTAGCAACTACATCCGTATGTCCTTAAGCTGAAAAATATACAACCAAAATATTATTATCATTTTCCAATACATCTTTACTTTCTAATGCAGAAAATACAAGATAGTATTAATTTTATTAATTATAAACAAGCATTTTATGATAATGTATTAAATAATAAAATTGCCTATTATAGTTATTTAACCAAATACTAAAAACACTTTAACTTTTTTTAACAGCAAGACAATACGATACACCTCTTGGAGCAACAATTTTATTATTAGAATTTAATATGTTATATCTAATAAAATAATTATTAGTAATATCATCACTATTTAAATGTTCACAAATTAACAAATTATTACTAGTTAAAATCTTTTCTATTCCTTCGTATGTATACTTAGCATTCATTGCACTATTTGCACCTTATGCTAAACTTTCAGTCGCTTCAGTCATTGGCTCATTAAAATAATTAGAATAATCAAAAATAAGAAAACTTCCATCGCATATAATAGAAGCAATATTTTCAACTAATTTTATAAAATCTTCCTTCTCTAAATAATAACTAATTCCTAATAGACTGTTAAATGAAAGAGCACCTTTATATTATGACGACGATAAGCAAAAGTATCATATCCAGATGCATAAATAAGATACTGACGACATCCCATCACATAAGCAATTTTAAAGACCTTTTTACAAAAAGCATCCCGTCCTAAAATTATTGGAGAAAGATATTTATTAATAATTGTTTTAATATTATTTTGGGAATTATCTATAATATCTTTATAAAAAAACTTTACACCATTTTTTATACTTTGATAAATGTTCTATATTCATCCTCCTCTAATATTTTAAGTGCTAAGTTATCACTAAAAATACGATATTTATTATTTTTATAATAATATCCTCTAATAAAAAAACACATTATGGCTGTTAAATCTTTATTTTTCATTTTTCACCTCTTATTTTTAATACCATATTTTAGTTTCTAATTCTAAACTGGAAAAAAGCCATTTTGTGGTAATATAAGAAGAGTTTATGAAAAAAAATATAGTGTTTAGGCTATATTTTTATTTTGTCTTTTGATATTTAGATAAAACTTGGGTTAAAGCTTCTTTGAATAGTTTTTCCATTGAATATTCTAACTTAAGATCTTTTCCAAAAATTATTAATGAAAAATCATTCATTACTTTCATTAAATTTTTCTTACATTCTTCATCTATTGATAATGTCAACTCATTATAAAAATCGAGCATACTATATTCATTATTAGATGATGATACTTCATTAATAAAATGTAAAAAATCTTCACCCTTTGCACAACATACAAACTTAATGTCTTCATCATTACTATGATCATCTTGATCACATAAAATAACCTTATCCTCATCTACTATATAATTACCATGTTCGCATGAATTTCTAATTGAACTAGTTACTTGTTCATTACGACTCGCTAAAGCAAGCATTATTTTATTATAAAAATTAACAAAGCTCGTCATTAAGGCATGTCTAAATTTATCATTTGCATTATTTTTATAATCAGTAATTTGTTTTTGCGATACCGTAATAAAATTATTACATAAATTATTAATACTAGCATTTATATCATTAAAAACAGATACTCGACCACTCTTACTATTATCAAAATATATGGTTATAGGACTTAAATGTAAATGCGCATAATCAATTGAATCAACTTTTGAGAAAGCAAGACACATATAGTTATAAAGAGAACATAGAGCATCCCTATCTTGATTAGATTTTTTTATTCCTAATACTGCCCGCATTTCTTCCATTAAACGCTTCGTCTTTGCATCATAATTTGTTCTATTTTTATTTGTTTTAAAATAATCATTCAAATTTTTAAGTATCTGTGATACTTCTTCTTTTTCTTGCACATTTTTAGGAGCATATTTAATTAAAAGACAAACTAGTTTATAAAAATCTTTTAATGAAACATCTTGTTCAAGTTTATCAATAATGTTATCGCTAGGTTTAGTAAAGCCTATTTTAATGTTATTATTAATGTTATTATAATTTTTAAAAGATAGCATTTTATTGGCAACTTCATTAACATTATTATATTTTTCTAAATTAATATTATATTTTTTGGCCAATCTATTGTTATATTCATGAAATGAGCCAACAGTTGGAATCTTGTTGACATTTAGTTGGTCAAAATAGAAAGAAACAAAATTTAAAATTTGCACTGGAATTGAGCATTTTAACTTATATGGTGGCTTTTCCATAGAATGGTCATTATCAATAACAATTAAATCATTTTTAACATCTATTTTATACATTCCATGCGCTAGTGAATCACGAATTATTTGTAAGAATGATAATGCATCCTTCAATTTTTGTTGATTACCATCATCTTTCGTTAAGACTATTTTATTTGATTGTTTTATATATTGAGCATTCTTTATTAATTCATCATACAACTTAATAATAGGATTTATAAATTTTTCAAGTTTAACATTGTCAAAATGTAAAATTTTATTTTGACAATCTTTTTTTAATATTTTTTCTTTTAGTAAAATAAAGCTTGATATCGTGAACATAATAAAATGTTCTTGATTAAATTTAAAATCATGGTCATTATAAAGTTTTTCCGTTAATTCACGAGCGATTGTTAATATATTTTCATCATTCATTTTCTTTTTTTCCTTCTTCCATCAAACGTTTTTGCTTTTTGATATTTTCGATTCGGTTTAAAATAATTTTAATATTTTTTTCACGACCATTTTCTGATGGATAATAATATTTTTTATTTTTTAATTCTTTAGGCAAGCATTCCATCGCTGAAATACTGTTCTTTTCATCATGGGCATAGTGATATCCTACTCCGTAATTTAACTCGCTATCAAGTTTTGTTACGGCATTTCTTAGATGGAGTGGCACTTTGATACTAGCGGTATTTTTAGCATCCACTTTAACCTTTTCATAGGCCTTGTATAAAGAATTTGATTTAGCCGTAATACTTAAATAAACTACAGCTTGGGACAAATTAACATTACACTCAGGCACACCAATATACTGACATGCTTGATAAGCATTAATAGCCTGCGACAAAGCATTAGGATCAGCTAAGCCCACATCTTCGGATGCAAATCTGATAAGCCTTCTTGCAATATATAAAGGATTTTCACCAGCCTCTAACATTCTAGCTAAATAATAAATGGCGGCATCTGGATCACTATTACGCATTGATTTATGAAGAGCTGATATTAAATTATAATGTTCCTCGCCCTTCTTATCGTAAAGAAATGTTTTACTACTAGTGAATTTAATAATATCGTCTTTATTCAAATTACTTTTATTGGAAGTATTAATAACATTTTCTAAAGTATTTAAAGTGCTTCTAGCATCGCCACTATTAATACTTGCAATATATTCTAAAGCATCAAGTGATACTTTTATATTGGGATAATATTTTGCTAAAGCCTTTTTTAATATCTTAACTAGATCTTCAAGATCTAAACTTTTTAAAACAAAAACTTTCGTTCTTGATAAAAGAGCGCTATTAATTTCAAAAGAAGGATTTTCAGTTGTCGCTCCTATTAAAATAATTGTGCCATTTTCAACATATGGTAAAAATGTATCTTGTTGGGATTTATTAAAGCGGTGAATTTCATCGACAAAGACAATGGTTTTAACACCGTTTAAAATATTAAGACGCGCGGTTTCTATTAATCTTTTGATATCATTAACTCCACTGGTTGTTGCGGACAATTCATAAAAGGCCGATGATGAAGATTTGGCAATTATTTTAGCAAGAGTCGTCTTACCAACACCTGGTGGTCCCCAAAAAATCATCGATGAAATATTATTTTTTTCAATCATCATTCTAATTGGTGAACCAATACCTACAATATCTTCTTGCCCATAAAATTCATCTAAATTATCAGGACGCATTTTCTCGGCCAATGGCTTAAATAAATTAATATTCTCACTAGCTTCCTCTTGATAAAAATAATCGCTCATACCCATCTCCTAATAATCAAATTATATCACAATAATAAAAAAAATTACTAATATATAAATATTAATAATTTTATACAATTTTACCACCACCAATGATAATATTGTCTAAATAAAATACAGCGGATTGACCTTTAGTCACAGCCTTTGCTTTATTATCAAAAGTAACTTTAATCAAATCACCAAATGGTTCGATAGTAGCTTCATGCGATGTTTTAGAATATCTCGTTTTTACTGTAACATGCATTGGTTTTTCTAACTTTGGAAAGATTAAAAAATTAACATCATCTACTAAAAATTCTTTAGTGTAAAGATTATCTTCACATCCTACAATCAATTCATTTTTTAAAATATTAAAACCCGTAACATAAAGTGGATAACTTGCAGATATACCTATACCTTTTCTCTGGCCAATTGTATATTTATATAAACCTTTATGTTTTCCTAATACTAATCCATCTTTATTAACAATATTACCAACATTTTCTTTAAAAGATGCTTGTTGTTCTAAAAATTCCTTATAATTACCATTAGGTATAAAACATATATCTTCACTATCTTTTTTATTTGCAACCACTAAATTATGCTCTTTTGCAATCAATCTTATTTCATCTTTACTTTTAAATTTACCAAGTGGAAATAAAACTTTATCTAAAATCTCTCTTGGAATATTATATAAAACATAACTTTGATCTTTACCATAAGCAGGACTTACCTTTAAAACATTTTGTTTATATAAATCGCTATACTCAATTATGGCATAATGACCAGTTGCAATATAATCACATTCAAGCTCTTCAGCTAAATGCATCATATTACCAAATTTTAAATAACGATTGCATTCAATACAAGGATTAGGCGTTTGACAGTTTCTATATGACTCTATAAAGTTTTTGATAACATATTTATCAAAATCTTCTTTGAAATTTACGGTATAATGGGGAATACCTAAAGAATCACATACGGCTTTAGCATCAAGCGTTGAAGATAAATTGCAACAACTACCTTCACACTCACCTTCAAATAGTTTCATGGTTACCCCAATAACGTCATAACCTTCTTCTTTAAGAAGAATAGCAGCGACAGATGAATCAACGCCGCCACTCATTCCTAAAAGAACACGCTTTTTTTTCATATTAAATACCACATGCACAAGATGGATGATCTTTTAAACGGCATTTTTCTTTTATTTCTTCTTCTGTCAAAATACCTTCATGACGATAATAATCGGCGATAGCTTCATGAATAGCTTCTTCGGCTAACAATGAACAATGGACTTTAACTTTAGGAAGACCATCTAAAGCTTCTAAAACGTCACTATTTTTAAGTTTTAAAGCCTCCTCAACTGTCTTACCTTTAATAAGTTCAGTTCCCATACTACTTGTAGCAATCGCAGCACCACAGCCAAAGGTTTTAAACTTAACATCAACAATAACACCATTTTCAATTTTTAAAAACATCTTCATTATATCACCACATACAGGGTTTCCAACAATACCAACACCATTGGCATCATCAATTTTGCCAACATTACGTGGATTAGTATAATGATCAACAACTTTATCAGAATAATCCATTATTTATCACTTCCTTCCATAAACTCTTCCCAAAGAGGCGACATGTCACGTAATCTTTGAACTATTTCTTCAAGATTAGTAATTAAATAATCCATATCTTCTTTTGTATTATATTTACCAATAGATATTCTAAGACTTCCATGAGCGATTTCATGTGGTAAGCCGATTGCTAATAAAACATGGGATGGATCAAGTGAACCTGAGGTGCAAGCACTACCACTTGATGCACATATCCCTTTTAAATCAAGATTTAATAAAAGGCCTTCTCCTTCAATAAATTTAAATGATATATTGCTAAGTCCTGGTAGACGATTTTCTTTATTGCCATTAAATTTAATGTAAGGAATTCGTTTTTCAATTTCAGTTTCATAAAAGTCACGTAATTTACGTAATTTTTGATTATGTTCATCCATCTTGTCATATGCTTCTTGAAGAGCTGCTGCTAAACCAACGGCCCCTGCAACATTACTTGTTCCAGCACGTTTATTTTGTTCTTGATGACCACCGTCAACAAATTTAGTCCACTTAATGCCTTTTTTTATATATAAAGCACCCATACCTTTAGGTCCGTAAAACTTATGAGCTGACATTGAAAGACTATCAATACCAAGAGATGCTACATCTATTTTAATAGCGCCCATCGCTTGAACAGCATCTGTATGGAAAATAATGTTATGTGCATGAGCAATCTCAGCAATCTCTTTAATCGGTTCGATTGTGCCTATTTCATTATTAGCAAACATTACTGAAATTAAAATCGTATCGTCTCTTATTAAACTTTTTAACTCATCTAAATCAACTGTTCCATCTGGTAAAACGCCAACATAACTTACTTCAAAGCCCTCTTTAACTAAGGCCTTAGCACTTTCCAAAATAGCAGGATGTTCAATCTTAGAAACAATTAAATGACGTCCTTTATCTTTATTAGCACGCATAATGCCTTTAATAGCAGTATTATCACTTTCACTACCACCACTCGTCCAATAAATTTCATTAGGATTACAATTAATTAACGAAGCCACAACGCTTCTTGCTTCCTCTAAAGCTTTTCGTGCACTACGTCCTAAACTATAGATAGAAGATGCATTACCATATTCTTCTTGCAAATAAGGCATCATTTTTGCTAATACATCATCATCTAAACGTGTCGTAGCTGAATTATCTAAATATACCTTTTTCATAAAAATTCCTTTCATACCAAACTACTAGGAATTATACTTTAATATTCCTACTAAGTCAATATGAATTAAACATTATTTATTAAATAAAAAATAATATAACTTCATTCAAAATGAAAATTATATTATAAATACTTATTTTATGAGATCTTCTAATGTTTTACTATTAACATAATTATTAATAACATCATCTAATCCCTTCCAAAAACTATAAGTTGGACAATTAATCATACGATCACAATGACCATTTTCGGTAAGGCAATATATAGGCGCTAACTCACCTTCAGTCACACGTAATATTTCTCCTACATTATATTCACTTGGCTTTCTTGATAGACGATATCCACCATTATTTCCTCTTAATGTTTCAAGATATCCCGCTTTATTAAGTAGTGACATAATCTGTTCTAAATATTTAAACGATATTCCTTGCCGCATAGCAATATCTTTAAGTGAAATATAACTACCATCATTATTAAGTGACAAATCAATCATTATTCGAAGAGCATATCGCCCTTTTGTAGATACTTTCATATTCCTCCTTATAACTTTAATTTCTTTATTTTGACAACCTCTTCTTTCAAAAGGCTATTATTAATATTATCACTATTATTATTGACATCTTTTTTCTCTTCAATAACATAATCACATTTTGCTAATCTAGCATAAACAACAAGACTCGTTTCATTAAAAAGAGCTTCGATTTTTTCATTATCAACATCTAAATATTCATTATTAGCAAGATCATGTCTTAACCTTTTCAAAAAAGAATTTTGCTTCTTTTGTTCACATTTTTCATCATTAATATTTTTAAGGAAAGTAACAGTATAATATGATAAAACTTGAATTATATATAATGGACTTGGTAAAACTAAACCAATTTGTGCCATAATTATGGTTAATACTATAAATATCAAAGTTTTAAGCAAAGATTCTAAACCAAATTTACGATAATCTATTTTATCATTTTGTTTAGAGCATAAAAGATTATAGTTTCTAGCTTCAATAATTTTTTTAATTTTTTCTAAAAACTCCTTGTTATCACAAAAATTATATCTTTCTTTTTGATTAAACGTTGAAAACAATGTTTTTGTTTTAACAATTAAATGATGATTATCACTACAAGAAAGCATATTATTCATTAAAATGCAATTATAATTATTTAAATATTCGAGAGAAACCTTTTGATCATATGCCTTTTTCATATTATCAAAACTTTCCTCATCATTTTCACTATTTTTCATATAATCGTCTAGTAGTTTACTACCTATTAAAGTTAAAATAGTTGATGTTAAAGCATTAATACCAAAAATGTTTCCTAACATTAATAAAAAGGGTGTAACAAATGATGTAATTTGTTTATTATTTGAATGAACATAATTATCATCTTCGATTTCATCGTGTATATTTTTAATTTTTTCAAGATTATCTTCATAAACACTTTTTAATAATTTTAAAAATTCTTTGTAACTCATAAAACCCCCAGGCACATTATAACACACTTTAATTATTAATGCTAATTAAATTTAAGTCATAGTAAAAGAGGACTATTAATCCTCTTAGTCATTTATTTAGATTAAATAAATCAATCTTATTTTTCTGTGTAGTAGAATGTATTTTCATTAATTGTATTTTTAATGGCATATTTACCAGTTACAACAGAATTTAATTCTTTTTCCGTGCCTAAAGTTGGATTATATTCTTGAATAATATAACCATTAGCACTTTCAAAAGTTCCATCTGTAATATGTATTTTAATATTATCAGAATAATTTGCATTTTCTTCTATAAAAATAACATCGCCTGTGCCATTAGCATGACCTGTAGTAGATGATGGTAAAACTTTTGGCCCAACGGCTTTAAATTCACCACCACTAATATCTAATGAACCAGCTTTAATATTGATTACTGTATCAGCGGTAATCTTGCCACCAGTAATATTAGTTTTACCATAATTTGGTTGATAAACTCCTACTCCTTCTAAGACATTAATACTACCTCCAGTAATATTTAATGTAGCATGGACATCTTTATCATCACCATTACCACTAATACCAATAGAGTCTCCAGTAATAGTCATATTACCAGCATAATTAATAGTAGCAGTATCATACATAGTAATGCCCCATTTATTTTTAGTAATAGTTTCATCATCAAGAATAATATTAGTTGTATCTAAAACATTTAAAGTTGCATTATCTTGAACTTGAAATGCCATATTTTTACCACTTATATTACCATTTTTAACAGTTAAATTACCACTTTCATAAACAGCAATAAAACCATCTTTTTCATTGAAAGAAATAGTCTTACCATTTAAATCAAGAGTAACTTCATTGTTAACACCATATGGTTTAGCAAAACTTATGTTATCTAATAATTTAACAGTGCTACCTTTTTTAACACTATTTAATACTTTAAATAAATCATCTGCTTCATATTTACTTGTAACATCATTTTCACTAACTTCTAGACTAGATACTTTATCATCATAATAACTAATTTCTAAACCATTTTCTCTTTTAATAATATGTTTAGTTGTATATTTACCAGTTACTAATGATGTAAGCACTGTTTCTGCATTTAATGTTGGGTTATATTCTTGAATAATATAGCCATTTACACTTTCAAAAGTTCCACCTAAAATATTTACTTTAACATGGTCTTTGTAATTTGGATTTTCTTCAATCATGATTACATCCCCAGTTGCATTAGCGCTTCCTGTTGTTGATGTAGGATCTACTTTTTCGCCACTTGCTTTAAATTCACCATCCGTAATTTCTAATGAACCAGCCTTAATATTTAAAACAGTTCCTGCATTAACTTTACCACCAGTGATTTTAGTTGTGCCATCGTTTGGTAAGTAAATACCTACACCATCTAAAGCTTTGATAGTTCCACCAGTAATATTTAATAAACCCGTATTATCTAGATTACCACTACCACTAATACCAATAGAATCACCTGTAACAATAATATTACCACTAAAGTTTACCGTTGCCCTATCCCAAAAAGCAATACCATATTTATTTTTAGTAATACTTTCATCATCAAGAATTATATTAACATCCGATAAAACCGTTAGAGTTGAATCATCTTCAGGTTGTAATGTATAATCCATACCTTTAATATTACCATTTTTAACAGTCATATTGGTATTATATCTAATTCTTAATTTAGCTTTTTGCTTGTCAAATGTTAGAGTTTTACCATTTAAATCTAAAGTAATTGTGCCATTATTAATTACTAATGCTTCACTAATTGAAACATCACTAACTAACTTGAATACACCATCTTTATTTTGATCAAAAGCAAGTTTGATATCACTATAATCATTACCATTAACCAAAACAACTGAAGTTTTAGCATAAACTTGCATACTACCATTTGTCGTATAAGCTGTGCCATCATCTCTTACAAGAGATATATTAAAACTTGCTTTACCAGAATCAAAATTTACTAAAGTAGCTTTATATTTAATAGTGGCATCTTTTATTTTATTATCGAAAGCTTCTCCCATATTAGAAATTTCTTTCCATGTAGAAGTTTCTTCATCATAATATTTTAGTCCTTCAATAATATTGCCAACTTGTGAGTCATTAGCACTAAATACTGCTAAGGTAGTAACTTTTTGACCGTCATTACCATTAGACTTAATATTTAACGCAAATTCAAATTCATCACTATTTCTAACTTCACTTGGAAGTTCAACACTTAATTTAGCATCCATTTTAATAACTGGTTCTGGATATTCCTTAAGTGTTCCTTCTTCTTCACCTAATCCCATTTCAACGGTAACATTTACACCTTCTGATGTAAAACTAAAGCTATTAATCCATGTAGCTGGAATAACAAATTTACCATTTTTATAAGTAGCAGTGCCACTAAAAGGGCCAACGATTGATCCTTCATCAACTGTTTTAGTAAATGGAATTTCTAAAGTTTTTTCTTCATTATTAACATAAAAAATATTTAATGCTTTTTTAATGGAAGCAACTTGTTCATCATTTAAATTTTTAAGTCCCTTACCATTTTCAAGAACTTCACCCCATGTTTTATCTAGTGCACAGTAATAATATGTTCTAATGTCTCTTCCTCTAAAGTCAAGATTACCATAAACATTTTGTTGTATAAATGCTTCATCGGCACCAGCAGTAGCAGCTCGTGATGCAGTTATAATATAATCACTTTCAAATCTAGTAGAACCTATCATATACATATCGTCTGTATATGTAGCATCTTCTTTAACTTTAGCTTGAACATCAAAAGCAGTTAATATAACAAATAGACCTATTATTAATCTTTTAACATTCTTCATACCTTTCTCCTTCTTATTTTAATTTTAAATTATCAACTTTTTTAACTTTATCCTTGTTAATTTTATAACCAGCATAAGGCACTTCAACAGTGAATTTACCAGAATCAGTAGTAATATCAACATATCCTGTTGTTTTTTCACCATCAGCATACAAGAATACTCTTGCTTGACCAACAATACTACCAGTTTCTTCAATGATACCATAAGTTAATTCTTTAATATATTCCCATTTAGCTTTTAAGGTAATATTCTTAGTAACTTTAGTATCAAAAGAATATAAGTCATCATTTAAATACCAACCAAGGAATTTATATTTAGTCTTAGTAGGATCTTTTGGTTTACTAGCCTTATCATTCTTCAAAACTGTTTGTTTATTAACCTTACTACCACCATCACTATCAAAAGTTACAGTATATTTAATAGTAGTATTATCATCTTTTTTGTCGTTATCATTGTCCTTTGTTTCATCTTTATTATCATCATCTAAATTTTCTTTTTCAAACTTAGCAACCAACGTAGTATCTTTTGTAATAGTATCCCCTACGCTAACTTTAGTATCACCATCATACCATCCAATGAAAGTATAGCCTTCTTTCGATGGACTTGGTAGACTTGTTATTTTACCATCAACTACCTTAACCGTATCAATCTTACCATCAACATCTAAGGTAATAGTATAAATAATAGAACTATCATTTTTCTTTTCCCATATAGCTTTTAAAGTTATGTCTTTAGTAACCTTACTAGCAAAGTTATATTCTTTATTATCAAGTTCCCATCTAACAAAATCATAACCTTCCTTTGTAGGATTAACTGGACGTGACACTTTAGTATTTACTCTAACAGACACATCATTTATAACACTACCTCCATTAGTATCGAATGTTACAACAACTTTTCTGTTTAAGAAGAAAATTAATGCAAGCACTATAACCACAAAAATAACTGATAAAGTAACTAACACTTTCTTATTCATACAACTCATCCTCCTTCACAAATATTATAAGTTTCCAAATATACAATACATTCTGCTACACAATTATTATATATTTAACTTATACATTAATCATAACATTTTGTGTGAAATATTTCAATATTCTCATGCTATCTATTAAAATATAACCTGTATAAAAAACGTCAATTTTTAAAGATTAGAAAGACATATGCGAATTCATATAAAATAATTTATTTTAGTTTTAACGTATAAGGACTTTCGATTGTGCCATCACCACTTGATATCAGAAGATCAGATCGTAGATTGATAACTGCACGCACGCCAAGCCTCGAAATCACCCAACTGCTGATAAAGTCGCCGGTCGAGTCGACACGAAAGACGTGAGCGTAAGCATTCGACGCAAGAAAGTGAGAAGGCGTCATCGTCCAGAAGTATCCATTGGTCCGTAGGTAGTAATTTTCATTTTTAGTCTTATATTTACCTCCTGCTAAAGCTACTTCATCTGCGGTTATTAAAGCAACGGGATACGTTAGTTTAGCATTGCCACGTGAAGAAGTTGTGCTAAATTGGTCACGCATATCACTAGAACATTTTAAAGTCGCTGTTTTATTAGTATTTTGAGAAAGCCTTGTGTATGGCGAATAGAATGTATGTTGACTTAGCTTGTATCCTGAATTATACGTTTTATCTGTTATACTTCGGTCATTGCAGAATTTTGCATCAACTATATAATTTGTTAATAAATTACCATCTTCATCCGTTTTACCAACAATGTTTGTTGCATACCATTTATCTAGCTGTGTCTTAGCATTACTTGATACTTCATTTGTTCTTGTGCCATCCAAACTTGTGGATGAATATGAATAATACTGCACTTTCGCACTTGTTTCTGACACTAAACTATTTACTTTTATCAATACCTGACATGAGCCTGTGGAACTTGTGCTTTGGCATGTGTATGGATACGTTCCAAACTCATTCTTCATTTCACTAAACGTGCCCTGTTTCATATTACCTTTTAATTTGTAATTTTCAGTTGTCTCATCAAACTCGTAATCATCTGCAAAGTAATATTTTGTGGCAACTGCTATACCATAATATGTTGTTTCGTCACTTATTTGATGTTCAAAATTTTTACCATACATATAACCAACATACGTTGGATCTGGATATTTGGCGCTATATTGATATGTTGTATTATTTATGGCCATATTATTACCAGTAGCATTGGCAGTTTTGCCATTATATATTAATCTTAAACTTCCATCTCCATTGGCTCTTATTATCTTCCAATAGTATTCTCCAAAATAAACATTATTATTTTGAACATCACCTCGGTAGTAATAAACATCACCATAATCATCTTCGGTTTTATATAAACCTACTTCCGATCGAATGGAACTCGCAATTTTATATGTTCTCTTATCAGCCTTGGTAATCTTATGATTAGTTGTCGATACATCAACGGCTTTTACATAATATATATTACTTAGACCAGAGTTTCCCATATTAGTTCCACCACCAGTCCAATAACCTATATAATCATCACTTAGATAATCAGCCGTTATTGTTCCTGTTAATTTAAATGTTCCAGTTTTCTCATCAAAACTATAACTCTTTGCAAAATAATATTTATACCCTGTTATACTATATGGATTTTCTACATTTTCTGTTAATTCTTCAACATACATATAAGTTGGTGCGGTATCATTTAAATTTGGTTCGCCTTTATTGGCAATATTCGTTTTGGCAACATCAACGGATTCACTTAAACTATCACTTACTAACATGCAATCTGCTAGTTTGGTAAAACCATTATTTAAACAATAATTGTTTCCTTTAACTTCTATTCTTTTAATAAAACTTTGAATAGTCTCATCATTTTTACTAACTTCTAAATGCACATTGGTATTACCATTGGCATCATTATTGGGACTAACAAAGACTTGAACTTCAACGGTTTTATTTTTATCGAATTGATATGTTAAATTTAGATTATCAGTTTGCGTGCTTGATGAATTACCTTCACTATCTTTATAACTAAACTTAATGTCACTATTAGTTCCTGTTACTTTTAAGTTCATCTTATCATTGCTTGCAAGACCGGCATCTTCAGCATTAACATAATTACTTATCTTGGCAATAAAATAAGCTTTATTATTTTCAACATATGTATCACTAGTTTCCATTGATAAGGGCATATTCATCGTTTCTAATCCGGCATCAACATTGACTTTAAAGTTTAAATAACTATTTGCCCATTCAGTTGCTTTGTAACTAGCATTACTATCAGTATCGCTTATCGTCGTTTCTTCATCTACCCAGAATCTTAAAGTGTAATTCTTAGTAGTTTCGGTATATGTTTTGGCATCTATCTTATCTACATAGATTCTTCGATTATTAAAGTCACTATATCTTATACCATCAATCAATACTTTACCATCACATTCTAGATATATCATAATGTATTTAGCATCTATTCTAACCTTATTACTTATCTCTTCACCATAATTTAAAGTGATACCATAATATATATCTTTATCACTCGTGTTCTTACTTAATACTTTAAAACTTATAGTGTTGTCATCTCTTTTTAAAGCTTCTTCTTTGGTCTCTGGGAATATCCCACTTATATGAACTTCATTATCTTCCAAATAATTTAGATAAATCTCACCATTTAAAAGATTTTGCATTCCACTATATTTTTGATAAGTATAAAAAGCATAACTTCCGCCTAACAATAAGACTAGGCCTAATATCATTAATATATTCTTCCTAGTCTTCATATTTTGCTCCACATAAAAGAACAAGACTTAATCTTGTTCCTGCACGCACACACTCTAAATTAGGTTTGTTACTTAATAAAGTAACCCCCCCCCATATTGACATTATTTGACACTATATTTTTGACATCATTTAACACTTTTCATCATATCCTTTTGCTTTATTTTTCTAATATGATTTTATCAAAAATTATTTGATTAATCAATATATTCACTTATAAATTTAGTAAGTGATGAATTACCACTTTCGGTTAAATGAATTTTATCAATAAATAGGTAATCAGGATTATTAGCAATTTCTTGATAAAAATCTATAATTTTAACATTATCAACTGATACATCATATGTCTTATCTTGAATATTAACAAAATATAACATACTATTTGGAACTAGTTTTCCTAATATATTTAATTGGGAACTATTAATTGAAAAACTACTATCAAGCAAGAAAACTATTTTATTAGTTGTAGTATCAGTTAAATTAGTGTTTTCTATCTTTTCTTTAAGTAAATCATATTTATTATCATTCAAAATGACAAAATTATCATTTGTAAAAGCTTCTTGCATATTGGCAAAATTATTTAATAATAAATCATTACCATAAAAAGTTACTTTATTTTTTAATTTATTTTGATATTCTTTTATTAAATTATCTTTATTTGTCTGATATTTTTCTAAATAACGATTGTAAATAGCATCATAAAGAGTTTTTACATAGATATCTCTTCCAACCCCAGTTAAATGAATACCATCGGCTACAAAGTATTCTTTGTGGTTATGTGTTATACTTTTCCAATCAATTATGTGTAAATTCGGATATCTTTTAGCAAGACGAGTTAGATTGTTGTTAACATAATTATAGTTAGTAGTATTAAACCAGAATGTTTCACGACCATCAATAATTTGCATAATGTTATTTTTGCAATTATCATCACAATCACCATTTGCCCCTAAATTAATAACCAAAACATCACCCAACATTTTTTTATTTTTCAAATTTTTTAAAATAGGCGCTATCTCCCAAGCAGTTCGTGAAACTTTGGCATCTATATAACTATTCTTAAACATATTACGAATATTATCATACGCTCCTAACATTACAGAATCTCCTACACAAGTCATAGGTAAATTTTTAACAAACGTTTCAAGATTAGAAGCACTACTTTCTAATAATTTTAAATTTTCCATATAACTTGCTTCTTCTTGTTTTAATTTTTGAGCATAATCTTCTTGATTCTTTTTGGCATTTTGAGCATTATTTAAAAGTTCTTGTTCAAGTTCTCGCATTTCATTTGTATGATCAACTGCAATAACATACTGGTAACCACCATACAAACTACATCCAACAAATATAACTAATAAAGGATATTTAACCCATTTTTTGGTTTTATTATTTAATGATTGTTTTAATAAAAATGCTATTGTAAAAGTAAGAGCGATCATGGATAATAATTTTAAATAATAATTCATTGAAACATCTTGTAATAGATAAATTATTGGATATTGCACTAAATACACTTCATAACTAATACCACTTAAAGTCTTCATAGCATTATTGCAAGAATCATTTTCATTATATAAACTAACACCATAATCAATTAAACGGCATGATATTAAAGTTGTTACAATCATTCCTAAAACATAATAATTTGTCTTCATAAAAATAGACAAAATAATCAAAATAAGCATATAAAGATAGAATATACCATTCTTAATATTTTTCTTCTCAAATATAACCATGGGTTTATAAAAATAATGCACAAGTCCTAAAGTTATACCAAAGAAAATAGAAAAGATTCTTGTTAAACTACTGTAATAAGTAGTCATTATACCATTATTAATGCTAGAATAAATAAAAAATGCTAAAAAAATAATAGTTATAAATGATGATAAAATAATAGAGCCTATTTTTTTAAATTTAGAACTAACCTTTTTAAATAAAAAATATATTAAAGGAAATACTAACTCAAATTGTAAAATAATTCCCATATACCATAAATGCATAAATGGTGAATTAATATGTCTTGCAAAATAATCGAGATTAACACTTAATTGCCAAAAATTATTGTATCCTAAAATAATAGAAGTTGTTTCAGGTTTTAAATTAAGCCAAGGATCATTTATAAAAAGCTTTGAAATAGCAATAGTTGTAAATGTTACTATTAAAAGTGGTAAATATAATTTAAAAAACTTATTTTTATAATACTCTTTAATGGAAAAATCTTTAGAAAAAGCAGAAATAATTGCTAAATAACCACTTAACACAAAGAAAGTGCATACTAACAAATATCCACCTTTTAAAATATTTAAATGATATAATAGAACTAAAATGCATGATAATATGCGAATATAATCTAAATTTTTGTATACTTTCTTCATAACTACCCCAAACTTTATTTATAAAAATGATTATTGCTCTTTAAATAAGCATTATTATCTTTTAACCATTCATTACATGCTTTAAACTTAGCGATTTTAACTTTTAATGTTTCATTATTAAGGTTAATTATCATTTCATCTTCTAATAATAAACCATTTTTATATTTAAAATCTTTAATATCATTCCATGAAATAAACGACTTTGATATAACCTGATTTTTCTCATTAAGTGGGAAAAAAGTTATACCATTCTTATCAAAATAAATAAAAAAGAAATTAAGGCCTGTTTGTTCATAAATAGTTATTCCCGGAAGTGGTAAAACAAAATTGGTTTTAACATTAAAATGACCATATGTAATAGCCTTTTTATCATCTATCTTATATTTAATTACTAACTTTTCTAACTCATCTTCTAACATATATTCTCCTATACTACTAAAGTATATCATATTCTATCTTTAATATATCATCTATCCTAATATTTTGATTATTTTTAAAATATAGTATACTGTTAACTTCGTCAATTTTTTTTATGGTGTCATTAAGTTTTAAATAAACTCCTCCACTTTTTTTAGAATCATGTTCAAAATAAGTAATGCAAACAACAATATTATCATGCAAATGATCTTTTAAATATCTTAATTTATCATTTATTTCCATAATTTTATCATCTGATAATTCTATTTTGTCATAAACTATCCTGTCTTTTTCATTAATTTCATCACTATAGCCACTAAGAGCACTAAATGGTAAAAATTGTGTAGCTCTTTTTTCTAAATTCATCTTAACATGGGATGATGGATAAGGATATTCTAAATTAATAATACTTTCATATTTTTTTATATCAATCACTCGTGATGGCCCCCTATTTCTTTATTACGACTTCTAGTCGTTGCTAATGGATCTAAATTCATGCCTTTTAATATAGCATTTTTACCATATTTTTTCTTAATATCCAAAATAGTTTTTTGAATTTTCTTTTCGTTTTCTAAAAATACTTTTTCTTGTTTTTTAGCACTATCTTCCTTTATAGAATCACTAAATAAGTCAAATTGTTGATAAACTTTATTATCAAAAGAAGTATTCTCATCTATTAAATTGCCAACACTTATATTAATTTTACGAACAAGTAAGGATTCTTTAACAATCTTATCATACAAACTAATTATTTTGTCACTTAGTATTTTAGTAGACGATGTATAATTTTCAAGAGTAATAGAAGCGTTAGAAGATTTAGGAATAATTCGCCCATAATGATCATACTCCGTTTCCCCATAATAATTATTATTAATATTTGAAACATCATAAATAATATTTAGCGAAAGCACATTGGTTACATATTTTTTATCAACAAGTTCTAATGATAATAATTCCATCATTTCAAGGACAATTAACCGGGCATCTTTATAATTATAAGGTGAATGTAAAACTTGACCTGAACTTAAACTTTTACCTTCAGGCTTACAATTTTTGATGCTTTTAATGGTAACATTTTCATAACCAAAAGCATGATCAATTAAAGTTTCAGCATTAACGCCAAACATTTTATATAAAACGTCTTCATTTTGAACAGCGCATAAAGCGACATCCCCCATTGTTTTAATATTATGCTTTAATAGACGATTAGCGTATCCCTTGCCTACTCGCCAAAAATCGGTTATTGGTTCATGATTCCATAATTTTTCACGATACATTTTTTCATTTAAATAGGCAATACGCACCCCAAACTCATTAGGTTGTTGATGTTTTGCTTCAATGTCCATAGCAATTTTACATAAATACATATTAGTTCCAATACCAGCCGTTGCCGTTATCCCTGTATTATCATAGACATCTTTTATCATTTTAGTAACTAACTCATTCGCTGATAAATGATATAATTTTAAATAATCCGTAATATCACAAAATACTTCATCTATAGAATAAACATAAAGATCATCACTTGATATATATTTAAGATATATATTATAAATAGATGAACTATATTTCATATAATAAGACATTCTTGGTTTTGCAATAATAAATGTTACTTCTAAAGACTTATTACGTTTTAATTCTAAATCATCATACGACTTACCATTTAACCCTCGACCATAAACCCTTCTTCTTTGGATATTTACTTCTTTTACTTTTTCAACTACTTCATAAAGTCTTGCTCGTCCACTTAAGCCATATTGTTTAAGGGATGGCGTAACGGCTAAACATACTGTTTTTTCAGTTCGTTCACTATCAGCCACAACAAGATTAGTGGTAAGAGGGTTAAGATTTCGTTCACAACATTCAACAGATGCATAAAAACTTTTTAAATCAATACAAGCATAAACTCTTTCCATAAATTCTCCATTAATTATTTTTAATACATAATATCAACATCAACGGTATTACTATCAATCCCTGGAATTGCACAACTTGAAGTCATTTGCCATATTTTATAATCACCTTTATAAGTAGTAGCACTAGTATAATGTGCAAGCCATACGGTGTAATCTCTTGGTAACCAAATATTTTCAAGATAATACTTACTACTATAAAGAAGTCCCTTATAACCATTAGATGATACTGTTTTAATAAATTCTTCGGCGCTATTAGTTAAGGTATTAAAACTTACATTAAAACTATTAAAACGTGACCAATTTTCCCAGTCAAAGGCAATAGGCAAATCAATTTTATAATTATTGTCCTTTAATTGTTTTATAACCCACTCTGCTTCATTCCTAGCCGATGTTACTGAATTAGCATATGAATAAAAATATACACCAACTTCCATACCAACCTTTTGAAATCCTTCAATATTTTGTTTAAACTTAGGATCAAGATAGAATTCGCCACCAAGACCATTCGTACCACCTATTTTAATAAAAACAAATTCAACACCAGCATCCTTAACTTTTTGATAATCAATATTTCCTTGCCATTTAGAAACATCTAATCCAATACGATTATTATTAGTTTTATATTGCTTTTTTATATCTTCAAATGGTATTTTCTTAACATTAGATGAAGATGAAGAACCACTACTAGTAGTAGATGGCTTATAAACATTAAGGGTAAATTTCTTAATAGTTTGATTATTACTAAAATCAGTTGCTACAAATATTAAAGGATACTTACCTACTTTATTTAAATCATATTCACCAATTATTTCACATTTAGGATTATCATCATAATTATCACCACAAAAAATAGCATCCTCTAATTTTTTCTTAGAACCAACCGCTACACTATAAGTATTATTAAGTAAAACTTTAGGCGGTGTTTTATCAACAATCATAACATCAAAACTATAAGGAATTTTTAAATTTTCTTCATTAATATAATAAAACTTCACCTTTTTTTGACCAAGAACACTAGTATCAATAATATTATTCTCCAATAACTCACCATTAATACTCTTGATTAAATCATCAACATAAACCTTGCTATTAAACTCGATGTGCAAATCATCAACAAGAGAAACTTTAATAATAGCATGTTTTATACGATAACTATAAATAGCCTTAGGAATAAAAATATAAGATAAAATTCCAATAATAATTATTATTAAGCTTATAAATAAAATCTTTATTTCTTTTTTCATTAAAATCACCACGTCAATATTATAATTTAATTACTAAAAAAAAGTCTATAACATAATAAAAAGACAATAAATTATTGTTCAATTATTGCCTTTTATTTTGATAATGTAACACTAGCTTCATGACTAGCACCACTAATTATAACTTTAACTTTACTTAAATCTTTAATTTTATCATAAGAACATACACCGTCAGCATCCGCTAACTTAACACCATCAGTCGTTTCAATAGAACTGAAACTAATTGATGAACCATTTCGCGTAACAACTAATTTACAGCTTGTTTCATCATCTGAATCTATTGTCACTAAAACAGCATAAACATCTTCTTTAGTTACTTGACGCCATTTAGCTTTTAATATAATGTTAGATGTAACTGTGCTATTAAAATCATATGCCTTACCATTTAATTGCCATTCTACAAATTCATAACCATTTCTAGTTGGATTAGCAGGTTTAGTTACCTTAGTTCCATAGTTAATATTTTGTGTTTTAACATCACTTCCACCATCACTATCAAAGGATACTGTAAATACTTGAACATCCCATTTAGCTTTTAGGGTGATATTTTTAGTAACTTCACTATTAAAGTCATATGTTTTACCATCTAATTGCCACTCAACAAAAACATAACCTATTTTTTTAGGGTTGGTTGGTTTATTAACTTTACTACCTGGTTTAACATTCTGATTGTCAATCTTATTGCCACCATCCGTATCAAAAGAAACAACATATGATTGATCCCATTTAGCGGTTAAGGTAATATCTTTAGTTACAACTTTAGTAAAGTCATAAGCTTTACCATCTAGTTGCCATTCAACGAAGACATAACCATTTCGTGTTGGATTAGCAGGTTTAGTCACTTTACCATTTTCTAAAACTGTTTGACTTTTAACAGTTGAACCACCTTTTGAATTAAATGTTACGGTATATGATTCTGCTTTTTCCCAAATTGCCGTAAGTGTCATATCACTCTTAACAATTTGAGTAAAATCATAAACTAAACCATTTAATTGCCATTCTACAAATTTATAACCATTTTTTGTTGGATTAGTTGGTTTAGTAACCTTACCATTATATTTAATATTTTGATTTTTAATAGTATTACCACCATCTGTATCAAATTTAACAGTATATCGAATACTATCTGCTTTATCATAAACAGCTTTTAGTTCTATATCTTTAACAACTGGCGTTGAAAAATCATAAGCCACACCATCTAATTGCCACTCTTTAAAGACGTAATAAGTCTTAGTTGGAACAATGGTTGGTTCACTAACCTTATCATTTTCCCTAACTTGAACTGGTTCTATTTCTTCACCACCATCACTATTAAACGTTACTGTATAATAAGTTGAATTATCTTTCCAAACCGCTACTAAAGTCATATTTTTAGTTACTTTAGTTGAAAAATTATACTCTTGATTATTATAAGCCCAATAATTAAATTCATAACCATCTCTTGTAGGATCTGTTGGTCTTGTTACCGTTTCATTTTCTTTAACTGTTTGTTTTGAAACAGCACTTCCACCTTGACTATCAAATAAAACTTCATACGTTTTCTTATTTAAAACAAAGAACATACCAATACAAACAATCCCTGCAATGGCAAAAAAACTTCCTAAAGCTACATACTTTTTACTCATTTTTCCTCCTTATAAAGGACTAATTATTACTTAGCCAACCTTTACTCTCTCTATTATTAATAGTAGCATTTTTAATAAAATTAGTCAATTATTTACGATGGCATAAATTATCTAAATGTGTTAATTTTCTTTAGACGGATTAAATAAAATATTAAGGATTACTGATACTAACATAATAATAGATGCTACAATAAATGATTCCCTAATCCCACCATTTACAGCTGACGTTAAGGCATTAATAATATATGGGGAGATAAATGATCCAATTTGTCCACATGCACTAAAGATAGCAATCGCCAAAGCACTACTACCACTATCGACCATACTTGATGATAAGGCTAAACCATATGGATTTCTGATTGAAAAAGCACATCCTAGAATAAAAGATGATAAATATATTACATAAATATTCTTAGTAAAACCTAATATTAATAGACCAATAAAAGCAATAAGGGAAACAAATATTAAAGTTTTTTTCTTTAGAATATTAGATATTTTTTTAATATTTAAGCCTATTAATATACCTGTAATTGTCCAAATAGAAGTAGCAATACTACTTTCATATGTAGAAAAACCATTAAAGTCGCAAAGAATAGAAATACTTGTATTAAAAGTATTTAAAGAAATAAAGAAAATTATTGATAAAAAGCCCAGTAATATTAATTTTTTAGGAATCACTTTGCGTGTCTTTTTTTGACCCTTTAAGTAATCATTTGGTAAAATAGTTAAAACCAATACTAAAATAGGAAGGGTTATTGCAAAACATAAATAGGCATATGGCCAATAACTCTGTGAAAATAAACCACTTAAAGTTGATATTAAAGTGCCACCTAAACTTACAAAAATGGATTGATAACCCATAATTTTCATACAATCTTCACTATAAAAGGATACCATCGTTGAGCTTACTACTGCTACTAGCCCCATACCAAGACCTATTAAAATACTTGATAAATATAAAAGAAGCAAATTTGTAGAAATTATAAGTGGAACTATAGCACCACTCATAATTAGTAAAAGACCAATAATCACTGCTTTTTTCATACCAATTTTTTCACATAAAGTATTAGCAAGAAACATTGTAATAATTGAAGATAATGGTATAAGGGTTACAATTAATTGTATTCTTGTATTACTAACATTACTAAATGATTTCATAATACTAGCTACAATGGGAACAACCGATACATTTGATAGAACTAATAAACTTAGTAACATTATTACTATAAAATATTTTTTATTCTTCATATACTTATACTCCTATTTATCATTAAAATATATATATTTATCTAACCATTTAGCAAATGCTTGATTATCTTGATATGCATCAAAATCATCATCACTATTAGCATCTAAATAATCAACAATTTGGCCATTTTGAATAATAACAATAGATGGACCATACTTTATAGTTTCATAATACTTCGTATTTTTGAAGTCATTAAAAGGGATTTTTAAAAAAGTAACATCATATGTATCAACAAATGATTTAAAAACATCATCACATGGTTTAGCAAAAGCACAATAATTATTGTAAACATACAATACATAATTACCGTTATTATTATCAACAAAAGATGAATCTACTTCTATAAAATCACCTTTTTCATAATATTCACTATCTAAATAAATTCTTTCAATATTATCATCTTGTTTTATTTTATTAGAACATCCTCCTAAAAAAACTAATATCAACAATAACCATCCTATCTTTTTCATTATTTAACCTCATGTAAATTATTAAAGTCTATATTATGATAAGTTACTTTCCAAAAATCATAACTAACTTTATCATATTTTTCATTTTTAACTATAACATTATTTTTACCACTATAATACCAATAACCACCAACATTATATATTTTATCACTATCCCATCCTAAGGATACTAACATATTTTTAGCCATTCCAGCATAACCGCCACCACCACACATTAAGAAAATATATTTATCTTTTGGAAATAAATATTCTAAAATTTCAAGTGATTCGGCATAATTAGAGGTATATTGATTATTTTCATATGTAAATAACGTTTTACCACTATACGTATTGCCAACACTAGATGGTAGTCCTAAAACGTTTACTAAATATGGATAAGGAACAACTTCAAAACCTTTAATAAAACCTGAAAGATAAGAATCCCCTCCAATACTTTCATAATTAGCAGGATCTTTTAACATACGCATATCACGATAAACACTATCCGTGCGATTTAAATAATTATCGATAGTTAATTCGTTAATATTCTTATCAATCCCTAAACTACCACGTTCCCCACCTGTTACTGTAGGTTTAGGAAGATACTTTTTATTGGAACAACCTAATACCCCTATTAAAATAAATAATAATACAAAAACAATTTTTTTATTTTTCATAATTCCTCCAACAAAAAAATTATAACTAAAAATTTATAAAATTAGCAATAACTTTGTAGTTGAATATACTAAACTTATAGTTGAGTTTATATAATAATTAAAAAAGATAACTTTTAATTATCCTTTTTAAAATTTATATTCAAAATTTCTTACTTCTTCCATATCAATGCCATATTCTTTAATATAATCTTTATGTTTTATTAGAAGATTATTCATATCAGTAATGATTTTTTTACCATCAAGTCCCAAATTTAAATTATTTACAGCATCAACAACTAAATGGAAACGGTCCAATTCATTTTTAACACACATATCGAATGGTGTAGTAATTGTTCCTTCTTCAATATAACCATGAACATGCATATTGTGATTATGGCGGTAATATGTTAATTCATAAATTAATGGACGATAACCATGATATGCAAAAATTATTGGTTTATCTTTGGTAAATAAATTATCATACTCACTATCACTTAGCGCATTAGGATATTGAATAACGGAATCTATCTTCATTAAATCAACAACATTGATAAATCTGATTTTAAGATTTGGTAAATATTGTTTTAATATTATACATGCAGCAATAGCTTCTTTGGTTGGTGTATCTCCACATGAAGCTATAACAAGGTCTGGATTATTATCGTCACCAATCATTGGCCATATACTAATACCTCTTTTAAAATGATCCTTAGCTTCTTCCACGGTCAGCCATTGAACGGATGGATGTTTAGATGCCACTACCACATTAATCTTATCATTGCTTCTTAATATACTATCAACACACGCTACCAAAGTATTAGCATCCGCTGGTAAATATACTCGAACAATCGATGATTTTTTAGTAATTAATTGATCAATAAAGCCTGGATCTTGATGAGTATAACCATTATGATCTTGTTGCCATACATTGGAAGTTAGAATTAAATTAAGGGATGCAATACTCAAACGCCAAGGGATTTCATTTGATACTTTTAACCATTTAGCATGTTGAGAAACCATTGAATCAACAACTTTAATAAAGGCTTCATAACTTACAAATATTCCATGACGACCTGTTAATAAGTAACCTTCTAAAAGACCTTCACACATATGTTCTGATAACATCGAATCCATTATACGACCATTTTTTGATAAATGTTCATCATTAGGAAGAATAGATAATTGCCAATCACGATCGGTAAAATCAAATAAATTATATAACCTATTAGACATTGTCTCATCTGGGCCAAAAAGGCGAAAATTCTTATTAGTGTCATTTAACTTAAAAACATCTCTTAAATAACTACTTAAAACTAGCATATCTTGACATTTGGTAATGCCAGGTTTTACTAAAACACCATAATCTAAGTAATTAGGTAATACTAAATCCTTTTTTAATAATCCCCCATTAGTATTGGGATTTGAAGCCATTCTCTTATTACCTTTAGGACATAAACTTAAAGTTTCAGCAAGAATGTGACCATCTTTATCAAACAATTCTGAAGGACGATAACTTAAAAGCCATTCTTCAAGTATTTTTAAATGATTTTCATCGGATATTGTAATAGGAACTTGGTGGGATGCAAATGATCCCTCAATTTTTTTACCATCTACTTCCCTAGGACCTGTCCATCCTTTAGGAGTTTTTAAAATAACCATTGGATAGCGAACATCTAAACCACTTTTTAATTTCTTTATATCTTCAACAACTAAATCAAGAGTCTTTGCCATTTTCTTATGCATTATCATTGAATCACTACCAGATACAATATATGCCTTATAACCACATCCATAGAAAAATGATCCTAATTCTTCATCGGTCATTCTTGAAAATAAAGTTGGATTACTTATTTTATAACCATTTAAGTGAAGTATAGGCAATACTACACCATCACTTTTTCGATTAAGAAATTTAATCCCATGCCATGAAGTTGCAAGTGGTCCCGTTTCTGCCTCACCATCTCCTATAACACAAGTTGCAATTAAGTTAGGATTATCTAATACGGCCCCAAAAGCATGAGCTAAGGAATAACCAAGCTCTCCTCCTTCATGAATGGAACCAGGGGTTTCAGGTGCAACGTGACTTGGAATACCACCTGGAAAAGAAAACTGTTTAAATAATTTTTTTAAACCACTTTCATCCATAGTAATAAAAGGATATTTTTCAGTATAACTACCTTCTATATAAGCATTCGCTACAAAGAAATTCCCCCCATGACCTGGTCCTGATAAATATATCATATTTAAATCATACTTATTTATTATACGATTTAAATGTGTCCAAATAAAATTTTGTCCAGGAACTGTTCCCCAATGACCAACAATTTTCTTTTTTATATCATTAAATGATAAAGGTCTTTTTAATAAAGGATTATCCAATAAATATAATTGACATGCTGATATATAATTAGCAGTTCTAAAATACTTATCTAATATATCTAACTCTTGATTCTTCATATACTCTCCTATCTTAATTATTATAACATCAAAAAAAAGAATTTAGATAAATTTTTATCAAATTCTATTTTTCTAATACTTTAGTGTCAACATATGAACCTTTTTTATCAAAATATATTTTGGCAACATATGATTTATCATTTGATGAAACATCCATATAAATACAAAAATCACCATTATCACGCATGAAGTATAGATAAGAAGCATTATTCCATGCATTTGATAATTTAGTTCTTTCAATTAATGAACTCTCATATGCATAGAATGAGAAATCTTTATACTTATCATAATACTTAACAGTTTTAGTTTTATTCTTAGCAAGATATGCCGCTAAATTATCATGGCCATTATCTAATAAACTGAAAATATATGCAATAGATGAATAAAAGTATTCATTTTCTTGCCAATTACTATTGCCTGTCTTTTTAATATAAGCATCAATTAAATTATCAAGTGTTTTGGAAACAGCATATGATTCTTCTAACTTATTATCAAATTGATTAAATTGCAATTTAAATAAACTATCAAGCGAATCAATAAGTTCCTTTGATTTATCAAAATTATAGCCTAATTTTGTATTAAGTAATTTATATAGGGCAATTTCTTTAGATGGTGCATATTGAATATCATAGAAATCATCATCTAAAATATATTGTAATAAGTTATACGCTACATTAATAGCAACATATGTTTCATAATTTTTTTGTTTATAAATAACCGTTGTAAAATATTCAGCACCAGCTTCTTCTAAGAATGAATTATAATCATTAAACATTCCATAAGAACACTTAGTTTGACTATCAAAGCTTAATTGGTATACTTCTTTATAATCTAATACTTTATTTGAGCATGTATAAGCATAATTATTATATGAATCATTTTTTATAGAAAAGGAAATCATATGCATTAATTCATGTTCAATAGCATAATCATAATGTTCTTTTAAAATTCTTATTTCATTATCACTACTATAATATTGACCTGCCGCACCATCCATAATATCACTCGTGCGATTATTATAAATCTTTATTTTAAATTTATCTATTTTAGCGAATAATTTAGAAATATCAGCATATTTATTATAATCAATAATAACATTAAACATTTTTAACATAATGCCTTTATCTTTATCAGTGGTATTTTTATTGTTAATAACATGATATGCATACTTTACAAATAAATCTTTGTTATTGTTAATAACATTACTTAAAGCATTTAAATTATACTTTTTAATAACATCATTAACATTAATACTGTTATAGTTTATTTCTTCCTTCACGCTTTCAATATTATTATCATTGGCAACAAAGACCAAATATTCGTCTTTAGAAGTATTATTTATTAATTTATAATATATCTTACCATTTAAAGATATCGCTACATAATTATCATATAAAGAAATATTATCATACTTCTCTTCTAAGATTCTATTACCATAAACATCATACATACCGTATTTATCTAAATTATTTTTAACAACAATATAATTATTATGAGCGTAATTAATATCACTGTATGACTTATCAATTAATTTTTTAGATGTTGCATAAATATAATTAATGCCTTGAACTGGTGAACATATAAAAACACCATTATCATATTGAGAAACACTTGGACATTCTTCTAATAATCGTTTACCATTATTATCAATAATATAATTATTATCTTTCGTTGTTATTTCATAATTACCATACATATTTTGATAAATATATGTATTTTCATCTAAGGTTTTATCATAAATGATTTTGTTACCATTATAAATAACATAATTATTTGATGGGGAAACAACAACAGAACTATTAGAGGTTACTAAAACTTTAGATGATTCTTTTGTTAATCTATTGCCATTAACATCATATAAATCCGCTTCACATAATTCGCCATATGAACAAGATGATACCGAAAGCATACTGTCACTAGCAACAAGGTATTTTTCATAAACCGTAGAATAAGTATTAATTATTTTACCATTTTTATTTTTAACATAAATTTTACCATCATAAGTATATGCTACATAATCATTATTAAAAGTAATATATTCATAAGTATCAGATAGTTTATGATTTTTAACAAAATATACTTTATAACCATCACTAACTTTTAACAGAATAAAGTTACTATTCATATTAAAATAGCTATATTCCATACTATCAGTTTTAACAACCGAAACATTATTTAACAATAAATTTAATTTATTATCATAAATACTTATCTTATTATCTTTTACACACAAAATATATTCATCTTGAAAAATAATTTCGTCATAATCTTTAAAAATAACCTTACCATTTTCTGTAACCATATATGCTTTTTTATCTTTAGTGAAAACATAATAAGTATTATTAGAAAAAGCTCGATCACCAATTGTTACTTTATCATACATAAGTTCTAATTTATCATTTAAAATAGAACAACTTGCAGCATTGCATTCTAAAATCATATTACCAAAGCTGTCAATACTATCAAAAGAATGTCCTTCAATAGCTTTCCCACTATTATCTAATAACACAGACTTATTGCCATTTAACGATACAAAATAGCCATTAACATAATCAATAATTGTTTGATTATCACCAAAATCATATGTATCACTTAAGGTAGGATATGTCTTTTTATTAGTTATTAAAATATTCTTATCATTAGCACAATAAATATAAATGCCAATACTAATAAGCGATAATATCAAAATGAACAATAAAAGACTTTTATTATGTTTTTTATTCTTTGGCTTCTTATCACTAGTATTTGTAAGTTCTTGATTATCATCTACTTTTAAGTTATCATTTTTTTCTATCTTTTTATCTTCAGAAACTGAATTTTCTTTTTTACTATCACTATCTTGTAGTGTTTTATCTTGATTATCTTCAACCACTTCCGCCTTTTCTAAACTTTCGTTGGCCGTTTCTTTAACCTTTTTGGTAAGTTTCTTTTCTTTAGCAGTGACTTTTTGACTATTTGTTGATTCTTTTACCATCTTTTTAGATTTTTCTTTTGTATTTTCACTAGAACTCTTCTTATTCACTTCCATATACACCATCCTATATAAAAATTATAAATCATCTTAAGTTAAAAGTAAACAAACCATATAAATAATTATGACTATTAATTACTAAAAAAAGCATTGGTTATTAACACAATACTTCTTTTAATTATTTAACAACAATATTAACAAGTTTTTTAGGAACAACAATAACTTTAACGATTTCTTTATTATCTGTAAATGCTTGAACATTTGGAATATTCATGGCAAGTTTTTCCATTTCTTCTTTTGAAATGTCACTATATACTTCTATTTTACCACGAACTTTACCATTTACTTGCACAACCATTTCATATGTATTTTCTTTAGTTTTTTCAATATCATATGTTGGCCATTTAGCATAAGCGATTGTATCATTATTTCCTAACATTTGCCATAATTCTTCACCTAAATGTGGACAAATAGGACTTAATATTTTAACAAAACCTTCAGCATACTCTAGTGGTAATTTATTTTCTTTATATACTTCATTTATAAAAATCATCATTTGCGCTATGGCGGTATTGAAACTTAAATTTTCATAATCCTCCGTTACTTTTTTAACAGTTTGATGATAAATTTTTTCTAATTTTTTATCATTTTCTTCCGTTATTTTATTTTCTTCAAACAAACGATATATTCTATCTAAGAAACGACGAGCACCATCAATTCCTTGATTACTCCAAGGTTTATCCGCTTCTAATGGTCCCATAAACATTTCATAAAGTCTTAAGGCATCGGCACCATGTGATTTAACGATATCTGTTGGATTAACAACATATTCAGGATATCTTTTACCCATTTTAATACCATTTGATCCTAAAATCATACCTTGGTGAACTAATTTAGTGAATGGTTCACTATAAGGAACTAAGCCTTTGTCGTATAGGAAATTATTGAAAAATCTTGAATATAACAAGTGACCAACAGCATGTTCTGGACCACCAACATATAAATCAACGGGCATCCAATGTTTCATTAATTCATAATCAGCAAATTCATTATCGTTATTTGGATCAATATATCTTAAATAATACCAACTAGAACCAGCTGATCCTGGCATCGTGCTTGTTTCACGAACACCATGCATACCATCAATATATACATTTTTCCATTCCGTAGCACTATCTAGCGGTGCTAAGCCATCATGACCTTTATAATCTTTTAATTCTGGCAACACCAAAGGTAATTCTTTTTCTGGAACCATCTTAATACTTCCATCATCCATGAAAATAGCAGGAACTGGTTCTCCCCAATAACGTTGACGAGCAAAAATCCATTCTCTTAAACGATAATTTATTTTTTTAGTGCCTATTTTTTCTTCTTCTAACCAAGAAATCATTTTAGTAATAGCTTCTTCTTTATTTAAACCATTTAAAAAGTCTGAATTAATATGCTCACCATCACCAGTATAGGCAGCATTTTCAATATCACCACCCGCAATAACTGGAATTATTTCAATATTAAACTTTTTAGCAAAGGCATAATCTCTTTCATCATGAGCAGGAACAGCCATAATAGCACCTGTGCCATATGATGTTAAAACATAGTCACTTATCCAAATAGGGATTTTTTTACCATTTACTGGATTAATAGCATAACTACCTACAAATACCCCAGTTTTTTCTTTATTTAACTCAGTTCTTTCAAGTTCTGATTTACTTGCGCATATTTCTTTATATTTAGCGACTTCTTCTTTATGGTCATTAGTTGTTATTTTATCAATCAATTCATGTTCAGGTGATAAAACACAGTATGTTGCCCCAAATAAAGTATCACATCTTGTTGTAAAAACGGTAAATTCATAATCAGAATCAGCGACTTTAAAACGAATATGGGCCCCAATACTTTTACCAATCCAATTTCTTTGAATTTCTTTGGTAGAGTTTGGCCAATCAACTTTATTTAAACCATCTAGCAACTTTTCAGCATATTTTGGAATATCAATAACCCATTGTTTCATATTACGACGAATTACCGGATAACCACCACGTTCACTTTTGCCATTAATTATTTCATCGTTTGATAAAACCGTTCCAAGTTCTTTACAGTAATTAACAGGCATCATCAAACATTTAGCAAGATTATCCTCATACAATTTTTCAAACATCCATTGTGTCCACTTATAAAATTTAGGATCACTTGTAGCAATCTCACGATTCCAGTCATACGAAAATCCTAAAGACTTTAATTGTTTTTTAAATGTTTCCACATTTTCCATTGTAAACTTACTTGGATGATTTCCAGTTTTTATAGCATATTGTTCTGCAGGTAGTCCAAATGAATCCCATCCCATTGGATGTAAGACATTGAAACCTTGCATTCTTTTCATACGACATACAATATCAGTTGCCGTATATCCTTCAGGATGACCTGCATGAAGCCCTACACCACTTGGATAAGGGAACATATCAAGAGCATAATATTTTGGTTTTGAAAAATCTCTAATATCAGTTTTAAATGTTTGATTATTATCCCAATAAGTTTGCCATTTCTTTTCAATTTCTAAATGCTTATACATAATTACCTCCTAAAAATAAAAACATTATAAATAAGGGCGAAGTTACTCACGGTACCACCTTAATTCATAATGTTTATTACACTCATTAACGATAACGCGTTTAGCGATTCAATCAAGAAACAAGTTCATATATTAATAATTCTTATTTGCACCAACCATAAGATCTCTTTAAATACGCTTATATTACTACTTTTCCATCAACTTGAATATATCAGTATATTAGCACGAGTAAATAAGATTGTCAAATAATTTATTAATAAAAATAAAAAAAAGAACCATACGGTTCATTGTATATTAAGCTCGAGTCATCGAACCTACTCTCATATGGTGGCTCCGAGTGGAATCGAACCACCGACACAGGGATTTTCAGTCCCTTGCTCTACCGACTGAGCTACAGAGCCAAATGGCGGTCTCGACGGGGATCGGACCCGCGATCTTCTGCGTGACAGGCAGACGTGGTAACCACTGCACTACGAGACCATTTGGTTGCGGGAAGAGGATTCGGACCTCTGACCTTCGGGTTATGAGCCCAACGAGCTACCAGACTGCTCCATCCCGCGATAAATGACTTAATATATATTATAAATGGCGGAGGAAAAGGGATTCGAACCCCTGCGCCGCTTGCACGACCTCCCGGTTTTCAAGACCGGTCCCTTCAACCA
>CAKPMB010000016.1 GCA_934167885.1 uncultured Bacilli bacterium
AAAAATGAATGATGGATTCAATTATATTAATCGAGTTTTGAATAAAGATAAAGATGAAAGGATTGCGAAAAAGTAATTTTTTTTCTTTATAATAAAAGCATTGCATTCGACTTACTTTTTGACAATCACCACATGGTGATTATGATCATATGGTGGATGTTGGAGTAGAGAGGGAAAAAGATATTTTAGATGAGTATAATCTTAAAAATATTGATTTTTTGAAAGTTGGCCATCATGGCTCAAATACAAGTTCTAGTAGACAGTTTATTGATAAAATTAAACCAAACATAGTCTAATTAGTGTTGGTAAGAAAAATAGATATGGACATCCTAAGGATAGTGTATTGGACATTTTAAAGAATAGTAAAATTTATAGAACCGATTTAGATGGGAGTGTTGAGATTAAATTAAATAAAAATATTTATAAGATTAAGACATGTAGTCTATAAGTGACAATAAAAAATTTATTATACGAAAGAAATATGGATGATTGCTAAAAAATATAAGTTAGTGATATAATCAGTATAGAATTAGTATAGGAGATTTTATGATAATAAGAGGTGCCAATATAGGCGAAGTATCTGTTGAGTTAAAAAGAATATCAGATTATGATTGGACAGATGATCCCAAAATAACCGAAATAATTAAAAAATTGGAAATTTTGTATTTAAATGCTAGAAATCAAGCTTCAGAACAAGTTGTTAATCATATGACGATTGATGATAATAACAATGTTATTATAGGGGAACATGCAGTAAATCATAGATGTTCAAGTTCTTTGGACAATTTACGAACTATTGCCAATTATGGCTTATTAGCAAGTGAATGGTTTGGTGAATTAGAAAGTGAAAGAGAAGGATGCTTTTGTGTCTTTGTCTCACGAATGAAAGGAGAAAATTATCCTTTAATGGGTTCTTTAGCGGAGGATGACTATAGTAGATTAAATATCGGGAATGATGTTATTTTATTTTTTGATGATACTAATCCTTTAATGGAGTATTTATTACATCTAGATTACTTTGAATTTGAACACCAAAAGCAAAATAATCCTAATTATCGTTCATTATATACACCATTTGAATTAGAAATACTAGAAGAATTAATAGAACCATTATCACCAGCTGGAAAGTATATGCGTGATCCTTTTAATACTAAAACTAATTACTGGTCGGCAATTCCTGGTGGTATTCCATCTTTTCTTGTAAATGGAATATGCGTAAAAAATAATAATTATTCCGAGAATGAATTAGATGAAATAAGTACTTTATTTCCAAATGCTGTTATTTTTGATGCTAGTAAGAAAGTATTAAGAAATAAAGATATAAACATGGAAGCAAGTGAAGGTTTTAGATTATAAAACAAAAAATAAATTAGAGAACAAGTTATGGTTTCTCTTTTTTAAACAAAAAAATTTATATAAGTTGAAACCCTTAAAATATTTGTGTTATCATTATACTAGGTGATAGTATGGCAAGTGTTATAGAAATCTTTTTAAATAAAGGAGCATTATTTGAAGATAGAATAATAATCTTTAGCGATGAAAATACTTGTTTTTATAATGAAAGAAAGTATGCAATTAGTGATGATATTATTTTTAAAATTTTAAATATATTAACAACTTGGAAGTATGATTATGGCACGTCTAATAAATTAGATGATGAAGAATTTAAAATAACTGTTTATAGTAATTCTTCAAAGACAACATACCGGGGTATGGGAATATTTCCAGAAAATTATATGTTATTTAAAAAATTGTTAGGAGATATTAGAAATGCTTAATCAAAATTTAGAAAATATATTACAATTTAGTCAAAAATTACGTGAAAAAATAGGTCAATTTACTGAAATCTTTGTTGCTTATTATGGTGAAGAAGAACGTGAAAAAATTGAAAAAAAGTTTAATTCAGCCTTATTTTGTGGTTATTTTACAGATCATGATCTTAATTATGCTATTAACAAAGAGGAACAAAATGAAACTGATAGAATTCTTAATAATATTATGGCCCAAAGTAATATATCAGTAAGTAAAGATTATTTATTTGGATCATCATCTTTAAGTTACTCTTCATCTATGCCTATCTATAAATATGAAAATTTTTATAATTCATGTATTTTGGGTGAAGAAGAAAGAAAACTGGAATTTTGTAAAGCTAAATATAAGGCAATTCCTATTTTTTATAAGAGTATGTCATTTGCAGAATATTTAGATATAGTTAATTTAAAAAAAGTTCCTTCATCTCTTGAAGATAAACCTGATGCTTTTAAACAAACATTAATAAATTATGCTGATATCGCCGATTATATAAGTGATTATGAAGCTAGTAAGATGCGAATAGTTTCTTTTCTAAAACCGATTTATCCTGATATCACTGTTCAAAATATTGAAACTAGAATCAATGATTTGACAGAAATAAATGATATTTTAAAAAAATTTCAAAGTGCTAAAGATGAATATCAAAAATATCTCGAAACTAATAAAAAATATTATGATATAAGAAATTATAATAGTGAGTTAAAAGAGAATGTAAATAATAAATACTTGCCATTGTATTTGGAAAAGGTTAAAAATTTAATATCACCTAGTTTAAAAAATCATTCAAAAGATAATGCTTCCCTTGATTTTTATAAAATAGGGGGAATATTAGATGGTAATACGGCTTTAATTGACTATTTTAGTTCTATATCTTCAAATAAATTAAATGATAGTAAGACAAATGATTTTGAAAGGGATGCTATCAAAAAAGCTAGAATAAAGTATTTTAATTGTTGTGGCTATAATTTAGGGGATAATTATGAAGATTATTTAGGGATAGATGGCTTGATTCCCAATCCAATAGATGTTGATAAACTTATTGAAGAACGCTTAAAAACAGAGTTGTCAATTTCAAATGAATATTATTCAAATATGATTCCTGAAAAGACTTTTTCCAAAGAGTTGGCCGAAGCTAATTATTTAAACTCATCGTCATTATCACGGGCTGATATAAATAAATCTGAATGCACTTGCGTTAGTCCTGCCATCGTCAAGACTTTTTCTGGATATAATCTCGAAGCTGTAGTTAGTATTAAATATGATGTTTTTAATCCTAATATTATTGATCATAATATAGTGCATGAACTTAACCATTTATATGAATTTACTTTACAAGATGTTGATGATAAAAGCTATAGGGCAATAAGTGGATGGGATATTATTAACGAACGTTTTGATCTTCCTGAAGGAGATTCTGATAGACGTCAATATGAATTATTTAATGAGATAATTAATGAACGAATAACTAAAGAAATATGCACAATGATGCAAGACGCTAATATAAATTTCTTTGGGGATGTTAATAAAAAAAATTCTAATAATATAACGGCCTATGATGCCACTAATTACTTAGTTAATGATTTCTTTAATACTTATCGAAAAGAAATATTTGCAAGTCGTAAAGATAACAATATGCAATGTATTTTTGAAGCAGTTGGTAAAGAAAATTTTGATGAATTAAATGAGTTATTTAGTATGCATATGAGAAGTTTTAATTCAATTTCTTATTATAAAATGTTAAATGATTTAAAAAATAATCTTGATACAGAATTAACAAGAAGTTTCAAAGAAATAGTTTTAAGACGTGATGATATCTTAAGAAAAATGCAAGAACATTATGAAAATAGACATACGCATACAAAATAATTTATTACGATTAAGAATAGTAAACTTTTTATGAGGTTTACATAGAATATAGTAAACGTGTGAGCGTTTTTATATAGATTTTGGGGATTTCCCCAATTTTTTTTTGACTTTTGAAAAGAAGTATGTTATAATATACGTCCAGAAAGAGGGTTTGTATATGAATAACGAAAAATATTTAGTTGTTAACTGTGGTAGTTCTTCTGTTAAATCACAGTTAATTGAAGTTCCTGCTAGTTGTGATAAAAAGGATGTAATGAAAAAAGCGAGATTAATTTCTAAGATTAATGTTGAGAGAATCGGTGAGCTTGGTTGTAACTGGACAATTAAGACAAATGGCCAATCTATAAATAAAACTGGTAATATTAATAATCATATTGATGCTGTTAAGACAGTTGTTAATGAATTAAAAGAAAATAATATTGTTGGTGATCTAAATGAAATTACAGCTGTTGGTAATCGTGTATTACATGGTGGTGAAACATATAAAAATTCAGTTTTAATTGATGACGAAGTTATTGAAAATATCAAAAAATATATTGATTTAGGACCATTACATCAACCTAAGAATTTGGAAGGTATTGAATGTATTAATGAAATGTTAGATGATGTTCCTCAAGTTGCTGTTTTCGATACTGCTTTCCATCAAACTATTCCAATGCGTAATTTCTTATATCCAATTCCACTTGAATATTATGAAAAATATGGTGTTAGAAAGTATGGTTTCCATGGAACAAGTGTTCATTATATTGTAAAATACATGCAAGAAAAACTTGTAAAACGTAACATTAATTTGATTGTTTGTCATATTGGTAGTGGTGCAAGTATTACAGCTGTTAAAGATGGTAAAAGTTATGATACATCAATGGGCTTAACACCTCTTGATGGTTTGATGATGGGAACACGAAGTGGTTCAATTGATCCATCTATTATTGATTATTTAAAACGTGTAAGTGGTAAAAAAACAGCAGAATTAAATAAAGAATTAAATGAAAAAAGTGGCTTTTATGGAATCGCTGGTAAAAATGATTTCCGTGATATTGAAAAAATGGCCGCAGCGGGTGATAAACATGCATCTATTGCCCTTGATATGTTCATTTTATCAGTTTCTAAATATATATCACAATATTATAGTGAACTTGAAGGAAAAATTGATGCTATTGTCTTTACTGCTGGTATTGGTGAAAATTCAAATGTTTTCCGTAAGTTAGTTGTTGATGAATTAAAACGTTCATTAGGAATTGTAATTGATGATAGTGTCAATGATGCTATTGGTGGTCCTAATGTTTTAAAAGAAGGATTAATATCATCAGAATATTCTAAATATAAAATGTATGTCGTTCCAACAAATGAAGAATTGATGATAATGTATGATACATATAAAATTGTTCATGAAAAAGAAAAGACATTAGTTAAAAGTAGATAGATTGCAAGAAGTAGATTTAAAATAAGTTAATCTACTTTTTTTTTTACATAATTTAAGTTATACTATATACATGGTAGGTGTGTGATGAAAGAAAAAATTCTAATAGGAGTAGGAGTGTTAATACTAATAATTTGTGTTATTGGTTATGTTTCTTCAAATAAGACTCCAAGTAATAATAATGATAATCAAAAATATACTTTTGCTTTAACGTCAACAAGCAAAACATTATCCGTTGGTGGTAGTTCAACTATTTCAATTAATACCAATATTGAAGATTATCAAGCAACTGACATTGTATGGACAAGTAGTGATTCGACAATTGTTAATGTTGATAGTAATGGCTATATTTCGGGATTACAAAAAGGAAGTGCAACTGTAACAGCACTATATGAATACAAAGGTCAAAAATATAAGGCATCCTGTTTTGTTGTAATAAGTGATGGTAAAAAATATAGTAATATTACATCTTTAGCCTTTCAAGATGGCGAAATTGCTATGAATGTTGGTAGCACATATCAAGCGCCAATTGTGGTAACGCCACTGGATGCTGATTTAAGTGATATAACATATAATAGTAGTAATGAAAGTGTAGCGACTGTTTCTACTACAGGCCAAATTAAAGCTATAAGTGAAGGAACAGCGACCATATCTTTTAATTCTTCAGATGGTAAATGGAATGGTAAGATTCGTGTTAATGTTTCTAATACATATACGGAAGCTAAAATGATTGTCTATCCGGATGAGATTTATTTAAAAGAAGCTGGCGTTACTTTGCCACTTGGTCAAGAATATAAATTGAATACTGTTTTCTTCCCTAAAAATGCAACTGAAGTGGCCATTGAATGGACAAGTAGTGATGAAAAAGTTGCAACTGTTTCTAATGGTGTTGTTAAAGGCTTAGCAGTTGGAAATGCTGTAATTACTGCTAAGACTATCAATGGTAAAAGCATAAATGCTATTATCACAGTTGTGGCAACGTCTATTCCAGCAACAAGTGTTAAGGTTGATAAGGAAAGTGTTACGTTAAATGTTGGAGAATCAGCGGTAATTGTTCCTGATGTTCAACCAAGTAATGCTACAAATAAACAAGTTATTTTTAGTTCCGCTAATATTAATGTCGCAACGGTTGATGATGATGGTATTATAACGGCAACGGGTGCAGGCGAAGTTATAATTACGGTTAGAGTAAGAGGAACAAAGATTGATGCTTATGTTAAAGTTACTGTAAATAAACCAAATAGTGGTGGTAATTCAGGTGGAAATAATGGAGGAAATAGTGGCGGATCATCAGGTGGTGGCACAGGAGGAAATACTGGTGGTAATGATGGTAGTGGTGGAACGCCAATAGATCCTAATGCTGGTAGTAATGATTGCTCTACTTGTAGAAGTGGACGAGCTCAGACCCTAATTGTTAGTTTAAATGGTCGAAATATTCCTGATGATAATGAAACGCCACTTGTTATTAAAGTAAATCAAACTGTTAATTTAACTGTTAAATTGCCAACCAATTGTGGTAAATTAATTCAATTACAACAATCGACAGCCGATGGCTTGACGGGTGTAGATAAATATATAACACAATATTCTTCACCAAATATTCGTTATAATAGACCTTCAACATATCGCGCTATAAGTTCCTATACCTGGGTAATTACTGGTGTAAAAAGCACTAACGGGCAAATTTGGAAATTATCACAAACAGCAAGAGTTAAAACAACATGCACAGCAGAAAACTTTAAAGCTATGTTTAAGTTACGAATTAAAGTTGTAGATTAATTTTATAAAAGGACTTTTTTAAGTTCTTTTTTCATATTTTAGAATAGGTGATAATGTGAAAAAAATAGTATTTATTATGTTATTAGTATGTTTTATAAATGTTCGGGCATCTAGTGATATTGTCATGGATGTTGATAGTGGGAGAATTTTGTATGAAAATAATGCTTATCAAAAAAGATTAATTGCTAGCACCACTAAAATTATGACTTTTGTGGTGGCTTATGAATATGGCTATTATCTTTTAGATAATGAGTTTGAAGCCGGCGAAGAAGTTTTGAAAATGTATGGCACAAGTATATATTTAAATTATCATGAAAAGATGACTTTAAAAGACTTATTATATGGTCTTATGTTACGTAGTGGTAATGATGCGGCGGTTGTTATTGCTAATAATATTGCATCTAGCGAAGCCCAATTCGTTAAGTTGATGAATCTAAAAGCAAAAGAATTAGGCATGCATAATACTATTTTTAATAATGCCCATGGCTTGGATGAAGAAACTAAAAATTATTCAACTGCCTATGATATGGCATTATTATCATGTTACGCTTATAAAATACCATTATATCGTGAAATTACACATACCAAATATTATAAAACACAAACATCAAATAAAGCTTATTCATGGGTTAATCGTAATAAATTGCTTTTTACTTATAAAAAATTAACAACTGGAAAAACAGGATATACACCTAGTGCTGGAAAAACCTTTGTATCAACCGCTTCTAATAATAATTTAAATTTAACAATTGTTACTTTGAATGATCCTAATATATATGATCGTCATAAAAATTTGTATGATAAATACTTTGATGAATATGAAAACTACACGATTGTTAAAAAAAGTATGTTTAATGTTAATAAAAAATACTCTAAAGAAAATATTTATATTAAAAAAGATATTATCTATCCTGTTAAGAAAAGTGAAGTTAAAAAATTGAAGTATCAAGTGTATATAAATGATAAAGTTGATAACCAAGTGTGTGGCTATATTGAAGTCTTTTTAAATAATAAATCTATTTTAAAAGAAAAGATATATCAAAGAAAAAGACAAGAAATTAAAACTAAAAGTTTTTGGCAAAAAATTCGTGATTTTTTTAAATAAAGAATGTTTGATATCTTTATAAAAAGGGATATTTATGTTATCATTTACTTAGTAGGTGAATGAAATGAATATTGATATTCAAGTTAATGATTATTTGTTAGCATGGTATTTATTATATGGAGCATCTTTATCACGTGAGATAGATAGATTTAAGAAAAAATTGTATGTTAAATATAAAAAAGAATATAATTTTTGTTATAAAGATCGTAGTGAAATAATTAAATATGGTAAAGATTATATTCCGGATAATGATATATTATATAATGCTGTATTTGAGAGTGATTTATTTATTTCTTTAAGAAAAGAAACTAATTTACATAAACAACATATTGTGAAACTTTGGGAAAGTAATAAAAAAGAAATAAATGATTATATTAAGGATGTTTTACGAATTGTTTTTCCAAGAAAGATTAATTTGTATATTATTCATCCAAGATTAGAAATTATTGAATATATCACTAGTTCTACAAGTATTGTTTGGGGTAGTGACAAAGATAAGTATGATGCTTTAACGGTTATGTTAATGACTGTTACCAAGGGTTTAGTAACTATTAAAGATGGTTATGAAGAAATTGGTAAATCTATTTTAGAATTATCAATTATTAATGAAATTGGTGAACGTATATCACATAGTCATACATATGATTTAGGTGATCCTGTTTTACGTATTGTTAAAAGACAAATTTATCCATTTTGGTTGATGTATTTGGGATATAATGAGAAAAAAACAATTTTAAATAAAATGATTGAAGATAAAGTTGGTTTTGATTTAGATAAATATCCTCTTGATAAGAATATTAAAAAACTAAATATTCAACAATTTATTGATTTTTGTATTAAAAATAGTAAGCATATATTAAAATTAAATAATATATTAAAGATAGAAGAAAATGAAGAAATAGAAGTTATATAGGGGGAATTTATGGATAATAAGTTATTAGAATTATTGAATGCAATATCTTTTCCAAATACAATGTATGATAATCTTCAAGAAGTCGTATTAACACGTGTCTGTGTTCATAAAAATACTATGAAAATAATCCTAAAAACGAATGATATCTTAGATTTAAATATATACTTAGAACTAAAAAAAGCAATGGATGCTTTTTTTAATGTGCCTTGTATGATTGAAGTTAAATCAGGGAAGGTTAATTATCAGAAGTTAGCTGACTATTATAATTATTTAATTGGAAAACTAAATGTTCAAGCTTTAAGTGGTCGTTTGAAAAAAATGTATGGTAGTTATTATATTGAACTTTTAAATGAAAGTGAACGAAGAAAATTTCAAGATGTTGTAGCCTTCATGAATGATGAATTATCATTATTTGGCTTTAATAAACTTGAATTAATTGTAAATGATGCGGCACGAGAAGAGTTAGAGCGAGAAATTAACAATGATTTAAAGGTTATTATTAAACAAACACCCCAAGAGTTACCACGTGAAAATACTTTTAATAATTATCAAAGACCTAAAAAAGTTCAAAATTCTTCAGATCCTCGTGCGATTTTAGGCGAATTAATTGAAGATGAACCTGTTAATATTCATGACATTGTTGGGGAAAATTCACAGGTAACGATAATTGGAGAAATTTTTGGCTGTGATGGTTTTGAATCTACTAAAAGTGATTTTAAGATAGTTACTTTAAAAGTTACCGATTATACTGATAGTATTTATGCTAAAGTTTTTACTAAAGATAAAGAAGAGTATGATAAATATTTAAAATTATTTAAAGATGGCACAACTTTTAAATTTAAAGGGTATACAAAGTATGATTCTTTTACTCAAGGAGCCTTAGTTTTTAATGTTCAAAGTATTAATTTATATGATAAGAAGAAGGAAAAACGGATAGATGATGCTATTTGTAAAAGAGTTGAATTACATGCGCATACGATGATGAGCCAAATGGATGGTGTGACGGGTGTTGATTTATCTAAACATACCATTGAACTTGTTAGTGAAGCGATAAGAATGGGGCATAATGCTGTTGCTATAACAGACCATAATGGTTGTCAAGCATTTCCTATTGCTTATAGCACGGTGACTAGTTATAACAAAGGACGTGATCCTAAGGATCATTTTAAGGTTTTATATGGCACGGAATTAATTTTAGTTGATGATAACGTAGAGATTGTTAAACGAAGTAATGATTCGATTCTTTTGGATAATACTTATGTTGTTTTTGACCTTGAAACAACCGGTTTTAATGCTGCAAGTGGCGATAGTATTATTGAAATAGGCGCTGTTAAAATTTTAAATGGTGAGATTATTGAAAAATATGATCGCTTAATTAAACCACCACACCCTATTTCAGAGAGAATAACGAACGTTACTAATATTACTAATGATATGGTTAAGGATTGTCCAAGTGAAGAAGAAACCATTAAAGATTTTATCGTGTGGTTTAAAGATTATCCAATGGTTGCACATAATGCCAAATTCGATACTAGTTTTGTTGAAATGTGTTATAAGAAGTATAATTTGGGTGAATTTAAAAATACGGTTATTGATACTTTAGCCTTATCGCGTCTTCTTGATCAAGATCAGTCTCGTCATGGATTATCAGCGATTACTAAACGATATGGTGTTGAATTTGATGAAGATTCTCATCACCGCGCTGATTATGATGCTCTAGGAACAGCTCTCGTTTTTCATAAAATGTTAAAAAAACTAGAGGGTCTTAGTATCTTTAAAATTAGTGATTTGGATAGTTTAGTTAACAAAGATGATATTCATAAATTTGGGCGTAGTTATCATGTTAATATGTTAGTGCAAAATAAGAAGGGTTTAAAAAACTTATTTAAAATAATTTCTATTGCTAATACGAAACATTTTTATCGAGGAGCCAGAATATTACGTAGTGAACTTGAAGGATTACGAGATGGCATTTTAATTGGTAGTGGTTGTTATGAGAGTGAAATTTTTATTGAAGCTCGTAGTAAAACAGATGAAGAATTACGTGAATTAATTGGTTTTTATGATTATGTTGAAGTGCAACCACCAGAGTGTTATGGTCATTTATTACAACTTGGTGATTTTGCAAGTCGTGAAGAGTTGTTAGAAAATATTAAAAAGATTATTAAATTAACTAAGGAAGCTGGCAAAATAATTGTGGCAACTGGGGATGTTCATCATATGACAAGAGAGGATAAAATATACCGGGAGATTATTATTAATCAAAAAAATCCGGGTGGTGGTTTACATCCTCTTGCTAAGCGTGATATTAAAGAAATCCCTAGTCAACATTTCCGCTTGACTAATGAGATGTTGGATGATTTTTCCTTCCTTGATGAGAAAACAAGACGAGAGATTGTTATTGAAAATACGCAAAAAATCGCTAATATGATTGATGACGTTGAAGTAATCATTGATACAGGTGGTATTCCTTTTTCACCACGCATTGAAAATTCACGCGAAGATGTTTACAATATGGTTTTTGAAAAGGCCTATAGTATGTATGGTAATCCACTTCCACATTTGATTGAAGAGCGAATATCCCAAGAGTTTTATGGCGATAAAATTTTATCCCTTGTTAAAGATAAAGTAATGGAAGAAAATCCTAATATTAAAGATGAAGAATATGAAAAAGTTTTCTACAATCGTTTAAATGAAATTATAAAAAAAGGTTATGATGAAGTTTATAGTTTAACCCGTGATAGTATTAAAAAGAATTTAGAAAAAGGTTTGGATGGCGAGGATCATGATAAGAATTTAAAAATTTTAAATGATGATAGTCTTCTTGATTTGGAGACCAAAAAAGCTCTTGGTGGTATTATTGGTGGTGGCTTTGATGTTATTTATTTAATTGCTCAAAAGTTAGTAAAACATTCTAATGATGAAGGTTATTTGGTTGGTTCCCGTGGATCGGTTGGTTCAAGTTTTGTTGCTACCATGATGGGTATAACGGAAGTTAATCCACTACCAGCCCATTATTTGTGTAAGAGGTGTAAGTTAAGTATTTTTAAAAATGATAAAGGTGAGAATTTATCTAAGTATTATTCTGCTTCAGGTTATGATTTACCTGATAAAATTTGTCCAAATTGTGGCAGTGAAATGTCTAAAGAAGGCCAAGATATGCCTTTTGCAACTTTCTTAGGTTTTAATGCGGACAAGGTTCCAGATATTGACCTTAACTTCTCAGGTGATAATCAAGCTTCAGCCCATGCTTATACTAAAGTTATTTTTGGTGAAGATAATGTATATCGTGCAGGAACAATCGGAACGGTTGCCGAAAAAACGGCCTTTGGTTTTGTTAAAGGTTATTTTGAAAAAAAGGGTATTGAAAATGTTCATCCCGCTGAAATTGAACGTCTTGCCAAGGGATGCACGGGTGTTAAACGAACGACTGGTCAACATCCTGGTGGTATTGTTGTTATCCCTGGATATATGGATGTTTTTGATTTTACACCTTTCCAATTCCCGGCTGACGATAATACTTCGGCATGGCGCACAACGCACTTTGATTACCATGCTATCGATCAAGATGTTTTAAAACTTGATATTTTAGGACACGATGATCCAACGATTTTACGTATGCTACAGGATTTATCATCAATTGATGTTACAACACTTCCTTTAAATGATGAAAAAGTGTTAAGTCTTCCAACATCTACTAAAGCTTTAGGCGTAACAAGTGAACAAATAAGATGTGAGACAGGAACTCTTGGCCTTCCTGAAATGGGAACTAACTTTGTTATAAACATGTTAGTAAAGGCTAAGCCTAAAACTTTTGGAGACTTAGTTAAAATATCAGGCTTATCACATGGAACGGATGTTTGGAATGGTAATGCTGAAAGTTTGATTGATAACAAAATTTGCGAGTTTAGTGAAGTAATTGGATGTCGTGATGATATTATGGTATATTTATCTAACCATGGTTTAAAGGCTAAAGATGCTTTTAAAATTATGGAGTTTGTTCGTAAAGGAAAAGCCAAAAAAGATCCTGCCGGTTGGCAAGTATGGAAAACTAAAATGCAAGAAGCAGGTATTGTTGATTGGTATATTAATTCATGTGAAAAAATTCAATACATGTTCCCTAAAGCACATGCTTGTGCTTATGTTATGAGCGCTATTCGTATCGCTTGGTTTAAGGTTTATCAACCTCTTAATTATTATGCTACATATTTTTCAATAAGGACTTTTGATTTTGATATCGATGCCATGGTTAAAGGATATGATGCTATTTACAAACGATTAGTTGATCTTGAAAATAAAGGTTTTGAAGCTTCTAATAAAGAATCAAATATTTTAGAAACACTAAAAATTGCCCTTGAAGCTTCAGCTCGTGGTGTCAAATTTGGACAAATATCTTTAGATAAAAGTGATTCTAAAAAATTTATTATTGAAGGCGATACTTTGATTCCACCATTTAGAGCCCTTGATGGTTTAGGTGATACAGTTGCCAGTGCTATTATTGAGGAGCGTTCTAAACGTTACTTCTTAAGTATTGAAGATTTGCAAAAACGTGCTAAAGTCAGTCAAACATTAATTGATAAGATGCGCGATATGCATATTTTAGATGATTTACCAGAATCAAGTCAATTATCATTGTTTTAACTAAGTATAATTTAAAAATTAAGTTTTTGATTATACTTAGTTTTTTTGATTTATAAATAAAAATAAAAAAAACTTTAAAATATTAAAGTGATATGCTAAAATATATTTAGATAGATTATAGGAGATAAGATAAGTATGGAGAATAAAATAGATGAGCCAACTTTAAAAAAGAAGAGTTTGGTTGATAAGATTATACATAATCAATTTATTGTAACAATTTTTACATGTTTTATGGTCTTTATAGTTATTGTAGGTTCTAGTTATGCAATATTTAGTAGTAAAGGTGAAACTGGTCTTGAAGATGTTGTCATTAAAACAGGTAATTTACAAGTGGTTTTATCTAGTTCGGATGATATGTTAAAATTAGATTATGATACGCTTGGTGTTTCCGATATTATGGGCATGGAAGGGCATGAATATACGTTTACTGTTAAAAATACATCTAAAAATGATATTGGCTATTATGAAATAAAAATTGTTGACAAGGAATATGAAATAAGCACACTTCCGCATAAGGCTATAAAATATGTCATTAATCATAATGATAATGGTTATAGTGAACCCGTTAACCTTGAAGATACCTCAAGTTATATTTATTATGGTGGTCCACTAAAAAGTGGCGAAACTGATAATTTTAAACTTAAATTATGGGTAAGTGATGAAGATAGAGAAATTGTGCGTGATAAAGTTTTAAATGCTTCCATGGAAATAACTTTATATCAAGAATTAACAACAAGAAATTATATTATTTATGATTTAAATGGTGCAAATGGATATATTCCAAGAACAAACATTTTAAAAGGAGTAGTAACTAATTTTATTCCAACTTATAAAGGTAAGAAATTCTTAGGATGGAGTAAGGATAAGAATAGTGACACTGTTGATTATTATAGTGGTTCTAAATATGATTTAGAAAGTGGAACTACGCTATACGCTGTATGGCAGTAGTTTTTTTATAAAAAAAAGAAGAATAATCAATTAATCTTCTTTACTTATAAATGGCCTCATTATAATAATGTTCGGTGGAATCTAATTTTTTTAGGGTATTAGAATCTATTAGGAAATAAGTATGTTCTAATAAATCACCACTATCACTTATAGGATCATCCCAGGTAAGATCTAAATGCCACCAATTATCATCTAAATTAACATAATTCCATACATGGTTTTCACTAGCAATTTTAATGCTTTTAATATTAAACTTTTCTAAAAACAACATCATAGTATCACTATATCCACTACATACACCGTAATTCTCTGTTAAGACACCATAAGCATTATCAGATGAATATTTTGAAATCTTATCATCAGTTCTTGCTTTATCATATTTGGTATTGTTAATAATATAGTCATGTATTTTTCTTATTTTGGTTTTATTATCCATATCAGTAGTAATTTTTTTATCAATAATTTTATCGATTTCATAATCTATTAAATAAATCATCTTTTCACTATAAATTTTATCAACTGAAACTTTAACTTCACCAATAGAACTTATTTGTGTTTTAATAGATTTAAAACTATTATATGGATGAACAAAATTATTAATAGTTGACAATATATTTTGATTATTAGCGATATCATTAACATCATTTTGACAATTAATATATTTATCATCACAATAAAAAGTAAATTCACGCATACCACTATTAATAATTGTATAATATATATTTAAAACATCTTGTCTACTTTGAGGGATAAAATTGTTAGTATTTTGAACATAGTCAAAATTATAATCACGATAATACTCATTAGTTTTAAGATGAGAAACTTTCTCTTCTAAAGGAATAAAATTATCATAGTAAAAATCATATATGCTAACACGATTTGAATAAATAACCCCTAATAAACTTCCTAAAACTAAGACTAATCCAAACTTTTTCACATAGCCTCACCAATTATATTGTATCATAAAAAGTTTAAATTAAAATAAAAAAATTGATAAATTACCTTATCAATTATTATTTACTAATACTATTTACAAGTTTTGTTAATCTTGATTTTTTACGAGCAGCATTGTTCTTATGAACTAATCCGATATTTTGTGCTTTATCAATATTTCTTAAAGTAGTATTTAATAATTCAGCACTTTTTTCTTTATCACCGTCTTTAACAGTCTTTTCTAGTTTTTTAATAGAATTTTTCATTCTTGAATCTACTAAAACATTTTCATCATTTTTTCTCTTACTAGTTAAAACTCTTTTTTTAGCACTCTTAATATTTGGCATAATTTTCACCTCGCTTCACAAACAACATATATGATATCAAATTTTATAAATAAAAGTCAACATTTTTGGCAAAATAATTGTAGGTGATATAATGCATACAATTGATTTGGGCAACTTTTCTTTAAGGACAGATTTATATATTGAAAAAAAAATTGATAAAAGTCATTTAACTGAAGATAAATATGGTGATATTTTAGTATCTTCTATAAAAGAAGATGATTATTTACATATAACTATTTCCTTTAATGATGTTACTGATAGCACTAATTATGATAAGGTTTTAGGTATTTTTACTAAAGAATTTAAAAGGTTGTTAAAGTGTGAAATCATTGATGATAAAATGCAAGTTTTGGTTATTGGTCTTGGTAATGAACGATCAACTCCTGATGCCCTAGGATGCGAGACTGCATCTAAAATTATTGTTACAAGACATTTATATTTATTAGGCGATGTTGATGAGAAATATCGCAATGTTTCATCATATGCTCCAGGTGTTATGGGAAATAGTGGGATTGAAACTTTTGATATTATTAAAGGGATTGTTAATGCTATTAAACCAGACTTAGTAATTTTAATCGATGCTCTTTGTTCATCTTCAATTAAGCGAATTAATAAAACTATTCAACTAACTAATAGAGGCATTATGCCAGGTAGTGGTATTGGTAATAATCAAAAAGAACTATCCAAAAAGAGTTTAGGGATTCCCATAATTGCGATTGGTGTACCGACTGTCGTTTCAAGTGTTGTTATCGTGCATGATACCCTTAATTTTTTAATGAAAAAAATCAGTTATTTAAAAAATAATTCTAAAGTGACTGATAAATTAAAACCTATTAATAAACTTAATTATTTTGATAATGATTATGAATTAACCGATGAAGAAAAAAAGTCTTTGTTAGGTCTTTTTGGATTATTAGATGAACATGATAAAAAAAGCTTAATTCAAGAAGTATTGATGCCACTGGATGCTAATATGATTGTTACAGTTAAAGAAATAGATTTTATTATTAAGAAACTTAGTAGTTTATTAGCAGATGGTATAAATAAAGGTTTGCATAATATCTAAAAAACAAGACTTGATTTTTCTTAATTATATGTTAACATTATAATAGAGGTGTGCATGAAAAAGGTTTTATGTTATGTTTCATTGTTCTTTTTAGTTATGATAATATTTACACCACCACTTTTAAGATTATTTTATAAAGATAAAGAAGAATTACCCCTTTCCACTGATAAATATGCTATGTTATCGTGTGCAAAGGATGATTATGCTATAACATCGTCATATAAGAATAATCAAGTTTTAAATATTAAATTTAGACTATTAGATGGTGATGAAACTCTAGATAAAATGACTAGTGATAATGAAATTGAATATACATTATACAATGGGTTAAAAAATTCGCCTAATTCCAAAATGGAAGAAGGTAGTATGGATAAGGATGGATCAAGTGTTAAGACGCTTAGTTGGACTTTAGTATTTAGTAAGGCTAATCAAAATACTCTTGATAATTTAGAAACTGCTCGTTTTGATTTAACAAATCAAAAGACATATTATGAAACCGCTGGTTATATTTGTAATATTATTGAAAGCTAAATTAAGCTTTCTTTTTTATTAACTTAGCAAGAATTGTTTTAATAGTTAATATTAATAAACTAAGAATAATAAAATAATCAAAAAGATATTGAAGCGCTAAGACATTTTCAAGTCTATCAAGAAAGTTAAAGAAAGATATACGTTTAAACATTGAGACATATGGATATTTAAAAACATTAATTAAAGTATTACTTAGAGTAAGAATCATTAATACTTTAATAAGAATAATATTAGTAAAGGATATGGTTACATCCAATAGATTCATTTTATAGTCGTTTAAATAATTAATTGAAATAAATAAAATAATCATCGTAATAGCGTATTTTATAGCATTATTTATATTTAAATCAGGTAGTGTTAAATTATGAATATTTATATAAGGAATTAAAAGAATAAGTGATATTACACCAAAAAATAAGATAATATAAAAGGATAATTCTAAAGTTTTAATAAAAGTATGATAGCCTTTATAACAAATATATAAGCAAAGTATTAAAAAGGATATTGTAATAGGTAAGATGAGTGAATGTTTTAAAAGATTATCTCTAATAAAAAAGGAAATATCACTCAGTAAAAACATAATAGTTAAAGTATTAATAAATAATATTGCTATTTGCCATATTTTAAAATGTTTAATATTTATTTTTTGGTATATTAAAATAAATATTAAACTGCTTACTTCACCTATTAAAAGATCAAAAATAGATATTTTACTAAATAATAAAAGGAATATTCCTCTAATAACTATAATATTTAAAAGAGTATTTTCAATTTTTTTCTTTGTCATTTTCATCACCTTTGGGTAAAACAATATTATTTTTAAATTCAATTAAATCATTTTGATAAGTAAAACTTGATATTTCAAATGATGAATTATCAATGTATTTCTTTATAACATTTTCAATATCAATAACTTTAATTTTGTTATTACGACCATTTTCTAATAAATCTTTAATTTCATCAAAACCACTATTTTCAAGGAGGGGTGTAATGTCATCTGATGAAATAACATTAAAATCATTTCTAAAATCTTTGTTCGTTAAAAAGAAATTAAAAATATCATTAAGTTCCTCTTTATTCAAGGATTTATCTAATATTAAAAGATCAATGTGTGAATAATGGAGAGTTTTACTAGATAGTTCTAAAAGATTATGGAAACATTCTTCAATATTTTGACCACTTGTTTTTATAATTTTAGTTTCAGGATTATTCTCTCTATCAACGGATGTTATTAGTTGACTATAAAGAATATAATTATTGTCCTTCACTTCAATACCAATATTTTTAATAATGGCTAATTCATTTAATTCTTGATATGAACAACCACTTAAGAACAATAAAGTTAAGGTTAAAAGTATTTTTTTCATTTGCGACCTCGAACATGATTATCAGATAAAATAGGACTACGATGTTTAGTGTCTTGATCATATTTAATAAAGCCATCTAATTGCATCGATAGATTAATAGGGGAATATGGATATAAATAGTCTTTATTAAAGGAATTGGTTGATGATAAATTAATAAGAATAATTATAATACCAATAAAGATGCCATATAGGCCAAAAAGAGAGGATAAAATCATAATAATAAAGCGTAAGTAACGAATGGCATTAATTATTTCAATTGATTGAAAAATAAGACCACTGATGGCACTAAGAGCAATTACAATAATCATAATTGGTGAGATTAAACCGGCTGATACGGCGGCATCACCTAAAACTAATCCCCCTAAAATACTAAGGGCTGTTCCCATACTACTAGGAATACGCATATCACTTTCTCGCAAAATTTCAAATGATATAATCATAAGTAACCCTTCAAAAAAAGAAGGGAAGGGAACCGTGCTTTGTTGTGATATAAAGTTAATTAACAAATTAATAGGGAGCGAATCATAATTATGGGTTGTAATTGCAATATAGTATCCTGGTAAGAAAATAGCAATAATAAAAGCTATTAAGCGAATAATTCTGATAAAAGTTACATTAATACTCTTTTGATAATAATCATCACTCATGTGGAAATAGTCGATAAAAAAAGTCGGCAAAATTAAAGCATCAGGACTATTATCAACAACTAAGACAATCTTACCTTCTAAAAGTGACATTGATACTAAATCTGGACGTTCAGTTTCTTTAATGGTTGGAAATAATGTTCCTTTTTCATTTAAATAATTTTTAATATAGCCACTATCAATAATACCGTCTATATTTATTTTTTTTAGTTTTTCTGAAATAACTTTTTTAAAGTTCTCTCTAGCGATACCTTTAATGCTTAAAATTCCTACTTTCGTTTTAGTGTATCGTCCAATTTCCATCGTTTCAATATTTAAATCAATACTTTTAATTCGGCGTCTTATAAGGCCTATATTTGTATTATAATGTTCAACAAAACTATCTTTAGGTCCTGTAATACTTCTTTCATAATCAGCTTCACTAACACTTCGTGATAGGCTTGATTTTGTTTCAATACCTAATACTTGATTATTAATTAATAAAATAGTCCATCCATTCAATAATTTATCGAAAACACTCTTTTTATCATCTATTTTTTCAATAGCAATCGCTGGTAAATGATTAAATAAATATTCTTTTAAATCATTTTTATTAAAACTATCTAAAATACTCATTCGCTTTAGAATAAAGTTGTTTATATCATCACTACTTGTAATTGTCTCAAGACACACTATACCAATAACGTTATTATTAATATTAATTTTTCTTATTACTAAGTCTTCTAGATTTTCTTTTAATTTATAAAATTCTTTTAAATCCATATTTCACCAATATTATTATTAACTTATTATGCATTAATATGTGTATAAAAAGTAGTAGTTTTTTTTCATCTTTTTTGTTATACTTTTAGATGATAGGAAGTAAAATATGAAGGTTTTAATAGACAATAAGGAATATCAATTTTCACATAAAATAACTATTCAAGAAGCATGTTGTAAGGCATGTATCATTTTACCTAATTTATGTTATTTAAAAGATGTAAATAAGATTGGTAAATGTCGTATGTGTGTTGTCGAAGTTGTTGGCAAAAATCATTTAGTGACCGCTTGTAATAACAAAATATGTGATGGAATGGAAATTCTAACTAATTCTAAAAAAGTTATTGAGTCACGCAAAAAATCTCTATCAATTATTTTAAATAATCATAATAAAAATTGTTTAAGTTGTAGTAGAAATGGTTCTTGTTCACTTCAAGATTTGTCTAGGTTATATAATGTTGATGCTTCAAAATTAAAAAGAAGAAATAATTATATTGAATATGATTCTAGTAAATGTATTTTATGTTATCGATGTGTTAATGTATGTAAGAATATTCAAGGTATTAATGCAATATCTAAAAACAAAAAATATGATCCGTTAAAGAAACTAATATTTGATCGAAAAAAATGTATATATTGTGGTCAGTGTGTTAATGTATGTCCAACGGGAGCTTTAAGAGAAAAGAGCAATATTAATAAGGTTATTGATGCTCTTAATAATCCTAAATTATATAAGATAGTAGCAATCGCACCCTCATCGCGTGTGACCTTAGGTGAAGAATTTAATGAACAACCTGGTCATAGTGTGCATGGTAAAATAGTAACAGCACTTAAAATGATGGGCTTTGATAAAGTATTTGATATCAATTATGGGGCAGATTTAACGATATTTGAAGAGGCTAATGAATTATTAAAACGTCTTTCTAAAAATAAAAACCTACCCCTTATTACTTCATGTTGTAGTGGTTGGGTAAATTATGTTTTAAAAAATGACCAAGAATTAATACCATATTTATCAACGTGTAAATCACCACAACAAATGTTTGGAACTATTTGTAAAAAGTATTATGCTAAAGAACATAACTTAGATCCTAAAAAAATGTTTGTATTAACAATTATGCCATGCACTGCTAAAGAAAGTGAAGCAAAAATGGTTAATTTGAGCAGTGAATATAAGGATATTGATTGTGTTTTAACAGTTAGAGAATTCGCAAGATTAATTAAAATGTATGGCATTGATTTTAATGATTTAAAAAATACCCCAATTGATTCACCAATGGGAAGAGGATATTCGGTTATTTTTGGTAATAGTGGTGGCGTCATGGAAAGCGCTTTGAGATTCGCTAAAGAAAAAGTTGAAGGAAAAAAACAAGGGGCAATTACTTTTAAAGAAATAAGAGGATGTCAACACTCTAAAGAAGCCACTTATAAAATAGGCGATAAAGAACTGAATGTTTTAGTAGTAAGTGGCATAAATGAATTACAAAAATACACTCAAGATATAAAATATGGTAGTTCAAAATATCACTTTATCGAAGTAATGGCATGTCCTGGTGGATGTATAAATGGTGGTGGAAATCCTTACATAAAAGATGAAAAAACTATTATTAGACGAAGAAAAGGTTTATACAATATTGAAAATAAGTTAAAAACTGCAAAGGCTATTAATAATAAAGATGTGCAAAATGTATATAAAAATTACTTAAAAGAACCTAATAGTTCTATAGCAAACGAAATTCTTCATCGCAAATACGAGAAAATTGATGTTAAATAATTAATTAATATTTGATAGAATGATGATAGAAAAAATAATGCAAAAGGTTTAATTGATGTATTTAAAGAACACAGCGAATATTTAATGGATTGGAATTTATTTTTGAAATAAAGGATATTGAATAACATAACAATATTTGGTAAAATCATATTAGAAAAAATAAAACAAAAGGATATGATAAAAGTGTTAAATAGTATCAAGTTGAATGTGTCAAATAGTGTCAATATGGGGGGGGGTTACTTTATTGAGTAACAAACCTAATTTAGAGCGTAAACAAGCAAGAACAAGATTAAGTCTTGTTCTTTTATGTGGAGCAAAACATGAAGACTAGGAAGAATATATTAATGGTATTAGGCCTAATCTTATTGTTAGGAGGGAGTTATGCTTTTTATACTTATCAAAAGTATAGTGGTATGCAGAATCTTTTGAATGGTGAAATTTATCTAAATTATTTAGAAGATAATGAAGTGCATATAAGTGGCATATTTCCAGAGACTAAGGAAGAAGCTTTAAAAAGAGATGATAACACTATAAGTTTTAAAGTATTAAGTAAGAATACGAGTGATAAAGATATTTATTATGGTATTACTTTGAATTATGGTGAAGAGATAAGTAATAAAATCCGAATAGATGCTAAATACATTATGATATACCTAGAATGTGATGGTAAAGTTTTAATAGATGGAATAAGGTATAGTGACTTTAATAATCGAAGAATCTATGTAGACAAGATAGATGCAAAGACATATACGGAAACTACTAAAAATTATACATTAAGATTCTGGGTAGATGAAGAGACTACAATAAGCGATACGGATAGTAATGTTAGTTATAAAGCAACAGAATGGGCGAATAGTTACTTAAATTTTAAAGTGAATGTTGATGCCGGATTAGAAACGATGAATATGCCTTTATCGATGGAAACCAGTGATACATATGTTGAAAATAATAAAGCCTATTTCATTGCCAAGATAAGCAACTTTATAAATATAGAAGATTTAGGTAAAGATAGTAATGATACGATGAATCTAAAAGTAAGTGGAACCAATAGTGATATAAAGTTTAGTTACAAGGATAGTGAAGGAAATACGGCTGAAGAAAAGAGTGATACTCTAGATTTAACATATCTATTCACTAAAAATAAAATAGTTGAAATTCAAGTCTTTGTTCACCCAAATAATGATGCAAATGGTAAAACAAATATTTTGTTAGAGATATATAAAAACAAAGAATTAATGCAAAGTTTTATTAAAAGAGTAGAAGTTAAAGGCAATAACTATTGCTTGAACACCGGCTTTAATAAACTAGTTGATTGTATATTAGTAAGTGATAGTTTAAGTGAATCCGTTGATGGTGCTAAAACTAACATTGCCCATAAAGGTGAACCAAACTTAAATGATACTGCCCCAAGTTACACATATATTGAACAATTAGTAGAAAATGTAGAAAATCCATATAGTTTGAAAGAAAAAAAGTTCTATTTTTCTAAAACATATGAGTTTGATTCCAAAAGTGGAACATTTAGATTAACAGGTGATATTATAACTGATTATCTAAGTGATAAGTATATAGGTTACTGGACAGGCGGTAATGTCATAACTGCTAATAGTATATATTATATAAAAGATATTGACATATCAACAAACAATTATAAAATAACCAAGGCGGATAAGAGAACATATAAGATTGCGAGTTCCATTCGATCAGAAGTAGGATTATATAAAACCGAAGATGATTATGGAGATGTTTATTATTACCGAGGTGATGTTCAAAATAATAATGTTTACTTTGGAGGATACTATTGGAAGATAATAAGAACCAATGGAGATGGAAGTTTAAGATTAATATATAATGGCAAAACTGCCAATGCTACTGGTAATAATACAGTTATAAATAATACAACATATCAATACAGCACTAAATATCCCGATCCAACATATGTAGGTTATATGTATGGTAAGAACTTTGAACATCAAATAAGTGATGAAACAAAGTATTATGATATTACAGTCGCTACAAAATATTACTTTGCCGATGATTATGAGTTTGATGAATCAACTGAGAATTACAAATTAAAAGGAAACATGAAACAAGGAACCTTCAGTGAAATGAAAGATGAGTTTGGAACATATCCATACACATGTAAAAGCACGAATTCGACAGCCTCATGTCAAGTATTAATAAAAGTAAATAGTTTGATGTCAGAAACGAGTGCGAAAGTGCAATATTATTCATATTCATCCACAAGTTTGGATGACACAAGAACAAATGAATTATCAAGTAATGCTAAGACACAACTAGATAAATGGTATGCCACAAACATTGTTGGTAAAACGGATGATGATGGTAATTTATTAACAAATTATATAGTAGATGCAACCTTTTGTAATGATCGAAGCATAACAGATAAGACGTATAATTCAGGATATAAACTAAATCAACATACGTTTTATTCATCATATACAAGATTGTATTTAAATGCCAATAAGACGGCAACACTAAAATGCTCTAGTGATATGCGAGATAAGTTTAGCACAACTTCTTCATATGGAAATGGTCAATTAACATATCCTGTTGCTTTAATAACGGCCGATGAAGTAGCTTTAGCTGGTGGAAAATATAACACCAAAAATGAAAATTACTACCTGCGTGGCAATTATAATTACTGGACAATGACTTCATCTCGTTTTTTATCATCTTCGGTCAAAGGCGCGATTATGTGTGTTGTCGCAAATGGTCAATTTAGTGAAACAGTTGTGGGTAACTCATTAGGTATTAGGCCTGTTATTAACATTCGTTCTGATATCTTAATATCAAGTGGTGATGGAACTGTGAATAGTCCTTATCAGTTAAAATTGAAATAAATGATATTGAATAACATAACAATATTTGATAAAATCATATTAGAAAAAATAAAACGAAGGATATGATGAAAAGTGTTAAATAGTATCAAACTAAATGTGTCAAATAGTGTCAATATGGGGGGGGGTTACTTTATTAAGTAACAAACCTAATTTAGAGTGTAAACAAGCAAGAACAAGATTAAGTCTTGTTCTTTTATGTGGAGTGAAAGATGAAGACTAGGAAGAATATATTAATGATATTAGGCCTAGTCTTATTGTTAGGCGGGAGTTATGCGTTTTATACTTATCAAAAGTATAGTGGAATGCAGAATCTTTTGAATGGTGAAATTTATCTAAATTATTTAGAAGACAATGAAGTTCATATAAGCGGGATATTTCCAGAGACTAAGGAAGAGGCTTTAAAAAGAAATGATAACACTATAAGTTTTAAAGTATTAAGCAAGAACACTAGTGATAAAGATATTTATTATGGTATTACTTTAAATTATGGTGAAGAGATAAGTAATAAGGTGAGAATAGATGCTAAATACATTATGATATATCTAGAATGTGATGGTAAAGTCTTAATAGATGGTACAAGGTATAGTGACTTTAATGATCGAAGAATTTATGTAGATAAGATAGATGCCAAAACATATACGGAAACTACTAAGAATTACACCCTAAGATTCTGGGTAGATGAAGAGACCACAATAAGTGATACTGACAGTAATGCTAGTTACAAAGCCACCGAGTGGGCGAATAGTTACTTAAATTTTAAAGTCAATGTCGATGCTGGTTTAGAAACGATGAACATGCCTTTATCCATGGAAACAAGTGACACTTATGTAGAAAATAATAAAGCCTATTTTATTGCCAAGATAAGTAACTTTATAAATATGGAAGACCTTGGTAAAGATAGTAATGATACGATGAATTTAAAAGTAACAGGCACCAATAGTGATATCAAATTCAGCTATAAAGATAGTGAAGGAAATACGGCTGAAGAAAAGAGTGATACTCTAGATTTAACCTATCTATTCACTAAAAATAAAATAGTTGAAATTCAAGTCTTTGTTCACCCAAATAATGATGCAAATGGTAAAACAAATATTTTGTTAGAGATATATAAAAACAAAGAATTAATGCAAAGTTTTATTAAAAGAGTAGAAGTTAAAGGCAATAACTATTGCTTGAATAACGGCTTTAATAAACTAGTTGATTGTATGTTAGTAAGTGATAGTTTAAGTGAATCAGTTGATATTGCTAAAACCAATATTTCCAATAAAGGTGAGCCCAACTTAAATGATACTGCCCCAAGTTATACATATGTTGAAGAATTAATTGAAACAGAAAATTCTTATATTGTTCAAAATCAAAAGTATTATTTTTCAAAGACCTATGAGTTTGATGAAAAGACAGGAACATTTAAGTTAACAGGTGATGTTATAAACGATTATTTAAGTGAAAAATACATAGGGTATTGGTTTGAAGTAAATAGTGGATCTTATTATAATTTAAATACAATATATTTTATTCAAAGTGTTGAATTATTAGATTCTCAAATTGTTGTAAAGGCAATTAAGAGAACATATAAGATTGCAAGCTCTATTCGTTCAGAAGTAGGCTTATATAAAACCGAAGATGATTATGGAGACGTTTATTATTATCGTGGTGATGTTCAAAATAATAATGTTTATTTTGGAGGATATTACTGGAAGATTATAAGAACAAATGGTGATGGTAGTTTAAGATTAATATATAATGGAAAGGTTTCAAATGCCCAAAACACTGATACAGAAATAGGTAAATATTCATACAATGCAGAATATCGCAATCCAGCATCTGTCGGATACATGTATGGTGATAATTATGAACAAATAATTAGTGATGAACTTACAATTAATGGCTTAGGTGATGGCCGTAAATATTATTTTGCCTCTGATTATGAAGTAGACGAAACTAATAAAAAGTATAAGTTGAAGGGTAATGTTATAAATGGAACTATTGAGGAGGTATCTAGTATGCTTAGTGAATACCCATGGACATGTGAACAGAGTGCTCTTGGTAGTTGTAGATTATTGATAAAGATTAATAGTTATATAAACAGTAATACAATTAAAGGCCAATATTACGCATATGCCCTATCAAGTTATGCAGATACTAAAAGTAATAATAAAAGCAGTTCTATAAAAGAATATATTGATTCTTGGTATGAAAAAAATATTTTGAATTTAAAAGATAAAAATGGTAATAATTTAAGTGATTATATTAAGGATGAGACTTTTTGCAATAATAGAAATCTAGATCTTAGTGTTCAAAATAATTCTGGATATAGAATTGATGAGTCAACAAGATACATTTCCTTTTTTAACTTAAGAAGTAGTTCATCTAAACAACCATCTTTGAAATGTGATAATATTAGTGATAAATTTAGTGTAACTTTAGCAAGAGGAAATGGTAATTTAAAATATCCTATTGCTTTGATAACAGCAGATGAAGTATCATTAGCAGGTGGTTATTATGGCAAAAAGAATGAAAAATATTATTTGACAACTGGTGAATATTATTGGACCATAACCCCATCAGATTATAAATCAAATTATGCTTTTTCATATGTGTTTCAAGTTTTTCCAGAGGGTGATTTAAGGGCATGGGCTGTAGTATCATCATGGCAAGGAATACGCCCTGTTATTAATATTCGTTCAGATGTTTTAATATCATCGGGTGACGGAACTGTGGATAGTCCATATAACCTAAAGCTATCATGAAAATTCCATATATTAACATTTATATTAAAAAAATAATAATTTTAGCCTTAAAATGCTTAAATTTATTTGCAATTATTTAAAAGGCGTGCTATAATCACTAACGTGTGATCCGCTTTACATGCTGTATATGATCATGTTAAACAATATTATAGAGAAGGAGAGATGAAATATGAATATTATTGATAAGATAACAAAAGAACAACTTAACCCTAATGTTCCAGAATTCCGTGTTGGAGATACTGTTAGAGTTGATGTTAAGATTATCGAAGGTAAAAGAGAACGTATTCAAGCTTTTGAAGGTATTGTAATTTCTCGTCGTGGAAGTGGCATTTCTGAAACATTCACTGTTAGAAAAGATTCTTATGGTGTTGGTGTTGAAAGAATTTTCCCTGTTAATTCACCAAAAATTGCACAAATTACTGTAGTGAAGAAGGGTAAAGTTCGTCGTGCTAAATTAAACTTCTTAAGAGATGTTAAAGGACAATATAAAATTAAAGAAAGAGCATAGATAAGGTTTACGCCTTATCTTTTTCGGTTATAAAATGGAAAAGAGTAAAATTATAAAGGAAGTATTATCATATTTATTAATAATCGTTTTAGTTATTCTTATAAAAAAATATATATTTACCCCTATTAGAGTTAATGGATCAAGTATGTATCCAACTCTTGAAGGTAATGATGTAATGATTCTTAATGAAATCGGTTATCATTTAAATGGTATTGAGCGATTTGATATCGTTGTGTTAAATTACAACAACGAGAGACTTATTAAAAGAATTATTGGTATGCCTAATGATAAGGTTGAGTATCGCGACAATCGTCTTTATATTAATGATGATGTGTATGTTGAAGAGTTTGAACATGGTAAGACAGATGATTTTAAATTAAGTGATATTTTAAAAGAAAATGATGGTATTATACCGGATGGATATTATTTTGTTGTTGGTGATAATCGTCAAAATTCTGTTGATTCTAGAACTATTGGTTTAATTAGCGAAAAGGAAATATTAGGAAAAACTAATTTTATTGTCTTTCCTTTTAAAAGATTTGGTAAAGTTAAATAAAAATATTATGTTACTATTAAAATTGTAATTATCATGCTATAATGAAAGTATAATGTAGAGGTGGTTATAAAATGAAATTTGTAGAATTAAAATGTCCAAATTGTGGGGCTCATTTAGAAGTTTTAGAAGGTGAAACAAAAGCAAAATGCAAATTTTGTAATACTTCTTTTTCAATAGAAGATGCTTATACTAATGGTTATAAATATACAAAAGGGGTTTTAAAGGCTCAACAAGAACAATTAGAAGAGAATATGTCTAAAGCTCGTGATATGTTGAAAAAAAGTCCTTTTAGTAAGATATCAATAGGTGTATTTGTTTTTATGATTCTTATTTTTGTAGTGGTCTTTAGTTTAATTGGTTATGGTATATATCAATCATTTAGTGGCAATAGTAGTTTTGATGTCAGTTCATTTAATTCATCGTATGAAAGTCATGCAGGTAAATGTTCAACCTTCTTTTTAACAAGTGTCTTAGATGATGTTGTTACTAATAACAAAACAAATAAAAAACATCAGATTGTTGTTGAATACAATGGATTATCTTCTAGCGAAGAAAAAGTTATTAAAGAAATTCGCAATAGTTTAAAAAGTGGTGAAAATTATGATATTGCATATGATTATGATAAAAAAGGTTTTATATGTAAAATGATTATAAATGATATGACCAATGAATCTTCTAACGACAATGATTTGGATAAAATGCAAGAAGAAATAAATAAACAAATTAATGATATAAAAGATAAATTACAATAAAGTGTTAAAACTTCACGATGTGTGAAGTTTTTTTGTTATAATAGAGGTAGAGGTAATTATGATAAAAAAAGAATTTATTAATTCATCAAGTGATAACTTAAAGTTAGAAGTTGCTTATATTATTCCAAAAGGTGAAATTAAAAGAGTAGTGCAGATTTTACATGGAATGTGTGAACATAAAGAACGCTATTATGATTTTATGAGGTTTCTTGCTGATAATAAATATGCAGTCTTTATTCATGATCATAGAGGACATGGTCAAAGTTGTTCTAAACTAGGTGATTTTAATACAACTAATTATAAGTATATAATTGATGATGCTAAGAATGTTAATGATTTTATTAAACAAAAACTACCTAATGTTAAAATATATATGTTTAGTCATAGTATGGGAACATTAGTTGCACGCGGTTTTATTCAAGAAAATGATAACATGCTTGATAAATTAATATTATGTGGTCCACCAACAAAAAATGAATTAGCACCAATAGCTTTAACTATTGCCAATTTCTTTAATCTTATTGGTATGGGAAATGAAACTAATAAATTTTTAGATAAACTTACATTCAAAACATACAATAAACGTTTTCCAAATAACACTTGGTTATCTAAGAATGAAGAGAATGTTATTAACTATAAAAATGATGAACTATGTGGTTTTGCTTTTACAACTAATGGTTTTATAAATCTTTATAAGTTAATGATTAATGCTTTTAAAAAGAAGCAGTATCATGTTAATAATCCTAAATTAAAAATTATGTTAATAGCAGGAAGTGATGATCCGGTTATTCAAAATGAGAAGATGTTTATGGATTTACAACATTTTCTACATGATGTTGGTTATTCAAGGATTGATAGTAAATTATATAAAGAATTAAGACATGAATTATTAAATGAAAAAGAAAAGAGTGTATTTCAGGATATTCTAAAGTTTTTAGATGAGTAGGTGCGGTATGGAAATAGAATATGAAAAATTACGATATGATTTGTATGATTATTGTATGACGGCCTATTGGCAAGCAGGTCAAGGTATAGGAATTATTTATGCTGAAAAAATAAAAGAAGCTTCTTTGGAAGAACTTTTAGCAATTGCTAATTATTTAGGCTTTGATATTGAACAGTATGTTATAGGAAGACAAAGATAATATTATTTATTTGATTGAAGGTAGAAAGTATGTGGGAAAAATTAATAAAGTTTTTAAAATGTAATTATAAATGGCTTATATGTTTTGGTTGTTTAATTATTTTTTTGTTAATCGCTGAAGGTGTTTTTACTAAAGAAATAATGCGATGTGATACTCTAGGTTATCAAATTATATCGAAATATTTAATTTATGATGCTATAACGCCCATTGCTAAAGTAATAACTTGGTTTGGAAGTGCTTGGTGTTTAATAGGTGTAGTTTTAGGATTATTAATTTTAATAAAGAATATGCGCATGAAAGTTTTTATTGGTTTGAATTTAGTTTTGATAACTTTCTTAAATCAAACTTTAAAATTTATTGTTGAAAGACCACGTCCAGATGGCTTTAGACTTATTGATGAAAGTGGTTATAGTTTCCCATCAGGTCATTCAATGATAAGCATGGCTTTTTATGGTTTTTTGATTTATTTAGTTTATAATAATGTTCAAAATCGTTATGTGAAGATTTCGTTAATTGTTTTATTATCACTTTTAATATTACTTATTGGTGTAAGTAGAATTTATTTAGGTGTTCATTATACAAGTGATGTTTTAGCGGGCTTTTTAATTTCGCTATCATATCTTGTATTGTATACTAGTTTTTATAAGAAAGATGTTAATTAAAGCACTGATATTTGTTAAATATTGCTATTTAAAAAAATCTTTGGTTTTATAAAGATTGGTAAGATGAATGTTGAGTGGCTGATAATATAGTAAAAATGTATTTGAACAAAAGAAAGGATTAATATGGAAAAAGTAATTGAGGTAGAGAATTTAGTAAAAGAATATAAAAATAAACGCGCTGTTGATGACTTATCTTTTTGTGTTTATCAAGGGGAAATATTAGGTTTATTGGGGCCAAATGGTAGTGGTAAAAGCACAACAATTAACTCTATTTTAGCTTTACTTAACTATCAAAAAGGAACTATTAAGATTTTTAATGAAGAAATGAAACCAGATTCTTATGATATTAAGTCAAAAATAGGGGTTGTATTTCAAGAAGTTGCCGTATTTGAAGAGTTAAATGTTTATGATAATATAGATTATTTTTGTGGTTTATATATTAATGATAAAGAAGTTAGAAAAAAGTATGTGAAAGATGCTATTAAACTTACAGAGTTAGAAGAATTTGTAAAATATTATCCTAAACAATTATCCGGTGGTTTATTAAGACGTTTAAACATTGCATGTGGTATTGCTCATAAGCCTAAATTAATATTTTTAGATGAACCAACTGTTGCGGTTGATCCTCAAAGTCGTAATAATATCTTAGAAGGTATAAAGAAGTTGCGCGATGATGGAGCGACTATTGTTTATACAACACATTATATGGAAGAAGTTGAAATACTATGTGATCGTATTATTATTTTAGATAAAGGAAAAATAATTGCTCAAGGAACAAGTGACGAATTAAAGAGTCAAGTTCATCTTGAAAAGACTAAATATCATGTAGGACCTACATTAAATGACGTCTTTTTATATCTTACAGGAAAGGAATTGCGCGACTAATGTTTATTCATAATTTAAAATATACCATAAAAAGTTTATTTAAAAATAAAGTATTAATCTTTTGGACTTTTGCTTTTCCTATAATTTTAGGCTTATTTTTCCATATGGCTTTTGAAAATATTGAAAAAGATGAGATGTTTCATGTTTTTTCTATTGCTTTAGTTTCAGAACAAGAATTTGAAAAACATTCAATATATAATGAAACATTTAAAACATTATCTCTTGACGATAATCCTAATAAGTTATTTAATATTAAATACACAACCCTTTCTTTAGCGGAAGAGATGCTTGATGATTCCCTTATAAAAGGGTATATTGTTTTTGAAAATGATGAACCTTTATTAGTTGTTAAGGAAAATGGAAATCAAGAAACTATCTTAAAATATGTTTTAAATGAAATAAGTGAGCATCAAATGATAGTTAGTGATTTGTTAGAAGATGAACTAAAAAAAAATAATCATAATTTATCAAATGTTGATGTGATAGTAGAAAAAATTATTAATAAAATAAATAATGCTCATATTAATTTAAAAAATATTTCCAAAAGTAATTTGAGTTATATGGAAATAGAGTATTATACTTTAATTGCTATGGCTTGCATGTATGGTGGAATGCTTGGTTTAACAGCTCTTAATAATTGCCTACCTAATATGAGTAATAAAGGTATGCGTATAGCCGTATCACCAAATAAGAAAAGTATTCTTGTGATAAGTTCAACTATAGGAGCATATTTTGTTAGTTTAGTCGGTATTTTTATATTAATGCTTTTCTTATTATTTGTGCTTCACGTTGATTTTGGAACTAAGATGGGACTTGTTATTCTCTTAACGGTTATCGGTGATTTAGCTGGTATTTCCTTAGGAGTTATGATATCGGCTGTATTTAAGTGTTCCGAAGGCGCTAAAGTTGGAATTACCATTGCAATTACGATGTTTTTGTCACTTTTATCAGGTATGATGGGAGTTACTTTGAAATATGTCATTGATAAAAATATTCCAATAATTAACCTTATTAATCCTAATAATCTAATAACTGATGGCTTTTATTCATTATATTATTACAACACATTAACAAGATATATAAGAGATGTTCAATACTTAATAATTTTTATAGTTTTATGTTTAATAATTTCCTTTGTTTTCTTAAGGAGGGAAAAGTATGATAGTATTTAAAACCTTTTTTAAAATATTAAATAAGCTTAAAGGTATGTTGATTTTATATACTGTTATGCTTGTTTCAATTACTTTAATTAACCAAAATGCATCTAACTCATCTTTGGACTTTGTTGCTGATAAACCTAATATTTTAATCGTTAATAATCAGAATGATAATTATCTTGCTAAAGATTTTACAACTTTTTTAGAGAATAATTGTGTAATAAAAGATATTGATATAAATGATGAATCTAAAATAGATGATGCTATTTTTTATCGAGATGTTGATTTTGTTATTTACATAGATGATGATTATTTTGATAAATTTATGAGTGGTCAAAATGTTGAAATAAAATATAAATCTAGTAATAATGCTAATGTTCATCTTGCTAAAATGCTTGTTGAAAAGTATTTAAAAACCGCTTTAATATATAAAGATATCTATCAAGGCGATGAATTAATTCATAAAATTAATAACGTTTTAATGGTAGATAGTAAAGTTTTAGTTAAACAAAATTTAGATACATCCAATTTAAGTAGAGTATCACGTTATTTTAATTTTTTAAATTATGCATATTTAGCAGGATGCCTATACTGTATTAGTATGATTTTATCTAGTTTAAAAGATGAAAAAATCTTTAAAAGAACGATTATAAGTAGTTTTGATTACAAGAAATATAATCGTATTGTTTTATTATCTTGTGCTATTTTAATAATTGGTATGTGGTTTATATATACTATTTTAAGTTTGATTTTATTTAAGAATATAATGTTTAGTTTAAATGGATTATTATATATTATTAATTCTCTTATCTTTGCTTTATGTTCATTAACTTTAGGCTTTTTAATAGGTAATATAACACAAAATAAAAATGCTATTAGTGGTATTATCAATGTTGTGGCTTTGGGTTCATCATTTTTATGTGGATGTTTTGTGCCATTTGAATATATGCCGGATTATGTTTTAAAACTTGCGCATATTCTACCAACGTATTATTTTGTTCTTAATAATGAATTGATTAAAACGGTGGAAGATTTTAATTTTAAAACGTTGTCACCATTAGTAGTTAATGGGGTTATTGTTATAGTTTTTAGTATTTTATTTATTATATTAACTAACTATATTAGTAAAAGAAAGCAAGTAGTAAATTAAAAATATGACTTTTAAATCTCAGTCATATTTTTAATATAATAGGTAAATAGTTTAATTTTTTGAAAAGTGTTGAATAATTGGTATAATATTTTTATACTAATAGTGTTGTGATGGAAAAGGGTGATTGTAGTGGATAATAATTATGAAAGTGAATATTTAGTGTGGCTTGCATCAATTGCAACTAAGGAAGAAATGCTTAGCGAAATAAAAAAAATAATTGATTATGAAAATAGTGAAGAGGTATTGAAGAAAATATTAGATGGTTTGTTAAGTGAACTTGAAACAATTGATTCGTTATTACAAGAAGAAGTGGATGAGTATTTGTTAGAAAATAAAAAACAAATAGTCGCTAAAATGACAATATTAAAAGAATCATTAGATGAGTGTCGTGCCAAACATCAACATGAACAAGAACTTGAAATGTTTGGTTCATCTATGACATTATTTGCAACTAACAAGTATGGCAATATAATGATTGAAAATGATTTAAAAAGAATAGAAAGTAATACTGATGCTGATACTTATAATACATTCATAGAACTTATCAAGAAATTAGTTCAGGGAAAAGATAATTTTGGTTTTGAAACGCAAAAGCCTTTAACTAATAATCAGAAACTAAAAGGAATATACGAAAAGAAAGATTATCAAGCACGAGTTATTTATCGTTATGTTGGAGATTACACAGTAATTATAGGCGCTTTCTTAAAAAAGACAACGGTTGGTAAAAAAGAACAAGAATTATTAATAAATTATAAAAGTGCTTCACAAAATTATGTTGATATGTTAGAAAATGGCACTTTAAATCTTTTAGATGCTATGGAAATTTCTAAAAGATTTTACGAAGAAAAAATAATGGGTGATATAAATGAAAAATAGAATTGATGAATACAAAGAAGATCGTAATAATTTAGATATTAATAATATTAAAAAGGAATGGATTCAAGATATCACAAAAGAAATATATGACAATAAAATTGATTATAATGATATTGCCATTCATTATGGAATGACAGAAGCAGAATTAAAAGATATTCTTAGAGATTCATGTGATAAAACAGGAAGTCAAATTATGTTAGTTTCTTCTTATCTTAAAAGTAAAGTTTTATCTAAAAAAATGAAATAATTGTTTATATAAACAGTAATTAGTTATTTAAAAATGAAATTTAGGAGTATTAATGAAAATTTCAGAGATAGATAATAGAGATATATTTGTAGATAAATTATTAGAAATATGGGAGATTTCATAAAGACTACGCATTTATTTTTATCAGTTGATGAAATACAAAATATTAAAAAAATATGCTTATCAAGGATTAATGAGTGTTTCTCATTTAATTGTTTTAGAAAATAGAGATAATTAGCCTATTGCTTTTATGGGAATTGAAGATAAGAAACTTGAAATGTTGTTTATAAAAAATAGTGAACGAGGTAGAGGGTATGGCCGTTATTTATTGACTTATGGTATAGAGAAATATGGTATTTGTGAATTAACAGTGAATGAACAAAATCCCGAGGCTAAAGGTTTTTATGAACATATGTGTTTTAAAGTATATAAGAAATAAGAATTAGATGAGCAAGGAAATCCTTTTCCAGTTTTATATATGAAATTTGAAAAATAATTATGAAAATAGATTAAACAAGGTTCATTATTATATGAAAGGAGAATGGAAATATGCTTAATTTAGAAAAAGTTAAAGAAGAATTGAATAAGTGGAAATTTAATTATAAAGATAATATTCTACCAGGACATAGTATTAATAAAGTAAAATGGGTTTTACCTCTAGGACCAGTGATGGTCATTACCTCAGAACAAGCAACATCATATTTATTTGGCTTTGATGAAAAAGGAATTTATATTTTTCCCGTTCATGGAGACTGGAATATTTTAGATTATTGTTTAATAGAATGGAAAAATATTAAAAAGTTTGAAATGAAAAAAGGAATTTTACTTGAAAATACTATGAATATTACAACTAATGAAATGAGTGTATCATTAAAAATAAATAAATTGGTTGCAGGTAATTCTTGGGTTAAAGAAAATATAAAAAAATTAGAGAATGTAAATTATTATAAAAAATAGGCTATTAAATGAAAATAAAGGCAATAATTAAATAATCATTGTAAGGAAAGGTTTCAAAAGAAAACTTTTATATGAAGCAATAAGTAAGGAGGTAATAATGAAGAAAATTGGAGATAAATATACTAACAATACTTTTGAAAATATAAAACATATTGATGATTATGGAAATGAATATTGGAATGCACGTGAATTGCAAAAAGTATTGGAATACAAGGATTGGAGAAATTTTAAAAAAGTAATAGATAAAGCAGTTTTATCTGCAAATAACAGCATTTCAAGTAAAGTAGATTGGGTTGTTGAGTTCAACAAACCAATAAAAACTGGCAAAGGAAAAGAAGAAATCATTAAAGATTATAAACTATCAAGATACATCTGCTATTTGATAGTGCAAAATGCAGATCCAAGTAAAGAAGTTGTTGCTTTAGGACAAACATATTTTGCAATTCAAACAAGAAAACAAGAAATAACCGAACAAGAATATGATTCTTTATCAGATGATGAAAAAAGATTTTATCAAAGAAAATTAACAAAGCAGGGTAACTATACGCTTCAAAAAGTTGCTTCTTTGGCTGGTGTTAAAAATATGGCTGAATTTCATAATGCGGGATATAGAGGATTATATAATGGAGAAACTGCCGATGATATTTTTAGAAGAAAAAAATTAAGATATAGAGAAGATATTTTGGATAATATGAATGAAGATGAATTAGTTGCAAATTTATTTAGAATAAACCAAACAAAACAGAAACTTATAAGAGATAATGTGCAAGGAGAAAAGGAAGCCAAAGATGTGCATTATGAGGTAGGCAAAAAGGTAAGAAAAGCGATTGCAGATATTGGTGGCATGATGCCGGAGGAAATGCCAACACCTAAAAAAAGTTTAAAAGAACTTGAAAGAGAAAGGAAAAAATTAGAAATAAAAGAGCAAAAGAAACTTGAGAAAATAAAATAGTAATTTATGAAGGAGATGAACTTATGTCAGTAAACGTAAGAATAAAACAAAAATCCATTTTAAAAAAGAAACTAAAATTAGATGAGATTATAAATCTAACAGGCTTATCTTATGGAGTTAGTGATAATAATTTTAGGTTAATGAGAGATGAAATTGCAAGTCATACACTTTTATATGATGAAAAAAAACCTGCTCGTGGAATAGAATTATGGATAGATAAAAATGATATTTTACTTTCTTTAAGTTTACCTACATCTCCATCGGAAATTAAAATGTATTATGATACAATAGCAAAAATTTGTAATACATTAAAGATAAAAAAATATTTAAGAGATGATCAACAAGTAAATATAGAAGATAATGATAAATTCATTAAATATGATGAAGAAACCAGCATTGGAGCTTTAGAAGATATAAAAAACGAAACAGGAGACTCATATCAAAAATTTGAAATATTTGGTATATTCAATCCAATTTCAATAGGACAAATAGAACTTAAAAAAATAAATAATAATTTAAACGATTTTGAAAAGTTTTTAAGTGAGATCCAATCATATGATGTTTATTATGCGGCTCCTGCAGTATTTAGAAAAAATACTACAAATAAATCTATAGGAATTTATTCGTTTCCTAAAAATGTACCTTCTGTTGTTCCTACTAAGCCATATGTTGTTCTTAATCAAATAAAAGATATTGACGAATGGTATGTAATGTTTGATAAAGAAAAAACAATTAAATATGATGATTTTATAAAAAATGTTGAAGAAAAACAATATTACGATGCAAACCATGTTATAGTATTATTGAATAATGAAGAAATTGAAGTATTAGTAAATAAATATTTTTGTGAAATATAAATTACAAGTTGTAAAAAGGAAGTGATTAAAATGGATATGTATCAAAAAAGAAAAATCAGAGCTGAAATGAAAAATAGCAATCAAGAAGAAAAGTTAACTAAAGTCGGAATCAACTGGTAAGTGGGGAGCTATGAAAAAACACTATTAAACCCTTGAAAATAAAGGAAAAAAATAAAATTTCTTTTTACATTTAAAACATATTTTTTGTTGAAAAATGTTAAAAAATAAATGTGTAGGAGTTATGAAAAACTTTTACTAAATTGCACAATTAACTTATTAACCATATTCCTATATAA
>CAKPMB010000017.1 GCA_934167885.1 uncultured Bacilli bacterium
TTAATTATAATGCTAATAATATCCTCTTTTAAATTACTATCATGGAAAAATTTTTCTAATAAAACCAAAAAACAAATCGAAATAATAAGTCAGATAGTTAATATAGAGACAAATGATAATATTGAAAGTGATGAAAATGTTAATGATACACGAAAAAGCAATTCTTATTGGGATTATGTTTATAGTCACTTTAATAATATAGATTTTGAAGAATTAAAGCTAATAAATCAAGATGTTAAAGGATGGTTATGTGTTAAAGGAACAAATATCAATTATCCATTTGTTCAAGCAAGTGATAACAAGTATTATTTAAAACATAGCTTTGATAAGTCATATAATACAGCTGGTTGGCTATTTTTAGACTATCGAAACAATTTAATTAAAAATAAAAACACTATTCTGTATGCTCATGGAAGAACAGATAAAACAATGTTTGGAACACTTAGAAATACATTATCTAAAAGCTGGCTAACTAACAAAAATAATCATATTGTAACGACCTTATTAGAAAAGAAAAAATTATTAAATTGGCAGATATTCAGTGTTTATCACATTAAAACAACTAGTGATTATTTAACGACGGATTTTAATAATGATAATGAATATCAGACATTTTTAAATATGTTATTAAAAAGAAGTATCTATAATTTTAATGTTAAACTAAATATAAATGATAAGATAATTACTCTATCAACTTGTTATAATACTAATGAAAAGCTCGTTTTGCACGCTAAATTAATATCTTAATATGAAAAAGATAACTTATAATTTCCCCTATCTTTAGCTAATTAAGCTTATCATTTTTGCATTTTTGCACAATATTCTAGAATGCCATAAACAAAGCCCAATATGCCTACAATTATGAAAATCATTTTCCTCCCCCATCTCATTTATATAATCAATTATTATTTTTTATATATATAAACCGGATTATCGTTAACAACAATAGAGTCATCATCAGTTAGAGGATATACTTTGTATTTATTATCCTTGAGCAACTTTTGATATACATACTCTCTACTTTTACTGTAATGCGGAATTATTATACCTTTAAATAAATTTAAACCATCGAAGTCTGCTATCCCAACAAAATTGTTATCAAAATGCAAAACATGTTCTATATTGCTTGTTACGATTTGAGCACCACACGATCCACCTATATATATTACGCCATTTTTTAAATAATTAATAATGGATTTATCAAAATCTTTTCTTCTAATTTTATTTAAAGTGTAGAAAGTATTTCCGCCTCCTACGTATATCAAATCTATATCTAAATTTTCAAACTTTTCGCTTTCATTCTCGTTATAAATATATAAATTTTCTTTTTTAAAGCCATCTAACTCCAATCTTTTATAATATTTATCTAAATTATTAATTAGATAAGGTTCATTCGGAATAAACAAGACTTTGCATTTATAAAGCGATTTAGTAATATTGTCTAAAATGCATTTTCTGGAATTTGGATTTAAAAAATCACATGAACTTAATATTAATTTCATAATATCACCTCTTGATAATAATAAAAAATAGTTTTATTTTTCTTGGTTATAAACTATTTTTCATTTGAAATAATTAATAAATTAATATCGTTTAAAATGTCACAAAACTAAAACACAAAGCCATCTTCATCAATGTTAGTTTTAATACCATTTAAAATGCCACAGAACTAAAACAAAAAGGCTTAAATATTTTTATTTTATTTTACGACAATAATCTAAGAGTCCCCAAATAGCACCTAAAATGCCAAATATTAATAATTTTATTATATACATTAATACACTCCACTTTCTTTTAATATTGACTTATTGTTTTCTAAAATATCAACGCATTTTCCTTGAAATTGAAAGATGTTTTTATCTTGCAAAGTTTTAATACCATTTAAAATGCCACAGAACTAAAACCTCAAATACAGTTTTAATTCTGTTTAATTGACGCATAGAAAATCAATTATTTTAAATGGTAAGTTCTATAACATCTATATAAATTATAACACAAATTCATCTAAATTTTCATCTATTATTAATTTATTTTCATATTCTAATTTGATTCCATAACTTTGACTATCGATTAAAACAATTTTTAAAAAATAGCAAAATTTCATAACTTTGCTATTTTAATTTCTCTTTAAAACTTTTACCAATCCATGGCTTTTCAAGTTCAAAATTATCAAGTATTGTTGCTCCAACATCAGCTAACGTATTTAATATATCTAATCTTTTTGGTTCTATGAAACTTCTTGAATAAACCAAAACCGGAACATTTTCACGTGTATGATTAAACCCTTTAAAACAAGGATCACATCCATGGTCAGCTGTTATAATCAATAAATCATCAATATTAAGTTTATTCAAAATCATAGGCACAACAACATCAAATTCTTCTAATGATTTCTTATATCCTAAAACATCTCTACTATGACCATATAATGTATCAAAATCTGATAAATTAAGAAAACAAAGTCCTTCAAAATTCTTATCCATTATTTCAAGAAGTTTATTAATGCCTTCATCATTAGAAAATGATTTAATGACTTTAGTAATACCACATCCATTAAAAACATCGTTAACTTTACCAATAGATATTACTTGTAAATTATTAGCCTTTAAGGTATCTAAAACTGATTTATTGGAAGGAAGTAATGTCCAACTTCTTGTATCATTTGTCATAACAAACTTGCCATCTTGGGTTTTAAATGGCCTTGCAATAACTCGTCCTACTCGCCATTCTTCTTTTTTGGTTATTTCTCTTATGATTTCACAATATGAGTATAGTGTTTGAAGAGGAATAATATCTTCATGAGCAGCAACTTCTAGATTAGAATCCGCTGTTGTATAGATAATTAAAGCCCCAGTTTCAATTTCACGGCTTCCTAGTTTATTGATTATTTCTTGACTTGGAGCGACGATATTACCAATTATAGGTCTTTGAATTGTTGTAGCAATTTTTTCTAACAGTTCTTTGGGAAAACCACCGTTATTGAAAGTTTTATAAGCAATACTATTTTCAATGCCCATCAATTCATAATGACCAGATAAAGTATCTTTTCCCTTGTTCATAGGACGCGCTATTGTATAATAGGCATCACTACTTGCATCATTCATATTTATAGTGTTTAAAAGGCCTATTTTCTCCAGATTAGGAATAAATAAATCGGTTTTATCAATTAATGATTTTAAAGTGTTAGCCCCTTTATCGCCATAAGCATCAGCATCAATTGCTTCTCCTACTCCTAGGGAATCCAATACTATTAAAAATACTCTTTTAAATTTCATTATTCATCACTCCTTGGTTGATATTCATTATAGTTTTCGTGTATTTTGTTATTAGAAATATGGGTATATATTCTTGTTGTTACAATATCACTATGGCCTAACAATTCTTGAATAGTTCGCAAATCAGCCCCATTTTGTAACATATGAGAGGCAAATGAATGTCTCAAAGTATGCGGCGTTATTCGTTTAGTTATATTTTTATTTTTTAATATTTCATTTAGTAAAAAATTAAAGCCATTTCGTGTTATAGGTTTCCCATGATTATTTAAAAATAATTTATCAGGAATGCCATTTTGTTTTTTTATTAATTCTTTTCTTTTTTCTAAATACAAAGTAAGATATTTTTTAGAAGTTTCTCCTAAAGGAACAAGCCGTTCTTTTGAACCTTTTCCTTCAATGATAATGGTATTATTGTATAAATCAATACTATACATTGTTAAATTGACGAGTTCTGATACACGTAAACCGCTACCATACATAAGTTCAAGCATAGCCTTTGTTCGATAGTCAAATGGTGTTTTTAAAGGTATGTTCAAAAGTTCATCAACTTCATTTACAGTTAGAATTGTTGGTAGGCAATGACTCAGTTTTAGATTATCAATATTAACTGTCACATCTTTTTCTAAAACCGATGTGCCATCCAAGTATTTAAAAAAATTTCTAATAGTGGTTAAATGGCGTTCAATACTTCGGGTATTCAACTTCTTATTTTCTTTTAAATATTCTAGATAATTAACAATAGTTGTTTCTAAAACATCATTAAGATCATTTATATCATTATTTTTTAAATATTCAACAAAATCTCTTAAGTCTAAATAATAGTTATAAAAAGTATTTTTACTAAGTTTCTTTTCTAACTTAATATAACTTAAAAAATCTTCAACATTATCTAACATATCATTGTTTATCATCTTATACCACTTTTTAAGTATAACATAATACATGCTTTTTTTATAGTCAAAATTACACTATTTTGCTATAATTATGTAGGTGATATATATGGAAGATCCATTATCTATAAAACTTGCTCCTAAGAGTATTGATGATGTTTTAGGTCAAAAACATTTATTAGGTGAAGGAATGATTCTTAGAAATTTAATTAACAATAAAAAGATATTTTCAATGATTTTGTATGGGCCTCCTGGTATTGGTAAAACATCAATTGCTAAAGCGATGGTTAATGATTTAGGATGTCGATATCGCCTATTAAATGCGGTTATTAACAATAAACATGATTTTGATGTTTTGGTAGAAGAAGCTAAAGTTTATAATGGCATTGTTTTAATTATGGATGAAATTCATAGACTTAACAAAGATAAACAAGATTTATTGCTCCCTTATATTGAAAATGGCTTAATTACCCTTGTTGGTATGACAACATCTAATCCTTATCATGCAATTAATCCTGCTATTAGAAGTCGTTGCCATTTATTTGAACTTAAACGCTTATCGGATGATGATATTAAAAAAGGTTTAATTAAAGCCATAAATAGTCCGTATTTAGAGGGTATTAACATTACCAATGAAGCGATTGATTACATTGTCAAAGTTTCATCTTTTGATTTAAGATATGCTTATAACTTGTTAGAACTAGCTTTTTATTCAACAAATGATAAAAATGTTACTTTAGATCATTTGAAAACCATCAATTCTAAACCTGTTTTTTATATTGATAAAAATGAGGATGGATATTATGACAATTTAAGCGCTCTTCAAAAATCAATCAGAGGAAGTGACGTTAATGCTTCACTTCATTATTTAGGAAAATTATTAATAATGGGTGATATCGAAAGTATTGTAAGAAGATTATCGGTTATATGCTACGAAGATATTGGTCTTGCTAATCCTAATATGGGTGTTAAAGTTGATACTGCTATCAATGCAGCACTACGAGTAGGCTTACCTGAAGCTAGAATTCCTCTAGCTAACATTGTCATAGAACTTGCTCTTTCACCTAAATCAAATAGTGCATATAAAGCATTGAGTGAAGCGATAAATGACATTGAAACAAATAAATGTGGTGATATTCCTAATCATATAAAAATAAGCGCGAATGGTTATAAATATCCACATGACTACCCCAATAGTTGGGTAAAACAGCAATATCTTCCTGATAATATAAAACATAAAGTATATTATCATCCTAAAGAAACAAGTAGTTATGAACGCACTTTAAAACAAATTAACGATAAATTATTATATCTTCAAAATAAAACTGATTAATTTTTCTCTTAATCAGTTATTTTTTTAAATGTAATTGATACTGTTTTTCACTATTTTCATATTCATTTAATTTACCATCTACTCTTTCAATTTGTCGACGATAATATAGTTTTTTCAATGAATTGTTCTTACTATTAACGATTGCTTTTATATGTTCAAGATCCATTTTATATAAATGTCTTTGAATACCATTTAAAACCATATAATTTGGTAGGGAAGGATTTTTTAAAATAATACTTAAAGTTATAGCCTTTATATCATCATACGAGCAGTTTACATAATGCTCTTTTTTTAAATCTTCTTCATAAAAAACAGTAGAATCGAATGGCTTAAAAGGATTTGGTTCTTTACTAATATCTTTAGTATAATCGCAGTAAAGACATCTTACTTCATTATTAGATATATAATATAAATGATTACCACAATAAGTTTTATAAGGTTTCATTATCCTCCTTTAATATTTCAAGAGCCTTTTTAATAATTCTTTTACCTTCTCCTAAAATATTTAAATCATCCAATTTATCTATGGACATTAAAACAACATTATAGTGGTTTTCTATAGAATTTCTTTCTAATTCTTCCCCGCCAAGACATGGTGTACCACTTTCATAATTGGTTAAATACCAATAAACTATACCTGTTTCATATTCTTCTTTTTCTAAAAAGCAACGAATATTTGCCTTAACATTAGTCTCTTCCATAATTTCTCGTAAGCAAGCTTTTTCAAAAGTTTCATCCTCTTCTACTCCACCCCCCGGAATAGTGTAATAATGAAGTGATTCATCTTTTAAAATTCTATGTCTTTCCATAAATAGTATTTTACCATCAATCACTGTAATACCACGAGCACATACCCGTTTATTGTTTATAAATTTTGTCATATTCCTCTCCTTACCCCATTATAACATAAAGAATACTTTTTAGTATATTTTATAATATGAATTATATGTAACCATCACACTATCTTTTAAAATAATTACAATGTTATCAAACTTACTCTTTTTAAATAAATCTTTTAATTCATTAAAAATAAGTTCTGGATATATATCAATAGGATAATCAATAGGATGAATTAATAAAATAAATTTATCATAATGAATTTTTTGTCTTTTCATTTCTTCTTTATAAATATTCTTTAACTTATATTCTTTATTTTCAATTAAACTACGAAGTGATTTAAAATTATACGTATTGTTATACTCAAAAGAAACAATAGGAATTAAAGTTCTTTTATTATTATATATAATATTTTTGTTATGAATTAAAATTATTTTCATAGGGACACTATATTTTTGTTTGAGGGTAATTGCAAAACGTAGTTCTTGATCTTTTATAGATAATGCCGAAAGAAACTCTTCTAGGGACATTTTTTTTAAAAGACCATCAATTGTAGCATTATACAATAGTGTTTCATTATTATAGAAATGATTTTTATTTATTTCTATTTCTTCTATATATAATGATCCTTTTAAAATATCATCCATAATATCATGAACATTATCATAATATATAGCATCAATTATATTTAAAAGTGGCTTTCTACCAAGACATGCATATATTTTTTCAATAAAATTAGCACTGTTTATATATTTTAAAACTTTTTTATATAATCTGTTAGAATAATCAGTTTCTTGTTGATAAAAGTATCCGGTTGCTTCAATAGCGTATAATTTATTTTGGTATTTGAACATACAATCTGGATGAACCATTGTTTCAATATAAGTTGGCTTTAAATTCATTGTTTTCTCGGCATAAATAGTTGTGTAATATTTTTCCATATCTTTTTTTATTTTTTCTTTTTTATTTATCTTCTTCATATCATTCACCAATTATATCATAACACATTGCTTTATTAATTGCATTATGTATATTTCTTCTTTTAATACATACTATTTATTGGTGGTTTATGGAAATTAAGTTTATTTTAAAAAGTTTGACATGGTTCTTTATTATTTTATTCTGTTCTTTATTTATTTTCAATGTCTTATATTATTTTGATATTATCAGTAATAACACAATTAAATATTTAAAAATTGCATCTTTAATTGTTGCATGCTTTACTTCGGGTTTTATAAGAGGCATTACATCTTCTAACAAGGGATATGTAAATGGTTTGAAAATTTCGGCTATAATTATTCTTTTATTCTTAACAGTCACTATTTTTTTAAAACAATTTAGTCTTAAATGTATTATTTATTACGCAATAATAACAGCAACTATTACTCTTGGTTCGATGATTGGTATAAATAAAAAAAGAAGTTGATACTAAAAAACATATACATTTTGAAAGTATATGTTTTTGCTTTTTATCGTCTCTTTTTTAAAGCTGAAATTAGTGATCCACCAAAGACGTATATTATAAATATTATTAGTAAAAGAATAATGACATAGTATATTATTTGCCATGCACTAAGACTAGTTTCACTTGATGAATCTTTTGATACATTAATTGTTTTCAACGTAACATTACCACAAGAATCTTTAGCATATATTTTGATATTTCCATAGTTAACTGATTGCCAATAGCCTGTATTTTGATAATTAATACCATCTAGAGAATACCCTTCTACACCACAGCCTAAATCAATCGCTGAGACTTTAATGGTAACATCATTTTTATTTTTAGTAACCGTTAAATTACCAACGGTTGGACCAGTATTATCAATATTATTTATGGCAATCTTTTTCATAGATGTAATCTTTTTATTATCCATAACCCAAATATAAAATGTGCCATTATTTTTTACTTCATATTGAAGACTATTACTTTGAGTTTTTACATATTCACTTTCTTTAGGAGTTGTGCTACTTCCTTTAACAACGTATCCTAAAAGGCCATTAGAGGCACTAAATGATATATTAAGAGTAATTGTTTTCGCATATTTTTGACTGTATGATACATTAATAGTTGGAAAGATAGATGCACTTATATCAAAGTCTTTTTTAGATATATTGCCATAAGCATCTCTAACATAGATAGTATATTTATTTTTAGAAACGTTAATAAAGTAATTGGATTCTTGATAATTAACACCATCTAATGAATAGCTCATTTTAGATTCATCTGTTGCATTAACTGTAATATTAAATGTGCCGTTTTGATTATAAGTATAGTCAATATTGTTAATTACAGGATTATTAGTGTCCTTGTATATATTTGTTATTGATACTTTGACAACCGAAGTTTGATTTTTAGTATCAATGGCATGCACATAATAATCACCATTTTGTGTAACGGTATATTCCGTCGTAATCCTAAGTTTATTATAAGCGTCCGTCCATTTTTGGGGGGTTGATACACTTTTAGAAACAGTAACTCCTTTAATTCCTTTATCATCAGTTATGGTTATTTTAATAACACGATTTTTTTCGTTAGAGACAATGCTTGTATTAATAACCGGTGGATTATCTACTGCACCGATATCTTCTTGTTTTTTAGTATCGGGCCAAGTTATCACGGTATTCGCTTTAACACTACCATCAACAGCACTTGATATTAGCCTTATGACATTAACCCTACGACCAGGATATTTAGACTTTAAATCCACAACTTCTGAACCAAGGTTTTTGTTTTTAGCGATAGCGGAAGTTGATACGTGGGCAATTAAACCATCCCCAACATACACCATAATATGTTCGCCAACAATGATAATTAAGTCTCCTTTATGCAAACTATCGTAATTTATACTGTTAACATTGGTATTAACCAATACATTATAAAACGGAGTTCCTTGCCGGGCACTAGCCACAAAATCAGAAACTGTCCATGGTCTTGCAGATGAATTTTGATATGTCCTAATTCCTAATGTTTTATTATAAACGTATGAAGCAAAACTCGAACAATCAAAAGCCCATTTATTGGCATTTATTGAATTGACATTGTGAGCATCTCCGGCAAACCACGATAATTGACCAGCCATTCCTTCATTTCGCCTATTTCCTTGGCTATAAGCTATAAGAGGAAAACCTCGATCATCTGCATGTTCTGTGGCAGATTTTAAAATCATATTCTTAGCGAAAGCAGCCACATCCTCCTCTTGAAGAGAACTCATCTCCGCTTTACAATCAATTATGCCTATAAAAAATATTATAAATAGCAAAAACATTTTTACCAATTTTTTCATAATCACACTCTACTCTACAAGTATAACAATTTTATAATAAAATGACAATAAATGATTTATACAAATTACATAGTTATTACAATAAATTCACACATTTTTCATAAAAATATATTATAATATTCACAGGTGATTGATGTGAAAGTTTTAATTATTGATGATGAAAAATTAATACGTGATGTTATTAAGACATATTGCGTAAACGAAGGATACGAAGTATTAGAAGCTGAAAATGGTCTTGATGCTTTAAATATCCTTGCTAATAGCAAAGTTGATGCTATTGTTTTAGATATAATGATGCCTAAAATGGATGGCTATACTTTTTTTAAAGAAATGAAACAAAAATACAGTATTCCCACTATTGTTGTCTCAGCAAGGGGTGATGAATATGATAAACTTTTGGGATTCGATTTGGGTATTGATGATTATTTAACAAAACCTTTTAGTCCTAAAGAACTAGTTGCTAGAATAAAAGCCATAACCAAAAGATATAATGACGATGTAGACGAATTTAAATATAAAACCTTACGAATAGACTTTAAAGGGCATGTTTTATATATTGATGAAAAGGAAGTTAAAGTTACCTTAAAAGAATTTGAACTAATGAAGTATTTTATTAGTAACCCTAATATTGCCATTACAAGAGAAGAATTATTGAACAAAATATGGGGATATGATTTCTATGGCGATGATCGAACTATCGATACACACATAAAAATGCTTCGTTCATCTCTTGGCAAATATCGTGATTTAATAACAACTGTGCGTGGTGTAGGATATAAGTTTGTTTATGAAAACTAAAAGTTTGAAATGGACAGTATATTTATATTTAATAGGTTTTTCTTGTTTAATTTTAGTTTTTTTATGGACATTTCAAATAATATTTTTAAAATATTATTATGAGTCTTACAAAACCAATGAACTAGAACAAACGCTTGAAACTATTAAACTAAATTATAAATATGATAGTTCCAATTTATATGAAACTCTTGAAGAATATGCATATGATCGTGGAATATGTTCAGAAATAACCACTAATGGCGTTGTTACCTACACTACTAACCCTACTAATCGTGGTTGTTTAAATATTTATGATCAAACCAATAAATTAGCGATTCAAAAAGAAAAAAATAATTTTTTGGCAAGTGATAATGAAAAGTTTAGACTTAGAATAATTAATAAAAGTCTTACTAATAAAACATTAGTTTATGGTATTAAATTATCTAGTGAAAGTGCTATCTTTATTAATACAAGTATTGATCCGATTGATTCAACAGTAACTATATTAAAGAATCAATTTTCAATTATTACTTTTATCGTAATTGTGCTTGCGACTATTGTTGCTTACTTTATATCCAACAAAATAACTGGGCCCATTCTTAATTTAACCAAAAATTCACGAAAGTTATCAAACGGTAATTTTAATATTTCATTTGATACAAATTCATCTATTGTTGAAATAAATGAATTATCTAAGTCTCTTAATTATACTAAAGATGTTATGAAAAAAAATGATGAATTACGTCGTGACCTTATGGCTAATGTTTCACATGATTTGAAAACACCACTTACCATGATTAAGGCTTATGCTGAAATGATAAGAGATATTTCTTATAAAGATGACAACAAACGTGAAAATGATGCCAACGTTATTATTGATGAAGTTGATCGTCTTAATTTATTAGTTAACGATATCTTGAATCTTTCAAAATTAGAAAGTAACTTGGACTATATAAATTATGAAGAATTCAATTTATCTGAAACTATCAATACAATTGTTAAACGTTTTAAAATTTTCAGTTTAACCGAAAGCTTTACATTTATTGAAAATGTTCCTGAAAATATCATAGTATATGCCGATAAAACTAAAATAGAACAAGTCATTTATAATTTAATAGGCAATGCTATTAATTATACAAGTGATAAAAAGAAAATTTATATAACTGTTTTAAAAAGAAAAAAATACGTTCGTGTAGCTATTACAGATATTGGTCGTGGTATAAACAAAAAAGATCTTGATAAGATCTGGGATAAATATTATAAATCGGATAAAAATCATAAAAGAAATACCATTGGCACCGGTCTTGGTTTATCGATTGTTAAACACATATTAGAATTACATAAATTTGAATATGGTGTAGTTACCAAAGAAAATAAAGGAACTACTTTCTTTTTTGAAATTAAAAATAAAAAAAATAAGAACTTTGCTACTAATAAATAGTTTGCAAAGTTTTTATTTTTAACTATTGGCAAAAACAAAAGGATTATCCATTGTGCCATCACCAGTTGATATTAAAACATCTTTCTTTAAATAAACACATGGAATAATATTAGCTTCTACTAATTCAACGCTCTCTAAATTGCCATTTGCCCGCACAATATTTATCTTACTGCCTTGATATCCCATCGTAAAATAGTCAATGTCCATTGATAACCAATTACTATCTTTAGATGATGCATAATTGTTTAGAGCATTATTATAAAAACTACTAGATGCTGTTAAACCAAAATCACTGCCATTTATAAGACCAATATAATTCGCCGAAGGATTACTATTTTCTAAAGAATAAGCAATATGTGGATTCACATTAACATTATATGGTGAATTATACCAGTTTACCTTAGCAATTATGCTTCGATCATTAGAAGCCATAGATACATAATAATCATTATTTAAATATGTAAGAATATTGCTATCAGCAATTTTGTAATTATCAGGTGTTTCTTTCTTTAGAGAATTAGCCTTTACTAACTTAACATATTTAGCATTTGAAACATTAATGACTCCAATAATACGCCAATCATCATTATTAAATTTTACATAATTAGAGGGATTAGCACCGGTATAATAATAATTACCAGTGGTATCGTAATACATATTACCCATTTTAATTAATTTATACGTTGCTAATTTACTAGTATATTCTTCGCTTACAGTATTAACACCCTGATTATTTACATAATTAATTATTTCAGATTTAGCCGTTTTAGTCATTTTATAACGACTATTCAAAACATCAAGTAATAAATACATAATACCCATCACAAGAATAACCATAGAATATAAAATGACCGATATTGCAAACCCTTTATTATTCATTTTCATCTTATCACCATCTTTATTATAAAGTATTTTTGTAAATAAAGACATATTTATCACCATATTTTTTAAATTTGATTAATAAAAAGCCTTCTTCTTCATCCTCAAAATAATTTTCAGACACTTCACTTATAATTAATGCATTAGGACTTAATAAATCATTTTTTCGCATATATTGCATAATATCTTTACAAACATGCATTTTATATGGTGGATCTAAAAAAACCAAATCAAACTTAATTTTATTATCAGTATAATACTTTAAAGCTTTTAAATAATCATAATTGGTGGTTTTAAAATAATCCTTAATGCCAAATTTATTAATATTATTATTAATCACCTTAAAACATTCTTTATTGAAATCATTCAAATAAACATATCTAGCACCATTACTATATGCTTCAAAGCCATAATTTCCACTACCTGCAAACAAATCAAGGACAATACTTCCATTAATTTTATTTTGAATGGTTGCAAAAACGCTTTCTTTAACTCTATCCATAGTAGGACGTGTGCCTTCTATATCATATCCATTTATTATTCTTCCTTTTAATTTACCACTTATTATTTTCACAGCAATTCCTACTCTCTTTAAATAAATTATTTATTTTAAATATCAAAAAATTTAATGCTGTTTCATTTTCAATATATTGACAAAAAACATCATTTTGATAAAGATGTTTTTTTATAGCAGCATTCTTAGTTAAACGATATTCATCTAGCAACAATACTAAATCAGCAGGAATATCATTTTTTATTTTTTCTATGTTTTTTATACATGGCACATTATCTAAAAGATTATATAATTCATCTAATTTTGTGCGTAATTCTTTGTCCATAATTTTATTTTTTTATTCCTTTTAGACCTTTGCCTTCAAAGTTATTTAAAATATTAGTGTCAAATGAATGCACTTTATTTTGTTTATCTTTAAAATCTTTAACAGCGATATTTAAAACTTCATCTAATAATTCTTGATATTCAATATTTAATTTATCCCATAAATAGAATGATAAAGAGCCTGGTATACTATTAATCTCATTAGCATATACTTTGTTATTTTTTTCATCAATTAAGAAATCAATACGCACAACACCACTTGAATTTAATGATCGATATGCCTTAATGGCAATTTCGCGAACTCTTGCACTTTGTTCTTTAGTGATTCTAGCAGGAATGATACGACTAGCTGTAAGCATACCTTTAGAAGGTGTCTTCGTTTTAGAACCACCAATATATTTATCTTCATAGGTTAACAAATCATGACTACTACCAACTTCTTCAATAACACTTAATTTTTGCTTGCGATAATTTCCAAGAACACTAATATTTACTTCTTTAAGATTTGGAACAACTTCTTCTACTAAAATCTTCGTATCATACTTAATAGCATCAGTGATAGCTTCACGCAATTCAACTTCATCATGCGTAACTTTGATACCAACACTACTACCAAGACGAGCTGGTTTTACAATCATTGGATATGATAATTTTTCAAGACGTTCAATAATTTTATCACCATTAGATTGATAATCAACATCAAAGAACCAATCATATTTAACAACTGGTACGCCACTATCTTTCCATATTTGCTTCATAAAAATTTTATCTTGAGAAACAGATGAGGCATAATGATCACTCTCACAATATGGTATACCAATTGTTTCTAAATAACCTTGTAAACTACCATCTTCGCCATTCGTTCCATGCATAATTGGGAAACAAATATCAACTTCTGTTATATCACGTCGCAAGAATCCTTTGCTTTGTAAAATAAATTTTCCATCATCTTTACGATATAATACAACCTTGTTAGCATAACGTTTTAATAAATCCATATCTTTGTATATTTTAATGTCTTTTAGCATTTCACCTGTATACCATTCACCATCTTTAGTTATGTAAATAGCCACAACTTCATAACGATTGGTGTCTATATTGTTCATTGCTTGAATTGCTGTAATAACACTTACTTCATGTTCAACGCTTACGCCACCAAAAATTACACCTAACTTTATTTTCATTTTATTCATCCTCCGTATATATATCTGGTAAGTCGTTCTCATATAGTGCATAAACTTTTTTATCATCTGAAGTTAATGAACTAATGTATCTATAAGAATCAACAACCCTATTTAAAATAATTATTTTATCTTTATCAAACCCAGCATCAATTAAACCTTCATAAATATCTTTGGTGCGCTTTTTACCTATTAATATTGCATAATCAGCTTGCGCAACTTCTTTTATTTCGCGACCAAACTGATAATTTTTTTCTTTTTCAGCACTACCAAGTTCAATCATTCCGGGAGTTACAACACATTTAACACCATCCATAAATGATAGAATTTCAAGAGCATTATGAGCGCCAATAGGATTAGAATTATAAGCATCATCTAATTGATAAAAACCACCAATTTTCTTTAATTCTAAACGATGAGGTGTTTGTTTTAACATTTTAACACTTGTTTTGATATCATCCCAAGAAACATTTAAATTTCTTGCTAGTAAAACAGCTGCTAATATATTATATACATTATGTTTTCCTAATAACTTAGTAGATAGTGTTATGCATTCATCCCCATATATGCAATCAAATTTCATACCATGGTTATCATACGAAATATTAGTAGCATACATATTAGATTCTTTATTATCAATACCAATCCACATAACCTTAACTGGATTTTTTAATTTATACTCTCTTTGATAAGGATCATCACGGTTTAGAATGGCCAATCCATTAGGATCCAAACTTTCTATTAGTTCAAATTTAGCTTTTTGAATATTTTCACGTGACTTAAAAGTTTCTAAATGAGCCTCCCCTATTACGGTTAAAATACCATAGCGTGGTTTAACTAAACCACATATTTCTTTTATTTCAAGTGGAACATATGCTCCCATTTCAGCAATAAATACTTCATCAAACTTATCTAAATAATTATTAATGGTAATTGTTAAACCTTTTAAAGTATTAAAATTTTGTGGTGACTTTCTAACAATATATTTAGTTGATAAGATATCATTAAGAATATTCTTACTACTAGTTTTACCATAACTACCAGTTATTCCAACAACCATCAAATTATTATAACTCTTCAATTTGTTTTTAGCTTTAGAAATAAAGTATAACATTTCAAGTTTATCAAATGGTGTATTTATTAACATTGCAATGTATACAACATAATAAATAAAGAATATCATAATTACAGATATGATAAGTAAGGTTGCAACCCATAAATTATTTTGTAATCTAAGTAGTGGAATGGCAGGGATTGAATATAATAAAACAATCATTATAAACAGTCTCTTAATACGGTTAGTCCCTTTTAGAGGGATTTTATTTTGACTTTCTTTATTCTTTTTATATTCGTTGTATATGCCATACATATACACAATTAAGCTAGCAACAACTGTAAAATCAATAATTGTTTGATCTTTAACAATATATATAAAAGCAAAAAATAATATTGGCACTAAATCGTAATAGTTAAAGATTCTTTTTTTATTACGAACAAGCCATTTTATATAACGATTATTTTCATTATATAAATTTTGTTGTAGCATATGCATAGCTTCCATGCTTCGATATATAAAATATATATAATAAGTTATTATAAATAATATCATAAAACCTCCTACAAGAAATTATCTAATATACAATTAACATGATTTAAATTTTCTAAATAGCAATAGTGTGTGCCTTCTAAGACCACCAAACCGGCATCTTTAATCAAACTTTCAAGTTCATGAGCTTCATTAAGAGGCACCGCTTCATCATTTTTTCCCCATATAAGAAGGGTTGGACATTCAATTTTTTTAGCACACTCTGATAAATCTTCATTTACAACCTTTACCAAAATCTCACGCATTATCGGTGAAGCATTTTTATAGTCAGGTGAACCCATATATCTTTTCATAATATTAGCAAGTGGATTTAAAATTTTGACTTTTTTTAACGTTTTTAGCACTGATTGTTTAAAACTTTTGCATTCATGACGGACACAAGGAGATCCAAATAAAACCATTTTGTTAGTTTTATTGCGTGATGCATAAATAATACTCAATCTTCCACCGAATGAATGACCAATTAACGAAGGATTAACAATTTCTAATTTGGAAAATAATTCTTCCAACAATTGGACATAATCATATACAGTGTATGCATAGTCAGGTTCTTCTGACAAACCAAAGCCCGGTAGATCAATAATCGTAACACGATGCTTATCTTTTAAATAATCACCTAATGGTTCCATCATTTGAATATTTTGCCCCCATCCATGAAGCAAAACAACATCATCACCTTTGCCATATTGTTTATAATTAACATTGATATTTCGCACTTTTATTAGCATAAAGCCTCCAATACCATTATATCATAAAATAATTATCGGCATTTTCCATATAAATTTATTTTACATTATTAGACAAAAAAGAAGTATCAAGAAGATACTCTACTATATATTATTAATTGGGTATTTTTTTGTTAACGTTAAAACTTCTTTTGTTAGTTTTTTAAGCATTTGAACATCATCTTTATTGGTTAAGGCCTTATAAATAATATTAGCAATTAAAACAAAATCATCTTCTTTTAAGCCTCTTGTTGTCATAGCTGGTGATCCTATACGTATTCCACTTGCCTTGAAAGGGGACAATTTTTCGTTGGGAATAGTGTTTTTATTAACTGTTATGTGTAATTTATCCAAAAGTTGTTCAGCCTCGCGTCCATTAATTCCTAAAGAATTATATGTGTCTAATAATATTAAATGATTATCAGTTCCGCCACTTACAACATGCATGCCTAATTTTATAAAAGTATCAGCCATTGCTTTAATATTTTTTAATACTTGTTGTTGGTAAATTTTAAAAGATGGTTGCATTGCCTCATAAAAACATTCTGCTTTCGCCCCAATAACATGCATTAATGGACCACCTTGAATTCCTGGAAAAACAACTTTATTAATTTTATCAATTATCTCTTTATTATTAGTTAAAATAATTCCACCACGTGGACCTCTTAGTGTTTTATGGGTTGTGCTTGTAACAATATCGGCATATGGAATAGGGCTTTCATGCAAACCTACGGCTACCAAGCCGGCAATATGAGCCATATCAACCATTAAATATGCTCCTACTTTATCACATATTTTTCTAAAACGCTTAAAATCTATAAAACGTGAATAGGCAGACGCCCCCGCAATAATCATCTTTGGCTTTTCTAAAATAGCAATTCTTTCAATTTCATCGTAGTCAAGTTGTTCGGTCTTACTATTAACACGGTAATCAACAATTTTGTAATCAATACCCGAAAAACTCATAGGATGACCGTGAGTTAAATGTCCACCATCTGATAAATTCATACCCATAACCTTATCATTTGGTTTTAATAAAGCCCTATAAACAGCCATATTAGCACTACTTCCACTATGTGGTTGAACATTAGCATAAGCACAATGAAACAAAGAACAAGCGTATTCGATAGCTTTTGTTTCAAAAATATCAATATACTCACAACCACCATAATAGCGTTTGCCACTATATCCTTCGGCATATTTATTTGTCAAAATACTACCTTGCAATTTTAAAATATCACGTGATACATAATTCTCACTCGCAATCAACTCAATATTTTCATTTTGACGTTTTCGCTCTTTACGTAAAGCATTTTGTAACACTTTATCCATAATTATCACCTACCATATTTAAAGTATAACAAATTTTGTTATGAAAAAAAGTTGCTATTGCAACATTTTACATATTTGGTATAAAATACAAATGATCATTTTTAAAGAAAGCATATGATACATTCTCAACCGTCAAACTATGTTTTAGAATCTTATGATTTAACCAATTATAATCCTTCTTAATTAATTTTAAATTATCATACATAACTTTCCCATCAACTATCAAAGAAATAGGATAATTAACTAAATCATTTCTAATAATTATTAAATCATTTTTATATAAATAACCTAAATCAACTTTTTTAAGATCTCTAACACCTTCCCTTTTAAGTTTTTTTAAAATATCATTAATACTTATTTTATTCTCAACTATGTTACGATACAAAATATTACCATTCTTAATAACAAGAGTATTTTTATTGAGTTTAGGATCATTCTTTATTAAAAATTTAAATAAATAGTTAAAAATAATAATAAAAATAATTATTAAAAAATAAGTCAAAAAATTAATATTCAAGAGAATTGAAATTGTCCAAAGATTAAGAAGTGTTACTATTATAATAAAATCTTCTATCATAATTTTCTTGTGACTTGCCAAATAGTAATATAATAACCAAATCATAATATAGCCCAATATTACTTTAATAAAAAAATCAAACATATTATCACCATAAACATTATGTTTGATTTTATTTAATATATACATTATTTTAATAAATAATTGTAATAATTATTTTTAACAATCATCTTACTCATATTAATGCGATTTCGAACAATATTATTCATATTTTTAACATAATCATCACTAACATCACTGGCACCATCAAAATAGTTTTTATTAGCATAATATGTTCCCTTATCACTTACCCAACTATGGTTTGTAAACATTGCAATACCAGGGGATGAACTAAAGATATCCTTACCAATAATAAGTCTTGAATCATATGCAATACCAAATAAATTTAACACAGTTGGTAAAACATCAATAGACATACATGCTTTATCTATCTCTTTGGTTTTTAATTGATTATTCCAAATTATTAAGGCATTATGATTTACTTCAATAACACTATCTCTTTGATATGAAGATATTTTATTAATATTAGCAAGCGATAAATTATAAGGATAGTGATCAGCTAACAAAACAATAACAGTTTTATCAAGTATATTGTTTTCATCTAACTTATTAATCAAGTATTCAAGAGCTCTATCTAATTCAATTTGAGTAGCAAGATAGGCTTTTATGTTTTCATTATATGGCAACGCATCAACATATTTTTTGTTTTTACTTGCCATATTATTGCCACTAAATGTATAACCATAATGACCAGATACGCTCATATAATAAGCTATAAAAGGTTTATCACTTTTAATATAATCGTCAACGGTCGTCCTCATCATTTCAAGATCACTTTCTGGCCAACTATTACAATTCATTCGTTTTTCCAAACCATTACCACATCCTAAAAAATTAGTAAAACCTTGGGTTTTAATATATTTATTACGATCTTGAAATTTATACCAATTATCATGATAAGCATAAGTATTATAATTAGCATTTTTAAAAACGGTTCCTAACCCATATGGAAAATAATTTGTGCCACTGCGCCATTTAGTCAAAATAGAGTTATCAGCGAATAATCCCGTTAATGATTGAAATTCTCCACCAATGGTGCTTAAATTGTTAGGCGTATAAAATTTATTAAATTTAAAGCCTGAATTAACAAGTTTATAAAGTGTTGGGGTTAATTCTTTGCTAACACCAATTTCACTAAAACTTTCGGCAGTAATATATATCAAATTATATCCAGCAAAACGTCCAGTATATTCATTTTGAGTTGTGCCACTATCGTTAATCATATATTCATTAATAGACTTAATTTCATTATTAGTGGTTGCCTTATTGAAATCTAATAATTGCACGTTATCCTCATACTTAGTTTCTTTTTCTTTATCATTGCCATCTGATACTTTAACAAAATCTTCAGAAAAGCCGAAAATTGCTCGATATAAATCCAAATTATATGATGCTAAAACTCCCATTTTTTCAACATTTAAAGCATTATCATTAATTTTATAATAAAGTGTCCATATAGACATATCATTTCTTTTTTGAGTATTAACACACACAATGTAACAAGTAAGAGAAACAATTATCATTAGGAGGCTAAAAGCATATTCTTTCAATAATTTAAAAGAATAATTTAGTTTTTTTCGTAAAAATATATATGCAATAATTGGCAAGGCAAAAATAATTAAAAATATCGAACAACTGCCAATGGCACTAAATGTTTCACCAACAAAACTTCCTAATTGATCACTTATACCGATAACACTAAATGAAAAGAACGATTTAAGCGTTTTATAAAAAACTAACTGTGTGCTAAATAAAAGCCATAAAATCCCTAATACAATATAAGATATTATATTAGCTGTTTTGCCATTAAAAATACTTGTTAATAAGCATAAGAAAGATGATACAATAAGCGAATAAAAGAATATATTGATAATTGACGTTTTAAGAAAGCTATCAAACATCATAAAACCAAAACTAAATTCTAAAAATAATATCACTATTGTCCAAAAAAACCATTTTATTAAAACACTTTTCATTAAAGTTTTCACATTAACCTCCATTAAAGAGAAAAAAGGATAGCTTAATTTATCCTTTTTGAACCATAATCATCATTAGAACTTTCAAGAGTTTGACGTTCTTTAAGAATAGCATTTTGCAAATTCTTAATTTCATCATTTAAACCTTCAATCATTGTAGTATAACTTAATTTTTCTTCTTGAAGCTCTTCTATTCTTTTTGCTTTTTGGGTTTGAATATCTTTATATTGAGCTTTTAATTGCTCAAATAATTCTGTTTTTTGTTTAGCATCACCTTTTAATTTTAAAATATCACTTGATAATTCATTAATTAATCCGCTTTCATCAATTGGAACTTCCTTTTGTAAATAATCATCAACCGATGGTGTATTCTCTTTTACTATAGTTTCTGTGTGTGTTACTGGTGATGCATATTTAGCAGTTGTTCTTGTAAGTGGTTGCGTTACAACTTCTTTATTAACAACCTCATCATTTATTGCAACATTAGAAGAAACTCTACTAGGAAAAGTCGAAACATTATTATAAGGTTCCTTCTTAAGTATTTCATGAACTATTTTTGAAATTCCAAAAATATCTCTAAGGCCAACAACATGTTTTTTAACACGTTTATTAACACGAATCTTATGAGCACTGCTTATTGGTAATTCTTGGAAACTATCACCATAAACCGTCATTAAAAAACTTTGCATAACAGCAGCATAATTAGTTGGTTTACTAACCTTCACTTCTTCAACATTAGGTTCTATAACTGGACTAACTTTAGGTGTCACTGTAACTTCAGGTTTTACTACAGGCTTCCTCGTCTCAGTATTAAGCAATGCGCTTAGCATACTATCATATTTATTTTTTAAATTTTTAAGTTTTTCCATGCCAGCCATTTTTGCAGGTTTTGTATTAACTTTTGTTCTTTCTTGTGGATATCTTAAATATGTTATCGCTTCCATGGTCTTACCCCCTTATTCATTTTTTGATAATTCACGTAATACTGATTTAATTCTTGTCCATTCATCATTATCACTAACAGTATTTAATACTGGTGAACCACTTGTATAATCTATTTTTGAAATATATATTGTTACATTCCCAACTTCATCTACTTCATTTTTAGTAAATATAATATATTCATTATTATTATCATTAAATTTAAATGTTAACAAAACTTCAACTTCTTCACGAGTTCCATCAGATAAAACAGTCACCATTTTGTGTTTTTTACTTTCTTCCATAAAATTCCTCCCTCTATCATCTAAATACATTGTAGACTATTTAACGTCCAATTTCAAGTATTTTTGACTTTTTTTAACACAAAATACTTGCATTTATAAGCACATTGTTCCTTTAAATACACATCTTTAGTGTTATAATCATTTATTTTGTTAAAACGTTTATTAGACTTATCGCAAAAACCTTTAAGACGTAATTTGTTATAAGCATAGTCTCCAACAATATAATCATAGTCATAAAAATACTCTGTCCACAAATTATTTATCTCATCTTGATTTAGACAATTATTTTCATCTTCTAAAACTTCGTAAGTAACTTCTTGTAATGTAATTGTTTTCATCGATACTCCTTTAAAAATGCACTTTTTTGACTCTTATACTTAGTTAAATTACTACTATTATTCCAAGTCATATAACCACCATTCAATCCTTCTTTATATAAAGCTTCAATTTGTTCGATTAATTTCTCACCATTATAGGTTACAGTTGGATTCCAATATGGTGTATTATAAGCGGTTATCCAAGTTCTAGCAATAGCGGGTGTTTTAATTTCTTGTTGACGTTTATACGCAGTTTTGGCCCAATTGCTCATTGTCCATCCTGGATTAGTCCAATATTTAGAATTAGTTCTATCAAAGTGATCAGTATAGGGCATAGCACTTATGGCATCAACTACATTTGATAAAGCAGGCCAATATTGACCATACGCTGTCACATAACCACTACTACTTTCACCAAAGACATCACATGATACATATACATTTAAAGCATGTAATTCTTTAGTAGCATACATAAGAAAACGTTGAATAGCTTCAGCTTTGGTTTCATTATAAACATTTTTGTAATTAACACTACCACTCTTTTCTTTAGACATTAAACCATCTGGAAAACGCACATAATCAAATTGTATTTCATTAAAGCCCATTTCCATAACTGCTTCACGTGCTAACAAAACATTATATTCCCAAACATCACGATTAAAAGCGCTTGGCCAATAACTACTTTGATGATATAAAGGACTACCACTAGCATTACTAATAGCTTTATCTTTGTTATCAGTTATATAATATGAATCTTTAAAAGTTGTAATTCTTCCAATAACATAAAAACCAGCCTCTTTAATCTTTTTTATAGCATTTTTATAATTATCAAAAGAATTTTGAGCGTATTTATAACTAGTTGGCGAATATTCTTTCATGACAAGAGATGCGTATGCTGATACTCCACTATCTTTTATATCAACCACAAAGGCATTAATCTTAGTTGTTTTGGCATATTCAATATAAGCATCAACATTCGAAATAACACTTTTAGTGCCATTTAAATAAAGGGCATACACATTATCAGGCATTTGATTATCAGCAAATTTGGGTTTAATAACTGGATAATAATCAAGAGTTTTAGCACTACCGCCACCTAATGTATTACCAACTTTAGCATGAATTTTATAAATACCATCTTCATCATATGGAGCACTAGCTTCTTTTAGATTATCAAGAACATATTCTTGATAATAATATCCTTCTTCTTGTTTAGTAGTCTTAACTTTATACATATTAACACTACCATCCTCATTTAAAACATCATAGCCAATAACTTCTAATTCATCCCCTTTATTAGCAAGAGATAAAAGTTTAGTGCCATCAGTAGTTTCTTTTAAATTGGCAGCAGTTCTAACATATACCTTTTTCTCTTGAACACATAAATCTTTGGTTTTAGCTAAATTTTGTTTTAAAACATAATATGTATTATCATTTAAGGTTATCTTAACATAATCACCATCCAGTGTTTTATCCATGAATGCACGAACCATAACCCCTCTAGAAACAGTTGTTACTAACTCTTTATTTTCATTATAAACATCAACTGTTTTAATGTTATTAGCAAGATAGTATTCATCATATTTGTTTTTATTCTTGTATATAGAATAAAAACAAAAAGAACCTATCAAGATAAATAACATAAGCAATATAATTACTACATTTTTCATTCTTAATTTTCTTTTTGTTTTTCTCATATTATTATCACCATTCCGTTATGTAAATATCTTGTTTTACTACAATAGTTGCTCTACTTGTTTTATATACAGCATCTAGTCCATCTGAATAGTTGGATGATAAAATGCCAAGACGTTCAATAAATGGTGAAGTAGCATATGGCATATAGATATTTTTAGAAATGCCATAAAATTCACCAATACCATCACCATAATGACTTGCTTTATTTGTTTTATCTCTATAGTCATAAGCATCATAATAGCGATTATCAAGAGCATTTTTAAATAATTTGCTATTGAATTTATTATTTTTTAATACATTACCCATTACAAAAGAACTACTCATAGAATTTAAATCATAAATACCATAAACATTACCTGTAGAAGATGATCCTTCACCAATATTTGGAACATTATAAACATAATTTTTTCCTTGATAATTAGTCATACCTGTTACGTTAACAGTTGCTTTTGAAAAGACATTGCGATTATCTTGGCTATACTTTTCATTGGATAGTTTACCGTAAGAACTATAAGTAAGATAAATAATAGAACCCATTTCATAACTTTTTATCATATGAATATCAATATCATTACTATCATTTTCAATAAGACCATCTGCTTTAAGCTTGGACGTTGTATTTACAAAGCCATGAATATTACCGTAAAGTTCCATTGAACGAATATTTCTAAACATGTTAGCAATATTTATATAATTAAGTGGTGTTTTGTTAGGTATTGATAAGATATTTAAACTATCCTTATTACAATTAGCAGTATTATTAGATGAAGAACATTTATTATCATTAGTGCTAAGTTCAAACTTAGATATCCAAATTCCTGTTAACTCTTCATTATTAAAAGTAAAGGCTGGATGAGTATACGTTGTTTTACCAACGGTAACTTTGCCATAAGTATTATCAACGCAACTTTCAGATCCATTTTTATAAGAACATTTCATTGTTCCTGTTGAATCAATGCCTCGTTCAAATTTAATGTCAACTAAATTAGTTTTCCCACTGTCAAAAAGCGTATACTTGTATCTTGGAATCCATACAAAGAATGCTAAAATATCTTCATTTTTAACAGTAGTTCCTAATTTAGCATTTAAATAATTTGCTCTACTTTTATCAGTTACTGTTACAACATTTGCCCATTCTCTATTAGTATAATCATACCACTTATAATTAATATCTGTATTCTTACTGTCAGCAATTTTCCAATTTTCATCTTTGTAGTCATAATAAACTGGAATCATATTATCTTTTAATGTAGGCTCATTTGCTCCAGATTTATCAATATTTATTTTTCCAGCATCAACTTTAATAATCTTATTCCAAGTTCCCATTAAAGCTTCACTATCATAACTTAACCAAACCTTTAGTGAATACTCTCTAACGCTTGACGAATTAAGTGTTCCGGAATCAATAACCCCATTTTCATCTAAGGTTTTAACATCGCCACTTTTACCATCAATCGTTAATTGATATCTTATATTGTTGTTACTTATACTACTTTTCACATCCCCATCTACAAGACGCACGGTATATTCTTGTGACTTAGTATCATCATTGGAAATACTAAAAGTAAAAGGAGCATTTAAAAGACCAAACTTATCAATAGTTGGGGCAACCTCACCTAAATTAACGCTAGACATTGAATCATTTAAACCAAATTTAATATCTGAAACCTTCAAATAATTAACTTTGCCCTCTGTTTGATTTATAGTTGTCCATGCAAAACTATAAACAAGCAATCCAACCGAAACACTCATCAATAACAAAATTACTATAATCTTACCACGACTAAAACGCATACCCTCACCTATCCTACATAAATTATAACACATAATTATTTTTTTAAACAATATATTTTCTCAAATTAAAATAGAACCTTTAATGTTTACAATTTGCTCCTTGGATGCGTGTTATAATAAACATCCATAATTCTATCAAATGTGACATGTGTATAAATACCAGTGGTGCTTATAGAAGAATGTCCTAACAATTCTTGCACCGTTAATAAATCACAACCATTATTCAATAAATGCGTGGCAAAAGTGTGGCGTAAAACATGGGGTGATATTTTTTTAGAAATAGATGTATTTTGAATAATCTTATTAAGAATAAGAGCAATTCCTCTTGTTGTTATTCCAACGCCATATCTATTTAATATTAGGAAATTATTGTCCTTTTCTTTACGCAATTCAAAGATTCTCTCTAAATACAATTTTAAATATCTAGCGCAAACAGCATTATAATAAACAATTCGTTCCTTGCTTCCTTTACCACAAACTCTAATTTCCATATTTTCAAAATTAATATCATCAATCTTAATATTAACAAGTTCTGATACTCGAACACCAGTTGCATATAAAAGTTCCATTATAAGCCTATCTCGAAGTCCTAAAATAGAAGTAGTATCAATACTATCAAATATTTCAAGCATTTCATTATAATTTAAATATTGTGGCAATTTTTGATTTTTTTTAGGCAAACAAACATTAACAAACGGATTATTTAAAACTTCGTTAGAACGCACCAAAAACTTATAAAAACCTCTTAAGGAACTTATCTTCCTACGAATACTAGCACTACTATTCCCCCTCTTCTCATAATAATCCAAAAGTCCTCGGATATCACTATATAAAACTTCATTATAATGCAAATTCTCTCTATGCAAATATTCAAAATATTCAGAAATATCATCCTCATAACTTGAAATAGTATTATCACTATAATTACGATTATATCTCAAATATTTTGAATATGCCTTCAAACTGTCTCTATCTTTATTCATAATACTATTTTAATAAGATTATAAAATTAAAGCAAGATAAAAACGATAACCAAAGTTAATTATCGTTTTAAATTTTATTTAAATTGCACAATCATCGACAAGTTATTAGATGAGGTAATATCACCATATACTTTAATTTCAAAATGATGTGTTTAATTAGGATATATAACATCATACCCATCTAATACATTATCAAAAACTTCCAAGACAATATCATAATAACGAGTATTTTGATAGTTTGATGAAACATCAATATAATAACAATTATCTAAAAAATCATCATTAGTAAGTGATAACACTTTAGTTTAGCTTTCTAAAATAGTATCAATCATATTATAAGCATCATGTAATCTTTTTCGTAATATACTATCAAAAATTAAACATTAAAAAAATTGATATAACAATCGACAAATTTTCTCTTCTAATAAATTCCCATAAAAACGCCACTATTATATCATATTTTAAAAGTTATTCAAACTCTTTTAATATATCATTAAATTCTTGAATATTCTCTTTATTCTTCTCTTCTGTTTGTAAAAACCAATCAGGAACTTTCGCTTCAGTAATCTTATCTTTTTTATTAGTAATTTTAATATTTTTTGATATCTTATTATGTTCTTTACGACATATCATCATCGCTTCTTTAACGGTTTCAACATTCATTCTTCGCCATTGACCAGCGATAGTTTCAACTAATTCTTTGTTAAGTTTATTATTTGTTGTTTTTAAAACATAATCGATCAAGACATTAACAACACCCGGATTTAATTTTTGATCAACTAAAAGATTTTCAACAATGCGTTTGTCTCTGCTGGTTGGTTCAGCATTATTGTAACATCCTTTAAGAAAATCATAGGGACTAACACTTTCAAAAACTCTTATTGCTTTAGCAACTGGACTATCACCAAGAGGTTCACGCAAATGATCTGGTTGTTTGTTGTATATTAAGGTTGGTAATTTACCATTATTTTCAAATTTATAAAAATCTTGACATGATTTTCGTAACTCTTTAGCATTAATTAATCCTTTTTCATTAATTGAATTTCTAACTAAACTTTGCATATTTAAATTATCTATTTTATATAAATATGCCAAATCAATAATTAATTCAATTGTTTCCTTATTAAAACACTTCTCGCTAGTCATTCTTCGTGGAATACCACTTATAATAAGATTTATATCAATATTACTTTCAATTTCAAGTTTTCGGCTTTTATCGTTAATAATATTGTCATTTTCAATAGAATAACCATTAACACTAGTAAAGACGCTATCAAAAGATGACGTAATGTCAAGGTATTCCTTAGTATTAATGCGAAGAGTTTTAAACTTATCAACAAGACGTTCATATTCTACTTTACCAATATTATTATATAAAACAACATTCAAAATAGGATGATTTAAAAATTCATAAGCACTAATTGGTGAATACAAAATATATAAATAATTATTAATATTATCTTCCTTATAAAAAGTTTTCATAAGACCAATTGCTTCTAACTTCTCACGTGATTTAACAATTGTTTCTAAATTCGTCTGCATATTCGTCATCAAGTGATGATGTGTTAAAATTTCACTTTCAACGTCATTTTTATTTAAATCATTAATTAAAGTTAAATACAAATTAACCGCCATATAACCAATAATAGGTTGATATAAAACCATTAAAACTTTTCGTTTATCTTCTTCAAAAATACCTCGATTAAATACTTTATACGTATCCGCTGGTAAAATCGTTCGCATATAAATCACCATCCATAATTTTAACAAAAAAAAAGCCATCATTCTAGCCTTAACTGTCAAAAAACAATTAAATTAGAACAGGCTTTTTATTTTTGTATTTTTTTATGGTAACAGCTCTCTTCTTTTTAAGAGACGATGAAACATTAATAATTCGTTGATTAGTGCTTCCTCGATACATAGCGTCATAACTTTTTAAATCCATAATAAACTTTCCATCAACTAAAACATCGATATATTTTAAAAATTCAACACATTCAGGACGCTCTAACAATTCCTCAAAATCAAACCCGGTATAACACCATACATTATAATTAAGTTCTTTAGCGCGTTTGGCAATTATTGTGCAAGGAATAGGTTGCATCATAGGATCACCACCTGAAAAAGTAATACCATCTTGACCTTCTAAAGATTCAATTTCATTGATTAAATCCGAAACAGATGCTTCGTAACCACCAGTAAAAGAATGTGTTTGGGGATTATGGCATCCCTTGCAGTGATGAGGGCATCCTTGTGTCCAAATAACACTTCTTATGCCTTCACCATCTACACAACTATCTATTTGTAAAGGACTTGACAATCTAATTTTCATGATAAAGTATGTTTTACCCTATCGTGTTCTTCAGCACGTTTGCTATTATTAAAACGATCAACTGTTCCCACTAAATAACCAGTAATTCTTCTGATTCTTTCAAACTTTACCCCATCAGTTTCACGACGATTACATCCTGGACATATATCGCCAATAACACCTGTAAAACCACAAACTGGATCTCTATCAACTGGGTGATTTATAGCACCGTAACCGATACCTGCTTCTTTCATCATACGCACAACCTTAACAAAAGCATCAACATTCTCAGTTAAATCACCATCCATCTCAATATAACTTATATGACCACCATTAGTAAGTGCATGATATGGTGCCTCTGTTTTAATTTTATTGGCAATACTTGTTTTGTAATAAACTGGAACGTGAAAAGAATTTGTATAATAATCTCTATCCGTAACACCTTTTATTTCACCATAAATAGCTTTATCAATGCTTGTAAAACGACCTGATAATCCCTCAGCTGGAGTAGCAATCAAGGCAAAATTAAGTTTGTATTCACGTGAATAAGCATCGGTTTTATCACGCATAAATTTAATTATACGAAGACCAAGCTCTTGACTTTCTTGACTCTCACCATGATGTTTACCAGTTAAAGCCTTCAAACATTCTGCAAGACCAATAAAACCTTCCGTCAAACTACCATGTTTTAATACTCTTCTAATATTGTCGTTATGTTTCAATGATTTAGAATCAATCCATACACCTTGTCCTAATAAGAAAGGAAAATTATACACATGTTTCTTGCATTGAATTTCAAAGCGTTCAAGTAATTGATCACGAACCATATCCATAGTATCTGATAATTCTTTGAAAAAACCATCCAAGTCAGCTTTTTCATTATTAATGATACCATATTTAATACCTAATCTTACTAAGTTGATTGATGTAAATGATAGATTACCACGACCAGTTACAATTTCTTTATTAGGATCAACAACATTACCCATAACACGAGTTCGACATCCCATATATGCTATTTCAGTATCAACATTACCTTCCTTGTAATATTGTAAATTAAATGGTGAATCAATGAATGAAAAGTTAGGGAATAATCTCTTCGCCGAAACTGAACATGCAAGGCGAAATAAATCGTAATTAGGATCTGTTGGATTGTAGTTAACTCCTTCTTTTACTTTAAAAATAGAAATTGGGAAAATAGGTGTTTCACCATGACCTAAACCAGCATCCGCTGCTTTTAAATAATTCTCAATAACCATACGACCTTCAAAAGAAGTATCCGTTCCAAAATTAATTGATGAAAATGGCACTTGCGCTCCAGCACGTGAATGCATAGTATTTAAATTATGAATAAAACTTTCCATTGCTTGATATGTTAATTTATCAGTCCAAACAATTGCCTTTTTATGAGCCTTTCTAAAAATACGTTCTAATTCTTCAGAGTTTTTAAAGTATTTTTCAAACATATTCATATTAAAATTAACTTCTTTAATCTTTTGAATATCTTTACATACTTTATCCATTTTAACAAAATCAATAAAACCTGTTAATTCTAAGAAATCAGATAATATACGTTTAAATTCCTTACGGAAAGTGCACACAACACCGGGAGCCATATAATAATCAAAAGCAGGAATCGATTGGCCACCATGTTGATCATTTTGATTAGATTGAATAACAATAGCTGCCAAAGCGGCGTAACTCATAATACTATTAGGCGTTCTTAAAAAACCATGGCCTGTAGAAAAACCTTTTTCAAATAAACGTGATAAATCAATTTGACAACAAGTAGTCGTGCCCATTGGTAAAAAGTCCATATCATGAATGTGAATCATTCCAGCATCATGAGCCTCTGCAAAACGTTTTTGCATAAAATGTGACTTTGCAAAAGCCTTAGAAACCGTACTGCCATAATGAAGCATTGTTCCCATAGCCGTATCACCATCAACATTAGCATTATCACGTTTACTATCCTCATCATTAGAATCTTTAAGTGATAATGATTCTAGCTCCTTTACTAATTTATGTTGATATGACGCAAATACTTTACGTGATTCATTACGTTTTTCACGATAATTAGAAAAACTTTCTAAAACATCATAATACTTTAAATCACGCAAATTCTTTTCAATTAAATCCTGAATATCCTCTATTTTAATTATTGATAAATCACTATAAATATCATCAATATCAGCAATAACCTTATGATAAACCTTACTTGAATCACTAGCATCATATGGTGTTTCACTAATACTATCAAAAGCTTTTTTAATAGCAAGTCCTATTTTATCTTCATTAAATAAAACTTTTTTACCATCCCTTTTTAAGACCTTAAATTTTTTATTCTTACTATCTTTTTCCATGATAACTCCTTCTTTATTTATAAACCTTCTCTATTATAACATTCGCTAATTTATTTAATTGTTGCAAAAGCAACAATTAAGAAAAAAGAATTAAAATCTTAAAAGACGTTTTTTAATTCTTTCTGGGCCTAATAATTTTAATATTTCATATAAATCTGGTGTCATAGAACGTGATGTTACCATAACCCTAATTACAGTTGAAATATCAGCAACTGATCCCTTATAATTTTCAGGATTTTTACGATAATCTTTCATATTAGCAGCATAGCCAAGTTTTTCAGTTAACATTTTAACTTTATTAAACCAAGTTTCCTTATCATCATTTTGATCATAATAATTATCAAAATATTCCATAACAATTTTAGTAATTTCATCTCTATCAGTTATTTTTTGCCATTCATAGGAAGTTGGATTAAACAACTCATCATACATATACCATATATGACTCTTTATATCACTATAAGATGAATAATCTTTTCTAGGCTTTTCTTGATAACGCTCAATACTAAAAATATCTTTCGTATATTTATCGTATTTTTTCATTAAATCATATAATTCTTTGTCAAATTCCAATGCCCATTTTAAAGCTTCATTATATAAATCTTCACTTGTCATTTTACTAATATAATTTTTAGAAATATTAAATAGTTTCTCAATATCAAACAAACTACCACTTACACTTATTTTATCAAAGCTAAGTTTAAAATTACGGTAATCTTCATTTGGATGTTCATCCATCCATGCTTCAAAATTAGAATTAGCAATAGTCATTAAATAAATTTTAACTGCTTCTATTGGTACACCTTTTTCATGATAGAAGGAAACACTCGCTTCAGGATCTTTTCTTTTTGATAATTTACGACGTGTGCCATCTTCATCTATTTTCATAACAAGACCAAGATGTGCATATTTTGGTAATTCAAAGCCTAACACCTTGAATAATTGTTCATGAACTGGATAAGATGATACCCATTCCTCACCTCGCATAACGTGAGTTGTATGCATTAAGTGATCATCAACAGCATGCGCAAAATGATAAGTTGGTAATGAATCATTTGATTTTAGAATAACAATATCTTGATCATTTTCCGGAAATTCAATATCACCACGAATTTCATCATGCAATACAACTTTATTATTGAAGTCACCTGGTGACTTTAGGCGAATAACATATTTATCACCTTTAGCAAGATGATTTTTCACTTCTTCCATCGTTAAATTGCGGCATCGTGCATAACTACCATAATAACCAATACGTTCCTTATTTAATTCTTGAAGCGTTCTCGTTTCATCAAGCATTTCATGTGAGCAAAAGCAAGGATAAGCAAGACCTTTGCTAACTAAGTCTTTAATATAAGTTTGGTATATTTCTTTACGCATACTTTGAATATATGGTCCGTAATTTCCTTTTGATTCATTTTCATTTAACATTCCTTCATCCGGAACAATGCCAAAGTTAGCAAGGTCTCTTACAATACCTGATATACCATTTTCAACACTTCGCTCTTGGTCAGTATCTTCAATACGTAAAAAGAACACCCCATTAGAATCATGGGCAAAACGATAATTTTCAAAAGCTGATAACAAACTTCCCATATGAACAAAGCCCGTAGGACTTGGAGCAAAGCGTGTTACCTTAGCTCCTTCCGGTAAATTTCTCTTTGGATACTTCTTTTCAATTTCTTCAACAGTTGTTGTAATGTTTGGAAACAATAATTCTGCTAATTCTTTATAATTCATAAAATCTCCTCCTTTAAATAAAAAAGACCAACTTCCTCCATAAGGACGAAATCAGTCGTGGTACCACCTTAATTTTTTTCTTAATGTTTAGCGCAACATGCGTATAACTCCAAAGTTTCTTCAAATAACCATTACATGATTTCACACCATACAATCACTCTCTTAAGTAACTATTATTCTACTCTTCTTCTTCCTCGTTTCACATAAATTATAATAGACTAACTTTTAACTAAAGTCAATATCAAGAACGTTAAATATGAAAGATTTATGGACGTGTTAATTAAAACATTAAATGCTATTTAAATGTTTTTAATTATTACTAATTTAAGGATAAAATATAGGGATTTTGGGCTGTGCCATCACCACTTGATATCAGAAGATTAGATCGCAGATTGATAACTGCACGCACGCCCAACCAGTTTGAGACGCCGTTCCAATGATTCAACATGCCGGCCGGGCTGACATTCCAGACGTAAGCGTCAGCATACGACGCATAGAAGCTAGAAGGCGTCATTGTCCAGAAGTATCCATTGGTCCGTAGGTAGTAATTCTCATTCTTAGTATTATATTTACCACCGGCTAAAGCTACTTCATCGGCAGTTATTAAAGCAGTGGGATACGTTAGTTTAGCATTGCCACGGGATGATGTTGTGCTAAATTGGTCGCGCATATCACTAGAACATTTTAAAGTTGCTGTTTTATTAGTAATTTGATAAAGCCTTGTGTATGGCGAATAGAATGTATGTTGACTTAGCTTGTATCCTGAATTATACGTTTTATCTGTTATACTTCGGTCATTGCAGAATTTTGCATCAACTATATAATTTGTTAATAAATTACCATCTTCATCCGTTTTACCAACAATGTTTGTTGCATACCATTTATCTAGCTGTGTCTTAGCATTACTTGATACTTCATTTGTTCTTGTGCCATCCAAACTTGTGGATGAATATGAATAATACTGCACTTTCGCACTTGTTTCTGATACTAAACTATTTACTTTTAC
>CAKPMB010000018.1 GCA_934167885.1 uncultured Bacilli bacterium
TTCATTATTAAAGACTCAACGCTAAAGCTTAAAAGAACCACCGGACTATCCGGTGGTTTTCATTTTTACAAAAAAACTTCTACAATGTAGAAGTTACAATCATTATGGCGGAGCAGGAGGGATTTGAACCCTCGCACCAGTTTAACCCGATCTACACCCTTAGCAGGGGCGCCTCTTCAGCCTCTTGAGTACTACTCCAAATGACCAAAAATATAATAACATTTATTGATGGTCATTGTCAATTACCTATTTACATTTTCATTAAATGATAGTGCCATATATCGTCTATTTTTCTTTAAGAGACTTGGATGATTCTGTTTTTTTATTATTATCAAGAGAATTATCATTCACTTTATTTTTAGATGAACTTAAAAACGTAACACGTTCGGCAATTATTTCCAATCTCTTTATTTTTTGTTCATCCTTTTCATAATAATTGGTTTGAATCCGTCCACGTATTCCAATGGTATCACCTTTATGGCAATACTCATTTAAATTCTTGGCAAGTCCTTCCCACAAAGTGCAATCAATAAAATCCGTTTCATATATACCATCAGGATTCTTAAAACTACGATTAACAGCGACACAAATACGAACAACTTCCTTATTACTTTCTGTTACTCTTATTTCTGGATCTTGGGTAAGACGTCCTACTAACATAACAGTATTCAACATAACTCCTCCTTTCACTTCAAATATAAAGAATTATTTAAGTAGACGCAAAAAAAGAAAAAATAGAAATTAAAGGCAAAAATAAGCAAAAAAGACTGTTTCAATATATAAAAAAAAGTTTTTATACATTAATAAAACTAATATATAAAAACCAACTCTTTTAATACATAATAATTTCATAATTTTTGACACTTCAAAATTTAATCTTTGACATCATCTATACTTGATTTAAGCTTTTTTTTAATATTAATATGCACAATTATGCTAGTTATAAGCGTATCAATAGAATACGTGATAATAAAAAACAAAATAAATGAAATAATAAAACTTGCTAAAACATTTAAATATTCGTTAGTCGTAATATTTATAATCATAATATCGTCAGAAATATAAGGTGCAATAACATTAACAAAAGATATTGGAATAGCTAAAAATAATGATTCTTTTAAATAAATTTTTCTTCTTGTCTTTTTGCTTTCTTTATCATTACTATAAAGAGGAATATTTTTACCATATAATGTTTTATCACTCTTTATTTTTTTATCGTCATTTTTTAAATTTAAATTTTTTGAAGATTCTTTCGATAATTCTTTAGTAGTTTTTAATTCCTTTTCATCAATTTTTCTTTCAATAATAGTCTCTTCTAAATCAATAGTCTTTTTACGTTTTTTCTTAGGCTCTATATCGTTAGAAACTCTTTTTTTAACTTTAGAAGAATTATTATTAGTCTTTTTTGTTGGTTCTTTCTTTAGAGTATTATCATTATTTTGCTTACTAGTTGTTGTCTTCTTCTTTTGTAGTTTTGGTTCAGTAACATTAACTTTTTTAACTGTTTTAGTTGTTTTAATGTTTTTATTATCCTTATCTTTAGCTGTCTTTTTAGAAGAACTTTTGACATTCTTTTTATATGTGTTTTCATAATACCAATCTAAATTACTATTACTTTTTGATGAACTTTTTTTTCGTTGACTAACATTTTTACTTTTACTATTTGTGCTTTTTTTCTTTTCTTTTTGAACATCATTATCCATTAACTTTCACCCAAACATATTATAAAATAAATAAACGTAATTGACAAGCAAATATAATTAATGTTATACTTGTCTAGTCACCTAGGGGATTAGTTAAATGGTATAATAATGGTCTCCAAAACCACTGTTGGGAGTTCGATTCTCTCATCCCCTGCCATTTGAATTTTACGATTTAGTCTTGAAAACGACTAAATCGTTTTTATTAGCATCTAAAGTAATCAATAAATTTATGTAAAAAGCTTGTTTTATACTTGCAACTTGCAAAAATAACTAAATTGTGATATAATGTGTGCCATCTAAGGGAGGTTTATATGACAATAAATCAAGAAATGAATTTTTATGAACAAGATGAAAAAAAATACAATGTTTCACAAAATCAAGAATTATTAATGTGGTTGAAAGAAGCAATTGAGAAAGGATATCATCCAGCTGTTGACAGCGTTAAAGAAATTCAAGAACTTATCAATAGTATTGCAAGATGGTATGAAATTAAATATCCAGAAAGAGAAATGGAACTTGAAGATGGAATAGAAGATATGGATTTTAAGAATATTGAATCTTTATCTAAAATGATGGATATAAATCAATTGATGTATCGCTTACCACACAGTCAACTATGCTTAATGAGATGTAATTATCATTCTAATGCAGGTTGTTGCATAACACACTATGATACTGAAGGAAATTTAAAAGAGAAAAAAGTATTATACATGCGTATAAATGAAAATCTTGATAACGATTTATCAACTAGCGAAAAAAATAACTTTGCAATAATAGCTGATGTTACAAATGGTCAAGTTTATGGACTAGATGATAAGTTAGAAAGTTACACTAATAGAGAGAATATTACTACTCTTTATATCACATTAGATAAATTATTAGACTTATTCAAAGAAAACTATGCAGATAAATTAAACTTTACTGCATTAGAAGAATGTGTATATAACCATAACTGTAATATTGAACTAAGAAGAAGAGTTTTACAATTAGTTGCACTTAAATTATTATATTCTAACAATACTTGTCCAGAAATAGGTTATGAAAGAGCTAAACGCTTTATAAATGAATTCAATAATGAAATGGATTTAAATCTTTCTAGTAATGAAATTGATAAATTAATTAATAAAGATTACAGTAATACTAATAATTACGTTTCTGCTAGCAATCAAGCTTCAACAAAACCACGTAAAGGCAAAAATTTAATAAAGTCATTATTAAAAAAATAAAATAATAACCATAAAAACTACGATAAATTAAATCAAACATCATAGTTTTTTTAAACTAAAGAAAGTAGTATTGTTTTATGCTACTTTCTTTTCTTTAGTAATGTTTTAACTTTAACATCTTGGTTAGTATCTTGTTGTTCTTTTTCTTTTAATAATTCTTTCAACTCTTCTAACACTTGTTTTTGTTCACTAACTGTTAAATTGTTGCTTATAGTTTTTGTTTTTTTATTTTGTTGGTTATTTAAACATTGATTAATATCATCTTTTAAAGCTTTAGCATTATTTTTTCTTACATTTTCTTCTAACTTATCCTTAACCCCATTTTTGTCTTTACTTTTTTCAATAATAGCTCTTCTTTGTTTAATGGCTTTTCTTTGTTCATCAGCAGTTAATTTAGATGCTGAACCATATGATGCTAAAATAGTGATATCATTTGGTTCATCGCCTACCTCATAATAAATTTCACCAGGTTTATTTTCTATCATAACGACAACTAATTCTGAGTCTAATAGTCTTTTCTTAACTATAAAAGGTATAAACAAGGCATTAAAAAGTGTTGGTTTCTTTGAATATTCCTCTTGTTCTACTTTTGACATCTCGTCTAACGCATCAATTACTCTAAGTTCATCTAAAAGAAATCCTCTATCTTCATCAAATTTCCTTGTTCTGCAAAGAACATTTATCATATTAAATATTGGAATTAACAATGATAATGTAAAAATCTTATCACCATCAGGATTAATTTGAGCACTAATGTCTTTTAATCTTTGTAGATCAACTTTATAACCAGCATCTGCTGCATCTTTAAAAATTCTAAGTTCACTCATTATTTCCATAAAATAACTTACCACAACAGTTAATAACCACATAATAAAATACTTCATAAATAAACTCCCCACTTTCAATGGTAGTTATAGTAGCATACCAATAGTTTGTTGTCAAACCATTAAAATAAATCTAGCTAAGGAAATAATTTAAAACTTCTTACAAATTTTACTATAATAATCTTCTAGACATTGTTTAAATTTATAAAAATCATTGTTGCTATTTAAATATACCCTTTTATTTATTTCAAGCATAATTGAAGATAATCGCTTATCTTTTTTATTAAAATATTTATTTGGTATTATAGTTCCTTCATATGGATAATTAATTTCAACAGAATAGCCATATTCTTTAAAATAATTTACTGTAAAATTAGTTAATTCTTCATTAACACAAGTATTATCAATACCAATACATATATCAGGTGCTTTGGTTACATTAAATAATTTATAAACTATTTCATCAGAAAAACTATGAAAATCTATAATAACACACTTATTGTGTTTTTTTAACAAATTAGTAACCATTTTATCTAATTTATTATGATGCTTATTATAATATGATTCTATAATTTTATCTTTATACTTTTTATTGGGAATAGCAATAGTGTTATCACAATCTTTGGTATAAATTACACCCATTCCCTTCTTTGACATAATTTCTTTGGAATCATCCTTAAATTTTTCTACATCACAGAATAGCCTTGAATATTTAAAAATTAATTTATGACATTTATTTGGAGTTAATTTATCAGTCAAATAATCACTTAAAAACATATTGACATGTTTTATATACTCTTTATCTTTGATACATATATGCCAATATTGCTTTGGTATTTTTAAAGATGAATGTGGAACATGAAATAATACATAATTCATTAAAATACCTCCTAAATTTCTATATATTTATATATAAATTGTAATATTATTTAACAAAATTTTCTAACTTTTTTCTTTCATTTTCATTAGTTAAAAAGAATAAACATTTTGTATTTAACAAATCTTTAACATAATTTTTATCCTTTAAGGCTAGTATGCTATCCACAATATATTTTTGGTCTAAGTCATTCCAAAAATCATTACAAGCATCTAAAAAAGCAACTAATAGATCAACATTTTGATATTTTATAAAATAATCAATTAAAAACTTTTGATTATAATTAACATAAATACAAGTTAAAAATATTACACAATATAAATCATTGTCATTAATTAATTTATTAACCAATTGTAAATGCTCTTTTTCAGTCAATTTAGTAATCATTGTGTAATATGGTCCATTTTTATATTGATTCAATATTAATTGTTCTTTTTCAGTATATTTATTTAACATTTTATTCATCCACTCTCTAGATTATTTTATCATTTTTTCTATAATTTACAATAAATTAAATTGCATTCTCAGTAGGTAAATGGCGAACTAATTTATTTATAATTTCTTAAAATTTAACTCCTTTATTGTATAATCAATTATATTTTCTTTAAAACAAAAGAACTAACATTTCTGCTAGTTGTTAATATTTATTACTTACTCGAAGAAGTTCGAGTTTTCTAAAAAGTCTTTCAATTTAGTGGATTGATAAAATTTTGTTTTCTTTAAAGATTTTTTATAATTAATCCAGTTTTGCAATAACATATCCTGCCAAATTTTCAAAGGTTGTAAATCCGTGACCTTTAAAATTCTCATTATTTAGTTTTTCCCATAAACCTAGATAAGCAATAACGTCTTTGTTTCTCATCCATGTTTGTATTGGTGCAATTGATTCCTCTTGATTTACATATCTTGCCAAATCTGTTAGAGATATAAATTCTTTATTATCCATAGTTATTACTTTAATTTTAGTATCATTGACTTCTATATTTCTTGTTTCATTTAAACCTCCTGACATGTTTTCAACATTATTCTTAATTTTTTCTGCAAATACTTTATCACATTTTTAAGTATATTAAAACTCGAACTTTTATTAGTTCGAGTTTATTATCAATTTGGTGCGTCAGTTATAGACGTTTGGAAATTTATATTTAGGTTAATTCCTAATAACATTATATCACTATTTTGTTTATTTTTCACAATAATTTACGAAAATTTTCATCTGTTCGCTTTTTTTTATAAATGTATAATAGTATACTTTATGTAGGGAATATCAGTTGTTGAGTGTCTACCTCTAATCTTTATAGAGAGGAGGTTTGATAATGATGAAGAAAAGAAACTTTGTAATCAAAGTTTTTCGATACATTACTATCATTTTATTTCTCCTTATCGTCATGATAGTAGTAATAAAAAAATGACACTTAAGTCTATGACTTAAATGTCTAACAAAGAAATTTGGGTAGACATTCAACATTGCAAAACTGAATGTTTCCTTTTTTATTTTATGCAGTTTTCTCTGCCTACATACTAATATTATCATAAAAACCTTGTTTTGTCAAAAAAATTATTTTGACTATTTCATTTTCAGACAAGTTTCTATCATACTAACTATTACATTGTTATAAGAAGTATTATTTTCTTTAGCAATTTTTTCTATTTCTTTAACCAAACTTTCCTTTAGATATAAGGTTTTATAGGAAGTTGGTTCTTTTTCTTTTGTTTTTTTTTGGAACAAATTTCACTATATCACCTCTCTATAAATATTTTAATATATTAGTAAAATAAAAGATAAATTAGAAATTTTTAATGTAAAAATCTAAAAATTATGATATAATGTTTACGAAGGGAGGTTAAATAATGAATAGAGAAACAATTAATTATTCAGGAAGAGAACTAGAAGTTGTTGTTGATGAGAAAGGAACTGTTTTATTTGCAAAAGAAACAACCCCTATACATCAATATCAAATTGGTAATGTTGAAATGGTTAGAGTAAGCGGATATGGTTTATTAACTTCTATTAATGATGTTGGATTTGTTCCTGGATTAAACAGAAATGATTTACCACAAAGAGGAATTGTTGATTATCAATACATTGATGCAGAACCTAGTAAACAATTTTCTGATGCTCATATTGGAAATGTTGTTATAAAGGACGCTGATACTGATAGCGTTTATTTAGCTGTAGCTTTCCAAGGATCTTCTATGCAAAAGCAAGTTTCCCATGGTGAAAAAGTTGTTAGTAGTGATTATGAAGGAATCATGATGTCTGCACCAAAACCACTTAAAGAAGTTGTTGGAAAAAATTTAAGTGAAATTAAAGAAAACACTGCTGGAATGCACAGATAAAAATCGTGGCACGTTTTGTTGCGTTGGCAATGAAAGTGGCGATAGATTTTTATAAATTTATTTTCATTACGAAGTTTTGAAAATAAATAATTGCAATTTATTGCAATTCAAAAAACATAATTATCGCTTGAACGATTGGTTCATGCTTAATTATGTTTTAGGGTTTCAAAAGGGAATATTCCCTTTGCACACACCATTTTGACTCTGTCAAATGGGAAGTGTGTTACTCTATTGGAAATAGAGTCTTATTGGACGAGCAATGCTCGTCTTTTTATATGTCTATATCATAGTCATCATAATCTTTATCAGTTCCATAATTTTGTTCATAAATATAATCATTTATTTCTTCTTCTCTAGAAGTCCCATCTGCAATATCGTGCAAATCGGAATCTTTGTAATAATTTAATTGATGATAAGCAGTAATTTCATCGACAACATTATCTTTATCTTTTTCAGTTCCTATATGGAGTAATTTATTAAAGAACTTTTTAATTGATTGAAGCATAACATTTAAGAAATTATGAAGTCTTCTATTTTCTTTTTGAAGTTCTTCGTTTTTATCTTCAAGTTTTCTTATCTCAACTTGTAAATGTCTTTTGTCATGTTCCATTTCTCGATAGTGATTTGTATAATCTTGGAGTTCTTCAAATAATGCTTGATTTTTTGGCATATCTCTAATAACCATTTTTGAAGTATTCATAAAGTCATTTAATACTTCATAAGTTTCCTTATCAATTTTAACTTCTTTACCAGTAATAGTTGGTTTAGAAGTTTTTAATTTTTCTTCTAATATTTCATAATCTCTAGTCATAAGATAATTTTGTTTTTCCATACGATTATCTAGTTTTCTTGTTATCTTTTTAAATTTTTTAATAGAGATATGTTCATTATCACTATTTTTAATACCTCGTTCTAGTTTAAAACCTTTATCTACCATTCGTTGCCAGTATTTATCTTGAAGTTCACTAATATATGCACCAGACTTCATATAATGCTTTTTAGAAATAGTGTATTTTTCAGTATTAGTTCTTTTATCAAACTTTTTAATTAAAGGAACAACTACACAATGTAGATGTGGTGTTTTTTCGTCCATGTGTACTGTTGCATGTAAAACTTGTTCTTTGGTATAACCTAAATCTTCATAAACAAATTCCATACAACTATCTGCCCTTTTTTTAATTTCTTTTTTACTCATATTTTTAAAGAAATCATTATCACTAGTAAATAGTAATTCATCAGCAACAACACTATTTGAATCATCTAACATTTTATCAAATGACTTTCTTCGATCTTCTCTTGTAGTTAATTGTTTTTCTTCATATTCCTTTTTATAATCTTTAACTAATTCATAATAACCTTTAGTATATTTATCAGAAAGCGGAACAATATCAATGTTATTTTTAGTTTTTGTAATATCAATATCAGGATTAGACTTATATGCCTTTTTATCTCTTTTATTATGAGCACCAATTTGTCCTAAATCTTTTATCGTGTTTATCGATTCACTTCTAAATATTGCATAACTCATTTTTCTACCTCAATACTATCAGCATTTATAAAAGTTATAGGTGGTATAGGAACTTCTATTACACCATAACTTTCTGCTTTATTAAGTCCTTTTTTATTTATTATAGGAATCATTTTAAGTGGCTCATTAAAGATATTTTTTCTAGTATATTTTAAACAAAATTGATGGTCATTATATTTTTCTTTTTTTACTTCTTGATAATCAATAGGGTATTTAACTTGTAATCTTTTAATGTGTTTATCTATTTCTTCTCGTGTCATTGGAGCACATACTTCCATTTGTTTTTTTTCTCCATTAGCACTAACATCTTGGAATCTATTAATTGCTCCTTTATTAAATAAATTAGCATACTCTTCAAAGAATGTTTTTCTAAAATTAATCTTCTTAATTTCAATTTCTTTGCCTTTTTTAATAACTTCTATTGAATCAATATAACTCATAATTAAATCTTGTTTTTCACTTACTTCTAGTTTATTCCATTCAATTTCAAAACTACTATGATAAAGTGGATTTATTAAGCATTTGATACTTTCTAAATCTCTTTTAAGCATTATATCTTCAAAAGTGAAGTTATATTCATCAAGTTCTTTTTCTTCTTTTTGTTTCTTTTCAATTTCTTTAATTCTATCTTCTAAATATTTTTTATCTTGACTATATTCGTCCATTTCAATAATCTTATTTAAATATGCATCTTTTAACCTAGTTATTTTGTCTTTTAAGGCATTTATTTCTTTTGTAAGTAATTCATTCGTATTTTCTACTTTATGCTTTAAAAGCGGTACGAAATACTTTCTAACGGTTATATCATACTCAATTAAAGTTGTTATATCTCCAATTAATAATTCTATTAACGCATCTTCTCTAATAAATGTTTTACATTCATTACATTGATAATAAATATATTTCTTTTTTCTTTCCAATTGGTGCTTTACAAGCCATTATTTTATTACAAATTAGGACACAGTATTTTTTGAAAGAATATATAATCATTTCTTCTAGTATAATTACGAGAGTTTTTTCTAGTTTGCTCTTGGCATCCTTCCCATAATTTTTTACTTATAATAGGTTCAACAACATCTTCATAAAGTACAGGTTTTCCAGTTCTTCCACCACTTATAAAATCTCCTTTATAAAGTGGATTTGCTAATACTTTTTGAATTGTTGTATTATACCATTTTTTGCCTAATATTTGTTCTTCATTAAAGATATTAGATATTTTTTGATAACTATTTCCTTTTAAATATAAATCAAATATTCTTTCTACGATTTCACTTTCAGCTGGATTAATAATTAACTTCTTACCATCTCTCATAAACCCTAGTGTTTTTCTTACTGGTATATGTCCATCTTTAATTGCTCCAACCATTCCAAACTTTGTTCTTTCTGATACTCTTTCTATTTCAAGTTGTGATAAGACAGTAAGCATTCTTACAAAGAATCTACCATTTGCTATTGATGTGTTAATATCGTCCATAGCACATTCCAAAGTACACTCATACTTTTCAAGTTCACTAATCAATACTTCTAAATCTCTAACACTTCTTGTTAATCTATCTAATTTATAAGCAACTATTACATTTACATTACCGTTTTTAACTTCTTCTAACATTTTCATAAATGCTGGTCTATGATCTATATCTTTACCACTTATTCCAGCATCTTCATAAATATTATAAATATTATAATCTCTAAACTTACATAAATCTTTTAATTTTTCTTGTTGTTCTGGCAAACTATAACCTTCTCGTGCTTGGTCTTCAGTAGATACACGACAATATATTGCTGCATTTTTCTTCAATATTCATCAACTCCTTTTCCATAAAAAAGGGAGTCAAAAATACTAGTAATAACTAATACCTTTGACTCCTTAAAATAATACTTATAAATTGTTTTCGTGTGTTTTTAACCATAGAAGTACCTACCTTTCTAATAAAAGACGGATACTGCTTGTCATTTATTGGCTTATTATTCTATCACTTTAATTTTATTTATCAATTTCTTATTTAGGAAATAGTATTAGTTTTTATGCATTTTAATATAGTTTTGTAATTCATTAAAAGGTATTGATTCTTCTAATGTATTAATATAAACATTTTCACATTCATTAAAGAATAAGTAAGTAATATTATTGATAATTAGTTTATGTGGCTCAATATATGCAATATTAGTTTTAGGTATATTAATTATATTTCCTTTTTCTAATTTACCTTTTAAGTTTAAAAACATTAATATATTTTTAACTTTTTTCTTTAAGGTTTCTTCAATTTCTAGTTTTTCCTTTATTATTTGCATAACTAATCAACTTCTTTCAAAGCATATAAAAAAGGTTAACCGAAATTAACCTTTCATATATAAAGTCGATTAGTTCGACTAATTTCCCTATGGTGGAGCTGAGGAGATTCGAACTCCTGTCCGAAACTACTGTCATAAAGACTTCTACAAGCTTAGTTGATTAATAGAATTCATTATACTATAAGTTAATCAACAAACAAAAGTATAACTAGGTTATATTATTCATTTTAATATCTAACCTATATTAAAATATAGTTTACTAATATGAATTTCTATAAAGTCCGTAAACAAGAAAATATAGAAACCTTTTGCACTTAATTATTAAGCAAAAGCTAATTCGTTTCTGTTTCCAGTTATTTTTTTGTGAATTTTACGTATTCCTACGACTTGCTATCTAAACCCATCATAATCCCGTCGAAACCATAACAGCCCCAGAACACATTCATTGTATCACAAACATTAAAAAATATCTACTATAACCTTACAAATAAAGTTCTAAAACTGAAGTTATAGAACTTTACTATAAAACATATTATTTTTTATTCAAAATTTTTTCTTTACTACCCATAAAAGTCACAATACTATTTATACCAATACCCGCCATAATAAATACTGCAACTCTTGGTGTATAAGTATATCTATTCATAATTTCTATAAACAAATATACTGTCCAATAACCACATAATAAAATAACAAACAAATTTATCTTATCATTATAAGACTTCTCTTTTACTAAACTAAAAATACCTATTAAAGACAATGTAAAAATCACTAAATAAACATGTTGATTAAATTTAAACATGTATGCATTAACAGTTGAACCTTTTATTTTGAATGATCCCACTTTCAAATCATTAGAATTTAAATATGTATTAGACCAATACAAATTACTATCTAACCAAAAACTTTTTGTCTTTATCATCATTAATTTTAAAAACTTAGTAGGATTACCAATAGTTCGTTCCTTAATAACTTCTAATTCTTTTTCTCTATCACCTAAATATTTACTATCATCACTTGTATACCATCCCCTACTATCATAGTTGGTTCCTAAAACAAATTTCCACAAAGGATCCATATTTTTTAAACCATTTTGACTAATATTAAACGTCTTAAAAGCTAAAGAACAACCATTGGTAATTATTAAATAACTAGCTATAAGCACTACCATATTTATAAATATTGTTCTTAAATGAGCCCTTTTACATTTATTCAATAGCAAATACACAATAATCGCTAAAACAAAAATAATCCCTTCTGGACGCATAATATTCCCTAAACCAATTAAAAGACCAACTATTAAATATTTGAGCCATACTTTATTATTTAAAAGATTATCCTTAATAATTAAATAAAGGCCTAAAAAGAATAAAAAGGTTGGAATATGTTGATTGGTTAAAATAGTTGTAAGCATAACAGGATGCAAATAAATCATATAAGATAGACTTGTAAATTTAGCAACTTTTTCATTAATAAGTTCTTTGGTAGTCAAATATATTAAAACCGTTGTGCCACTTAAAGCAAGGCAATTAACTAATTTTAAGAAAAAGACACTATCCCAAATTTTTAATAATAAAGCTTGATAGGCAACATGCCCAATTTGATATCCCCAAGATATAAAGTAAGGTAGTTTCGTATAACTTAAATCACCTAATTTTAACATACTAGAAGCCCGATACATTGTGTAAAAATCAGATTCAATTGGCGGTTTAAATACTAAAATTACTAAAATTTTACTAAGCATTGAGAATAAAAACAAAAACCATGGAAACTTTTTAATAGAACATTTAAATGAAAGTAGATAAATGATTCCAAAAGCCATTATGGCAAAGATATATTTATTGGCATACAAGCCAAGTAAAAAAGTTACACTAAAAACCACTACTAAAAATATTAAAGGTAGTCTCTTTAAATTAATTTTTTTTAATAATTTTTTCATAATAAATCCTTTCAACTATTTCCTAATGTAAATATAGCATAAAATAATTAATTTGTCTCACATAAAAACAATTATATACAAATAAAAACAACTTTAACTTGTTAAACTAAAATTGTTCTTTACTAAAACACTATATTAATTATATAAAATTAAAAACTATTCTCTTTAAGTAAAACTTTAGGAATACACAATAAATCATTAATACATTCATCATCACTATCTGATAAATTGTGATTAAATAATATTCCTTGTCCTCTAGCTTCATTCCAATCAGTAATATTATGACGACTATCATCAATTAAAACATTACCTCTTGCTCTTACAACACTACTTTTATTTACTTTCCATGGAACAGTAATAACTTCAATACATGGTAACATGTTAAAAAAATAATTTCTTTTTATTTCAGGTTCATCTTTATTAACACATGTTGTTAGAATTTTAAAATTATAACCTAAAGAACGCAAAAATTTAATTTTGTCAATGGAATCATTTAAAACCCCAGCTTGTTTTATTAAATTATTCCAATTTACATTAATAAAATATTCATGAACAACATCGCTATCATTAATATCAAGTCCCATTTTTTTCATATTAGCATATGCTGTATCCATTGTATTTAATATAACACCATCACAATCTAAATAAATTAAATTATCCATACCCAACTCCTTATTGCCACGTATTATATCATAAATAGTTAAAAAAAAGCAAATTTTATTGCTTCTTAGTTTGAATATACCTAATTTTTCTTAGCATATTGAATATTATAAGTAACTTTCCTTATGAATTTACGACTTGCAAATCTTCTAAAGAATAATACACATTTCATACTAAAACCTGGAACAATTACCGCTTTACCCTGTAATAATTTATCAATAGCATACTTAGCAACATCATCACTATTTAAAGCCTTAACTTTAAATGATACTCCAGCGGTTTTATTAAAGTTAGTATCAACTGGTCCAGGACAAAGACTTGATACAATAACATTGCTATTCTTTCTTCTTAACTCTTCGTTAATAGCTTCTGTTAAATTATTAACATAAGCTTTAGTTGCATAATAAGTAGCCATCAATGGACCTGGTCCAAAAGCAGCTGAACTTGCTACATTTAAAATATAACCTGAATTTCTTTTATACATATCACGTAAAAATAACTTTGTTAATAAGTGAACAGCTTTAATATTAATATTAATCATTTCTAATTCTTTATTAATATCTGTTTCATAAAAATCACCAAATAACCCAAAACCGGCATTATTTACTAAAATATCAATATTTTCACCACGTGCTAGGACATATAATTCCTTAACTTTAGTAATATCAACTAAATCAGCTATAATAATTTTACTTTTGTTTTTTAATTCACGTTGTGTCTCTTCTAACCTTTCTTTATCACGACCAACCAAAATTACCTCAACTGAAATACTATCCAAATACTTTGCAATACTTCTACCTATTCCACTAGAAGCACCAGTAACTAAAGCTTTCATATTATCACCAACCTTATTGTATCAAACTATTCATCATTTTTCTAGGTATTAATAACACACATTACACTTTTTTTTGAATAATTTATATTAGATTAAAAATAAAGGGGTGGATTAAATGAATAATGACAATTGTCTAAAAAACATATTAAAGGTTATTGTAACACTACAGAATAATATTGAGAAATTAGACAACCTTAATAACTCTTGCACAAGACCATTTTTAGGATTAGGAAATAAAATACAACCATTTAATACAAGATTAGTTTCCTTCTATAAATCCAACAATACACCAATAACCTTGCCATGGAATAACGGTGAAAGCAGTGGAACAAGCAGTGTATTTAGAGTTCAAAGAGTTTGTGATAACACATGCACAGTATTAATACTAAGCGATAATGGTGATAATACATGGAGTAGCACCAATACATATGCAACACTTAATCTAAATTGTATATGCGCTATTCAATGTCTAGGTGATGTAACCATTAGCAATATTTAGGAAGGAGGATTTATGGATAATTGCGAAAACATAAAAGATATTTTATGCTTAATTGTAACTTTACAACGCAATATATGCACTAATGATGGTTGTGAAAACTGCACTAAACCATATCTTGGACCAAATGAATGCATACTATATAATACGAGACCAGTGCAATTCCAAAGCTGTCAAAGTGAGGGATTATGGACTATGCCTTATACATTAAATGGAACTGAAGGAACAAGTTCAATCTTTAAAGTTGAAAACGTTGAAGGAAATTGTGCAACATTTAGAGTATTAGCCGAAGCACCAAGTGGTTCAACATGTCCATATGTATTAACCAACAATTACTTTACAATTAAGTTAGATTGTATCTTAGCATTACAATGTTTAAATGATACTTGTACAGCCTAAAAAAGTAACTTAGAATTTTTTCTAAATTACTTTTTTTCTTTTTTATCTAAAAAAGCTACTAACATATAAGCAAACGATGTAATAATTAATACGCACATTATGATAAAATTAATACAATAAAATTGATAATTATTTAAAGCAGTTGATATATTAAAATTAAGAGAACGAATAAATATCATAACAATGTAGGTATAAACACCTATTTGCATTACGTTAAAAGCAATATCTTCTCTGTATCTTTTATTTTTCATTAATATCATTATAACATTAGCAATAATATAGATAGATTCCATAAATAAGAACAAATATCCAAAAACACCACATTTAAAGATAGTTCGCATTAAAAGGAAAACAACAACTAATGAGATAATAAATATTACTAACTTAATATAATACAATATTTCATTAAACTTAGGCATTATTTAAAGTAGTCTCTCCTTTTAATCTTTGAATTGTTTCCATTCTATATATATCACTAAATTCATCATTAAAGCGTATTAATTCTTTCTTAATTACATCTGGATATACAAGTTTAGTATTAGCAATAGCTTTTCTAACATCCCGAATCGATACTTCCTTTTTATTATCAAAAACAGCATATGAGAACGCTTGTTGTAAAATAGTTAATGAAATATCAGGATATCTTGCCGATAATTCATATACACGTCGATATTCACTTGTTATATCAACAATAAAGGCCATTATTTTTTCTTGAATAAATGGAGTATATTTAAGTTTAGCACCAGTTTTCTTTTCAATCTTAGGTAGAGAACCCATCAAAATTTTAATAGTATGTTCCCTTGTTGGTTCCAAAACATCAATTTTTTGAAAACGTCTAACAAAAGCTTTATCAGTTAAAATATAACGATCATATTCATCTGTAGTAGTCGCACCAATTACTTTAATACTACCTCTATCCAAACCAGGTTTAAAGATATTAGCGAAATCCATTGATTCACTATTACCATTACCAGTTCCAATAAGAGTGTGAATTTCATCAATAAATAATATTAATTTATCAGCGCCTTTTAAATCATTTAATAAAGCTTGAATTTTTGGTTCATTAGTATCAGGCATAAAACCTAATAAACTAGATGTATTAATTTTATAAATAGCGTAATCCTTAAGAGCATCAGGGATATTGCCTTTTTGAATTTGATAACTTAATCCTTCAACAATTGCTGTTTTACCAATACCAGGTTTACCAACTAAAATAGCAGATTTATCAGGTGTTAATAAAGTTAAAATAAGTTGCTTAATTTCATTATCACGACCAATAGCAGGATTACATACATACTCCCTCTTAGTTAATTCTTCACCATATTTATCTAATATAGAGAACTTACCTTCTTTAGATGATGGTGTATTAGAATTATTAGCCTTATTATCATGAGAATCTGTTTTTAAAACATCATTTGAAACATTCTCTTGATTTTGAGAAGGTCCTTCTTCTTTGATTTTCTCGTTTGCACTTTCATCTTTAGCATTTAAATCATTTTGTGAAGTTTTATTATCTTCGGCTTTTTCGTTATTAACATCATTTTTCAATTCAACTGGATTTTCTATTAAATCATTTGCTTCTTTGCTATAATCTATTGTATTTTCAATATTTGCTTGTTGTTGCTCTTCTTTATTATTATTAATTTCATCCTCAGTTTTTAATACAACCGGATTATCTATTAAATTATCAGCTTCATCTGCGTAATTTATTGAATCATCAAATGATTCTTCCTTTTGGTCTTCTTTTGATTCTTCAACAGTCTCCGTTGGCTCTTCCTTTAATTCTTCATTGTTTTCCGTATTATCATTTGTTTTTAAAGCGACTGGATTTTCTATTAGACTATCAGCCTCTTGGCCATAATCTATCAATTCTTCCGTTGTTTCTTCTTTTGCTATGTCAGTGTTTTCTGTATTAGCATCCGTTTTTAAAGTGACTGGATTTTCTATTAGACTATCAGCCTCTTGGCCATAATCTATCAAGTCTTCCGTTATTTCTTCTTTTGCTGTGTCAGTATTTTCTGTATTAGCATCCGTTTTTAAAGTGACTGGATTTTCTATTAGACTATCAGCCTCTTGGCCATAATCTATTAAATCTTCATTTGATTCTGAAGCTACATTCAAATTGCTATTTGGTATTTCATTTTCAATATTTTCATTCAACGGTTGAACAGAAGAAGTGGTATTTTGCAATACAGAATTATTTGGTTGATATTGAACATCACTATTAAAATCATCAAGTGTTTCTATATTATCATCACTTAATATTCCATCACTTTTTACCGGTGTAAAACCAAAGATTGTATAATCAAGAGTTTCATTATTATCTATCATTGTGTCGTTCAAATTATTACTACCCATATTTATATTATTATCCATATTACACACCACCTATTATCAAAATAATTATAACATAAAATATTAAAAAAAAAGTAATAAATTACTTTAAATTACTTTTTAGTAAATAATTTGTCTATATTTTTACTTGGAAGAAGCATTTTAACTTTGTTTTTTATAGAAATGGTATATTCTCTGGAATTATTTTCATACTTTTCACCATCTAAACACCATGGTTTCATATCATCATTAAAGTAAATTTTCAAATTATCTGTTTTATAAGTTTCTATTCCCGAAACATATGATATATCGCTTGTCTTTAGAGTATAAAAGGCTTTTGCTAAATCGGGAACACTTCTTATACTACATAACATAACTTCAAATTTACCATCATCAAGTTTTACTTCGTTATAAAAATTATTTATTCCAGCGATTCTATTGGCATTTGAAATAATTAAAAATGTATATTTACCATTATGCTTAACACCATCTATTTCATATGTTATATCATATCGATGAGTTCGTTTAAAAATTTCTTTAGCACCATTAATAAGATAAGCAAGATGCCCGATTCTATGTTTTAACTCTTGAGGAGTAGCGTAAGGTATTTCCATAAATTTACCATAACTTGCTACATAAACAAAACAACGATTATTAATAGAACAAATATCTACTTCTCTTACTTCGCCATCTAAAATTAATTTTAAATTGCCAATTATTCCTTTTGTTAATCCATACATATGACCAATATCATTGGTTGTTCCGACAGGAATATGACTTAAAATAACAGGATTTTCTCTTTGAAAATTACCATTCATTACTTCATAAAATGTTCCATCACCACCAACAGATATAACTAATTCGTCATCAAAAACATTTTTAATAATTTCTTCAGCATGACCTGCATACTTTGTTATTATGATATTAGGATCATAATTATAATTTTCTAACATAATACTTATTCTATCCGCTAATTGTTCATTTAAGCCTTTTCCACTAGTTGGATTAATTATTACAGTACACTTCTTCATAAATCTCCTTAAAACTTACTATCAATATTTTTAGGCACTTTGTCATGGACTATGGTATTAATTATTTTTTCTTTACGTTCATCACTTATTTTATTACCAGTTAATATACTTAATTCATCAATTACTTCATTTAATGTTTTTTCATCTTTCATATTAGACTTTTGCAATTTATTAGCAAGTGACAAAATCGTTTCCTTATTTACACGTGTCTTCTTTTCAACTCTATTAAAAATACTATCATTCATTAAATATCCTCCTACATTAATATATGTTGGAGAACTATAAAATTATCTATTATTATCTATTCTTCTATTTAAATCTTCATGTTGTTTGGCATAATTATTGGCAATCTTTTTAAATTTTTCAATATCAATTTCACCACTTTTATACCTTTTGTCTAAATTATTAATACTTTTTTGTAAACCATCTTTCTCTTTTTGTAAAAAATCATTATTATTTACCTTGTTCAATCTTGAAGTTTTTAAATTAAAATTATTTCCAATTATCATTCTTTATCTCCTCTATTTTTAAACATTAGAACTATTGGTGTTCCCATAAAATCAAATGATTCTCTTATTTTATTTTCTAAATATCTATAGTATGAAAAATGCACTAAGTTCTTATTATTTACATGAAAAACAAATTTTGGAGGTTTTGTTCCTTCTTGATTTACAAAATAAATTTTAAGTCTTTTGCCTTTATATGATGGTGGCAAATTTAACATATAAGCATCATTTATAACATCATTTAATACACTTGTTTTAACTTCACGTGAAATATTCTCGCGAATTTTGATAATCTCTGGCATTAAAGTAGATAAACGCATTTTAGTCTTAGCAGACAAGAAAACAATTGGAACATAACTTAAAAATTGAAATTCACTTTTTATTAATTTTTCATATTCTTTAATTGTTTTTTCATTAGGAATATCCCATTTATTAACAACTATTACTAATCCTTTACCTTTTTCAAGAGCTATTTGAGCAATATGTTTATCATGTTCAATAATTCCAGTAGATGAATCAATTACTAAAAGACATATATCACTACGATCAATAGCACGCAAACTACGTAATAAGCTATATTTTTCAACATTTTCATAAATTTTACCACGTTTACGCATACCAGCTGTATCAATAACAACAAATTCTTCACCATTATATTTAAAAACTGAATCTGTTGAGTCTCTGGTTGTTCCAGCAACATTTGATACAATCGCTCTATCTTCACCTAATAATGCATTTACTAAACTACTTTTACCAACGTTTGGTCTTCCTATTATTGAGAATTTTAGTCTGGCATCAGATGCATCATTTTCATAATATTTAAAGTCTTTGGTAATTTCATCTTGAAGTTCACGAATACCTATACTATGTTCACCACTAATTCTTATATAATAGTCAAATCCTAGTTCATAAAAATCATATTCATGTTCACGACTTTCTTTATTATCAACTTTATTAATAGCTACAATAACTTTTTTCTTACTACTACGTAACATATCACGAACATATAAATCATTACTGGTTAAAGCTTCTTTACCATCAACAACAAAGACAATAACATCAGCTTCATCAATAGCAATTGCTACTTGAACTTTTATCTCATCATTAAAGACTTCATTAGATACATCAATACCACCAGTATCAATTAAATTATATCGATAATTACCATAGCTTACTTCACTATAAATTCGATCTCTTGTTACACCTGGAGTATCTTCAATTATTGATATTTTTTTTCCAACTAATTTATTAAATAATGTGCTTTTTCCGACATTAGGACGTCCTACTAACGCTACTGTTGGCATTTTCATACTATCACCCACTCATGGCTTATTATATCATGAAAATTTTTGGATGTCTATGTCATTGTAGTCGAAGCATTACATCATTTAAAATTATGAAAGTAAAGCAACCTATATTAAAAAGCCATGCTTTAAAACATGACTTTTACTTTATACTCAATATTTCACGAACTTCTTTTTGACTATACGTAATATCTAACGTATCGCCTACCTTTACAAAAGGTAGTTTATTATAATTAATTTTAATATTAGCACGATATTTATTATTATCACTATCAACAAAATAATAATATGTATTACCATCTATTAAAGTAGTATATATTTCTTTAATAGTTATCTTTGTGTCATTGTCATTATTCTTTAAACCTACATTTGCTAAATAATTATTAGCAGCGGTTTCAATGCCTAAATTAGCATCTGTTACAACAACTTTTTGATAATCAGTAACAGAAACAAAAGCATACATTTTTACAAGTCCTGCATTATCTTTTAAACTAATTAAATAGGTTGGTTGCCCTTCTAAATTAATTAATAATGGGAAACTTGCTGTATAATCCATTTGTTGAACTTGACCTTTAGCACTATCCATGGCACTGTATTCTTCAGCTCCAGGACATGAATAGAAGTTGGTTTCTTTGGTTCTTAAATTAGTTAAAATAAATCCTAAATTACTTTCATCACTAACAATTGATGTAATACCCGTATATAGATAAACATCATCATTCATGACTAAATAATTATAACCATCTGTTGTCATTGTCATTCCTTTTTGACCAAATATGGTATTAAAGAATCCTTTAGCATAACTTCCCCAATCATCAACTTGAGAAATAACTAACGATGCACTATATACATGATCAATCCAACTAGGTGTTTCATCAACACTATATTTTTTAGCTTCACCAGTTATAGCATTTAAAATAATAACATGACTAACATCAGGGCGTTGATTTATACCAGCATATTTAATAACAGGCATTATCCAATATGGATTACCATCGTTATCAACTTCAAAATTAACTTCCCCAAAATTATCAAAAGGATATTTAAAACGTAAATAACGTTCTACATTTTCAAAAAACATAGCACTTTGAACATATTTCATACCCTTATCTAATTTAACTAACGTCGATTCACCAGTAACAGAATTAACCATAATGTAACCCTTAACACCTTCACGACGATTAGTGAAATACTTTATCATATCAGAATATTCAAGTGGGGTAACTCTAACTATTTCATTATTATAATTTATTTGGGTGTATAAATCACTTACATAAAATTGACTTACCAAATCACTCATTTGTCCCATTACTCTATCACCTAATTTTTGACTAGAACTCTTATCAAGTAAGGCAAGTTTATTAAAATCAACTTTATCTACGCCATCACTAAATTTAACATCAGAATTGATTGTAATACGATTATAATATTTTCCCGACATAAAAATAGGTGAATTAATAAATGCTACAAGGATTATAACAACGAATATTCCTCCACATATTCCAAATGGAATTAATTTATTTTTACTTAACTTAATACGATGTGATGCAATAGTATCCCCTAATGAATTTAAGACACCAAATACTAAAATAACAGTAATTAAATATACCCAAAAACCAAAATTATGAATATTTATACTTGGTAAGCATAAATAAAATAATCCAAAAGCAACAAGCAAAGTAATAATAATATTAACAATCAAAATACTAATATTTTTCTTCATATAATCTCCTATCTTTTCTTAGTTAACTTCTTATTTTCTAAAACATTTTCAAGTTCATTTTTATAAAAGCGATTAATTTCAATATTGGCATTTTCAACAGAATCAGATGCATGAATAATATTTTCACACATTATTTCTTTATTACCAAAGTCGCCTCTAATAGTTCCTGGTAATGCTTTTTTAGAATCAGTTGCTCCAACTAAAGAACGCACTTTTAAAACAGCATTTTCTCCGCTAACAATCATAACAACGACTGGTCCTGATAACATAAAATTTAATATTTCAGGATAAAACGGTTTTGTTAAAAGATGACTATAATGTTCATTAACTAATTCTTCATCTAATTGCATAACCTTAACATTAGATACTTGTAATTTAGCATCTGTAAAACGTTTTAGAACTTCAAAAATAATCTTTTTTCTAACACCATCCGGTTTAATTATAACAAGTGTATTTTCCATATTCCCTCCCTTAGGTAATATTCTACTATATTGTTACTTAAAATTCAAATTATTCTTGATTTGGTTTATCTTTTATCATATCATTTTCAATATAATTTAAAATTTTACGTTGATTTTTAATTATTTCTTCTTGTCTATCATGTAATTGTTCAAGAATTAATTCACTTTTTAAATCAATACGATAATCATTTCTACTACGCAAGCTATCTTTTTTTGCCTGACGATTTTGACTCATCATAATAATAGGAGCTTGCAAAGCAGCAAGAGTTGATAGTAATAAATTAAGTAAAATAAATGGATATGGATCTAAATCCTTTACTAAGAATAGATTTAAACAAAACCAAAATATTAAAAATATAATGAAAGATATAATAAATTTCCATGATCCAGCGATATTAGTTATTTTATCAGCAATTATTTCACTTTTAGTAATATTTTTATTTTCTTCTTTATCAGTATCAATTGCTACTTTCTCATCAATTAAAATTTCCATTAATTCATCATAATCTCTTGTATCATCTTTCTTGTCTAATAACATTTTTATTAATTCTTTACGAGTTGCCATATGAACCTACCTTTCACCTAAATTATATCATATAATGTTAAATAAAAAGAATTTAATTTAATAAAATTAAACTCCATAATAAAATTGCCATAATATTAATAATTTTAAACTTCATTTTTTTCGTTTTGTGATGAAATAAATACATTGAAATTAAAGCTAGATAACATCCACCAAATAAAGAAATAGTAAGAAGTGTCCATTCACTTATTCGCATAAAACCTTTAATCGCTAACCATTTATCAATTCCATATAAAATAAAGGCTAAAAAATTTATACATAAAATATACCAAAACATTATTTATTTGTCATATTGTAATAACTAATTTCTTCTAATTTTAAACATAATTCTTCTAAATCTGTTAAATCATTATTTTCATTTAGAATATCATCAATTATAAATAATAATTCCTTCATATCTTTAACGTTTAAATAATTTATATCGTATTTTTTTAAAATGGAAACATCTTCATCACTTAATAAAAGGCTATTCTCTCTTCTTTTTAAGAAACTTTTTTCTTGTTCTTTTATAACTTTATCAATATCAATTTCTGAATTATTTATTATCACTATTACCACCCATTATCTTATCATATAAAAGGTTTAATATAATAGCAATGCATAAACTTAAAAATATTGAATAGAACATATGATGAGTTATAATACCGGCAATAATACCAACTAAAAGACCACTGGCACAGAATATTTCAAAAGATATAGTCTTACGACGATTTTTAATTTTATGAACAAAGCCATTACGATAATATTCAAATTTATCGTATGATTTAATAAACCTACGATATAAATAAGTTTTCTTTGATAAAACATTTTTAATAACCGCTTTAATATCATCTGTTGCATCTCTTAATACAGTCTTATCTTTATTCATTTTTTCAATAGATCCCTTTATATTTTGCATAATATTAAGAGATAAAATTAAATCAGTTAAAGTAATTATTAAGGTAATTACAAAAATAGTTATAACTAAATTGTTGCTTAAAGAATTTAAAAAGTTATAAATAAATGGTATTAAGAAACAAACCAAAACAGTTCCTAAAACACCAAAAGCTAAAGCATTTCGCAAGCATATACGACCATTAATATTAAATGGTTCATTCGAGTAATCCCACCAACGAACTTTAAAAATACATTCCATAATATAACTTGTTAAATATTCAAGAATTGAACATAAAATGATGGATAAAATAAACACAAGAAACATATTATCACGAAGTGGATAGAGCATTAATAAAATAACACCCCCAAAACCATAAATAGGACAATATGGTCCAATTAAAAAGCCTCTATTAATAAACTTTCGCGCTTCAATTGAACAAACTAAAACTTCCATTATCCAACCAACAATTGACATTATCCAAAAAAACAAAAACAATTTCAAAAAATCCATAAAAACCTCTCAATATTATTATACTAAATTATTTATACTTATAGAAATTAATCTTCAAATTATTTATTTTTTTATTATTATAGTTAAATAAATACTGTTCAATCAAATTATAGGAATCATTCTTTTTAGAAACTTTATTAATCCTTTCAAGTTCTAAATCAAGAGATATCGTATATTTTAGAGAACTATCAAAACTTATAGTATAACTACTCGTATCCATTATTTTTAAATCAGCATCATCTAATTTATAAAATAATAAATCATAATCATTAAAGTAACCATTTTCTAATTGTTCATTATAATACTTTAATATTTCATTCTTACTTAAATCATCTATCTTTAAACTATCTATTTTACCTTTAACATATTCATCAAGAGATTTTTCAATACTATTACAAATAGTCAATAACTTGTTATTATCATATGTTGCTTTAACATCATATACAACTTCATTAGAATAAGCTGTTAATTCTTCATTACTTGCTCTTTTATTAATTAATACTAAATCTTTATTTTTCTCTTTAACTTTATTATTAATTTTTTCATAAAAATATTCTATTTTATCTGGATTTTTAGACATAACAGTAATATAAATATCATCTTTTAGATAATTTGCTTTATCTAATTTATCTAAAATTATAGAAGTAGCATCTTCAAGATAATTTCCATTAAACATGCCTAAATTTAGAATTTTAGCATCTTCATTAAGTGGATTAAATATACAAACTTCATCCTTACTATTAACACCAATAATAAACTCAGGATTTATGTTAAATTTAATATATGTTATGACTAAAGCTTTATCACTTGAAAAAACAAAGTAAACAATACTACCAATTATTACAGCAACAAACAACACAAAAAATATAAATTTTTTCATTTAATCATTCCTTTATAGTAAAAATATTATATCATACATTGTATTTTTCCCCAAATAATGCACATTTTTATCACAAAAATGGACATTATTTGACAAAAAAGTAGATTTACATTTGATCTACTTCTTCGATTGCTAAAATATTTAATAAATTATGACAGATTGTATAAACTAATTTAGAAATGGCCAAATATGAATTACGAACACTTATATTATCTTCTTTTAATACATTGTAATTATTATAGAATTTATTAAATAAACTAGCGATTTCATATAAATACTCGGTAATATAATTAAGAGTTGCTTCTTGATAAGCTTTATCTAAAATTCTTGGTAATTCTAAAGCTTTAACTAGAATAGAACGAACATCATCATTATTAATCGTTTCAATTTTATAATTTTCAATATTACCTTTCTTTAGTAATGATTTTATACGAACCATAGTATATAAAATATATGGACCAGTTTTACCATCAAGAGATGCAAATTTAACAGGATCAAACACATAATCCGTGCGACGATATGGCAATAAATCGGCATATTTTAAGGTAGCAATCGCTAATTTATCAACAATTTCTTGACGTTTATCACCGGTAATTTCATCTTTAATTTTCTTTTCAACTTCATCTTTAATCATAGAAATTAAGGTATTTAATTCCATAACACCACCATCACGGGTTTTAAATGGTTTACCATCACTTCCATTAATTGTTCCAAAACCATAATGAACAAGTTTCGTAGTTTTAGGAACAAGACCCGTTTTATAGCTTGCTCTAAATACTTGTTCAAAATATAAACTTTGACGTTCATCCACAACATACCAAATTTCATTAGGATTAAAGCGTTTCATTCTTGATAGTATTGTTCCTAAATCTCTAGTTGCATAAATAGTAGCACCATCTTTTTTTATTACCATTAATGGAGGTAATGGTTTGTTATCAGAAGGTTCAGAGACATCACACACTAAAGCACCTTCAGATTCATATAAATATGGTTTCATTATTTCTAAAGTTTCAGGTATTTCACGGAAAGCATCCAACTCCCCTTCCCATAATTCAAAATGGCAGTTTAATTCTTCGTATGTTTTCTTAATAACTTGACTTGATATATCAACCATTTGTTTCCAAAGAGCAGTATATGCTTTGTTACCTTTGTCAATTTCAGCAGTTATAGAACGAACTAATTCCATTCTTTTTTCATCGGCATGTGCAGCAATATTAGCCCGTGGATACATTTCACCTAAATCTTTAGCCGTTAAGTTAATTTTAGGATATTCACCTTTAAAATTAGGATCAAAGAATGGTAAATCAGGTTGCATTATCATAAGTTCAGAAATAAGCATACCAGCTTGACGGCCTAAGTCTCCTAAATGAACGTCTCCAATAATATCATCACCTAAACATTTTGCAAGACGTTTCAATGCTTCACCAATATTAGCAGAACGCATATGACCAACATGTAAAGCTTTAGCAGCATTCGCACCACCATAGTCAATTAAGACATGTTTAGGTTCATGCTTGCAGATAAGATTATCAAAATTATCAAGCCCTTTATTAAAATAGTCTCCCAAAACTTCATCATTAAAACTTATATTAATAAAACCAGGTCCAGCGATATTAACATTTGTAAATCTATTATCAAACTCTAAAACAATTTTTTGTGCAACATCACGTGGATTTTCATGATACTTTTTAGCAATAATAAAAGCATCATTAATTTGAAATTGACCTAATTCTTTCCTTGAAGATACTTCAATATGAACATCATCATAATCATATCCTAGTTTTTGAATAATACCTAAAACATACTTTTCATTCTCTTTTATTATATTCATTCTCTCACTCTCCCAATAAAAAAATTCTATTGTGTAGGCGTGTTCATGACACGGTACCATCCTACTTCAATAGAATTCTATCCTTTTTGTTTTAACGCTATCTAGCGACAAGCTCCAAAGCGCGTTCATATAAGCTTATTAATGACTTACACCAACCGTCATCTCACTATAAACAGTTCTTATATTACTACTCTTCTTCTTCACTTCTTAGCATTATTATAACACGAAATAGTTATTTGTCAAATATCAAAGATGATTCAATATATTAACCTATGATAAGGCAAGCTGATATGGATTATCCATTGTGCCATCACCCGATGAAATCAAAACGTCTTTACTAATATTAATCACTGGTCTAGTATCGTTATTGTAAGATACTCTTGTAATGGCAAGACTTCCTGCTGTTCCTACACAAAAAATGGCCGAACGCACATAAGATGAATCAAAACTATATGGTGTCATTGTTAAAAAATCACGAGTGCTATTTAAATAATATTTTTCATTTTTAATATTATATTTGCCACCGGCTAAAACAACTTCATCCGCCGTTATTAACCCAATAGGATACGTTAGTTGAGAATTACCATAATCACTTGTTATACTAAACATATCACGTTTATCAGAGCATTTTAAACTAGCAGTAATAGAATTATTACGTGTTAATCTTTTAAGTGGCGTATAATATGTTTTAGTATCTAACTTATATCCAGAATTATATATTTTATCACCAATACTTCGATCATTACAAAAGGTTGCATCCACAATATAATTACTAAGCAATTTATTATTACCATCCGTTTTACTAACAATATTTGAATACCATTTATCAACTTCTGTTTTAACACTACTTGATACTTCATTCGTTCTCGTGCCATCTAAACTTGTTGATGAATATGAGTAATATTGCACTTTCGCACTTGATTCTGTTACCAGACTTTTTACTTTTATTAATACCTCACATGAAGCAGTTGAACTTGTGCTTTTGCAGGTGTATGGATATGTTTCAAAATATTCTTTCATTTCACTAAATGTGCCTTGTTTTATATTTCCTTTTAACTTATACATTTCGTTAGTTTCATCAAATTCATAATCATCTGCAAAATAATACTTTTCATTGAATTTTATATCGACATATAAAATTTCATTGCCTATATTTTTATGAAGATTTTTACCATACATATAACCAACATAGGTTGGATCCGAGTATTTTGAATTGTATTGATAAGTCGTATTGTTTATTGATGTATTTTTACCAGTAGCATTTTTAATTTCACCATTATAAATTAAACGAACACTACCATCACCATTTGTTCTTATAATCTTCCAGTAATATCCTCCAAAATAAACATTATTATTTTGAACATCACCGCGGTAATAATAAACGTCTCCATAATCGTCAATCGTTTTATACAAACCAACTTCTGATCTAATAGAACTTGCAATTTTGTATGTTCGTTTATCAGATTTCTTTATTTTATAAATATCATTTAATACGTTTACTTCTTTTATATAATAAACATTACTTAATTCATAACTTCCCATATTAGTCCCACCACCTGTCCAATAACCAATATAATCGTCACTCAAATAATCCGTTATAATGTCACCTGTTAGTTTAAATGTTCCTTTCTTTTTATCAAATTCATATGTTTTAGAAAAATAAAACTTATATCCTGTAATACTATATGAATTTTCAACATTTTCTGTTAATTCCTCAACATAGGTGTAACTTGGGGCAGTGTCGTTTAAGTTCGGTTCGCTTTTATTTGAAATGTTAGTTTTGGCGACATCAACGGATTCACTTAAACTATCACTTACTAACATACAATCAACTAGTTTATTGAAACCATTGTTTAGGCAGTAGTTATTGCCTTTAACTTC
>CAKPMB010000019.1 GCA_934167885.1 uncultured Bacilli bacterium
GTAGGAGTTTGGGCCGTGTCTCAGTCCCAATGTGGCCGATCAACCTCTCAGTTCGGCTACGCATCGTTGCCTTGGTAAGCCATTACCTTACCAACTAGCTAATGCGCCGCAGGCTCATCTTCAAGTGAAGCTTTAAAGGCTCCTTTTAATATAAAATAACGTATCATTTTATATATTATCCGGTATTAGCAATCGTTTCCAATTGTTATCCCAGTCTTGAAGGCAGATAACCCACGTGTTACTCACCCTTGCGCCACTAAGTGGAAATCCTTATCTACTTTGTGCAAGCACTCCATTTCAAAGGGCCACTTCGTACGACTTGCATGTCTTAGGCATGCCGCCAGCGTTCATCCTGAGCCAGGATCAAACTCTCAAAAAATATTTCAAAGTTTTTATTAATTAAATTAATTTCCTAGCTACAAAAAATTGACGTTTTGCTCAGTTTTCAAAGATCATTCTGCATCACACAAGATGCATAAGTAATATATCAAATTTAACCATCTTTGTCAACATCTTTTTTTAATTTTTTTGACATTTTTTAAACTTGATTTTTTGTTGCTTCTTTCAAACGCAACGCAATTAATAATACCATTAATTAAAACGCAAGTCAATACTTTTTTTAATTTTCTTATTATTTTTTAATTGCTTTTTTCGTTTCGTTTTCTTTGAAACAACGTTTTCTATCATATCAAACTATGATAGCCATTGTCAATACAAAATTTCGTTTTTTTTAAAAATATTTTTTCATAAAACTCCATCTCGCAAATGACTAAACTAATATATCATTTTAAATATATTATTACAATTACATTTACACATGGTTTACATTTTATTTATAATAAATGCATATTATTACTTATATTTACTGAAAAAACACTAAATAATTATATTAGACATTATATATATTATTCAAATAAAATAAAAAAATTACTATTTTGAAGTAATTTTTTTCAACTGATTATATTTATCATAATAACTATTTATTGCACTAGCACAAAATGGAAATTGCTTTTCCCGAACCATATCAATAAGTCTAGATAACTCTTTTTTTAAAATACCATCAAGTTCTTCAGGATAATTCATCTTAACTTTATGATATTTATATTCTCCCCTATCTAAGATTTTAAATGCTCCATCTGGAAATACACGCAAATCCAAATCGTAATCAATATACTTTATTGTCTTATCTTCTATCACAAATGGGCTAGCGATATTACAATAATAATATATTCCATCATATTTTAACTGTCCAATAACATTAAACCACGAATTTTTATAAAAAAGCATTATCGCAGGTTCCTTTGTTTTCCAAGTTCTGCCATCAGATTCAATAACATGTGTTCGATTATTACCAAAAATCAAACAATCATCCATTACATCTAATAATACAGCTTCATCCCAAGATCTATGAATATTACCATCGTGCTTATAGCTATGTATAATAAACTTTTCGCCTATTTTGTAATTATACATAATACACATCCCAGATAAATATTATCATAAATAGTTAATATTTACAAGTTAATTGATATGAACGTATTCTACCCATTTAAACTTATCAAAGAGGATTATCTTTTTACTTTTTGCACTACTTATATATATTATATATTAAGTAATAATCAAAATAATTTGGCCATCAACTATGTTAGCAAAATTTCTAGTGGTCATTTGTATACAAAAAGAGACAAAACCCATAAATAGATGTATGCCTCTTTCTTGAAAACCACTTGGCAATATGAAATCATAATATTTTTTCATTTTTATCAATAATTAAATTTTAAAAATAGTTACTTTAAATAATACTTCCTGTTAATACATCTTTAATAAGAGTTAACCAAAGTTCAAAGAAATTTGTTTTCTTTATATCATTATCACAAACAACTGAAACTTTATTTATTATCTCATTATTTTCATTTCTTATTAGAAGAATCCCTATCCGTTCATTTTTCTTTATTGGCAACTTTAATTTATTAAGTTGTAATTCTGTTGTTACATCCTCATTAGGACTTCCCTTTTTTCTTAAAATAGTAACATCTTCTTCTAAAATAATATTTATGTTTTTTTCCTTAGCTTTATCGAGTGATGTTTTGCCTACTTTTTCCCCCTTTTTCTTGATTGTTAATACTTCATAAAGATTAAAACCATAATCTAAAAGATTTGCTGTTTCTTTGTTTCTAACTTTACCTTCTTTTTCGCCTAAAACAATTGCTAATAAACGCATACCATCCCGTTTAGCGGTAACAGCCATACAATATCCAGCATCGTCTGTCATACCAGTTTTTAATCCATCAGCCCCATTATAAGTTTTTATTAACTTATTAGTGTTTACAAGCCAAAATTTATTCTCAGTATTAACTCTTAAATAATCTTCATAGTTAGTAGTATATTTAAAAACATCTGGGTATTTCATTAATTCACGAGCAATAATACTTAAATCATATGCTGTTGAATAATGATTTTTTTCATCTAAACCAGTGCAATTAACAAAGTTAGTATTTTTTAATCCTAATTCTTTAGCCTTCTCATTCATCAATTTAACAAAATTTTCTTCAGTTCCAGCGACTTTTTCGGCCATGGCTACTATTCCATCATTAGTTGTTACTAAAAAGCAGTAAAAATTCTTTTAAATTTAAATCACTATTTTTAGAAACCACCTTTAATTTAAAATGTAACATTATTTTTCTCTTACAATTAGTATCTAATTCCAGATTTTCTACTAATATTGTGTCTATTATAGAACAAAATATTCTAAACATACATTCATCATCACTTAATATAACATTTTGTATCTTTTTTATAAATTCATCCATTAAAACTTTATTATTCATTTTAATATTCTTATTTAAATATATTCTTTTCTTCTCATCAAGAATAAATAATTCATTGTTATATTTTTTACGTTGTTCATTGTATTCGTCATTATCTATTTCTTTTCGGGCTTTCATATCAATTAATTCATACTTTGCATTTTTAACATCATTTATTCTTTTATTTATTTTATCTATATCAGTTGCATAACTTTGTTTACTTTCACTAACATTAATATAATTATATACCTGTTTTATTATTTCATTATCTTTATCTATAAAATTACTAACAACCATTCTAAATATATTTAATAAATCTTGATAATGAACAATTGGAGCGTTACAACCATCATTTTTGTGCCTACCATATTTTCGATATTTTGAACATCCAAAATATTCACATTTTACACCCGTTCTTTTATTTTTATAACATCCTTTTATAAAAGTCGCACCATCATGATAACATTTTATTTTACCAGATAAAGCATATCGCATATCAGTTCGAGCATGTGTTTTATGTTTTAATGAATTTTTATTTAATATTTCATTGCATTTATTCCATAATTCTTCTGATACGATAGGAGGACACGCTTCATTGTCTTTATAAACTATCCATTCATCTGGTTTAAATCTAATTCTTTTTTTTGAAAGATAATCCAAAATGCTTTCTTTATGAGCACAAAAGAAACCTTTATATTTAGGATTTCTAATTATCCTTGTAATTACAGTTCCAGCTAAAGGCTTATTAGTTTTACTAACTATATTATATTTATTATATAAATAATGTCCTAATTTAGTTGTTCCCATTCGTTCTTCGGAATATTCGTTAAATATTAGTTTAATTAGTTCTGCCTCTTCTGGAACAATTTCAAGTTTACCTTTATTTTTTCGATATCCATAAAAATTATCATTCCCTGGAACAACACCTCTTTCAATACTTCTTTTATAACCAAATCTTACTCTTTCAGATAACTTTCTAATTTCATCTTGGGCAATACTTGACATAATTGTTAAACGAAGCTCGGAATCTGTTTCAAACGTATTTATATTATCATTCAAAAAAAACACTCCTACGTCAAAAGATAATAATTCTTTAGTATATTGAATACTATCCACTGTATTTCTAGAAAATCTTGATATTTCTTTGGTTAATATTAAATTAAACATTCCTTTTTGAGCATCATTAATCATTTTAATGAAATTATCTCTTTTATTGACGCTTGTTCCACTTATTCCTTCATCAACATATCCAGAAACAAAAATCCAATTAGTTTGTGATTTAATATAATTTTCAAAATACATTATTTGATTATCTAAAGAATTTAATTGTTCATCGTGATCAGTTGATACACGTGCATAATAAGTTACACGTAATGGCAAATCAATAAGCTTCTTTCCTTGAGCTAATATATTTCTAATATTATATAAGTCCAGTATCATTATTTGTCACCTCTAAATTAATATTTTAATAATTATATTACTATTTTCATCTTCAACTCTCTTGGTTTCTAATTTTAATATATCTTTATCTATTTTTTTAATAATAGTATTATATTGATAAAAATCAACAACATCTTTTTGGCAAAGTTCATTGATTATTGCTTTCTGAATTACTTTTTTGGCAATAGCAATAGATGGTATGTTATTCAAATTTTCACCCCATTTAAATTTATTTGAATAATAAAAAAAAAGAACTATAGAAGTTCAACTTTAAATCCAGTCTTTAACAACATCAATTTGAGTATTCATATTGCCATAACCTATACCAATTTTTCTATCAGGCTTTTTATCACCATGACAATCTGTGCCTGCTGACATATATAGATTATTCTCTTTACAATATTTTTTGATAAATTCTATTTGTTCATCGTTAAACTTTGAATAATAAGTTTCTATGCCATCAATCATATTTTCACTTAATAAACTATCTAAATAGTTCTTGTAATTTCTAAGGGGATATATAAATAAATGAGCTAAAAAGACTTTACCTCCTAATTCTCTTATTTTATTAGAAACCATTTTAGCATTCGGTGTTTGATAAGAAAAATCTATATACAAAGGAAAATCCATATTACAAGTGCAACATCTAAAAAAATAATCTATATCATCCCATTCTTTTTGCGAAAAAAATTGTCTATTTTCAGGATATTTCTTTATAGAAGGATATATATAATCTATTGGCCATCCCATATCTTCTTTATAATCAATATTATCCACTTTAATATTATTTTTATGACAAGCTTCCATCAAAAGATTGAATTCTTCCATCAAATTAGGCTTTTTCATTTCAATATCATACGCTTTTCCAAGCCATTTATTCATTTTATGAACATCAAAATTATATCCCAAAAGTTCTATCTTAGCATTATTAAAAACACAGTCAAACTCAGCTCCTACTATTATTTTGCCGGTAAAATACTTAGAATAATCATTTTTCTCGATTTCTAAATGAGCTTTTACCGTATTATGATCAGTAATTGCCAATAAATTAACATTATGTTTTTGAGCTTCTGTAAGCAACTTTTTAACATTCCATGTGCCGTCCGAATATGTGGTATGTGTATGCAAATCAATCATTTAGTTTCGTTACCTTTCTTTTTTGATTTATTTCTATAGAACTAGCAAAAGACATAAAAAAATTTAACACTTCTTCATGTTTAAATTATAACAAACTAATATAATATCTGTCTCAATTGATTTACAATTATATAAAATTTTTTGACTTCTTTTTAGATACTACCGCATCATTAGCACTTGCCATAATTATCCCTTTTAATAAATCTGATACACTCATTACTTCACCAGTTTCAAGCCATATTTGACTACCACCCATACCGCTTGCATTAGCTGAAGCTGTAACTTTATCATCATACTTTAATGTTTTGTTATATATTCTTTCAAATATTAAAATTAATCCCATCATTTTAGTTAAAGATGCTATACTAACACGCTCATCTTTAGCTTTTTCATAAATTATTGTTCCTGTATCAACTTCCACCAAAATAGCATTTCGAGCATTTGGAACAACATTCTCATCAGCTAATACCCTTATAGGTATAACAATAGAAAATAATAATGTAAGTAAAAGTATTTTAAAATATTTCATTAACACCTCTATTAATAATTATGCTTAAACTTTTAAAGTATTATCATCTAACTAAAAAAAGAAAAATATCCAAATTGATTAATCTAAATATTTTCCCTTTTATCATAATTATTAACTAAAACAAAAAGTAGAGTCGCCTCTACTTTTAACCATACATCTTATTAGAAGTTTTGTGTATTGTTATAACTTCCACTAATATGGTTTAAACCATTTTGTACTAATCTTTTAGTGATTTCACCACCAACTGATCCATTAGCACGAGAAGTTGAATCTGGACCTAAATTAACACCAAATTCAGAAGCTATTTCGTATTTCATCTTATCGATTGCTTGTTTAGCACCTGGAACTCTCATTTTAAGAGCATCACGGTTTTGATTTGAGTTACTCATTCTTTTCACCTCCACACTTATAGATTGTGGAGAAATAACCAAAAAATACATTTTTTTATTTGGTAATTTTTACCAATTATAAAACATCACTAAATTTTTCTTCATTAATTTCATTAACATTTATTTTTATAATATTATTAATCGCTTCATCAATCATTTCTTGATAGTCTATACTTTGTTCATATAATAAACATTTATCAAGACACGGATTAATAACAGGATGTTTAGGCACAAAAACTGTGCAACAATCTTCATATGGAAGAATACTTGTTTCATAAGTATCAATTTTTTTAGCAATATCAATTATTTCTAATTTATCAAAGCAGGCTAAAGGTCTTATAACTGGAAGATTGGTTACATTATTAATTACTTGCATACTTGTTAATGTTTGACTTGCAACTTGACCAATACTTTCACCATTAATTATAACATGAGCTTTGTATTTAATTACTAATTTTTCCATAATACGATACATCATACGACGCATAATGGTAATAGTATAAGTATCAGGAATATTTTTATAAATAGCTTCTTGAATCTTCGTAAATGGCACAATATATAAACCAATATTATTAGTATAATTCAATAATTTTTTTGTTAAAGTTATTACTTTATTTCTAGCTTCTATACTAGTATGAGGAATAGCTTCAAAATAAACGGCTGATATACTAATACCTCGCTTCATTGCTAAATAACCACTTACAGGTGAATCAATACCACCTGATAACATAAGCAATCCCTTACCAAGTGTTCCAACAGGATAACCACCAATACCACGATATTCATTTGTATAAATATATGTAAAATCACGTCTTATCTCAATATTAAAAGTTATTTCAGGATTATGAACATCTACCACAACATTAGCTTTATTTTTTAAAATAACGCCACCCATTCTTTTACTAAACAAAGGACTTTCAATAGGAAAACTTTTATCACTTCGTTTAGTAACAACTTTAAAAGATTTAAAGTCATAGTCATTAACTATATTCTTTAATAAATCACTTATATCTGATATATTACTAGGAACTTTATAAGCTACATCATAGGCATGAATACCAAATACTGTATTTATTTTTGATAGAATAACCGATAAATCTTTATCCTCAAACTCAATTAACATTCTTGATAAATCTTTAGTTATATTAACGTTTAATCCTTTAAACTTATTTAAAAGATTATTATATAAAGCATTAACAAATAACGAACGATTACTCTTTTTAGTTGTTAATTCACCATACTTAACTAATATTACTCTATTCAATTCTATTTTTTCCATAAATTATCCTCTTATTCCTTGTAATTTTACTACTTCTTCTCTAAATACCTTAATAAATTCATCTACTTCTTCATTAGTTGTTAAATACGATAAACTTACTCTAATGGAACTCTTAGCAAGTTCTGAGTCTTTTGTTTTGGTTAAAACACTTAGAGATAAACTATTATCACTACTACAAGCTGTTTTCGTTGATATATAAATATCATGTGCTTCCATTGCATGAAGCATCGTTTCTGGTTTAACATTGTAAACACTTATATTTATTATATTAGGAACACAATTATCATCACTATTAATGTGAATATTAAGATCTTTTAATCCTTCTAATAATCTACTTTTTAATAATAAAACTTTTTGATAATTATCTGAAAGATTGTTAATCGCGAATTTTAAAGCTCGTGATGTTGACACAATTAAAGCAAGAGATGGTGTGCCACTACGATATATTGTTTGACTTTTACCACCATGAATAATAGGTTCTAATTCAATATGACGTTTTTTAATTAAACATCCGATACCTTTAAGACCATATATTTTATGGGCAGAAAAACTATATAAATCAATATTAGTTAAATTAATTTCTTTCTTACCTACTGCTTGCGTGCCATCTACATGAAAAATACATCTTGGATAATCCTTAACAATGCGACCTATTTCTTGCACATCTTGAATAATACCAATTTCCGAATTAACTTCACATATACTTACTAAAATAGTATCATCATTAATTAATTTTTTTAAATCATCTAAACATACTTTGCCATTATCATCTATTTTAACATAATCAATTATATAGCCTTTTTTTTCTAAGTAATCAACGGTTGATAAAATACTAGAATGTTCTAATTTGGTCGTAATAATATGCTTACCACGATTTTTATATTTTTCAATAACACCCATTAAAGCAAGATTATTAGATTCACTTGCACCGCTTGTCCAAATTATTTCATTATCATAAACATTTAATAATTTAGCAACTTGAAGAGTTGCAGCATCCATAAGTTCTTTGGATAAAACACCCGCCTTATGTAGGGAATTAGCATTTCCTATATAATTACGTGTTACTTTATTAAAACTATCTAATACATCTTCATTAACAGGTGTTGTTGCTGAATAATCTAAATAAATCATTATACCGCCTACTTTCTAAATAATTATGACACAAAAAAGCTATAAATACAATGATGGTATTCTAGCATAGTTTATAAAAAAAAACAATTATAATTTTATAATACATGCTATACTAAGTGTGGAGTGTATATGAAAAAAAAGAAAACTATAATTATTTTATTTTTTATTTTAATGACAACATGTATTATTTGTAATATTAATCTAGGAAGTGATTATTTTTGGCATTTTAAAATAGGTGAATATATTATATCCAATCACCATTTACCAAAAGAATGCATATATTCTTGGTATGCTATTCAAAATAATTTAATGAATACATATCACGAATGGCTCTATGAAGTAATTATATACGGTTTAAATCATGTTTTTGGTAAAATAGGTCCAATTATATACCAAACAATATTTGTAAGTATATTGTTATTTATACTATATAAAACCAATATAAAAACAATGTTAAAGAAAAACCCTATATACCTAATAATATTTATTGTGCTGTCAACTGCATCCATTGCCTCATTTTCCCTTCCAAGACCACACATTATAAGTTGGATATTAACAGCACTAACTATATACTTATCATATGATTTATATGAAAATGATTCCAAAAAAATATATATTTTGCCACTTCTTACAATTATATGGGTTAATGTGCATGGTGGAAGTTCATGTCTTTCATATATGATACCAGGTTTATTCATGATATTAGGCCTATTTAATTTCAATAAATGGGGTATTGAAAACAAAAAACTAAAAAAAAGCAAAATTATAACTTATATACTTATTATTGTTTTAAACATGTTAGCACTCATTATTAATCCATATGGAATCAATATGCTCTTATATCCATTTGTTAATATGTTTGATAACACTATGAAAACTATTATCAGTGAATGGCATCCTACTAAAATAACTTCCTTTATTGGAGTAGTGGCTTATATAATGATTTTTTATAACTTGTTTATTATGTATAAATCCAAAGAAAAACTTCGTTTAATTGATTTAGCATTATTTATAGTGTTTGTATACCTTGCAACCTCATCATATCGTTTTGTTCCTTTAATGATTATTGCATCATTTTGGACAACATTAAGGTATATCCCTACCAATAATCAAAATATTAAAGGAAATCTTATTGTTATCGTTTTAGTTATATCCAATATTATTTTACCATTAACCCAAATAAATGCTTTAAACAAGACCATTAATTATAAAGAAGTTAGTGATGAAATGATTAATAAAATTAAAGAAGTAAAACCTCAGAGATTATATAATGACTATAATGTAGGAGGATATTTGATATACAAAGAAATACCAGTATTTATTGATGGAAGAGCGGATGCTTATTCCCATGATAATTTACAAGATGCTAATGATATCTTCGAAGAAGAAGTAAAAATAGAAAAAATATTAAATAAATACAATTTTGATTATCTAATAACTAAATGTCAAAATAATTTGTCGAATTACTTAAAAGATAGTAATAATTACACTCTTATAGAAAAAGACAAAAATTATTGTCTATATCAAAAAAATGCTAGTTAACATTGAACTAGCATTTTTTATACATTACCTTTCAGACAATTCTAAAAAGCGTTTATTAACACCTTTTTCTTTTAATTCTAAAACTTTTAATACAAGATTTAAGCTGTTATCATATTCTCCCCTAAAATATAACATTTCAGCTTTAGATAAACCTCTATCTACATCTATATCTTCACGATATCTATTAGCATAAACTAACAATAATTCTGTAAAATAAGCATTTTTTACCATTTCATTCGTTGTTGTCCAAAGTTTGAATACTAAGTCTCTTGCTGTATCAACTCTTATATTTAACACTTTTACAACTATTGGTTTTTTATCTAATTCTTTTTCTATTTCTAAAATAGCTTCGTTAGCATCATTTAACTCAATATAATAACTATCCAAAATGATAGGTAAATGATACATTCTTACCTTTTCTTTACATTCTTTTAATAAGTTTCTAATCTCTTTTAATTGTTCCTTAGCACGGGTTTCATCATCATAAATACTTCCTAATGACTTAATAGCCTTATCAAAATCTTCATCCACATAATTTAATTTTTGCATTAATTCATATAGTTCTATATTAATTTTCATATATGAACATTCTTGTTTTTTAACTTTTTTCAATAAATTTTTATATTCTTTTATAACATTTGATAATCTTAAATTAATATTATCAATATCATCAAGATCTTTTTCTTTTAAGCCATATAATTCTTTAATATCATCCATTTGATCATATAAACCATTAATAACTTTTTCTATCTTTTTAACTTTAGCATTAAATACTTCATTATTATTTTCAAATTCTTTTCTTGCAACTTTTTCTTTTTCAAAGTCTTTAAACATATTATCTAAATATTCTAAAATATTACGCAAGTCAAAAAGAGAATTATTTATATTCAAAACTTTCGCTCTATCAATAATTTCTTTTTTACGATTCTCAACATTTTGAATATTGTCATCAAAATTCATATATTCTAATGGATATTGTTCACTAATTAATCTATTGTATTCATCTTTTAAATCTTTAATTCTATTGGGAATTAAATCATTAATTAATAATAGAATATCAGGTAGTTCTCGAAGAAGAACATCCATATGATCAATCATAGTATCAATGGCATTAACAACAAGTGGTATTTCATTATAAAGTTTTTCTTCCATAATAATATCAAAATCACTAAAGCGTTTTTCAATATTTTCAAATTGCATTGATAAAACATCTTTTAATTGACCTAATAAACTTTCTTTTTCTTCATATGTTTTTTGTAAAAAACGATATTTAGCCTTTAACTTAGTGATAATATTACGATACTTTTCTTCACATGATGCAATTTCATCAATTTCCTCTAAAATTTTATCAATTGAATACTCTGTTTCTGATAAGGCAATTTCAACATCAGCATAACTATCATAAAATTCCTTAATACTATGTTTTTCAACTAATACATCCAAATTAACAATCATATCATTAATTTTAACAATTTGAATTTTCTTTATTTCTTCATAACGAACTTTAAATTCTTTAATTTTTTCTTCTAATTGCTCATTTTTAGCAATTTCTTCAATTTTAGAAAGTTCTACTAAAACTGGTCTACTATCTAAATCATTCTTTTTAATATCTAAATTAGTAATGCCATCTAGCATTTTCTTTTTATTTGATCTTTTATACTTAATTATTATTATAAGGGCTACAATCACCATAATAGCTACTAAAACAATTAAAAATATTACCATTGGTTTCATGTACCACTCTCCTACTCTATAATAATAACACAAATTACTTTATTTTTTAACATTTTTTTTAATTTTAATTGACTATTACAGGAAAAATTTATATAATATCGTTGCATATTCTTATTGACAGCCCAAATTATTGGACTTTAAAGTGTTTTTTAAGTTTAGGAGTAGCTTTAGGCTATCAAGTGAAACTATTAAAAAAAACTCCCTAAATGTTCTGATAATGTCAATTGTATGTAATATAATTGAAGGAGGATATTATGGCAAGATATACTGGTCCAAGTTACAAGAAATCACGTGCAGTTGGTTTTTCACTACTTGAAAATGGTAAAGATTTAGCTAGACGTTCTACAAAACCTGGTCAACATGGTTCTCAAAGACGTTCTAAATTATCTAACTATGGTTTACAGTTACAAGAAAAACAAAAAGTTAAATTCATGTATGGTCTTAATGAAAGACAATTCAAGAAAACTTTTATTGAAGCTGGTAAAATGCAAGGTATTCATGGTGAAAACTTCCTTAAGTTACTAGAAAGTCGTTTAGATAACTTAGTATACCGTATGGGATTCGCTAACACTCGTCGTGGTGCTAGACAATTAGTTAATCATGGACATATAACTGTTGATGGTGTTAAAGTTGATATTCCATCATTTAGAGTTAAAGTTGGTTCTACAATCGCTCTTAAAGACAATTCTAAAGATCATAAATCTGTTAAAGAAGCTTTAGAAAATGTTACAACAAGAGTTGAATATTTAGATTTTGATAAAACAAATAATTCTGCTAAATATGTTAGATTACCAGAACGTAATGAACTAAATGCTGATATTAATGAAGCATTAATCGTTGAATTCTATAATAGATAGTAATAAAGCATTTCTTCAAGAAGTGCTTTTTTTGTATAAAAAAACATAACCTATACTTTCATATAAAGTTATGTTTTTTTATTATTTATGTTCTATCTTTTTAAAGACAACTTTAAAGTCTTTTTTATTTTCAAATGAATTACTATAACCTGCTATTAAATAATTATTTTCATTATCTAGTATAATACTACTTAAAATATCATAGTTTTTACCACCATAATATTCATGGGATACAACTTCTTTATCAAAAGAGAATTTAACAATTATACCGGTTTGATTATCATATTTATCTTTAGAAGATACGGGATCAAGTGTATACCCAATAGCCATTATACCAGTTTTATCAACGTATAAATCAGTAAAACATTCATCATTACTTTCACCATATTTATATTTTGTTAAATATTTACCAGTTAAATCATATACATAAACACTAGCATCAAATGAATAAATAGCATTACCTTCACTATCTTTTTGATCGCTTGTATTAACAGACGTTGCTATATATAATTTATTATCATATAAAACCATACGATTAAAGCCTTTAGAATCAGTTATGGCAACATCTAGAGTATTTCTAACCCATAAACGTTCACCTTTAGTTGAATATTTTACTAATAAACCATAATTAGAACCATCTTTACCACAAACAATGTAACCATCCTTAACTACAACAATATCATTAAAGCTTCCAGATTTATTACCACCATAGTTAGCATTCCATAAAATATTACCATCATAATCATATTTTAATATGATACCACCACCAGTATCATGGTTACCAATCTCCATATTTTCATAAATACTTTGACCAACAACAATTAAACCATCATCATTATTAATTACTCGATAAAACTCAGTATCTCCTAATATTTGATAATTTTTAAACCATTGAACATTGCCATCTTCATCATATTTAACAATTAAACCATCACGAACTTTAATTTCTAATTGTGAATATTTTGATACATAACTACCAACAGCGATATAACCACCATCTACTTTAATAGCATCATAATATGTAGCATTATAATCACAATCAAAAGTTTTTTCCCAAATAAGTTTCATATTTAAATCATATTTAGCAATCTTAGCTTGTTCACTAATTATATTTTCATTTTTAGAAGATTCACTACTTTTATATTTAAAAACCTTTTTTTTATTATACTTACTATAACGAAAATTACTTGATCCGGCTGCTAAATAATAGTCATCAACTAACTTAATACTATTAACAGTATCAATATAATTAATTGAACGCTCATTTGCAACATACATAATTAACATTACAATCAATTCAATTAAAATTATTGCTCCACATACAATAAAGATAGTTTTTAAAACTTTCTTACTCTTTTTATTCTCTACTTTTTTCTTATCATTGTCTTTTTTTAAACTTCTCATTTTATCACCACAATAATTCTATCAAATATCTATTATAAAGTCCATGAGATTTAAAAAAAATAAGCAAGAAACTTGCCTATTTATGCTCAATTATAAAATACTTCTTTTTGCCCTTACGAATAACTGTTAAATTATCAGTAATAGCATTTTCCCTCTTTATTTCAAATGATAAGTCATTTATTTTTTCACCATTTACACTAATTGAATTATTTGTAACAAATTCTCTTGCTTCTCTTTTACTAGAACAAATAGATGCTGATACTAATAAGTCAACAAGATTCATATCACTTGTAATAGCATATTTTGGTAATTTATCAAAAGCATCATGTAATTCTTTATCCGATAATTCACGTAAATTTCCACTAAATAAAACTTGGCTTATCTTCTCTGCTTTTTCGTATTCTTCAATACCATGTAGATCTTTAATAATTTCACGAGCTAAAGCTTTATGAGCTTCTCTTAAATGAGGATTTTCATTGTTACTAATTTCTAATCTTTCGATTTCTTCTTTTGTTAAAAAAGTAAAGATTTTTAAATAACTAATAACCATGCTATCTTCAACATTTATTAAAAATTGATATAATTCATAAGCACTTGTCTTATTAATATCTAACCATAAAGCATTACCTTCACTTTTACCAAACTTATGGCCATATGAGTCTGTTACTAATGGCATCGTAAAAGCATAAGCATCTTTTCCTAATTTTTTCTTAATTAAATCAAGACCGGTTGTAATGTTTCCCCATTGGTCTGATCCTTCAACTTGCATTTCACAATTCTCAGTCTCATATAAATGTAGAAAATCATATCCTTGCATTAATGTATAAGAAAATTCAGCATATGTAATACCACTTTCTAAACGACGATTAATAATATCTTTATTTAGCATATAGTTAACATTTATATATTTACCAATATCACGTAAAAATTCTAGGAAGCCATAATCTTTCATCCAATCATAATTATTAACAATTTTAGCTTTACCATCAAATATTTTATCAACTTGTCTTTTAATTCCTGCTAAGTTCTTTTCTAGCGTATCTTTTGCAATTATTTCACGTTCTTTAGTTGGACGAGGGTCTCCAATTAAACCTGTTGCTCCTCCCACTAACAAAATAGGATGATGTCCATATTTATATAAACGTTTTGCAGTTACTAAAGATGAATAATGTCCTAAATGAAGACTATCTGCCGTTGGATCAGTTCCCCAATAGAAAGTTACGCCACCTTTATTTAATTTTTCTTTTAAATCATCACCAGCTTGATCTTTTATTAAACCACGCCATACTAATTCATCATAAAAACTCATTTTATTCACCTTCCTCATCACAACATTTATCATCATGGTGATGTTCATTAATTATTGAAACAGCATGCGACGTGCCAATTCTAGTTGCTCCTGCTTCAATCATCTTTAAAACATCACTTTCAGTTTTAATACCTCCACTTGCTTTAATCTCCAAAATATCATTCTTATTTTTATTAATTAATTCAACTACTCTAACAGTAGCACCTTCTCTATCAAAACCTGTGCTTGTTTTAATAAAATGAACAAAAGTTTCATTGCATAATTTTGTCATTTTAATTATTTCTTCATCCGTTAATAAGCAAGTCTCTATAATAACCTTTAAGGTTTTACCATCAATGCTATCACGAATTAATTCTATTTCATCTTTAATATATTCATAATCCTTATTTTTTAAAGCATTAATATTAATAACCATATCTATTTCATCAGCACCATTATGAACAGCATCAATGGCTTCATATTGTTTAACTTCCTTTGTTTGATAGCCATTAGGAAAACCAACAACTGTGCATACAGAAACCGTGCTACCCTTTAAATATTCACTAACAGCCTTAACATAATAAGGTGCAACACAAACCGCTTGAAAATGATACTTTAAAGCATCCTCACACAATTTAATAATGTCATCAACAGTCGCCGTCTTTGATAAATTCGTATAATCAATATAACTACTTAAATCCATAATAATCCTCCTAATAAAAAAATTCTATCGTATAGGAGTGTATAAAACACGGTACCATCCTACTTCAATAGAATCTATTCTCAATATCTTAACGCGATTAACGATTTAACTCAGTCTATGTAACTTCAATAATACCCTTATTAGTTCACACCAGCCACTAACTCTCTTAAAAGAAAATACTATCTAATATTAGACCTCTTCATTAATTAAGTATATATTAGCATATCAATTTTAAATTTTCAAGAATTTTTAACATCAAATCTTCGACGAAAATTACACTTTCGACACAAATCACAAACTAAAACTCTTTTTTTAAAACCATCATTAATTTTTTTAAATAAATCACTATTAAGGACATCTTTTAAATCATCTTTATAAATATTCCCTAAATTGATAATACCATCACTATCTAGACAACAAGGCACAATTTCACCATTCGATAAGATGGCAATATGTGTTTTTGTTCCTAAACAATAACCACTCTTATCATCAATATTACCATCATTAGGCCATATAAATTCTTTATCTTTATCTAAATAGAGATTCTCTTTTATTTTAACATTATTTTTCAATAAAACATCATTAAAGAAAGATAATGGTAAATGATAATAAGCTATAATTTTTTCAATAGAAATGTTTGAACAATCATTTTGAATCCATGTTCGATAAACTACTGGCATTCTTTTTCGTAATAATTCTACTACTTCAAAAATAGAATCAAAATAATCATCTTTTTTATTTTCACTATGCAATGATATATTAATTTGTTTAATATTATGTTTCATTAAAGTATCACTCTGTTTCTTTAAAAGCGTTCCATTAGTAGTAATACGAACATTCATACTATTCTTATCACATATTTCCAATATATCATTTAGTTTACTATGTAATAATGGTTCCCCTTTAACATGAAGATATATATTATTAGTATAATCTTTAATTTTTTCAATAACAATTTTAAATTCTTCAACACTCATTTCTTTTTTTGAACGTTTATCAATTGAACAGAAAGAACATCTTAAATTACAATAATTAGTTATTTCAACATATATCTTATTGAATCTCATTTTTCACCTTTCAATTCAAAAAGAATATCTCTTAATTCCATAGCTCGTTCAAAATCTAAAGCCGAAGCGGCTTTACGCATTTCATCTTCAATTTTAGCGATATTAGCCATCTTTTCTTTTTTAGTTAATTTAACCTTTTCTTTCTTTTCACCAGTATCAATATTACTTATCAAATCTCTAATTTCTTTAATAATTGTCTTAGGAACAATGCCATGTTCTTTATTGTATTCTTCTTGAATGCTACGACGACGTTTTGTTTCACTAATAGCATAATTCATACTATCAGTTATCTTATCAGCATACATAATGACATGACCATTGGCATTTCTTGCACAACGACCAATTGTCTGAATAAGACTACGTCCACTACGTAAGAACCCTTCTTTATCAGCATCTAAAATGGCAATTAAACTAACTTCAGGAATATCAATACCTTCACGTAATAAGTTTATACCAACTAAAACATCATACTTTCCAAGTCTTAAATCACGAATAATACGTAATCTTTCTAAAGTTTTAATCTCTGTATGCAAATAAGCAACTTTAATATCTAATTGTTTTAAATAATTTGTTAATTCCTCTGCCATTCTGATAGTTAAAGTTGTTATTAAAACTCTTTCATTCTTATCAATACGTTCGCGAATTTCTCCAACTAAGTTATCAATTTGACCTTCTGTCTTTCTAATTTCAATAGTTGGATCCAAAAGACCAGTTGGTCTAATGATCTGTTCAACACAATGATTATTAACAAGTTCTAATTCATAGTCGCCTGGCGTAGCGGATATATATATAACTTGATTTAATTTCTTTTCAAATTCAGAGAACTTAAGTGGTCTATTATCTAGTGCACTTGGAAGACGAAAGCCAAAATCAACTAAATTCATTTTTCGTGCTCTATCCCCATTATACATTCCACGAACTTGAGGGATGGTTACATGACTTTCATCTACAACTAGTAGAAAATCTCTAGGAAAGAAATCTATTAATGTTGTAGGAGCCTCACCCTCATCTTTTAAAGCAAGATGGCGTGAATAATTTTCAACACCTCGACAAAAACCGGTTTCATTTAACATTTCCAAATCATATTTTGTGCGTTGTTCAATTCGTTCTGCTTCCAAAGGTTTGTTATTATCTAAAAAATACTTAATTCTATCATCTAACTCTTCTTCAATACGTCCAATAGCCTTTTTTAACTTATCATCACTTGTTACGAAGTGACTAGCTGGGAAAATACTAACACTTTTTTTATTAGTAATAATAGCGCCAGTTATAGTATCAATTTCACTTATTCTATCAATTTCATCCCCAAAAAACTCAATTCGCAAGCCGTGAGTATGTTCATTAGTAGGGATAATTTCAATAGTATCCCCTTTAACTCTAAAAGTTCCTCTTTTAAAATCCAAATCATTTCTTTCATAAAGCATGTCAACTAATTTTGCTAAAACTTTATTACGAGGATATGTATCATTAACATTCAACGTTAACATTTTATTACGATATTCTTCTACTTCACCAATACCATATATACACGAAACAGATGCTACAACAATAACATCATTACTTGATAATAAAGCACTAGTCGCTCTATGACGAAGTTCATCAATTTCGTCATTAATAGATGCATCCTTTTCAATATAGGTATCACTTGAAGGAACATATGCTTCTGGTTGATAATAATCATAGTATGAGACAAAATATTCAACATGATTTTCTGGAAATAATTCTTTAAATTCACTATATAATTGACCTGCTAATGTTTTATTATGAGCAAGAACTAATGTTGGTTTATTAACTTCTTTTATAACGTTTGCTATCGTAAATGTCTTTCCAGTTCCAGTCGCTCCTAGTAACACCTGGGCCTTCTTACCTTCATTTATACCATCGACCAACGCTTGAATGGCCTTTGGTTGATCACCATTCGGTTCAAATTTTGATACTAATTTAAACATAGACTTATCCTCCAATTCTTTACAAACTTAACGATTGAAATTACAAATAATTTCATTTACATAGCAAAATGCCAAGTAACATTAATTTTTTCGTTGACTATTTTATCATTTATACAACCAAAAAACAAGGAATTGAGATTTTTCCCTTGTTATATTATTTCCTAAATATGATTTAAAATGTAATAACCCATTGAATTTATAAATAATTATTATCTACTCTTTTGTAAATTAATACGTGGAACTAATGCTTTAGATAATTCATATCCCAATAATGATGGGTATTGATCATGATATATAGCACCAAGTAAAAAGTTTTCTTTATCTATTTTGGTATAATCAAGTTGATATTGTGGAAATTTTGCCAAAACCAATTGTCTAATAAATTCTCTACAAGTTCGACCATTGCCTTCTCTAAAAGGATGAATTTTTATTAAAGCATAATAGTAATCTCCCAAATATAAACCTATAGAAAATGGATCATTCTTAACATTACGATTATTAAAATTATCAAATAAATTAGCAAGTAAGCCTTTAATGTTCTCATTTTTTTCAAAACCAGTCACTTTAAACATGTCAACTTCACGATATTTACCAGCAAAATCATATATGTCTTCAAATAAAAAACGATTAATTGCACATAAATGTTTAGCATCAAAGTTACCAGGCATTCCATTAATATATAAATAGCTTAATTTTTCTACGACTATCTCAGTTTCTACTTCTTTTAATTCTTCTTCATTAACAATGCCAAATTTATTTTTTAAAACTTCCGTTCCTTCCATCATGTAGTCTTTCCATTCCGCCATTTATATTACCTCCCAATGATAAGACTTTCTTTTTTATATTATCATTTTCTTTACTAAAGTTAATTTCTGGCTCTAAAGCAGTGCTTGCCATAGCTTGCTCAATAGCCTCCATTAATAATTCTTTATCTACTGCCATACTACTACCCTACTACTATTTAATTCTAACATTTATAAAATTAATATTCAACATTATTTAATTTAAATATATGGGCAATAACTATATTTAATATGTTAATAAATCATAAACTATTATGAGAGGAGTATAATATGAATGACAATATGAGCAATGATTGCTGCAATAAAAAGTGGCCTAAGCCATTAGTTCAACCAGTATATTATGTTGGAGCAACAGGTCCAACAGGTCCTACAGGGCCAAGTGGTGGTCCTACTGGACCTACGGGACCTCAAGGCGCTACTGGACCTACGGGACCAACTGGACCTCAAGGTGATGCTGGCGAAACAGGACCTACGGGACCTACAGGACCTACTGGACCTCAAGGCGATGCTGGCGAAACAGGCGCTACCGGACCTACAGGACCAACTGGACCTCAAGGTGATACTGGCGAAACAGGTGCTACTGGACCTACTGGACCTACGGGACCTCAAGGCGATGCTGGTGAAACAGGTGCCACCGGACCTACTGGACCTACGGGACCTCAAGGTGATATAGGTGAAACAGGTGCTACTGGACCAACTGGACCTACTGGACCAACTGGACCTCAAGGCGATGCTGGTGAAACAGGAGCTACCGGACCTACGGGACCAACTGGACCTCAAGGTGATATAGGTGAAACAGGTGCTACTGGACCAACTGGACCTACTGGACCAACTGGACCTCAAGGTGATGCTGGCGAAACAGGTGCTACCGGACCTACTGGACCTACGGGACCTCAAGGCGATGCTGGTGAAACAGGTGCCACCGGACCTACTGGACCTACGGGACCTCAAGGCGATGCTGGTGAAACAGGTGCCACCGGACCTACTGGACCTACGGG
>CAKPMB010000020.1 GCA_934167885.1 uncultured Bacilli bacterium
TTTGTTACTTAATAAAGTAACCCCCCCCCATATTGACACTATTTGACACATTTATTTTGATACTATTTAACACTTTCCATCATATCCTTCGTTTTATTTTTCCAACAAAAGTATATCAAATAATGTTACGATATTCAATTATTTTTATAACAACATATAATATAAAAAATAATATTTCAAAAATAATTATCTACTCACCAACAATAATAAAAATAATTTTATTAAGGTTGACACATCTTTATAAAATTGATAAACTACATATTGTAGAATAGGAAGTGGAATTATGGATAATAATGGTTTTGGAAACAACCAAAATAATCAACAACAGTTTGGTAATAATACAAATAATCAAAACATTCAACAACAATTTGGCAATAACATGAATAATCAACATAGTCAACAACAATTTGGCAACACTATGAACAACCAATATGGTCAACAACAATATGGTAACAACACAAATAATCAAAACATTCAACAACAATTTAACAATAATATGAACAATCAATATGGACAACAACAATATGGTAACAATATGAATAATCAACAACAATACGGTAATAACATGAATAATCAATATGGTAATATGCCATATAATAACACTAATAACATGAATAATAAGAATAATAGTAATATTATTTTAATGATAGTAGGTGCCTTCTTAGTTATTGTAGCTGGTGTTGCATTATTTGTCTTCTTTGGAAATACTAAAACATTGACATGCACTGGTAATGATAGTTTTTCTGGGGTTACAGTATCATCCAAAGTCACGGCTAAATTTAAACGTGGTAAATTAAATAAAATTCATCTTTATGTTAAATATAAAACTCCTAGTGATTATACAAGTAAAGATATTCAATTAGCCAAAGAATCAGTCGTTGATTCAATTGAAAAAGATGATGATATAAAAAATCCAAAAGTATCTGTTAAAGGTGACACTATTATAGTAGATGCTGAATACAATACTGATTCTTTTGAAGATGAAGATTATGATTCAACCAAAAAATCTTTTGTTGAACAAGGATTTACCTGTAAATAAGACTATAAACAATGACTATAAATTGTTTATAGTTTTTTTTATTACGACAATTATTGTCAATTTTTTTAAATAAAAATGGACATTCTTTGTGAAAGTAACAATTTATAGTATAATTATAGTAGTAGGTGATTGTATGAAAAAGGCTAGTAAAAAGTCAAAAAAAATAATTGAAAAGCAAGATATGCTCAAGAAAGACTTTGAAGAAAAGATTGATAAAGAAGTTGTCGACGATAAAGAAAATATTTTGGAAGATAAAGCTTGCGAAGAAAAAATTATTAATGTTAAAAAAACTAAAAACTTAAAGAAAGGTGTTATTATCTTTTTCTGTATTCTTGGTATGTTTAGTTTTATTGGTAATTTAGTATATGAAATATTAAAAACTGATAGTATTTATAATAGTCTTCCTTCCATTATTAGTAGTGGTATTATGGTCTTATTTATATTATGTTGGACAATTGTTTGTATTAAAAATAATAATCATAAGGCTACTCCCTTTATAATTATTGCTTCTCTTTTACTAATTGGATACACTGTTTTTAATATATTATATGGGTATAATTACTTATCACTTCCTCATGATGATACAGTCTTAAACTTTTATAACGCCTCCCTTTCTAGTGCTCAAAAATGGGGAAAAGAAAATGGTATTGATATTGTTGAAGTATATGAATATAGTGATGTAATCCCTGAATATAATATTATTTCACAAGATGTTACTTATGGAACATTAACTAAAAGTATTAGCCAAATAACTTTTATCATTTCAAATGGTCCAGATTATAATAAAGAAATAGTTGTCCCTAGCTTTATAGGTTGGAATTTTGATGACGTTATTAAATATATTGATGAAAATTATTTAAATAATGTATCGATTGAATTTGTAGAATCAAGTAATAAAGAAAATACCGTTATAAGTCAAGATGGTAATGGTTCAATGAAAAGATGTGACTCAATTAAATTAACTTTTGCTAAAGGTAATATGGAATCTATTAAAATACCTGATTTTACTAATAAGTCACTTTTGTATGCAACTTCATGGTTAAAAATGCATGGCTTTGATTATAAACTTTTATATGAATATGACAAAGAAATTAAAAAGAATTATGTTATTAAGCAAGATATAATTGATGAAGTTAAAAATCCTGAAAGTGATGTCATAACGCTTACTATTTCCAAAGGTAAAATGATTATTATCCCCGACTTTACTAAAATGACACAAGATGAAATTAATAAATGGATTATTGATAATGGTTTAAAAATTAATTATAAAGAAAGTTATAATGAAGATGTTGCCCGTGGTGATATTGTTGAAAGTGACTATGAAACTGGTAAAACAATTGAAACTGGTGAAACCATTAATGTTACTATTTCTAAAGGAAAATTAGAAATGATTAAAGTAGAAAATTTAACTGATTTCTATTTATGGGCTGATGAAAATAATGTTTTATATCAAGTTGAATATGAATATAATGATACATATAAAAAAGATGAAATTATAAAAACAAGTCATAAAGTTGGTCAATTAATAAAAGCGAATGATACTGTTATTATCTATATTTCTAAAGGACGCAGTATAACTCTTCCAAATTTTGTTGGCATGACTAAGACTAATATTGAAACTAAATGCAAATCCTTAAATCTTACTTGTAGTTTTACTTATGCCGGTTATACAGAATCAACTAAAAAAGATATTGCCTTAAAACAATCTAAAAATAAAAATGTTCAAGTCGCAGAAGGAACAAACATTGTTATTACTCTAAGTAGTGGTATTTATGAAAAAGTAAGTGTTCCAAACTTTGTTGGTATGACTAAAAATGCTATTACTAATTCATGTTCAAAAGTTGGTTTAACATGTTCTTTCCAATATGAAAGTAATTATTCAAATGTTTCTAAGGATACAGCGGTAAAACAATCTGTTACTGGAAAAGTTAATAAAGGTTCCAAGGTTACGATTACTTTAAGTAAAGGTCCTGCAACAACCTATACCATTGTTATTCAAGGTGAAGATTTAACAGCTGGTAATCCTGCTCAAACAAAGAAAAACTTAGAAACTAAACTTGCTAAATTATGTCCTGGTGTTAAATTTGTTTATTCATATCAAACGGCTAACTCTGGTATTGGCTACTTAGCTCCTACAAGTGAAGTTAAGATTGGATCTAATAAATTAGTTCAAGGCAAAACATATAAAGTTATTATAAATAGTAATTAATAAAAAAGTTATAGGAATTTCTAACCTATAGCTTTTTTTATTGTTTATTTTGATGGTTGAGAATATATAATGTTAAGGCCTAAACTTAATTCATCTTTAATAATATTTTTATCAGTTACATTACTTTGATATGAAATAGAAACATTAAATTTATGAGTTTGACCATTTTTTAAAATACTGCCATTTTGAGTTGGACTTTTCATAACGATATAATCAACTGGAGTTACTGTATAATTAATATATTCTTTTTGTAATTCTGTAAGTCCAAATAATGATATTGTAAATAATTCAGCATCTAATTTTCCCATATTTTTAACAACAACATCATAACTAATAGATGATGATTTTTTAGGTAATTTAACACTAAAATTAATATTATTACCAATAGAATTTAAATCAGTTGTAACTTGTGCATCTCCGGTAAGTTTAGGGGTTGAAATGGATGTAATATTAAGTGACCAATCATCTCCTGTTAAAATTTGATTATTATCATTATTTTTTAAAGCATATGATGTTGAAAGTTTATAAACAAGAACACAAACAACAACTAAAACCACCCCTACTATAATATATCTTTTATGTATCTTCTTCATATTTATCACCATATATATTATTTCATACATTAATTAAAATTGCAATATTTTTAAAATTTATTAAATATGTAATTTATTCAAAAAAACATTGTAAGCAATTATTTGACAATATTTGCAGATTATCATGAATACTATTTTGTGAAAGGAGCATTATGTATTATATAAAATATTTTATTGTATTTAGTATTCTTGGTTTTATAATGGAGTCAACCTTTTATAAAGTATGTGGTAGTTCTTCTAATAGTGGTGTCTTATATGGTCCATGGACTCTTGTATATGGTTTAGGAGGAATATGTATATATATCTTAAATAAAAGCATTAGTAATTTAAATATAAATAATTTTTATAAATTAATGCTAATGTTCATTTTATTTACAATTGTTTGCACCCTAGTTGAATATATTATAGGGAATTTAATATATTATATTTTTTCAATAGATAAGTGGAATTATCTTAAACATCCTTATCACTTTGGTAAGTATATATGCCTTGATAAGTCATTAACATGGGGCTTTCTTGCCATTTTCATTACTAAAATTATTAACCCTTTTATTGAAAATTTAATCAATATTTTTTCTAACAAATATTGCATTATTCTATTATTAATTATTATTTCTGATCTAGTTATATCTCTTTGGACAAAAGCTTATAAATAATGATATACTATAATTGGTGGTAAAATGCAGAAGTATAAAGTTTTGTTTTTCTCATTATTATTTATATCTTTTTCTTTAATTGGAACAGGAATATATCTAAATCATAAATCACTAGATAGTATTACTTTAACATTATATGGTGAGAATGAAATTAAACTGTATGAAGGTGATTTATACTTAGAACCTGGTTATATTGCTAGGGATAATAATGATAGAAATTTAAATAAATATGTAACAATTAACTCAAATTTAAATATATATAAATCTGGTAATTATGAAATAAATTATAGTATTAACAATAAAGAAATGACAAGACATGTCGCAGTTTTAGAAAATCCTTTGAAAAACATTGATTTTACACTTTTAGGAAGTTCTGTTGTAAATATTTTGCTTAATAAAGAATATACAGATCCCCTATTTACTTGTATTGATAAACAAAATAATATCGATTTAAAAGATAAAGTAACCATAACTAATAACATTGATTATGGGAATGTTGGTAGTTATTATATAAAATATACTTTAAATTTAGATTCTAAAAGTAAAACCCTAACAAGAGTTGTTAATGTTTTAGATGAAAAATATGCAGTGAACCTTAGTAATGAAGGTATGACTAATCAGGACATCACTCTTAATTTTACAAGCAATATTCCTAATTTTTTATATGTAATTGGTCCCGATAATAGTGCTTTTTATAGTCATACATCAACTTGGATAATTCAAGAAAATGGCGATTACTACTTTACCGTTTATGATAATAGTAATAATAGTGAAACGTATAAAGTAACTATTAACAATATAGATAAAACGCCTCCTAAAATACTTGCTTGTTCAGCATCTATTGATAATAATAAAACAACATATTACTTAAAAAGCAATGATAATGACCTATTAAATGTTAATATTAATGGTAATACTCTTGATTGGCAAGAGACAATAGTTGTTAATGGTAACATTGAAAAAAGCATCATTAAAATTTATGATAAAGCAAGTAATGAAACAATCATTGACTGCCCTTCTTATTATAAGCCTTCAAAACCTAAAGAAGAAACAAGTATTATATTTAAAGAAGAAAAAGATACCCTTAAAGTTTGGATTGAAAAAATTAATAGACAATCAAGAACAGGCTTTTATGTAACCCATATTTGGGCACAAGATCCTTATAATCAACTAAAAACTAATGTTCCAAGTAATTTTGGTAAAGATTTAGAAGTTGCAAGTAGTCTTTTTAATAAAGCGATTAATAAAAATAACTTGCAAAATAAACTTAGTGTTGCTATTAATGCTAGTGGTTTTGTTTTTAATGGTTATTTTGGACAAGTCTTTTATAATGCTAATCACTCATTTAATAAAACAAGCACTAGCCCTATTGTCATTGTTGAAGGTAAAGTATTAAGAGATCTTGCAAATGAAAATCTACCTAGTTCTTTATATTCAACATACGGTTTAAAAAAAGATGGCATGCTTGCTTCATATAAATATGTTGGCGGTTATAATCAACAAAGTAATATGTTAATATCCAATAAAATTATAAGTGATGGTGTTTTAAATACTTTTGCTTTCACGCCAGTTTTAGTAGAGAACGGTGCATTAGTTACTAAAGATAATACGCGAAATCTTCGTCAAGGATTTTGCCAAATCGATAAAAATAACTTCCTATTTATAACTGATATACCAGGTCAAAGAAATGGTTTCTCATTTAGGGAATTAGGAAGTTATATGATAAAATTAGGTTGCAAAACAGGCTTTAACTTAGACGGTGGTGGTAGTATATCTTTAATTGTCAAAGGAAGTGATACCAAACCACAAGTTATTGCTGGCAATAATAGGAAAATTGCAGATATTCTCTACTTTCATGAATAATACTCTCTTGAGTATTTTTTTATAACCTCAATAAATTTATCAATTTCTTCTTTAGTATTATAAAAATATAAACTAATACGACAAGTATTCTTTTCACCAATAATGTTCTTAACCATCTTGGCACAATGATTTCCGGCCCTAACACAAATATGATGATCATTTAAATAACTACATATTTCCTTTGGGAAAACACCTTTTATATTAAACAAAACGATACCACTTTGAGTGTCTTTATTGTATATGATAACGTTTGGAACTTCACTTAATTTTTCAACTAAATACTCTTTTAAATACAATTCATAACGGGTTATATTCAAAATACCAATATTTTCAATATAATCTATTGCTTTAGCAAATCCTAATACACTTGCAATATTCATAGTCCCTGCTTCTAATCTTAATGGCAAAGGCTTTAGAGCATAATCTTTATTACTTTCAAAATATTCATTCATACCACCGCCATAACAAGTGGGAACTAATTTTTCAAGATATTTCTTCTTACCATATAAAACTCCTAAACCCGTTGGTCCTAACATTTTGTGAGCTGAAAAGGTTAAGAAATCAATATCCATTTCTTGCACATCTATTTTTAAATGAGGCACACTTTGAGCACCATCTACTAAAACAATAATATTTCTTTGATGAGCAATTTCAATAATTTTTTTAATATCACGAACATCACCTATAGTATTAGTTATATAAGCAAGAGATATGACTTTAGTATTACTATTTATACTATTAATTAAACTATCTATTGAAAGAGTTCCATCACTATTAAGGGGTATAAACGATACTTTTATATGATTCTCTTTCTCTAAGACATACCATGGTAAAACATTGCTAGCATGTTCAGTTTCCGTTATTAAAACTTCATCTTGTGCATGCAAATAATTTTTCATAAAGCCAAAGACAATCATATTTATACTTTCAGTTGTGCCTCTTGTCCAAATAATTTCTTCACTCTTAGAAGCATTAATAAACTTTTGAACTTTCTCTCTAGCTTTTTCAAACAAATCATCAACTTTTAACGATATATCATAATCACCTCGATGACTATTGCCTGAATATTCATGATAATATTTGTCCATCTCATCAATCACACAATCAGGTTTTAAAGTTGTCGCACCATTATCAAAATATATAATGTCGTTATCTAACATTCTAAAATCTTCACGATTCATATATCCTCCATATCAATGTATTTTATTCTAATAAAAATTTGTAAATAAAACAAATACACAAAAAAAAGTTATAAAAATTAATTTATAACCTTAAAATCATATATTACTTTGTTTAATACTTGTTTTAATTCCTAAATCCATTGGATAAACAATATTAAGTTCATATGGATTATCGATTGTTCCTAGTCCATTTATTATAGATACATCTGGTCTTAAATAAACCGCTGGATGAATATTTTTTAAAGATATCTTATCACCTTTTGAAACAATATTATCATTAACATAATAACCATTTATAAGCCAGTAGTTGGCTTTATTTAACCAATTATTAGTAAAGCGATAACTACCAATTAAACTAGACCAATTATCACTACTACTTGCATAGGCATAATCACTAATTGCTAAAAGACCAACATTATTATAGATATGTTTATCCTTCTCGTTTATATAAATATCTTTTACTTTCATACTATTAAAATTAGATGATGTATACCATTTAGCATTAATTATTAAAGCTTTAGCAGATGCTTCTAAACCTTGGTAATACTCATTATTTAAATATTTATTAATAGAGGCATTTTCAAAATTATTATTAGCATCATCAAACATATAATTAGTTTTTAAAGCATCCGTCCGAACTAATTTAAGCATGGCATAATTACCACTCGTATTCTCCGTATTATTTAATATACTGCCAACTATTTGCCAACGTTCACAATGATTTTCCCCACTTGTATAACCATCACTACAATTAAACCAAACATAATTATTTAAAGAACTACCACTGAAACGATAGTCACTAATACCATTTTTTATTTCTTTATCACCATATTTTGATATCGCTTCTATACTCTCATCACTATTATTGTAAAGTGATTCTAAAACATTTGTAGCATATTTATAATCCGAGACACTAGCATCTAAAACAATTTTGCCACTAAATTTATTAGATGTCCACTCTTCACTCGCATCAATATCAACCCAAAATTTTAAACGATATGTATCAACATCGTGAATATTCAAGCTTTTATTTTGCACAATGTATTTATTATTACTAAGTAGTGATACATTCTCCATACTATAGCCATCACCATAATTTACAGCATATCTTAGAACACTGGCCATTTCTTTATCACTAGTTTCTTTAATATAAACACTATAATTAGCCTTATAATCACCATTATTTGTTACTGAAAAAACAAATTCATCATCTTTAGTAATACCAACATTATCATACATTGGAAGAGTATTGGTTAAATTAAGAGTATTGTTATCTTTAAACTCTACTAAAAAATTACCAGTTTGCATTGAATAAGAATGTTTACCAATTAAATTTTTTTGAATCAAAGCATAACTAGATCCTGAAACTAAAACAATTAATAATAACATTAAAAACGTTATAGTAAACACTGATGAATTAACTTTAACACTATCCTTAGTCATATTATCACCATACTGATTATAACAAAAAAACATTGTTTTAACAATGTCTATTGAAAATTTTTTATATTAGTTACATTAATTCCTAAATATGGTTCATCGCGTGATTCTTCTTTTAAAAACAAAACATAATCGGAAGTAAAATCAAAATGACGATTAACTCTTACGGCCATCATTTTAACGGCCATAGCAGATTCACTCTTAACACGACCACCAGTATTATCCAACTTGAAAGAAACGGTTTGAATCGCGCGTGAGATATAAAATTCATTACCACTTATATCCATAAATACTTTACCAGTTATTTCATCATAAGTTCGATTAGTATTAAAATTCATATTAGAAACGGTTAATCTATCATCAAAAGAAAATTTAGAAACATCAGGAGAAGTTTTATCGACAATTATTTTATATGTATCATGAAAAGTCTTACCTCTTGCACCTTTATATAAAATAACTTCATCATGTTCATTTGTAAGAAGCGAGAGTGCATAATTATTGCTATCTTCATAAAATAAAACACGCACATTATCATAAAGCTTACTATCACTATTATCTGAAATACCAAATGTTTTCTTACTTAAAATATCAAAAGGATTTTTAAAGGTAAATTTACGATATAACATTGAATATAAGAAATATTCTCTACTTTTTTCACTAAAATTAAAACTATCTAAAATATCACTTTTTTCATTAAATTTTTCTTGTAAGTCTTTTTCAATAATTTCTTTTAATTCTTTAGTCATATAACCATAATTTTTATAATAATACTCATCACTAATCATATTTTCATTAAAACTCTCACGATTTAATTCTTTAGCGAATGAATTATCACTATCATTATTAAAAACAATGTCTTGACCAATTATTTTATTTTTTAAATCATTCCAAATAAGTTGAAATGTTGGACACCATATCGAATCGTCAACAAGTCGTGTTTCATTTGTTGGCAAAGTATTTAAAGTAATTGTTTTAATACTATCATCCTCCTTTAAGCATTTAAACACCACAATGAATATAAGAAATATACATAATATTATTAATAAACTACATTCTTTTAATACCTTTTTCATTTAATCTCCCTTTAGTAAATCTAGTATGACATGACTGCATAATAGTAATCCTGCTGTGCTTGGAACAAAAGAAATAGAACCAATTTTGGGCAAACCTTTAACACTTTCTTCTTTAGAATAGGCAACTGGTATTTCTAAAGCTTCTTTATTATTTTTCAAAAGAAAACGTAATTTACGAGCTAGGGGATCGTAACTAGTCTTTTTTAAACTGGTTATAGTAAACATATCAGGATGTATTCTATTACCAGCTCCCATACTTGATATGACCTTAATATGACGTTTGATACATTCTTCAATAATGGTTTTCTTACTATTAAGACTATCACAACAATCAACAACGTAATCTATTTTATTTTCAAAAATTAAACTACTAGTCTCATCATTATAAAATATTGGATATGTTATAGTTTCACATTCAGGATTTATATCATGAATTCTTTCTTTAAAACATTCTACTTTTAATTTACCAATATTAGAATGAAGTGCTATTATTTGTCTATTTATATTACTTATATCAACTCTATCATAATCAACCAAAATAATATGTCGAATTCCAGCACGAACTAATCCTTCAACAACATAGCCACCTACACCACCAACGCCTAAAACTAAAACCGTTTTATGCATTAATTTTTCTAAGTTATTTTGACCAATTAATAGTTCCTCCCTTTGAAACATACTCCTCACCCACCATGATTATAACAAAACTATTGAATTTTTCAACATTTTTTGATATAATATGCAAGAGATTTAGGGGGATCTATGGAAGATTTAGAATTAAAGGAAAAAATATTTGAGGAATATTTACAAAGTGATAACACTTTTGCATGTCTATGTGTTAGTGCTAGAAAGCTTGATATTTCATGTGGAGAGTTTATAAGATATCTTACAGAGTATATGAGCGAAAAATCCAAATCCAAAATTACAATTTTATTTGATAGATTAGTATCTATTGAAGATGAAGAAAAAATAATCGAATTATTAAAAGAAAGTGGTTTAACACCTAACATGTTAAACGATCGTGTTGTTGCTTACTACTCAAACACTCATCCAGATGTCATGTTGTTTAATGGCAAGCCAGAGAATCGTTTATTTAATAAAATTAAAATATACGAAAGATATTTAAATAGTTTAAAATCAAAAGAAAAAGTTGATGAAGAATTAATAAATTTAGGTTATTACTATGTTAATGATTTCTTAAATTCTAGATATAGTTATGAACGTTATTGTTATCAAGTTAATATTGGTAAAGATGCTTTTAAAAATTTGTTGAATGCTACGAAAAAACGTTTTCCAGAGTTATATGCTTTATATAATACAAAGATGGATGCAGAAAAAGCCGATAGAGATATTCAACTTACACAAATTGTCAATGATTATATGGAAAGAATTAAAAATGGTGGACTAACATATAATGAATTTTTAGAAAACACTACTTATGGTATATATGAAATAGTTAAATATGCTGATAGTATTTTAAATAATGAAGATGCATATTTATTTAGAACTGTTGTATCACCTTTTAAAATATTTAAAAGAGTAAAAGGTGAAGACATTGACAAATTATTAAACTTTAATATTAGTTATAATGTTAATGGTGAAATTGTTACGATTGATAGAGAGATCAAAGAATACGCTATAAACTACCTACAAGAGAGGGATATTCCTATTACTATAGAAGGATTTAGAGATATTGTTGTTAAAAAATATTCCGATCAAAAAATTAAACATCTTTAGAAAAAAAAAATTCCACTAGTAAAACTAGTGGTTTTTCTTTGACGCCTATAAAGGCTTTTGTTCTGGCCTTGCTTAAAAG
>CAKPMB010000021.1 GCA_934167885.1 uncultured Bacilli bacterium
AATGTAGATGTAATATTAAAAGATGAAACAATATGGTTAACTCAAAAGAGTATGAGTGAACTTTTTGATGTTAATGTATATGCAATTAATAAGCTTTTAAATAATATGTGTGAAGAGAATGAACTTCAACTATTTCCAAAATGAAAATGGTTCGAAAAGAAGAAAATAGGAATATTAATCGAAAATTAGATAATAAATAACAGGATATAGGTGAAAAAATGTATTTTAATAAAATGATACCAGAACTATCAGTAACGAATTTGGAAAATAGTTTGAAATTTTATCAGACTATTGGATTTAAAATTGAATATGAAAGACCGGAAAATAAATTTGCCTTTTTGTCTTTAGGCGAAATACAATTTATGTTGCAAGAAATATCCAAAGATGATAAGTGGAAAATTTCACCATTTTTATATCCTTTTGGCAATGGAATAAACTTTCAATTAGAAGTTGAAAATGTAGATAAAATATATAGCTTTCTAAAAGATCATAACTGTAAAATAGCCTTTGAAATAGAAGAAAATTGGTATAGACAAGACGAAAAACTACTTGGAAACAAAGAATTTTTAGTTCAAGATCCTGATGGCTATCTATTAAGATTTTCTGAAGATTTGGGATGTAAATAACATAGTAAATCGTATTAATATAATACTAATTATTAAATTTTTAATAAATATGGAGATTTTATGAAATATATAGCATTTTTACGTGGAGTTAATATAAGTGGCAAGAACAAAATATCTATGTCTTTATTAAAAAAAGTAATGGAAGAGAATAAATACCAAGATGTTATTACTTATATTAATAGTGGGAATATTATTTTTAAAAGTTTTACAAATGATGAAATATTTATGATGAATGATATTAAAAAAATTATAAAAGATAATTTTAATCTTGAAATTCCAGTCTTTGTTATAAGTTATGGAGCATTAGAAGATATAGTCAATAATCATCCAGAGTGGTGGGATACGAATAAAGAGATGTATGATAATTTAATTTTTATAATCCCTCCAAAAATGGCAAGTGACGTCTTTATATCCTTAGGCGAACCTAAAAGTAATATAGAAAAAGTAATGTGTTATAATAATTCCATCTTTTGGTCCTATGAATTGAAAAATTACAGAAAGTCAACATGGTGGAAGATGACTTCAACTGTTGAAATAAGAAATGCTTTTACCATAAGAACAGGTAATACAATTCGTAAAATATTGGAAATATGTCAAAATAATAATTAATAAAATAAATGAATTAAAGGAGAGATTTAAGATGAAAAAATTAAAAGGTCGATATGTTATAGTTGAATTAATTCCTACGCATTCTAATCCAAAATTGGGAGAAGTTATACAAATTCAAGCTTTGCGTTTAGATAATTTAAAACTTATAGAAAAATTTGATTATCGTTTAAATAAATCATTGGTTAATAATCCTGATTTATTACAAATGACTGATTATGATAATGAAAGTTTTACCTATTTAGATGGTGGTTTATTGGATGCATTTAAAAAATGGTTAGGCGATGATAAGCTTTTAATTATTGATAGTGATTGGGCTAAAGAATATTTAAGCGATTTTCCTAATAAAACGTCTGTTTTTAAGTATTTAAATATGAAATATAGTGATGATGTTATTGAAAGAATGATGACAAAATATAGTCTAAAACCTTCTTCAGTAATCGTTGATTTAATATATGAAGCATTGCTTTTTGAACTTGATATATAACCATTATAAGTGATATAATACCAAAAGAAGTGAGGGATAGTATGAATTTGCCAAATTTAGTGGAAGCACGTAAACGAACTAATAATAAAGTTTTAAATCAGGAATATTCTTTTCCGGATGAATATAAAAAATTAGGGCTTAATAAAAAGTATTTTTTACGAACATATGGTTGCCAAATGAATGAACATGATAGTGAAAATATTAAAGGTCTTTTAAATAAAATGTCTTATACTGAAACTGATGAGATGAATGATGCGGATTTAATAATTTTAAATACTTGTTCTATAAGAGAGAATGCTCATAACAAGGCTTTTGGCATGTTAGGACGTATTAAACATTTAAAAGAAGAGACTAAACGAAATGATTTAATTGTAGCTCTTTGTGGTTGTATGGCTCAAGAAGAAGTTGTTGTTCAAGAGATTATGCAAAAGTATCGTTTTGTTAACTTTGTGTTTGGAACACATAATTTAGGTGATTTGCCAAAGTTAATAAGCGAATCTTCAAACACTAATAAGACTAACTTTGAAGTATATAGTATTGAAGGTAGTGTTGTTGAAGATATACCAATGGTTCGTAATAGTAAGTATAAGGCTTTTGTAAATATCATTTATGGTTGTGATAAATTTTGCACATATTGTATTGTTCCATATACACGTGGTAAACAAAGAAGCCGTAAAATGGCTGATATTTTAAGGGAAGTTGATGAATTAATAGCTTCAGGCTATAAGGAAGTTACTTTATTAGGCCAAAATGTTAATGCCTATGGTAAAGATTTGGAAGAAAATGTGACTTTGGCTGATCTTCTATCAGCAATCGGTAATAAAAAGATTGATCGTGTTCGCTTTGTAACATCTCATCCTTGGGATTTCACTGATGAAATGATTGAAGTTATTAAAAAATATCCAAATATTATGCCGCAAGTTCATTTACCATTACAATCAGGAAGTGATCGTATCTTAAAATTAATGGGCCGTCGTTATACTAGTGATAGTTATAAGAAATTGTTTGATAAATTAAAAGAAGTTCCTAATATGGCTATTACAACTGATATTATTGTTGGTTTCCCTGGCGAGACGGAGGAAGACTTTCAAAAGACTATTGATATGGTTAACTACTGTCAATATGATGGGGCTTTTACATTTATTTATTCACCAAGAGAAGGCACACCAGCTGCTAAGTTGTATGATAAAGATAATACTAAGTTAGAAGTTAAAGAAGATAGATTATATAGATTAAATGCCCTTATTAATGATTATTCTTTGAAGAGTAACCAAAAATTAGTTGGTCAAACAGTTAAAGTTTTAGTAGATGGTATGAGTAGTAAAGAAAATGAATTATGTGGTTATACTGAAACTAATAAATTAGTTAATTTTTCTGGACCATTAGATTTAATTGGTCAAATTGTTAATGTTCGTATTGATGATGCCAAAAGTTTTAGTTTAGATGGTGTTTATGTCGACTGATAATCAAGTCTTAGCAAAAGTTGAAGAAATTATCAATTATATAAAGAGTAGTAAAGATTATCAAGATTATTTAAAATTAAAAGATATTATGTCTAAAGATGATGAAATAAGAGATAATATTCAAAGTATCAAAAGACTTCAAAAAATTCTTGTTAATACACCTTCTAAAAAAGAAGAAATTGAAGAAGTCTTAGATAATTATCAAAATAAACTTCATAATAATCCTTTATATCGAGAATATTTGAATAAAGTTGATGATATTAATAATGTATTTAATATTATTGAAAATGAAATAAATAATTATTTTTATAATAAGGTTAATTGAGAAACGTTGATTTTCATTAATGTTTCTTTTTGTGTATCAAAATATCAATAATCTTGACTTAACCTTGTTAATACATTATGATTATAAGTGGATAAGGTAGTGGTAGAATGTATTTAAAAGAAATAGAGATCTTAGGATTTAAGTCTTTTGCAGATAAACTTAATATTTCACTTGATGAGAATATTACGTGTGTTGTTGGCCCTAATGGTAGTGGTAAAAGTAATATTGTGGATGCGGTAAGATGGGTTTTAGGGGAACAATCGGTTAAATCGTTACGTGGTGATAATTTAATGAGTGATATTATCTTCCAAGGTAGCAATACAAGAAAACCTCTTAATGTGGCTAGTGTTATGTTAACCTTTGATAATAGTGATCATCTACTAGATTTGCCTTATGATAATGTTTCGGTTAAACGAAGATTATATCGAACGGGTGATAATGAATATTTCTTAAATGGTGAAAAATGCCGTCTTAAGGATATAACAGAACTATTTTTAGATAGTGGTATAGGAAGAGGTGCTTTTAACATTGTTTCACAAGGTGAAATAAGCAAAATACTAAGTAATTCTGCCATTGAAAGACGTAGTATTATTGAAGCAAGTGCTGGTATTTTAAAATATAAATCACGTCGTGAAGAAGCTATCAAAAAACTCGATAAAACCAATGGTAATTTAGATAGAGTCAATGATATAATCCTTGAAATAGAAGATAGAATGAATCCTCTTAAAGAACAAAGCATTAAAGCTAAGGAATATATTGAAGTTCATGATGCCCTAGTTAAGATTGAAGTCTCTCTTTTAGTAGAAGAAATAACCGAAAGTAATAAAGTATATGAAAAAAATAAAGTTCGTCTCAGTGAATTAAACGAAGAAATATTAAAAATAAATAGTAATTTAGATAATGCGTTAATTGAAAAACTTAAACTAGATGAAATTAATTTAGAAAAAGAAATTAATGATTTAAATACTAAATTAATTGTTAAAACCAAAGAAGAAGAAAAGGTAAATGGCGAACGTAATATTTTAAAAGAACGTAGTAAATATTCGGCCAATGATATTAAAATTTATGAGAATGTCGCTCTTTTAAATGAAAATAAACTAAAATATCAAAATGAGATTGATTTAACTACTAAAGATATTGAGAATAATACAACCTTCTTAAAAGAAATAGAAGATAAAGTTAAAGAAATGATTATGAATTTATCGGATATGAAGGTTAAAAAAGATAATTTATATAAAGAATATAATGTTAAGAATCGAGAGTATTTAGAGAATATTAATAAAATAAATATTATAAGAGATAACATAGAAAGTGGTAATACTATAAATAGTAGTGTGCGACGCATCTTAAATAATCCTAAATTAAGTGGAATATATGATGCTTTTGGTAATATTTTAGATGTTGATCCTAAATATAGTAAAGCTTTAGAAGTTTTAGTTCAAGGAATTAAAAATAATATTATTGTTGAAAATCCTAATAATGCTAAAGAGGCTATTAATTATTTAAAAAATAATAATTTAGGAAGAGCAACCTTTATGCCTTTGAGTGTTATTAAACCTCGTGGTATTGATTATGAAACTATGGATTTATTAGAACGTGAAATTGATTATTTAGGAACTATGGCTGAATTTGTGCGGTATGATGAAAAATTTCGTCCTGTTGTTTTAAATCAACTTGGTAATGTCGTTTTAGTAAGTGATTTAGATAGTGGTAATAATATTGCTAGAACTATTAATAATCGTTATCGTATTGTAACGTTAGATGGGGAAATAATTAATGTTGGTGGCAGTATAACTGGTGGTAGTTTAAATCAAATGTTATCGCCTATTTCCCTTAAAAATGAATTAAATGATTTAATTATTAAGAATAATAGTAATGAAATACTTTTAAAAAGTATGAAAGAAGAACAAGAAAAAATTAATAATTTAATTATTGAGTGTGAAAATAAACTTCATGATGAACGTGGTCGTCTTGTTAAAAATAAAGAAGGTATTAAGAGTCTTGAAGATAAGAAAAACGAATTAAAAGAAAATTTAAATAATACAATTAATGAACTTAATACATTACAAAAACTTTCAACAAATGAAATAAGTGCTGAAGAACAAAAAATTAATGAACATTTTTATGAAATAAAGAAAGAAAAAGAATTATTAGTTAAAGAGTTAGAAGTTAAAAATAAAGAAAAAAGTGATCTTAAAGATAAAATTGAAGAAAAGGAAGCTGAAGAAAAAATTAATACAACCTCTTTGAAATCACTTGAAAAAGAGTTAAAGGATTTAGAACTTGCTAATAGTAAATTAGATTATAAACTTGATAATAATATAAATACTTTAAGTAATGAATATGAACTTACTTATGAAAAAGCCAGAGAAGAGTATTTTCTTGATATGGATGTAACGGAAGCTAAGAGTTTAGTTAATAAATATAAAAATAGAATTAAAGAATTAGGCCCTGTTAATTGTCTTGCTATAAATGAGTATGAAAAGGTTAATGAAAGATGGACCTTCCTTACTAATCAACGTGATGACTTATTGAAAGCTAAAGATACTTTATATTCAATTATTGAAGAGATGGATGCTATTATGAAAGAAGACTTTGAAAAGACCTTTAGAGAATTGGAAGTTGAGTTTAAAAAAGTCTTCCAAGAACTATTTAGAGGTGGTCACGCTAGTTTGAAACTAACAGATCCTACTAATTTATTAGAAACCGGGGTTGATATTGAAGCATGTCCTCCTGGAAAAAGTCTAAAATCTATTAGTTTATTATCAGGTGGTGAAAAAACACTAACAGCAATAAGTTTATTATTTGCCATTTTAAATGTTCGTAAAGTTCCATTCTGTATTTTTGATGAAGTAGAAGCAGCTTTAGATGAAGCAAATGTTGATATTTTTGGTAAATATTTAAATAATTATAAAAATAAAACCCAGTTTTTATTAATAACACATAAAAAACGCACGATGGAGTATGCTAAAACTCTTTATGGCATAACGATGCAAGAATCTGGTGTATCAAAATTAGTAAGTGTTAAATTAGAAGATGAATAAGGTAGAATGAGAATTTTACCTTTTTTGTTTAGTCTTTAAAATATTCTATGATATAATGTTTTTGTAATTTTGATTATAACTAAGTAATTATGTGATTATTAATAAAAATTAGTTATAATGACAATATATTATATTTGAGGGTTAAATGAAAATTATAAAATATAAAAAACTAAAAGGTTCTAAGTATAAAATTATATTAGATAATAATGCTCCATTCGTTTTACATGAGAAGACGATTATTGATAATGATTTATTAATAAAAAAAGAGGTTGAAGATATATTAAAACTTCAAGAAGATGATAAAAAATATGATATTTTAGATGACGCTATAAAATATTTAGAACATCATGTTCGATGCCTTAGTGAAATGGAAAGTTACTTACAAAAAAAAGAATATAGCGAGGCTGATATAAATAATTGTTTAACGTATTTATTGAAAAATAAGTATTTAGATGATAAAATATATAGCCAGTCGTATGTTATAGATAAAATTAATTTCTCTTTAGATGGTCCATTGAAAATAATAAAGTATTTTGAAAAGATGCAAATTGCTAAAGAAGATTATAGTGATGCTTTAAAACTATTTAATGATGATATTCTTAATGAAAAAATAACCAAAGTAATTAATAAAGCGGTGCGTTTAAATAAGGGGAGTAAGACGATGTTAAAACAGAAAGTAGTTAATAATCTTATAAATTTAGGCTATGATTATGATTTAATTAATTCACGCATAGATATGATTGATTCAGTTAATGATGAAGATAATTTTATTAAGAAAAAAGAACAAATTATTAAAAAATTAAGTTCTAAATATAGTGGATATGAATTAGAAAGAAAAGTTAAAGAAAAGTTATATAGATTAGGATATTTTAAATAGGGGGAATAATGCGTAATCTTAAAGATGAGATGTTAAAAGGATACAATGTTCGAGAATTATTGCTTTTATCAGAAAGACTTATTAATTATATTGTTCCTTTTTCTAATAGTGATATTAAGTGGGAAGTTTTAGATGGCTTTAATATGCAAAGATTTTTCGATGAAAACTATTATGATGCTAAGAAAGATGATTATGTTTATTGGATTGATAACTTTGATAAGTTGCCATTAGGACTATATTACTTAGATTTTTATCAGGAAACTAGTGATAGTTTATATTTAGTGGGAAGTATCCCTAACAATATTTCCAAAAGAACCATTATTGGTGTAATTTGTTTTCGAAATGATTGGTTAATAGGGAATAATACTAATCCTGTAAATTTTATAGATTATGTAGAGATTAATTATTTTTATCAACAACATGGTTTATTAGATATAATGCTTAAAGAACTATCAAAGTATCTTTTAAAAAATCAAGCGTTGATTGTAACGGAAGAATCAAGAATGGGAAGAGTATGTCATATGATGGATCATATAAAAAAAGTTATGCGTGAAAATAATTATGATAATGATATACTGTTTGAATATGAAATTAATCATGAATATATTAAAAAATTAACAAAGGTGGGGTTAAATAATGGAAAAATATGATTTAAGAGATTATCATAATGAGGAGTTTGTTCGAGATAATTGTAAGAATTTTTTATTGGCATCTTTGTTTGCATTTGTAGATGGAAGTGTTTTATTTATTCCAACTATTTTGACTTTAGCTATGAATAATCATTTAACACTAAAACACATGCGAAATACATATGCTAATAGACGGGCTGTATTTAAGGAAAGAAATGATATTAGTGAAACTTTAGTTGATAATATTGCTGATGTTTTACGCGAACATAATATTACAAAGTTAGAAGATGTTTTTCAAATTTTTTGTGATTGTCTAAATAATGGTAGTTTTTCATATAAACATAAATATTGTCCCGAACTTACTTACGAAGGTGATAATAAGCTAGGATGGAAAAATGCTATTTTTCTAGGTCGGGGAGTATGTCGTCATCAAACACAATTATTGTGTGATGTCTTAAGACGTCTTGGCTTTGATGCTCGTGAGTTTTTTGGGAAAGTTGATATTTATTCACCAAACATTGATCATGTTATTGCTTATGTTAAACATGACCATAAAACTTATTTCCTAGATCCAACAATTGGTAAATGTTTTGTTTGTAGTGGTGAAGGGATTTTAACAACTATGGATTGTAATAACATTATGTTTATGATTAATAGTGGTCAAGCAAATGTTAATTTTATTTTCGATTATTACCGTAAATACTTAGGATTAAGTATACTTGATATTATGTCATTTCTTTATTTCGATGGTTATAAAGATAATGCTATTTTACCTAAAAGTAATTGTGGTGATATAGAAGGTGTAATTTCAGAAGAGATTTATGATAAAAATAAAAAATTATATAAGAAATTAAATAAAAGTTATTGTGATTATCATTTTTAAGATAATCTTTTATTTTGGCTTAATTTATTATATAATAAGGGTGGTGATTTAGATGAGGGAAAAATTAGAAAAGCTTGTTGAAAATAGTTATGCTAAATATTCTAACTATCGTGTTAGTGCTATTTGTGTAATGAAAGATGGTAGGGAATTTAGTGGCGTTAATGTTGAAAATGCTTCATACGGGGCAACTATCTGTGCTGAACGTAATGCGATATTTAATGCTATTACTTGTGGCTATAAAAAAGGCATGTTTAAAGAAATACATATTTATGTTGATTCAGAAAAACTAGGAAGTCCTTGTTTTATATGTCGACAAGTTTTTGAAGAATTTTTTGAAGGTGCTGAATTAGTTTATATTTATTCTAAAAATGAATGTGTAACCTATAAAGTCAAAGAATTATGTCCTTATCCATTTAGTGAGGAAATGTTATGAAAAGTGGAACTGTAAGTATTGTTGGACGTCCTAATGTTGGTAAAAGCACACTTTTAAATAAAATATTAGATAAAAAGATTGCTATTACCTCTAATAAAGCCCAAACGACGAGAAATATTATCCTAGGTGTTTTAAATGACGATGATAGTCAAATCGTCTTTATTGATACCCCAGGCATTCATAAACCTAAAAATAAACTTGGTAATTTGCTTAATAAAAAAGCTTGGACTATGACTAATGATGTTGATTTAGTATTATTTATGGTTGATATCGATAAAGGTTTTGGTAAGGGAGACCAGTTCATCTTAGATAAATTAAAACAAGAAGAAGCAAAAGTTATTTTAATTCTTAATAAGATTGATAATATTAATAAATTAGATTTATTAAAGAAAATTGATGAATTAAAAGAATTATATGACTTTCTAGAAATAATTCCTATTTCAGCCTTAAAGGGTTTGAATGTTAATGATTTAATTAAAACTATAAAGAAGTATTTACCTAATGATTTTAAATATTATGATGATTCATATGTGACTAATCAACCAACATCAATGATTGTTACAGAAAGAGTTCGTGAAAAAATACTTAAATTAACAAATGATGAAGTTCCACATTCTGTTACTTGTATGTTAGAAACCTTTAATGAAACACCTAAACTTATTGAACTACAGGTTTTAATTATAGTTGATCGTGATAATTTAAAAAAGATTATTATTGGTAAGAATGGTCAAATGTTAAAAGAGATTGGAACAGAAGCAAGACTTGATTTAGAAGAATACTTTAATAAAAAAGTATATTTAGAATTATATGTTAAAACTATTAAGAACTGGCGTGATCGCGCTAATTATATAAATGAATTAGGTTTAAAAGACGATTTAGATGAATAAAAAAATAAATAATATGACAATATATTATTGGTGATATAATGAAAGATATTTTATGGGATTTATTTAATAAAACTGGTAATATAAATTATTATTTATTTTTAAGTAGAATAAGGGATAAATATGATAACCAAAACCAAAGGGATTGTTATAAATGAAGTTAATTATGGGGAAACTAGCAAAATACTAACAGTTTTAACAGAAGATTATGGAAGTATTGGTATAATGGCTAAAGGTGCAAGGACAATGAAAAGTAAACTGCGGGGTGTTAGTCAGAAATTAGTATATGGTGAATTCTCAATTAATAAAAAAGACAAAGGTTTATCGTCATTACACGAAGTTTCAGTTGTCAATTCTTTTAAGAATATTTTTAATGATATAAATAAAGCAGGTTATGCCTTTTATATTATTGATTTATTAAGACAAGTGTTAAAAGACAATAATGATCCAAATATATTTCATATTCTAGAAAGTGCTTTAATAAAGATAAATGATGATATAAATCCTCATTTTATAACCGATATTGTTGAAATAAAAATGTTAAAGTATTTAGGTGTTTCATTGGAACTTGAAAAGTGTGTTATATGTGGTAAGCAGGATAATTTTAAGACAATTTCAATAGAATACGGTGGCTTAATATGCTGTGATTGTTATAAAGATGGTTATATATTTAATAGTAAGACTATTAAGTTAATTAGAATAATGTATTTTGTTGATATAATGAAAATAGACAAAGTTACAATAACCGATGATAAAGTAATGAGAGAACTTGATGACTTTATTAGAGAATATTATACGCAATATACGGGTATTTATTTGAAAAATAAAGATGCAATTGGAAAGTGGCTAATTTAAAAAATTAGTCATTTTTTATTAGATTATTTTCGTCTTTTTAGTAAATGTGGCTTGTATGAAAAGCTAAAAAATTGTATACTTAATATTAGGATAGTAGTGTATAGAAGTCTACCTTAAAACTACCACTACACAATGATAAAAAATCGAAATGGATGTGATGATGAATGGGTAAAAAAATGTCAACCGAGGGAAGCCACTTTAGAGATCTTATGACAAAAATGAAGAAAAAAGTCGCCAAATATAATGTATTATTTTTACTGCTTGCAATCTTTTTGTTTGGAGTAAGTTATGCTTTTTTTGCATATAACAGAGTAAGCACTAAAGATACAAGCATTGTCGCTGGTGGTATTTATATGCGCATGATTAATACATCTACTGAAAGTAAAACCAATTTGTATCCAATGACTAGTTCTGATGGCATGATAAAAGGGACAAAATACAAGTTTAAAGTAGAAGGATACAATGAATCCAAAAAAGATATGAGTTATGGTATTTATATAAACCAAGGAACAAATCAAAGTGGTAAGACAAGATTAAACGATAGTGATATCATGATGGTCTTAAAAGAAACTAAAAATGGTGAAACTAAAGTTGTTTATGG
>CAKPMB010000022.1 GCA_934167885.1 uncultured Bacilli bacterium
AGTGTAGCTATGTAGGGAATGGATAACCGCTGAAAGCATCTAAGCGGGAAGCCAACCTTGAGATGAGTTTTCCCATATGTATATAGTAAGATCCGTTGTAGACTACAACGTTGATAGGCTAGAGATGGAAGCATAGTGATATGTTGAGTTGACTAGTACTAATAGATCGAGGATTTAATCCATTTGTTAAATTTGATGAACACATTATTCATGTTTTGAAAGAATTATTTTCGATAAATATTTAATTTTAGTTAAAATTTTCTTAGTGATTATGGCATAGAGGGTCCACCCAGCTCCATCCCGAACCTGGAAGTTAAGCTCTATAACGCCGACGATAGCTTTTGCAAAAATAGGAAGTCGCTAAGAATTTTTTTTTATTCTAAACAAGGTTACACTTGTTTTTTTTATGCTTTAATCTTAACTTTTATTTTTTTTATTTATATTGTATAATATATAATATAGTAGGTGAATATGAAGAAAATATTTAAGTTTTTAATTCCTTTTTGCTTTTTAATATTTAATACTAATGTTTATGCCGCATGCAGTTCAAGTGATTTAAACAATTTAATTGATAAGGCCAAACAAATTGAATTTACGTATTCATATCGAAAGGATACTAATAAATTTTCCATTACCGCTGTTAATTTACAAAGTAATATTCGGCCATTAATAATTAAAAATTATTATACAGACGATTATCAGGAATTTAAGTATGATAAGTCAGGTCTTAGGACTTTGAATGGTTTTAGTGAAGGTGAGAGTGTTATTGTTACTTTAAAAGCATGGACTAAAAACGAATGTTCTGGTAAAACCCTAACTTCTAAAACAATAAAACTGCCATATTACAACAAGTTTTATGGAAGTAGTGAGTGCACTAATTACAGTAATTTTAAATATTGTTCATCTGAACTTTTAGATACCAAAATTACGGATGAAGTTTTTAATAAAGAATTACGCCAATATATTGTTGACATAGAAAATAAAAAGATTAATGTTTCCGATAAATATAATTATTTAACAATTATCTTGATTTTTGGAGGCATAATTATATTATTGGTAATTCTCTTCCTTATTGTTAAAAAAATTAAAGAAATTAAGGAGGAAAATACATTATGAAAAAAAATATATTGTTATTATTTTTAGCTATATTGTTATTATTACCATATAATGCTAGTGCATGGAAGGGAAATTATAATTACGAAGTAACGTCATTTCAAGTTCAAGGACGAACTGCCACTATAAGTGGTTGGGCAATTCAAAACGGAAGAAATCCCAGTGGCGCAGGAAAAGTGCGCACATCGTATCAAAGCGGTGATCGAAATGGTGTTAAAGGACTAAGGTATTATATAAATGGAAGTGCTTTTGATGATGGATATTGTGATGGTGGTCGAATTCTTAATGGAGTAGGTGCCTGGACAAAAAAAAATGGTGATGTAGTTAATAAGTATAAACCAAGTGTATTGTATCAATATTCCCTTTCTGTTTATCGTGTCTATAATGACGGACGTGAGGAATTAGTAAATGGAGCCACATCCCAAGACTTAAAAGTATCAAGAAATCAAAAACCTGTTAGTGTTACATACGTTGATTCTATTAAGAATGGTTCAACTGGTCAGTTTAAAAGCAATGAAACGGCTTGTTATGAAGATGTTGGATGGATGTTTGACATAGACTTAAGTAAACTCGTTATTAATAATAATATTAAGGGATATAAATTAAGATTAAAAATAAAATCGCGCGCTGCAGAAATAGATATCGATTTAACTTTTGTTGGTTCATCTGATGGTAGTAATTCTCAAATTTCCGATGGTTATTTCCAAAATAAATTTACATCTACTGTTAATCTTTTAGTTACATCACAACGTGCATGGAGGGGTCCATATTCTACTTCAGGAAAAAGATCTAAACAATTAAGAAAATATGGAACATATTCTGTTAAAGAAATTCAATACAATAGTTCTGATGGTTATAGTTGGTATCATATTTACGAAGGTAATACTGATGAGGGCTGGGTTCCAACACCATGGGTTAATCCTACTGGTGAAGCAACATTAATAAAATCCCAAGGTGAAATATATGATGATGTGGATACGAAATGTTCTGTAAATAATACTAAACAAACTGAACAAACCAAAAGGCTAACATGTAGTGGTAGTGTCACTTTTGGTGATAAAACTCAAACATCATGTTCGGTTTCATCTAATCAATTTTATACTATTTCATGTTCTGAAAATTTAACAACTAAATTTAATCCTCAAATGATAAGTGAAATATACACAGGTCTTGGTTTTTCATACGAGATTAATATAAATTCTAATCGTTCATGTTCAGGCACATTTAACTATAATGCTTTTATGGAAGCATATAATAAAGTAAGAAGTAACATAAATAAAGCTCCAAAAAATAGTGAGGCTTATTATGAAAATTTAAATAAACTCGAAGATTTACGAGGAATTGTTAATACCTATAATAGTTGGGCTTCTAATTATAATTTAAATAGTGTTAAAGCAACTTTAACAACGACAGGTGAGACAAGTAAGTTGTTAAAAAAAATAAATGGTGGAGTGTTGAGTGTTAATTTTGTAACTAAATCTGAAAGTAGTAATCCAAAGTTAAATAAGACTAAAACTTATAACTTAAGTTCACTAGGTGGTGTTTCTAATCCTAGTGATTGGACATTTACTGATTACCTTACAAAGGTTTTACAATTACCGGTTGGCTATATGAATCGTGATACTGAAATAATTAGTTATACACCATGTGAAAATTGCGCTGTTTTAGAAAATAGATATTATATTCCAAGTAATAAAAATTTAGTTAATAAAAAGTTTACATACACTGTATCTGTTGAAAATTTAGGCTTAGATAAAGTATGGAAAGCAAGTGCTGATAGATGTGACTTAACAGTAATTGATAAACTTGTTTATCGTTCAATTAATTTATCAGATCCTTTTATAAAAGCTAATACGAAACGGGAAACTGGTCGAAATTGGTTAAATGATGATTTTGATTTCCGAAAAGTAATTTCAACTGATACTTGGAAAGATACATCTAAACCGTATTTTGTATTTATGGTATCAAAGGAAAATATAAAGAAAATAAAAACTAATAATAATGAAATAGGCATTGCTAATGCTTATGCTGGATCACAATGTCATTATAATGACACTACTAAAAAATATGTTTGTTCATTTTTACGTGATAAGACTTATTTTGCAAGTTCATATATATATAGTGATAATTAAAAAGGTGTTGTATAACATCCTTTTTTTTTATATAATGAAATGGGTGAGAATTATGGAATACAAATTTACAAGTTATGATGAAAGTGAAACAGTAGAATTAGCTGAAAATATTGAATCCGAGCATTTTCCTAATATGGTTATTTGCCTAGATGGTGATTTAGGTAGTGGCAAGACCGTTTTTACTAAAGCTTTTGCCCATGCTTTGGGTATTAATGAAACAATTACTAGTCCTACTTTTAATATAATTAAAGAATATCCTGATGGTGAGTTACCACTTTATCATATGGATGTATATCGTCTTGATGGTAAAGAAAAAGAATTAGGGATTGAAGATTATTTTGATAAAGGTGGTGTTACCATTATTGAATGGGCTTCAATGATTCAAGATATTTTGCCTTTAGAAAGATTAGATATAAAGATTAAAGTTATTGATGAAAATACTCGTGTTTTTATTTTCAAACCTTATGGAAAAGTATATGAAGATATTTGTGAAGGTGTCCTATGACCGTTTTATATGTTGATACATCTTCAAACTATTTGTATGCTGGCATTGTTCAAGATGATAAACTTTTAGTCGAAAGAGCCTTAAATTTATCACATGATTTATCAACTTTCGCGATTGATGAAATTGATAAAATGTATAAAGAAATTAATTTAGATAAAAATATGGTTGATAAAATAATTGTTGTTTCAGGTCCTGGTTCATTTACAGGTATTCGTATAGGTATGACTTTCGCTAAGATGTATGCTTATTGTTTAAAAAAAGAAATTACCACAATTACTAGTCTAGAAGCCATGAGTTGTTCTATCCCTGACGAATGTATCAAAGTTCCTATGATTGATGCTCGTCGTGGATATGTTTATGCTGCTATTTATGATGGTGATAACGCTTTATTAGAACCTGAACATATCTTATTAAATGAACTTCTCCAAAAATTAGAAGGTCTTGATAAAAAATATATTTTTATTAGTAATAACAAATTTAATAATCTTAATGTTCAAGAATATAAACCAGATATTTTAAAAATTGTTAAGAAATATGAGCATAAAGCTTCAATTAATCCTCATTTAGTAGTGCCTACTTATTTAAAATTAACCGAAGCAGAAGAAAATAAAATGAAGGAAAATTAAGATGTTAAAAGAATTAGTAATAGAGGATGAACATTATTTTCGTGAAATAGAAGAAAAATTCCCTAATGTTTATAATATTGATAGTATTATTAATGAATATAAGAATAATCCTTTTATTCACATTTTAGCCTATTTAATTGCTGATAAAATAGTTGGTTTTATTTGTTATTATGAAATATATGAACGTATAGAAATCGCTAATTTTAATGTTTTGGATTATTTTCAAAATAGAGGAATAGGTTCTAAGTTATTGAACTACGTTATAAAAAAATATGAAAATAATAAAATTAATATTACTTTAGAAGTTCGTTGTGATAATAATAAAGCTATTAAATTATATGAAAAAAATGGTTTTGTTAAAAGAGCAATTCGTAAGAATTATTATAATGATAATATTGATGGTATTTTAATGGAAAAAGAGTTGATGAATGTGAAAGATGTATATATATTAGGAATAGAATCAAGTTGTGATGAAACGAGTTTTTCAATTGTCAAAAATGGTGTGGTTGAAATCAGCACGAGTATTTCTTCACAAATAGATATTCATAAGGAATATGGGGGTGTTGTTCCTGAAATTGCAAGTCGTGAACATATAAAGAATGTAACGTTTGTTTTGGAGGATTGTCTAAATAAGGCTTCTATGAAAATGGAAGATATTGATGCCATCGCTGTAACCTATGGTCCAGGTTTAATTGGTAGTTTATTAGTAGGCTTAGAAACTGCTAAAACGCTTGCATGGCTTTATAATAAACCTTTAGTTCCAGTCCATCATATTTCTGGCCATATATATGCTAATAATTTAGTTAAAAGACTTAGTTTTCCTCTTATATCACTAGTTATTAGTGGTGGTCATACGGAAATTGTTTATATGAATAAGGATTATTCATTCAATTGTTTAGGTAGCACTTTAGATGACGCTGTTGGTGAATGTTACGATAAAGTTGGTAGAGTAATTGATGTTCCATATCCTGGTGGTCCTATAATTGATAAACTAGCTCATAGTGGTGTTCCTTCATATAGTTTACCAATTCCTTTAAATGATGATAGTTATAATTTTAGCTTTAGTGGTTTAAAAAGTGCTGTTATTAATTTATGCCATAATGAAGAACAACGTGGTAATGTTATTAATAAAGCTGATTTAGCTGCATCATTTCAAAAGGTTGTTATTGAAATATTAACTAAGAAAACAATGAAGGCTTTAAAAGATTATCATGTTCATAATTTAATTTTAGCAGGTGGTGTTTCTGCTAACCGTGGGTTAAGAGAAAAGTTTGAAGAATTGTGTTTGAAAGAAAATATAAATTTAACTTGCCCTGAGATAAAATATTGCACTGATAATGCTGCGATGATTGCTTCAAGTGGTTATTATGCATATATGCTAGGAAGAAGAGCTGATTTAACTCTTAATGCTAAATCAAGTTGTGAATTAAAATAATATGAAAAGTTCATTCGTTTAATTTGAATGAACTTATTTTTTAATATATAAAGAAATTTTCAGAATAGAATTTAGGTTCATTAATAATGTTAATACCTAAATTTTTTAATGTTTTAATTTCGCTATCTGTTAAAATATATGTTGTATACATATCACACATTTTTAAGTCTGGAAGTTTTTGAAGTGCTTCTTTTATGGTTGGATTGGTAACTGAACATATGGCAAGTGCAATTAAAACTTCGGATAATTCAAGAGGCATCTCACTGTCATTCCTTTTTTTGGGTCTTAAGTTAAGAATAGGTTCTAAGACATTTTCTGGAATTAATTTAATTTCATCAGGGATATTGGTTAATTCTTTAACGGAATTTATAATGCAACTTGATATTGGACTTAACAGAGTTGTTTCCTTACCAGTTATAATTTGGCCATTATGTAATTCAATTGATGCAATATGTTTATTCTTTTTATTGGCTATTTCTTGAGCTACTGGACGAATTTTTAAATAATTTTCATCAATATCTAGCTTATTCATTAATACTTTAATGCGTTGTGGTATTTCAATTGAACGTCTTCCTAGTTTATATAGTTTCATTTCATTAAAATATCTTCTTACAATTTCTTTTTTGGATGCTTCTTTTACTACTTCGTCATCACTAATACAAAAACCTACCATATTAACGCCCATGTCAGTAGGGGATTTATATATTTCTTTTTTAGTTATTTTGTATAAAATATCTTTAACAACTGGAAATAATTCAATATCTCGATTATAGTTTATTGCTTTAATATTATATTCATCAAGATGAAAAGGATCAATCATATTAACATCACCTAAATCGGCTGTGGCTGCTTCATATGCAATATTTAATGGATGATTAAGGGGAAGATTCCATACAGGGAATGTTTCAAATTTAGCGTACCCTGCATTTATTCCACGTTTATGTTCATGATATAATTGCGATAGACAAGTTGCTAGTTTACCACTACCAGGTCCTGGAGCATTAACAATAATTAGTTTTTTAGTAGTTTCAATGTATGGGTTAGCTCCATAACCTTCTTCACTAACAATAGTATTAACATCTGTTGGATATCCAAGCGTTGGTCTATGAATATATGATTTAATATTATTTAATTCAAGCTTCTTAATGAATTTATCAATACCTTTTTGATTATTATAAAGGGTTATTACTACGGAATTAATATAAAAACCAAGTTTCTTTAAATTATCGATAAGTCTTAAAACTTCAATATCATATGTAATGCCATAATCTGCTCTTATTTTGTTCTTTTCAATATCATTTGCATTAATGCATAAAATTATTTCTAAATCATCTTTAAGTTCTAAAAACATTCTTATTTTAGAATCATTCATAAAACCTGGAAGCACTCTTTCAGCATGTGTATCATCAAAAAGTTTTCCACCAATTTCTAGATATAATTTATCAAATAGATTAAATCTTTCTTTAATTTTTTTACTTTGTATTTCTAAGTATTTTTGATTATCAAATCCTATCATGTTATCACCATCTAAATTATATCATAATTATTTTTAATTTATAAAAAAATAAAGATTTTCTCTTTATTTTGCTTCGATTATTAATTTAATAGCAGTTTTTTCTTCACCTTCGATGTTAATATCTTGGAATGCTGGGATACATACAAGATTTTTACCACTTGGTGCTACAAATCCTCTAGCAATAGCGATAGCTTTTATAGCTTGATTAAGGGCCCCTGCACCCACTGCTTGTATTTCAACGCTTCCTCTTTCACGAAAAACATTAGCAAGTGCTCCAGCAACACTATTAGGGTTTGATTTACTGCTTACTTTTAATATTTCCATATTCATTTTCCTTTCTTTTAATACTATGATAATTTTGATAATAATATGAATTAAGTTTTCCACAAAAATGTGAAAAAAAACTTGCAAGATAAATAATTTTATGCTATCATCGTCTTTATAAAAGCAAATGCGAAAGACGGAATTAGAAATAATTTTAAGAGAGTCTATGTTTGGTGTGAATAGATAGGTTATTCTAATTTGGATCACTTTCAAGTGCTATTTATGGATAATATAAATACGGTTACGCGTTATAGTATTAAAGGTAGTTAAATCTATAAATTAAGGTGGTACCACGGTGTTTCGTCCTTATATTTATAGATTTTTTTTGGAGGATTTATGGAATTTAAAGAGTTATCAAAAGATAAAGTAGCAAGAATTGAAGATAGTTTGAATGAAAAATGGGCAAAAGAGCATATTTTTGAGAAAAGTATTGATTCTCGTAATGACTATTGGGTATTTTATGATGGTCCAGCTACGGCTAATGGTATGCCTGGATTACACCATATGGTTGCTAAATTCTTAAAAGATGCTTTCTGTCGTTATCAAACAATGAAAGGTAAAAAAGTTTTAAGAAAAGTTGGATGGGATACACATGGCCTACCAGTTGAAGTTCAAGTTGAGAAAAAATTAGGTTTTAAGAATAAAAGTGATATTGAAAAATTTGGTATAAAAGAATTTAATGAAAATTGCCGTAAAATTGTTTGGGAAAATGAGGAGTCTTTTTGCAAATTAACAAAAAAGATGGGACAATTTATCGATTTAGAGAATCGTTACATTACATATGATAATAATTATATTGAAACTGAATGGTGGATATTAAAGAAGTTTTTTGATGAAGGTTTATTCTATGAAGGACATAAGATTTTACCATATTGCACAAGATGTGGCACGGGATTAGCTTCACATGAAGTAGCGCAAGGGTATAAAGAAGTATCCGTTGATACTGTTATTGTTCCTATGAAGAAAAAGGAAGATGATGCTTATTTCTTAGTTTGGACAACTACACCATGGACTTTAATCGCTAACGTTGCCTTATGTGTTAATCCTAATGCTACTTATGTTAAAGTATTAAGTAAAGGCTATAAATTTATTTTAGCAGAAGCATTGGCATCTAAAGTATTAGGTGATGACTATGAAGTATTAGAAAAGTATACTGGTAGGGATTTAGAATATAGTGAATATGAACAATTATTACCATTCTTAACCGTTTCCAAAAAAGCTTTTTATGTAACATGTGATGATTATGTAACAATGGAAGATGGAACTGGTATTGTTCATATCGCTCCTGCTTTTGGTCAAGATGATTACAATGTTTCTAAAAAATATGATTTACCATTCTTAAATCCAGTTGGTGAGGATGGTTGTTATACAGAAGGACCTTGGAAGGGAACAAAAGTTTTTGATGCTGACTTAGAAGTTATTAAATATTTAAAGGCTAATGATAAGTTATTTAAAAAACAAAAAATGGTTCACAATTATCCACATTGTTGGCGTTGTGATACTCCATTATTGTATTATGCTAAACCAAGTTTTTACCTTGAAGTTACTAAGTTAAAGGACAAAATTATTGAAAATAATAAGAGTGTTCATTGGTATCCAAGTTATGTTGGTGAAAAACGTTTTGGTAATTGGCTTGAAAATATGAATGATTGGGCTATTTCTAGAAATCGTTATTGGGGAACTCCACTTCCACTTTGGAGATGTGCATGTGGTCATGATGAAATGATTGGTTCACGTGATGAACTACGCGAAAGGGCAATAGAAGATGTTTCGAAAGATATAGATCTACATCGCCCATATGTTGATGATATTCACATTAAATGTCCAAAATGTGGGGGTGTAATGAATAGAGTTAGTGATGTAATTGATTGTTGGTTTGATTCAGGATCAATGCCATTCGCTCAATATCATTATCCATTTGAAAATAATGAATTATTTGAAAAACAATTCCCTGCTGATTTTATCGCTGAAGGAATTGATCAAACAAGAGGTTGGTTTTATTCACTATTAGTCATTAGTTCTTTTGTTAAGGGTGTTAGTCCATATAAGAATGTCTTAGTAAATGAATTGTTACTAGATAAATATGGTAAAAAGATGCATAAGAGTAAGGGAAATGCAGTTGAACCATTTAGTTTAATTGAAAAATATGGAGCTGATACAATTAGATGGTATTTACCATATGTATCACCAGTTTGGACACCAATTAAGTTTGATGAAGAAGGATTGAAAGAAGTATATTCTAAGTTCTTTAATACATTAAGAAATACATATAATTTCTTTGCTCTTTATGCTAATACTGATAAAATAACAAAAGACAATTTTAATGTTGCTTATGATGATTTAGAAGAAATTGATAAATGGCTTTTATCTAAATATAATAAACTTGTTAAGTATACAGATGATGCTTATCAAGAATATGATTTGAATAAAGTTGTTCGAAGTGTTACAGAATTTGTATCAGAGGATTTATCTAATTGGTATATAAGACGTAATCGTCGTCGTTTCTGGTCAAGTAATATGGACAATGATAAGTTTGCTGTATATCAAACAACATATGAAGTTCTAGAAGGATTATGCCGTATTATTGCTCCAATTACACCATTTGTAAGTGATGAAATTTGGACTTCACTTACTAATCAAGAAAGCGTTCATTTAGCATACTTCCCAGAATATAATGCTAAGTATGTATCTTCAAAAATCGAAGAACGTATGGATTTAATTCGTGACCTTATTTCTCTTGGCCGTAATGTTCGTGAAGATGCTAAAATTAAAGTTCGTCAACCATTATCAATGGCTATTTTAGATGCTAAAAAGCAACTAATAATTAGTGATTTAGTTGATTTAATAAAAGAAGAATTAAATATCAAAGAAGTTGTTTTTGAAAACAATTTAGAAAATTACATGAACTATGAAGTAAAACCAAACTTTAAAGTATGTGGCCCATTATTTGGCGCTAATATTAAATTATTAAGTCAAGAATTACAAAAATTATCTATCGATGAAATTGATAAGTTAAATAATAATGAAAAAGTTATGATTAAATTAAATGAGCAAGACTATGAACTTGATTCATCAATGGTAGATATTAGAATAAATGCTAAAGAAGGTTTTAACGTTGGTAGTGATAGTAAAAACTTCATTATATTAAATACTACCCTTACAGATGAATTAATTAATGAAGGTATTGTTCGTGAGATGATAAGTAAGGTTCAAAATGAACGTAAACAAAGAGATTTTAACATTGTTGACAGAATCAAAATATACTATTATTCAGAACAAAATCTTGAAGAAAAACTACATGATTATCTTGAGTTTATAAAGAATGAAACACTTGCTGTTGATATTATCAATCAAGATAATAATGGTGTTATGTATAATTTAAATGGTTATGATACCAAAATCGATGTTGAAAGAATTTAAATAATAAAAGAGTTGTAATCTATGGATTATAATTCTTTTAATTTTATAAAAAAAGTCATGCTTTATTTAAGAAACATGACTTTTTGTAAAAATGAAAACCACCGGATAGTCCGGTGGTTCTTTTAAGCTTTAGCGTTGAGTCTTTAATAATGAAAT
>CAKPMB010000023.1 GCA_934167885.1 uncultured Bacilli bacterium
GTAAATAAAAAACTATTAAGTATAAAAATAGTAGAATCAAGTAAATCATTAAGAGGAAAGGTCATAGTATGGATGAGCCAGTTTGCAAGAGGAATAAAAAATATACTAGCATATGCACATACAGACATTAAAAAGTGGCAAGAAATAGAGATAAGAGAAAAATATAAGCAGCTATGTCTTAAAATATAAATTAATAAAAAACTTAAAACTATAAAATTGAACATCTAACGATGTTCAATTTTGGCGTGAAATAAAAAATAAAATTTTTGTAAAAAATAAGATTTAACAAGTATTATTAAATAAATTATTAAAAAAGTAGTCTGATTTTTGTAAAATACCGGAACTCAAAAATTAAATATCATTGTAAAAATTAATTGCTTGTGTTATACTAATTGCGGTATCGTAGGAAGCTCTACGAGTAACTTAAGAGTTGTAGGGAATAAGGTAGTGTGTAGTATATGAGAATTTTTTTGAAACATATTATAAGAAATATTAAAGAAAATATAGGGAGAACTTTTTTAATTATAATATCCCTCTTTGGAGTTGGTCTTTTATTATCATTATCTTTAGGAATGGTATTTTCAATTAAATCATTCTGGAATTCTTTATCTAATTCTTTTATGGGAGGATATAATTATATGGTTTATCCTGTTACAGAAGAAAAATTAAGTATAGATAGGATTAAATCTGTTGGTGTTGAATTTGATTATCTAGGTGTAAGCGATTACAGTTATGGATATATAAAAAATGAAAAAAATGAATTTGTATCAACACCTTTATTAGGATTAAATATTCAGCAATCCATAAAAATGAAAATGATTGAATTTAAAGAAGAAAAAAATATAGTGTTAAATGATAATGAAATTATTGTTTCAAGTAGTGTTGCTAGTAAGTATAAGTTAGAAGAAAACAAACAAATACAATATTATGACGAAAATGGTAGTGTACATAATTTAGTTGTTAAATATATTGCAAAAGATTCTGGTGCGTTTTTACAAGAACTATCATTTGTGTCAAATGAACAAACATTTTTAAAATTAATTGGCGAAGACAAAATGCCATATGAATATTTTTGCTTAAATTATTTAGGCAACAAAACAATGTCTGTATTAACAGAAGAATTGAATAATATAGAAGATGATTATGGAATGAATTTCATAAGTGTTGAAGCTCCAAGTTTATATGTTACTTTTGGATATATTTTAAAAATTGGAATTATTGCTTTATTATTAATTTTAATAGTGGTTTATTTTACCTTGAATTCAATTGTGAAGATAATAATTAGTGAGAGAATTCCTATTATTGGTTCTTTTAGAAGTATTGGGGCTTCGGTTAAAAAGATGAATTTAATTCTTTTGATGGAGATGGCAATTTATGGTCTAATTGGTGGTGTATTAGGTTCAGTAGCCGGTGTTGGATTTACTAAAGCATTATTCTTGTTATTTGAAATGATGGAAGATACTATGAGTATAACAATTGAAATGGTTTCATTTGAAACTTATGGTTTCCTAATCATTATATTGACTATAGTAATGTTAGTTTTATTTCAAATTGGTTTATCAATTTCAGAAATTTTAAAGTCAAGTAAGTTGAGCATAAAGGAATGCATATTTAATAAACATGAGAGTATATATAAATATTCAATAAATAAATTATTATTTGGTTTCTTTTTCTTGACAATAGGTGTTGTATCAATAATATTTAGTTGTAATTTAAATTTTGTCTTTTGTATTATTGGCATTTTATCATTGTTTATAGCTATTGCATTATTATTACCAACTATAACTAGATATTTTAGCAAATTGATGGATAAAGTTGAAAATCCTGTTTGGCAAATGGCTAAAAATACAATTGTAAATAATAAATTACAAATAAATACAAATGTTATTGTTTCAGTTATGATGTGTGTATCGTTATTATTATTCGCTTTATTAAACTATTCTATTAGTAGTTATAAAGCTAAACTTGATATGGTTAAATCAGAATTATATGTATATTCATCTCTTGAACCTATGGATGTTACTAGCGATATTCGTGCTATTGATAATGTTGAAAGAGTTTCAGTATTATATACAGATGATCTTGCTAAAAATTATGACTCTGTTACTTTTGCAAATAACAAAATTAATCATTTAACTTTGTTATATAGTGATAATTATAAAACATTATTAGAAGATAGCAATTTATTAGACTTAGATGCAAAATTGGCAGATAATCTTTCAGAAAATGAAATTATTGTAAGTGAATATTTTAAAGAAAAATATAAATTAAAAATAGGAGATATAGTTGTAGTAAATGGTATAACCAAAGAAGAAAGATTTACTGTTGAAACTCCATTAAATTTAAAAGTTGTTGGATTTGCAGATACAAGCAGAGTAAATTATATGAGTATAATATTGAGTGAAAGTATTGTAGAAGATCTAATACCTATATTTTCAAATCAACAATATTTTATTCAAGTGACTGATGAAAATAATATAAAAGATATAAGAAAAGAGGTTTTAAGAACTATTACGTATCAAATGCCAGAGGTATATTCACAACAAGAATATATAGAAAAAACAGAAAATGCTATGAAGGAAACTTATAAGACCATTATAGAAGTTGTTTTGGTAATAATAGGTGTTGCTTTAATAGGAATAATTAATAATCAAACTGTTAGTTTCTTTGAAAGAAAAAAAGAAATGGCTGTATTGTATTCTACTTCAATGAGTAGAATACAATTAAATAAAATGATCTTTATAGAAGTATTTTTATCATATTTTATTTCTGCTTTAGTTTCAGTTGTATTTACTGTAATGTTAATTAAATTATTAAAATATACAATGTCAATATTGGGATTATATATGCCTATTTCATTTAGTATAGTAAGCATTTTGATTTTATTGTTTATAATAGGTGTAATAATGTTAGTTATATATTTAGTAATGAAAAGAAAGATTAAAAAGATGAATATAGTGGAGGAATTAAAATATGAATAATGAAGTTATATTACAAATAAATAATTTAAAAAAAGTTTTTAAAGATGGTTTATCTACACCATTAGAAGTTTTAAAAGGAATAAATTTAACTGTAAATAAAGGTGAATTTATATCTTTAATGGGTGAGAGTGGTTCCGGGAAATCTACATTATTATATCAAATAGGTTTTCTTGATTCTCCTACTGAAGGAACTGTGTTGATAAATGGAAAAGATGTCAACAAATTAAGCGATAAAGAACAATCAAAAATTAGAAGAGAAAGTATTGGATTTGTATTTCAGTTTTATAATTTGATACCAAATCTTTCTGTAGAAGATAATATTCTTTTACCTGTTATTATGGCAGGCAAGAAAAGAAAAGATTACGAAGAAAAATTAAATAACTTATTAAGAACTGTAGGACTTTTTGAAAAAAGAAAATTATTACCAAAGCAATTATCTGGTGGTCAACAACAACGAGTTGCAATCGCACGAGCTGTAATTATGGATCCTTGTTTGATTTTAGCAGATGAACCTACTGGTAACCTAGATAGTATATCTACTAATGAAATAATGAGATTATTTAAAAAGTTAAATAAAGAACAAAATATTACTATTATTCAAGTTACTCATTCAAATTCAGTTGCAGAATTTGGAGATAGGATAATTTATTTAAAGGATGGACAAATAGTTACTAACGAAGTAGGAGAACAAACTAATGAAGGTAAATAAAAAAATAATATATTTAATTTGTTTTTTAGTATTAGTAGTAATTATTTATTGTATATGTTTATTGTGTTTTGGTAATCACGATAATATAGTACTTAATAAACCAGTTAGTGATATATTAAAAAATCAACCTAGATTACAAGATGATTATTATAATCATGTTAATTATAAGTATTTGAGTACTAATCAATTAGATGAAGATGAAGATTCTTGGTATTATATGTATTCAGATTCTTTAGAAATGATTAACAAAGAAAAAAAAGCAATTATAGATAATATATTAAATAATTGTAATAATCATGTTGTTGGAAGTGTTAATGATAAAATATGTTCATTTTATTATAGTTATAAAAACAATTCAAAAGAAGAAACAATAAGAAGCGAAATTGATTATTATATTAATTTAATTAATAATACTAAAAGTGTTGATGAATATGTTTCAACAGTATTAAATATTAATAAAGAATTAAGTATGGGATTGTTAGTAAATCCATCAATAAACTTTATGCCAACAAATTTAAAACAACATTACTTTACTTTAAATGAAATTACATATGATTATGATGTTACAAAAAGTGAGTATTATTCTTTAGATTTGTACGAACAAGAACTTAATAAAATTAAAAAATATGATGTAAAAATATTAAAAGAATATGGTTATAAGGATAATGAAGCTTATAAAATGGTTAATGACATACAGTCTATGTATAAAGAAATTGCAAGATTTTCTATTAAATCTGATAAATTAATTGATAAAGGTTATAAGGTATATAATATAAATCAATTACAAAATGAGTTAAAAGTGTTAAATTTAACTTCTATTGTTAAAAAATATAGTGATATATACACTTATGGTGGTAGTATTCTTGTTGCAGATATAAATCAATTAAAAGCAATAGATACATATTTAACAAATGACAATTTATCGACATTAAAAAAATATGCAATTATGAGAATTCTTACTGAATATTCGAAATACATAAACACTGACTTTTATAAAATTAATAATGAATTTGAAGAAGATATTAATGGAATAGCAGAAGAATTTAGAACAGACGAAGAATTAATTTACCATTACATTTATTTATTATTTCAAGATACAATAACAAGTGAGTTTTCGAAAAGAAACTTTACAGAACAAGAAAGTCAATTTTATACAAAACTTGTACTTGAAGAAATAGAAACATTTAAAACTAGAATAATGAGTGAACAATGGCTTACTGAAAAAACAAAAATATCTGCCTTAGATAAGATGCAAAAGATTAAATATACGGTTGGTGTTCCTAAACAATTTGTTTATGCTGAAAACAATTATGTAGTATCTAAAGACAATTCTTATTTACAGAACATTATAAATATAAATCAATCTATAAATTCTGAGCATAATAGACAATATAAACTTGGAAATATAATGTATGGACATATAGATTATTTAGAACAAAATGCTTTTTATCAACCAAATACAAATAGTATAACTTTATTATTGGGAATAATTTATTCTTATAAAACAATGCTTAATATAGATGTTAATAATTTGGATACATCATATTATAAATTACTTGGTACTATTGGGCTTACGGTTGGACATGAATTATCTCATGCTCTTGATTCTAGTGGTAGTATGTATGATGGAGATGGTAATTATATAAATTGGTGGACAGAGGAAGATTTGAATAATTTTAATAAGCTTAATATAGCAGTTGTTAAATATTATAATAACTATAATCAATTTGGAACAGCTACTCTTGGAGAAAATATTGCAGATTTAGGTGGGATGGCTATAGTTATGGAAATAGCAAAGAGTAGAGGGGCAACAGAAAATGATTATAAAACAATCTTTGAACATTATGCTTTAGATTTTTGTTCACAATCAACACCATATTATCGAGCAAATCAATTACGTTATGATGTTCATTCGCCAAATAAAAATAGAGTTAATGCGGTTTTATCATCTACTGAAGAATTTTATTCAGTTTATAGTATAATGAAATCAGATGATATGTATGTATCAAATGAAAAAAGAGTATCTGTATGGTAGTGAAGAGGAGGAGTAAAAATGAATAATCACGAAACAGAGAATGACATTGTGTTTCACGATGAAGCATCACAACAAAATTTTAATCAAGAGAAAGGACCAAAAAACAAGATAGGTATTGCTTCGTTTGTTTTAGTAATATTAAGTATAATTATATTATTTATTCCAAGTGAAGCTATTTGGTTATCTATATTATATGATATTGTTGTATTAGTTGGATTAGTATTGTCTATTGTAGCTTTAGTTCAAATAAAAAAGAAAAATCAAAGTGGTAAAGTTTATGCTGTACTTGGATTAGTTGGAGTAATTTTATCTTTTGTAATTATGATTGTTGTTGGAGTTGCTCAAATTGCAAATATGCCTGAAGAAGAATTTAATGACATGATGTATTGCCCATATGTAACTGACTGTGTTGATAATGGAGATGGAATAAGTTCTTGTGTATATGTTGATGATTCTACAGTTAAATGTTCAACTAAATTATTAAAGGAAAATCAATTTCAATAGAAATATAAAAATAACTAGTTTGATTGAATTGAAACTAGTTATTTTTATTTGTTAATATAATAGGAATTTCATATTTAAGATGTTATAAAAGCTCAAACATGAAAATGCGCCACATAGTGGCGTTTTTTCGTTTAGATTATAGTTTGACAATTAATTTTATTTTTCTTTGTATACGTGATGATATCCTCTGCTTTTATCTACATTTACTGCATATTGTATATGGCGGAGGCCCATTCCATTCATCTTCTTCCTCAAATTCTAAAACCGCTCAATTTGTGCTTCAAATTTATATTTACACTTTGGGCAAATATAATTAACTACCTTTCCACTTAATTTAATTGGGAATGATTCAAAATTAAATATTTTGTTACCTCTTTTCTTTATTAAACTATTTTACATAAAAATTTACACCGTATATTGCAAGTTGGACAGTTGTATGGATTTCTATTGAAATATTGTTTTATATAATTTTCATATTTCAAAAAAATTGTTCTTGTTTTTCTTGAAGAAATATCTATAAGCAATTCAATTTTATCATGTAATTTATGTTTCTTTCTATAAAAACCATAATATCTTATAATTTTGTAATTACTAGGAATTAAATGCCTTAATAACATTAAAATAAATTTTTCAGCAGTTACGGTTTCTTCATGATAAGATTCGTCTTCATGTGCGTTATAGCAAAAAGTAACATTATTGCCATCATAATTAATAATTCTATTTTCACTTATAGTAACTCGACCACAATATCTAGTTACATATTCAATACATGATTTAAAATTTTTTCTTTTCAGCATATACATAAAAATCATTTGGATATTTTTTGTACATATCGCATTTTACTTTATAAAAACTTTTACCTATATCTTCGTAAAGTAGATCTAGTAATATTTTCATAAATCTTTTAGATAAAGCATTATAATTAAAATATGACCAATCTTGAATTTTATTATTAGAAAGTTTCATTTCAGCGATTAATATGTGAATATGAGGATTCCATTTAATATCTCTACCAAAAGTATGAAAAAAAGCAAAGAATTTAGGGATGAATCTATTTTTTCTAATATGTTTTTTGATATTATCATAACCATCTGATTTGAAATAAAGATTTAAAATAGAATAAATAGTTTCATTAACGGCTTTAAAAAGTAAATCAATTCTTTGTTTAAAAGGATGAAAGAATTATTTCTTAATTCTTTAGGAACTCGTTAAAACAATTTGTCTATATTGAACATTATAGGCAAGTATGCATAATGTTTTCAACTTTATTAAGCTTACATTTGTAACCACAAGAAGAACAAATTCGATATTTATAAGTATAAACGATAAAAATAATATCTTTACAGTTACAGTTTAGTCAGATAAAATAAGGGGTTGATAAGTACTTTTGACTAAAAAACTATGTATTTTTCATAAAAATACGTTAAAATAGCATTAATTCGTAATTTTCAGGATATTTTTTTAACTAATATAATTGAAATTTTACCCTTTATTTATATAGATTTATTTAAAATTTATGATCCTTGACTGAACTGTAACTCTTTACAATTAGGACATTCATATGCAGAGCATCCAAGACTTTTATTAGCACAATCAATAATTTTATTAATTTCATAATCAGCATTATGACGGCATTTCATCAATCAAAGTTTTATTTTTTAAATAAACATCATTTCAGTGTTCTTCAAAAATTTTAGCAATAATTTCAGTTTTTTTGAAAGTATTATATTTGGGATTAATTTTGCTGTTAGGTAAAAACATATTTTCATTAAAAGATTTAGATAAATAGTTATTAATAAATTCTTCTAATGGTACATTCATATAAAATCAATCCTTATTCTATAAACATAATACCAAAAAAATAGAACTTTCTAAAGAAAGTTCGAAAACAATAGTTTATCTATTGTATTTTTTATTCTTTGTTTCAATATATTTGAACACATTAAGAATATTTTTGTTAAATTTTATATTAGAAGATAAAAAATAATTTGTTTTTGTTGTTTCGTTTAATAATCTAATATTGCCTTCAAAAGCATCATTAATTTCTTTTAATCTATCTGGTTTTAAATTAAAAATATAAAACCAATGATAATTTTTACAAATATTAATAATAGGAGTAGTTGCATATAAGCCATTACCAGTAATAATAAATTTATACTTTGGATAATTTTCCTTAATACGTTTAATCATTCTTTTAAATGCTTTTGTTTCACAATCTTGTTTTTGTTTTTCAGTTAACATTTTTTTATTTTTAATGAATTCAGAGTCTAAACTAATAACTATATTACCAACAACTAATTTGCATTCTAAAACATACTTATAGTATGAGACTTTACCATCTTTATGTTTTCTTTGTAAGCAATTATCATTCAAATTATAATTATGATTTGATAGACCTGTGTACCATCAAAAAGAAGCTAAAAAGCACCTTCAAATTTATATTTATCAAACATTTTTGATCTTAATAAAGTTTTAACAATATATTTTTGAATATCTTTAAGTTCAGATATTTTAATATTCATAAATATATCTTGAATAGTTTCCCAATAAGGAAATTCAGCCAATTTAGCAGTTCAAATATTAGATATATTTTTAATACATGTATCAGTATTGAACTCATCTGATGAAATATTAGAAAGTGAAGTTAATCCACAAATCAAACCAAATAATCTCGTTACACAAATAGTTCTCATATTATATGATTGATGTCTAACATTAGTTAATTTTTCAAACTTATCAAGTAAATTAGGTAAATATTTTTTTATTATAGAATATAACTCAATAATTAAGTTTTTATCTTTTCTTGGTTCTCTTCTTTGTTTTCTGTTCATTACTACATCCCAACTTTATTATGTATTAATTATATCAAATTTCTTTGCGAAGAAATTTTACTCTTTTTTACTGCTAAAATAATTATAGATTGATTAATATTTTAGTTTAGTCTATAATTATATTAAGGATATGGAGGATAAAATGGAAAAAGATGA
>CAKPMB010000024.1 GCA_934167885.1 uncultured Bacilli bacterium
GATTACATAGATAATATAAATGAATCTAAGATTGTTAGTAAAAATACAGGGCTATTTAAAAGAATTGGAAAACATATTCAAAATTATCAATGGTTTTATCAAACTTTAGTAACAATGATTGGTAATTCTATAATAAATGTCATGGGTGGCAAATAATTACTATATAAGTTGCCTTTTATATAATGGGAGGTTATTTTGAAGGATATATATTTACCTAATTTATTAAGAATTGAAAATTATAAAACTGGTAATTCAACAATTGACTCTACAATCCCATATTTCATGGAATTTAATTTAGATGATAACAAAGAATTTCAGACTTTAATTTCTTATCAAATATCTAACATTTTATTTGATAGGATCTGTTTAGATTTGTTAGAATTACCTGTTTTTATAAAAGAATTAGCATCACTAGATATAGAAGCTGCAAAGTATATTTTAAATAAGGGATTGATTTCCTATATAGACATAAAGGATATTAGGATTTCGACTATGACAGAATGTAGAAATAGTTTTGATAATTATACTACAACTAAAAATAAATATACTTTAGTGGCATATGGACGCTTAAATGTATTGCCAGCGACTTTAATTGATTTTGAAAATTATATACATAGTTTTATTAAAGATGACGATTTTTTCAATAAATTAAAACCATCTTTAAAAAAGTATTTGATTCTCGTAAAAAATTGAATTGTAAAATTGATGAACAAGATATGGTAGATGGGTTGCATAATATGTTAAAATCTGGTGTCTTTTCAAAGGTTGGGATTGGACTAAATTCTTATTATTTTATTACGGATAAAAACAGAAATATATATAATTTAATCTGTAGATTTTATAGAGATAATTATATAACAGAGAAATCAGAAATATATACATATTATTTTGATGATACAATTGAAGCTTTATCTACTTTGATTAATAATAAAAAGTTTATTTATGATGAAGAATTTTTTTCAATTTCTGATATTAACAAATTGCCAGATTTACGTTTAATGATTCTATCTGGAAATCTTAATATTAAAGATATAGTTAAAATAATAAAGAATAAACATATTTCTAATTTTAGAAAGTGGTTTTTTAACATAGCTGATAATGGAGATGAAATAGAGAAAGAATTTGTTGCTCTTTTAAAAAATAGAGAATCTATTCCAGTAAAAATGGTTAGATTTATAATTCCTAATATTGCTGGCTTTATACCTATTTATGGTTCAATTGCAGGAATTGCTTTAGATACTCTTGATACATTTTTAGTAGACAAGTTATTACAAAATTCTAATTGTGAGTTTATTGACAACTATACTAGTATTATTAACAAAAAAGGAAGCGCTAGCAGCTGAACGCGACTTCTATGTTGAAAAAGAAAAAATAGGGGATCAAACTTTGATGACCTTAGGTGATTTATTTGAAGAGCATTATAATTATCAAAGGGATAAAGTTAGGGAAACCCCATTAACTAATTATGGTAAAAAAGTGAAACATTTTGATTCTCTTAAAAACATTAAATTAGATAAGTTAAATATTCGTGATATTGAAAATTGGAAACAAGAAATGAATTCTAAGAAGCTTGCAACTAGGACTAAAAATGATCTAATGAAGTATCTTAAGAGTGCATTAAATTATGGTACAAAAATGTATGATTTTAACTTCACTTCTTTATATAATAAACTAGTTAATTTTACTAATCCTAATGAAATACCAAAAGAAATGTTATTTTATACACCTGAGGAATATAAGACGTTTATTGCAGTAGAAGAAGATATAAGGTTTAGATGTGTTTTTGAAACATTATACTACTGTGGATTAAGAAGAGGAGAATTAAGAGGGTTAGTATGGAAAAACATTGATTTTGAAAACAAAGAATTATCAGTTGTCCAAAATGTTGTTAATGTATCTGGGGACTCTGGGTATTGTAATATTACGACACCCAAAACCAAATCAAGTAGAAGGACTGTTCCAATGCCAGACGTGTTAGTAAAAGATTTATTAAAGTTAAAGGAACAATGTCATAAGTATTACGGATTTAATGATAAATGGTTTGTATTTGGAGATTACATCCAGATGTCCTGAGAAGAAGAAAGAATGACAACGCTAAAAAGGCTGGGGTTAAACAAATAATAATTCACGATTTTAGACATTCATGTGATTCATTACTTATCAATAATGGTGCTAATATAACTTTAGTTGCTAAGTACTTAGGATATACTAAAGTTGATGAAACGCTAAATATTTATTCACATATGTTTAAAAATAAATTGGACGACATAGTGAATCTGATAAACGATTTAAACAAGCAGTAATTGCTTGTTTTTTTGTAAAAATGAAAACCACCGGATAGTCCGGTGGTTCTTTTAAGCTTTAGCGTTGAGTCTTTAATAATGAA
>CAKPMB010000025.1 GCA_934167885.1 uncultured Bacilli bacterium
TATATTGGAAACTTTTATTATTTTTACAAAATAAAAGACAAATAAGTAAAATTTCTACCTATTTGTCAACAGTCTGAGAGAATATAATTTATAGATTTATATTCTCTTTTTTTGGAGGTTAAAAATATGAAGAACACTGATTTATATGAAAAATTAAAAGAATTAACAAGAAAAAATATTTCTATTAGTGATTTGTGTGATTCTTTAAACTTGAATGAATTAGAAGTATTAGCAATAGTAAGGGAATTAAGAAATAATGGTATAAATATTGCTGATAGAAAAAAAGATGATGATATTTATTTGATAAATCAAGGTGATAATGAATTTGAAGAAGAAAATAATTATATATTAAGTAGCGATGAAAACAATGAATTTAAATTTATTTTGATATCTGATACTAGGTTAGGTTCAAAATATCAACAGCTAAGTATAATAAATGATATATATACAAAAGGTTATAGTTTGGGATATAATAATGTTATTTTATGTGGAAATATATCAGAAGGTTTATATTCTTTAAATGATCCATATGTAGATACTATTTTTTTAGATGATACTATGAGACAAACGGACTATATTATTAATAATTATCCACAACTAAAAAGTATGAAAACTTATTTTATATTAGGAAAGCAAGATGAAAAACACTTAAAAACTAATAAAATAAATATAGGTAAGAGAATCAGTCAATCAAGAAACGATATGATATATCTAGGTTGTAACTCTTGTAATATAATGTTAGATAATACTAAAATAATGCTATTTAGTCCAAAGCTTTCTAAAACTTATACGGTTTCTTATAGACCACAGCAACAAATAGATTCATTTAGAAGTGAAGATAAACCAAATATTTTACTTTATGGTGGATTATTACAAATGGAAAAGTTTACTTATAGGAATGTCGTTGTAATGAGTGTTCCTAGTGTTTGTGCTACTACTAAGGAAATGAATGATAAAAGATATTCCAATACCGTTGGTGCATGGTATGTAACTATTAAAACAAACAAAAAAGGTTTCTTAGAAACAATTAAAGCATTTGATTCTGTTTATTATAAAACTAATAAAAATGATTATCAAAATTGCAAAGCTTTAAGAAAGACGGTGATTTAATATGGATTATAAAAGTTTAAATTATGTTAATAAAATTTATAAATATATAAAAAATAATATGGATATTTCATTATTTAAAGAAAAATTTAATTTTAGTGATTCTGAATTTAATGGTATTTTAGAATTGCTTAAAATATATGGTAAAGATGTTAGTGTTGTTGAGGAAAATGGTAAATTAGTATTTAAAAAAGTTATTACTAAACGTTTATGTACTAAAGCAACAAAAGGTGAAAACTTAATTCATACATCTTTTGCAGCTGTTTCTGATACTCATTTTGGTAATATTCATCAACAACTACATTTACTTAATGAAATTTATAAAGAATCTTATAACAGAGGTATTAATTTAGTACTACATATAGGCGACGTTGTTGATGGTAATTATCCTATTAGGCCTGAACAAGCTAGGCAACAATTTCTTCATGGTTTTGATGAACAAGTTGGGTATGTTGTTGATATGTATCCAAAAGTAAAGGGGATTACGACAAAATATATTCTTGGTAGTCATGATGAATCGCATTATAAAAATGGTCAAGTCACAGTAAATGAATGGTTATCTAGATGTAGGAAAGATATGGTTTTTTTAGGTCAAGATACAGCTACTATTGATATTAATGGTGTTAAAATTGTATTAGATCATCCGGGTGGTGGCAGTGCACAATCTTTATCTTATAAACCACAAAAGAGAATAGAAATACTAGAATCAGGCTCAAAGCCTAAAATATTACTAATTGGTCATTATCATAAAAGTTATTCATTTGTTTATAGAAATGTAAGATGTGTAGAAGTACCATGTTTTTGTGATAGGACTCAATTTCAACAAAAAATGGGTTTATCTAATTCTGTTGGTGCATATTTTATTGATATTTATTCCAACTCAAAAGGTAATATTGAATATTTTGAAGCTGAAGAGATGTTATTTGATAAAAAGGATATGTGGAATGAAGCAGGCAAAGATAAAAGAAAAGTTAAACAATTAGTCATAAATTAAAAAAATATAAAACCACAAGTGTTCTATATTTTTTAATCTTTATTATTAATCATTTTTTTATTAAATATTATTATT